>JAAWSO010000019.1 GCA_022801595.1 Clostridiales bacterium | reverse complement strand
TGATGGCAAATGTGGGCCTTTCCCACCGGATGGACAATTTTCCATCCCAGCTTTCCGGTGGCGAACAGCAGCGGGTTTCCATTGCCCGCGCCCTGGCCAAACGCCCTAAGTTGCTTCTGTGCGATGAGCCTACCGGTGCCTTGGACTACAATACTGGTAAAACGATTCTCAAGCTTCTCCAAGACACCTGCCGGCAAGAAGGGATGACCGTTGTCTTAATCACCCACAACCAAGCCATCACCCCAATGGCTGACCGAGTCATTAC
Source organism: Clostridiales bacterium (assembly GCA_022801595.1). Classification (GTDB taxonomy): domain Bacteria; phylum Bacillota; class Clostridia; order Oscillospirales; family Acutalibacteraceae; genus UMGS1071. The sequence goes on along the minus strand of JAAWSO010000019.1, from coordinate 31,360 downwards.
CATGAAGAACAGCAAGGTGATCCAGGATATCATGCAGGAGCGGCCAGTTTCCATCGAAACCATCGAGTGGTGAACCCCTTGGTATTTTTGTGGAAAGTAGGTGTATTCGTTGAAATTCGCATTAAATAAGGACACCTTCCGGGAAATCCGACATTCGATGGGGCGTTTCCTTTCTATTTTGATCATCATCGCCCTGGGGGTTGGCTTTTTTGTGGGCATCAAAGCCACCAGTCCCAGCATGACCCATACGACCAACGAATATTTCCAAAGGCAGCGCTTGATGGATCTCAGGCTAATCTCCACATTTGGATTCACCGAGGAGGACTTGGCGCAAATCCTGGCCTTGGATCATGTTGCGGGAATCATGCCCTCCTATTCCGCCGACGTAATCGTTCAAAGCGAAAGCTCCAACCAAACGGTGAAGGTATTCGCGCTTCCTCCCTCCGCTTCCCCCTATGAGGCTCTGAATCAGCCTAGGCTAATAGAAGGACGGATGCCCCGCGATCCCAATGAATGCGTGGTGGAAAAATCCCCTGGTATGAACCGTACCCAAATCCCAATCGGTGAAACATTGACCCTGGCTCCAGAGGTGAATGGTTCTTCCGTTTCCGACCTGCTGAACCAGACTTCCTTCGAAGTGGTTGGCATTGTGGACAATCCGATGTTCATCGCCTACGACCGGGGATCCACTCCTGTGGGAAATGGAACCATTTCTTACTTTATTATGATCCCGGAAGCAGCGTTCGCTTACGATTCTTATACCGAAGTCTATGTAGAAACCGACCTACGGCAACGAGGGATTTCCGCTTATGACAGCCAATATGCCCAGACCATAAACTCCTTAGCCCAGCAGCTGGAAACCTTGGGTGCTCAGCAGGCTGAGATGTTTGAAAACACTACCCTGCGGGATGCGAAGGAAGAGCTTCAGCAGGCCGAACAGGATTATGCCCAGGGAAAAGCCGAGGCAGAAAGCAAGCTGGCCCAAGCGGAACAAGAGCTTCTGGACGCTCAGCAACAGGTTTCCGATGCGGAATGGCAACTAACCCAAGGCCAGCAGCAGTATCAGGCCGGAACCTCTCAAGCAGAAAGAGAATTCGCCCAAGCGGAGCGGGAATTGACCCAAGGCAAGGTGCAATTGGATGCGGCAGAACTTCAGATTGCACAATCCCAAGCCCAGCTTGCCCAGGCAGAAGCAGAGTATCAACAAGGGCTGCGCCAGCTTCAGGAAGCGGAACAAAAGCTCCAAGAGGCATGGGCTCAATACCGTCTGGGAATCGCTCAAGTAGAGCAGGGCCAGCAAAGCATCCAAGTTGCCCGGCTGGTGGTGGAGGAAGTCCGCGCCCGCTATCGGGAAATCCTGCTGGAGGTAGAGCGACAGCCAGCGGAACAACAGATACAAACCGCCAAACGCCTGGTCTCTTCTCTGGAAATCTTGCTGGAAGTCATGGAGCAGTCCGAGGTTAGCGCCTCCGAAATCGCCCAGGTTCAGGCGGAGCTCCAACAGCTCAGCCAGAAAATTCAAGCCGCCGAGCTGGCCCAGTCTCAAGGGAAGCCCATTCCAAAAATTTGGGAGTCTGGCGAAATCCAGTCCACCATCGAAATTGTGAGAAACGCCTTGGAGCGCACCGACCAACAACTGGACCAAGCGGAGCTTACTTTGGCGGAAACTCAGGCTCAACTGATCCAAGGCAAGGAGGAACTGGATCGCCAACAAGCGCTTTTCGACCAAGAAAAAGCGGCTGCTCAGCCAAAGCTGGATGCAGCGGCCAAAGAGATCGCAAAAGGAAAGCTCCAATTGGAAGCCGGAAAAAAAGCCTTTCAGGAAAACCAAGCCACCTATTGGGACGGGCGGGCTCAGCTTGCCCAACAAAAGATTGTATACTATGAACAGCGGATCAAAGCCTTGACTGAACTGACAGAAGGCCGCGCCCAATTGGAGGAAGGCAAACAACAGTTGGAAGAAGGGCGCACCGAATACAACCAAGCGGTTACTGATTCCGAAACCCAACTGCACGATGCGGAAACCCAGATCAACGATGCGAAACAGCAGCTCAGCCAGCTTTCCGAACTAAAATGGTATGTATTTGATCGGAACGACAATCCAGGCTACGCCACCTTTGAGGAAGACGCGCTGCGGATTGATGCTGTGGCAACCCTGTTCCCCGTCTTTTTCCTGGCGGTGGTCCTGCTGGTTTGCCTCACCACCATGACCCGGATGGTGGAGGAACAGCGCACCCAAATCGGCACCTTGAAAGCTCTTGGATATTCCTCAAAATCCATCGCTGGAAAATACCTGCTCTACTCCAGCCTGGCGGGAGGAATTGGCAGCATTGTGGGATTGGCGGTCGGTTTTCCCGTTTTCCCTTTAGTGATTTTCACTGCTTACCGTTCTATGTATCCTGCCCTCCCGGAGCTGCTCTACCACTTCCCTTGGGGCTACGCAGCCGGCGCGTTCGCCGCGGCTGTCCTTTGCACCGCCACCGTTTCTCTCCTCTCCTGTTACCAATCCCTGCGCATCCAGCCTTCCGTGCTCATGCGGCCCAAGGTTCCCAAGCCAGGAAAACGGATCCTTCTGGAGCGCATCCCCGCTCTCTGGAAACGCCTGGGCTTTACCTCCAAAGTAACCGCCCGGAACCTGTTCCGCTATAAAATACGCTTTTGTATGACCCTTTTGGGAGTCGCCGGATGTACGGCGCTGATTGTGGCAGGGCTAGGACTCAATGACTCGGTGGGTGTGATCGCAACCAAGCAGTTTATGGACATCTCCCATTATAACGCCACCATTGTGCTGAATCAGGACCAGCCTATGGGGAAACATGAGGAGTTAAAAGAATATTTAAACGCTCAAAAACCCTTGTCCTCCCATCTGTTTACCTACTTGGAGAGTGCGGCAGTCCATGACGAATCGGGGCAGGCTATGGACGTCTATGTCTTTGTACCCGAATCTTCGGCGGCTATGGAACCTGTGATCACTTTGCGTGACCGGGTCACCGGGAAACCGGTTTCTCTCCGGGACGACGGCGTTGTTGTTACGGAAAAGCTGGCCAAGCAAATGTCCCTGGAGGTGGGAAGCCAAGTTCATTTCACAATGAACAACCGGGAATACTCCGCTCCCGTTTCGGGGATCACGGAAAACTACGCTTACCACTATATTTACCTCACCCCAAGACTCTACGAAGAAGTGACGCAGACGGAATTGGCTTTCAATACGGTATTCGCGATCCTTTCAGAAGGCTTATCCCAGCAAGAAAAAGATCAACTCTCTACAGGGTTTCCGACTCGCCCGGACATTTTGGCGGTTTCCTATAACGATACGATGGAACAGCAATTCCAGCAAACCATTCAAAGCATGAAAATGGTCGTTCTGGTTCTGGTACTCACGGCTGGGGCCTTGGCCTTTGTAGTGCTTTATAATTTGACCAATATCAACATTGAGGAACGAGTGCGGGAAATTGCTACCATCAAAGTACTGGGATTCCAAAACAAGGAAACGGCTGCCTATGTCCTGCGGGAAAGTATCCTGTTAACTTTGTTCGGGATTGGGCTTGGCCTGTTGTTAGGCACTGTGCTGACTACTTTTATGATTGATATGATTGAGTTAGACATTGTCATGTTCGGGCGAGGGATTCGCTGGACCAGCTACCTCCTGGCGATAGCGCTCACTGCATTTTTCGCTGCCTGCGTGGATCTGGCGATGTATTGGAAGCTGAAACGGATCAATATGATCGAATCGTTGAAATCCAACGAATAACAAACTGACCGATAAACGTGTATTGTCCCAGTAAAAACAATCCATAAACCAAAGCCCCCGGATGTAGAAAAATAGAACGACATCTGGGGGCTTTATTCACGGCAAGAACAGATTAACCTGCACAAAAATCCCTGGAATGAAAGAGAAAGAATGTCATTGCCGATTGAAAATCCAATCGAATATCAACCAACATGTAAGTGCTCCGACCAGCAACACAATTTGTTCCTGATGTTTCAGGAATGTTGTTTCGCCAGTCCGTTATTTAGGAATGATTTCTAGCAAGAAACTGCTGTTTTTGCTCCTGGTAAGCGGCATCGAATTTCAGATTTGTCGTCCACAAGTCCGCTGTGGAAAACCAGTCGTTGACCTGAAAAGTCTCCAGTGGAATGGAAATGCCTTCTGCCTTCTTGGACAAAACGGCAACATGGAGCAGCACCATGATCTGTGCCACTCCAACGATTGCCATAGAGATATGCTTCCTGTTGCTGCCGTTTTTTCTTGAGCGACATACTTTGTTTTCGTCAAAAGGTAGTCAAATTTCAAAACATTCATAAAAATGAGCGAAATAAAAAACCCAGTAACCGGCATGGTTACTGGATTTTCTTTGGAGCTGCTAGGCAGATTCGAACTGCCGACCTCATCCTTACCAAGGATGTGCTCTGCCACCTGAGCCATAGCAGCATAAATGGCGACCTAGAACGGGCTCGAACCGTCGACCTCCAGCGTGACAGGCTGGCGTTCTAACCAACTGAACTACTAGGCCAACTTTTCTAATTGGCTGGTTGTGTATGGGTGATTTTCCGTGACAACGATATTTATTATATCCGCTTTTTCGATAAATGTCAATACTTTTTTAAAATTTTTTTTTAATTTTTTTCCATCCTAAGTTTTCCCCGGAAGTTCCCTAAATTTTTCCTATTGTTGATTGATTTTAAATTATGGCAAAGATCTTTTCTCTTTTATTGTCATATTCCAAGTTAAAAAGGAGCAAATTTTTCCATTTTTAAAATCAATCTATTTCTAAAAATTAGGAACGGTACATCACCAATCATTTTCGGGGCTTCCATTGGCGCTCCGAGACTTCCAGAACATAAACAGGAACATGCGAAATTTACGCAAACTGTATTGGAATATGAAAAAAATTCCGCGCTACGAATTATGATCTTTATCTGGTAAAAAAATTTTCCAGTGTCCTTGTTTCCTGACCGATATATCATGTCATGGAGAAAGGCCAGCAGATTGCGAAGGGAGGCATACCCGAACTGGGTCTGCAAGCCTCTTCCTAGTTTTCCTGTCTATGCTGGAGGAAATCATGGGTTCCTCGTTCTGTTCTTGATCACAGCCAGAAAAAACAGCAGGGTTCCCCCTGCTGTCCTTTTTATTCTACTAGATCAAATTCTGAGAAAGTCCAAAGCCCATCCATCGGGTTGGGCAGCCAGACGAGACGATAACGTCCTGGTTGAAGATCAAAACCATCTTGGCGGCAAATGTCAAAGGATATGGATGCCTTATGTTCCGTACCCGGCGCTACTTCGATTCCCTCGTGAGCAATCGCATCAAGGAGAGTAGAACCACCCATAAAAGTATACCATCCGTCCTCTCGTTTGACCTCAAGGGAAACAAATCTGGCATAAAAGGGAACGCTGGTTTCTCCACGGTTTTCAATCGTATAAATAATCTCCGTATCCTCAGTTCCTGAGTATTGTTTCTTCTCCGTTTGGAGGGAAATATTGCTGACTTGTTTCCCGGGAAGATAATCCATTCGGTAAGAATCATCCTCTTGGACTCCGAGAAGTTTGTTTACTCCCGGCATTGTCAAAACAAATTCTACACACGTCCAACCAGATGGTTTTGTTTTCAGCACAATGCGATAGGTTCCTTTCTCATACTCGTAAAGGGCAGGAAAGTGGAACAGCTCTAATTGCATCGTCTGGCCAGATGGGTCAGAGCGGTTCGTAACGATTCGATAATCTCCCGAGTCCATCACAAACCACTGCCCATCTTTTTGCAGCTCAAGCTGGAAATCTTCGGGAGATACCGAACTGACTTTTTTATCCCATTGCATCGAAATGGGAATTACATCTTGTCCAAATGGGTATTCTGTCTGTTCCAGGGAAAGACGCACATCCGTACGCCGGTCGGCTTCTGCCCATTGGGCGGCAATCGAGGCTCGCTGAGCGGCATTGGTCGATAAAGGCTCCGAAACCAGCTCCTCATTCTGACATCCCACTAGCACCATTCCACAGCTTAGGAGCGCCACGCACAGAACGGTAACCAATCGTTTCATTTTCTCTCCTCCTTGTTTTAATAGAATCTATCTAACATTATAATTTCTTTTTCTCTGTTTTTCAACTATTTTACCAATCTCTATCACAAAAAAACAGCAGGGTTTCCCCTGCTGTCCTTTTTATTCTACTAGATCAAATTCGGCAAATGCCCATTCACCATACTCCGCAAAAACAGCACGAAAACCTTCTGGTTGGTAAGATGGAGAGATCAAATTTGTAAGATTATCCAGTTCAATAGTAGTGGAAGATTGGGCTGGTACAAGTTCCGCTATGAGATAAACACTTTCCTTCGGAAGACAATACCATTCCCCATTGATCCGCACGTTCAACATCACATCCCTTTTTCCAAAAGATATTTCTTTATTTGTATTATTATACAAAACAAACGACCAAGAATCCTCCTGTTTGGAATAGGTAGACTGCGTTAATTCAACACGAAAATTTTTGCTCACCCTGTCCGGGGTCAAAAATCCATCCACCAGCTTTCCGGTGTTCACAACTGCACTGCTCTTAGGTAATTTGGAAGGCTCTCCTGGGGTCAAATCAAATTCCGCCGCAATCCAAGGGTCACCTACTTCTCCCCATTCCGCATTCCACACATCCATCGTCAGACGATAATGACCAGGCTGAAAATCATAGTCCCAGTCTCTTAAAGAAATCTGAAACTCATTTTTCGAATTGTTAAAAAGAACCCACGGCGGCTCCATAACTCTGCTGGACACAATGGTTTTCCAGCCGTCCGGCGTTTGCACCTCTAACTCCATACCATGATAAAAAAAGAGATAATCATCCTTACGTTCATTATATACGTCAAAGGTAAGCCAAGGAGTATCCAACGGATAAGAGGCTTCTCTGGACGCCAAATCAAGCCCCGCTATCCTCGTCTCTTCATCCCGGGATGTGGCTACTGTTGTGCCTACCTCTGGCTTCGAGGGAATTACCACAGACTGCTCGTCCTGCGTTGGGCTAGCGGAGGAAAGAGATTTCCCATTCTGTTCTTGGCTGCAACCAGAAAAAAATACGCTGACCACCAAAGCGCTCAACACAATTACCAGAAATCGTTTCATGTTATCCCTCCTCTTTTTTGTTTTATTATATTATAAAAGACAAAATATTTCAATAAAAACTTATGGTTTCTCACAAAAAAACAGCAGGGTTCCCCCTGCTGTCCTTTTTATTCTACTAGATCAAATTCTGAGAAAGTCCAGCCAATTTCTGGCGTTTCAAACACAAGGCGATATTTTCCCGGGTGGTAATCGTAGCGATATAAGGAGGACGGTTCTCCATACTGCGAATTATATCGGAACGAAGACATTTGATCCAATAAGATTTCGTGCTCTTTTTTGTCATTTACAGAGAGATTCAGTAGGATTTCCGGCACTTCGTTCACAGGGATAGAATACCAATGATCCTTCTTTTTCACTTCTAGTTTCAAATCCATATACCCATATTCAATATCTTTATCCCCTTCATTCACCAATAGGAAGGAAATATTTTCCGTGTCTACCGGATACTGGGTGTTGAATAATTCTAAACGAACCTGATTAGTTTTCTTTGTTTCCTCATACTGTGCGGGCAAAAGACCGCTTTGCTCCGCTTGATAAATCACACCAGATGAAACCTCTGAAACTCCCTTTTGTTCTTCCTGACACCCCGCCAAGAAAAAAGAACCGCATAGTCCTACCACAATTGCCATAAGAAAAAATTTTTTCATGTCATCACCGATTAAATATATTGCCGAATCCAATCATAATAGATCTTATTAAACATAACACCACCGTTTTCATCATTCCGTTCTGCCGTATTAACTCCTACAGCAACGAAGCCTGCTTTATGAACAGCTGCCCCACTTTGTCCTTGGGACGTATCTATTGTATTATAAAAAATTCTTGGGTATTTCTCAGAACCATCTGGACTTCCAAAAGAATAAGTACGTGTTATATTCCCCTTCATAGTGTATTGTTTAATTCCGGCATTTATATTTAAATCTTTTCCAATCTTGCCTGGATATCCTGCAACTGTAACTTCTTTTCCTACTAAAGAATTATGATTTTCTGTATATTGCATACCAAAACTTCCTGTTTTAGCAGAAATATTAGAATCCACGCGGATAATTCCAATATCAAACTGTGAGGAACCATATTTTGCATACTGATTTGTAACATGACATTGTGTGGCTGTAAATACACCTAATGGTTTCTGACTGTCTTTGCGTTGTGGATATACTTTGACAACTGGAGCATATCCTCCTCCCCATTGATTCAAATTATCATTCGGGCAATCATAAACAACATGTCCTGCTGTTACTACTACATTGCCTCCAACAACAAAACCTGTTCCTCTTCCTAAAAGTTTTCCATTTTGATTAGTAACTTCGACATAACAAATCGCCTTTACATATTTGTTAATATCTCCATATCCCACCTCATAACGTTCATCATCACTTCCCATAATTGCATACGGTTGAAATGACGGAGCTGGAGGAAGCAAATATTCTTCATATTCTTCTGGAATAGTAGAGGGGATCATATTGCTTGTCCGGCCATCATTAGTAGGAGGAACTACTTCTACATATTCCTCCTCGGTTTCCATATCTTTTGTAAGAATCTCCAACCCTTCTTCGGTTTGCGGGGATTGCTGGACACTTTCCGGCACGGATACCATTTCTTCCGAAGCCGCGCTAACTGACATCGCCCCCACAGACATCAACATAGATGCTGCTAAACCTAATGCAATAATCGTTCTTTTGGTGTTTCTTTTCATTTTCATAACCCCCATAATTATTATTCACAATAACTTTTATTAAAAAGTATTGTAATAACATTATATTTCATTATTATTTATTTTTCAACGACATATATAATCATTTTTGATTTTCTACCTATCATACAATTTCATCAGTCAAAAATTGGTGGTATTATAAAAATAATATTTTAAGAATTGATTTTCTAGAAACAAAAAAGCGAGCCATTGGCTCGCTTTACATGTTTTCTATGTTTAAATAGAGATCGTCAACGCAATATCATACAGTTCCTTATTAAATTGCTTCTTCATTTCCAAAGCTTCGGTAATGTCGTAGTCTACAATTTTACCATTTTTCATAACAACCACCCGATTGCTTTTCTCCTTGTTGAGAAGCTGCACCGCGTAATAACCCATTTGGCTCCCCACCACCCGATCCCGGAGGGTAGGCCGGCCGCCCCGCTGCACATGACCCAGTACCGTAGCGCGGGTTTCAATTCCGGTACGCTTTTCGATTTCTTGCGCCAGTTCCGCCACCTTGCCCACGCCTTCCGCTACAATGATCACAAAATGACGTTTGCCAGTTTTGCGGGTGAAATGCATCCGCTCAATGATATCCTTCTCAAAATCAAACGGTAGTTCCGGTACCAAAATAGCCGTAGCGCCTACGGCTATTCCCGTCATCATGGCAATATCCCCGCAGCGCCGGCCCATGACTTCCACCACGCTGCAACGGTCATGGGATTCCGTTGTGTCCCGCAGCCGGTCGATCATATCCACCGCCGTATTCATTGCGGTATCAAACCCAATGGTATAGTCGCTGCTGGCGATGTCGTTATCGATGGTGCCGGGAATCCCAATACAAGGAATGCCTGCCTGGGACAGCGAACGCGCGCCTTTAAAGGAACCGTCGCCGCCGATGACGACCACACCATTAATCTGGAATGTTTGACACACATTTACCGCTTTTTGCAGGCCCTCCGGCGTGGTAAATTCCGGGCTGCGGGCGGTAAACAACGTGGTACCGCCATCCTGGATGATATCCGATACGCTGCGCAGATTCATTTCCATAAAATCGCCGTGCAAAAGACCATTATAGCCACGGCGCACTCCTAACACCTTCATGCCACTAGAAATCGCTGTCCGTACCACTGCCCGTACCGCTGCATTCATGCCAGGAGCGTCGCCGCCACTGGTTAATACCGCAATTGTTTTTGTATTCATCCGATCCAACCCCTTCAAAATTGTAAAAACAATTTGTGATCTTTGCCAAAATATGATTATAATTATAGTATATTTCTACAACAAAAATCAAGTGATTTGTGTAAAATACAACAATTTTTTGAAAAGTTAGGAAACCACCACAACATTTTCATCCCCTAACAGTTTTTTTAGTGCATTTAAAAGGGGTTCATTGACATCCACCCGCAATTCCGGAGGAGCTTGGAGTAATTTTTTGGTGTCTTGAAAATAGAGGTACAACGGGGTGGCGCCATCAAAAATAGCCAAATACTGCATGGCTTTTTGGTACTCTCTCTTTCCTTGAGCTGGGACCTTTACATAAAGACCAGGACGAGAAGCCTTCTTTGCCGGCGAGTGATGAGAGTCGGTTTCTTCCATGTCTTGCGGCGGCAGAAGCACAGATTCACAAATCAGTTTCGGGGCTTTTTCTTCACTCAAACTTAACCGTCCCACCAATTGAACGACGCGGCCTTCTGCAATCAGGTGAGAGTAGGCGGACAAAGTCTGTGGGAACACCAACACTTCCATGGAACCCCAAATATCTTCGATGACCAGAAATGCCATCATGGCGTTGCTTCTGGTCGCTTTTAACTTCACAGATGTGAGAATTCCAAATAACGTAACCGAATCGCCATCGTGAAAATTCCCCTCGTGCTCCCGGAAATCATCCAGGATTGCTCCAGTCTTTTGGGTTCCAAGCCGATCGTACCAAGAAGCGTAATCCGCCATAGGGTGCCCGGATAAATACATCCCTGTCGTCTCTTTTTCCATGGCCAATTTATCACTGGGAGACAATTCCTGCTGCGGTGCAATAAAAAATTCTTGCTTCGTACCAGGATCGTCCGGGATGTCAAAAAAACCAATTTGGCCATCAATATTCTTCCGTTTATCCGCATCCAAATGGTCAAGGATCTCCCCCACCGCCGACAACATTTGGCGACGGTTATAGTGATCCTCCAAACCATCTAACGCCCCTGATTTAATCAAACTTTCTAATGCCCTGCGGTTCATTTCCAGCGGATGCATCCGTTTGCAAAATTGATAATAGGAAGAAAATACGCCGCTGGATTCCCGTTCCTGTTCCAAGTTTTGAATAAAACCGCGACCTAAGTTTTTAATCGCCAACAGGCCAAACCGGATATCTTTGCCCACAACGGTGAAATCTTTTCCGCTTTCATTGACATGAGGGGGCAAAACCCGAATCCCCAAGCGCATGCACTCCGTAATATAGGTTGCAATTTTGTCGGTGTTATCCAGCACACTGGTCAGCAAAGCCGCCATATACTCCTGTGGATAATGACATTTTAACCAAGCGGTTTGATAGGAAAGAGCGGCATAGGCTGCAGCATGGGATTTGTTGAAAGCGTAGGAAGCGAAGCTTTCCATCTCATGGAAAATCGCTTTTGCGACGCCTTCTTCCACACCTCGGCGCACGCAACCCTCTACCTGAACCGTCCCATCCTCAGCAGTCAATCCATAAATGAAAATCTGCCGTTCCCGTTCCATCACATCCGCTTTCTTTTTGGACATGGCACGGCGCACAATATCCGCGCGGCCCAAAGAATACCCCGCCAAAGTACGGAAAATTTGCATGACCTGCTCCTGATACACAATGCATCCATACGTCACATTCAGAATTGGCTCCAACAAAGGGTGACGATACGTCACTTTGCTAACATTATGCCGATTGGCGATATAGCGGGGAATCGACTCCATTGGGCCGGGACGGTACAAGGAAATCACGGCAATCAAATCTTCCATATACTCTGGGCGCAGCTGCATGATAACATTGCGCATCCCAGTGGATTCAAATTGAAACACCCCTTCGGTTTCGCCTGCCGTCAGCATCGCGTACACAGCGGGATCATCCATTGGAATCTCATTAATGGAAAAAGAAGGCTGGGTTTTTCGGATCATTTTTTGAGTATCGTCAATCACCCATAGGTTCCGCAGGCCCAGAAAATCCATTTTTAAAAGCCCCAATTCCTCCAATGTCGTCATGGTGTATTGGGTCACAATGGAATCGTTGTTTTTCGCCAGCGGAACATATTCAAATACAGGCCGGTCGGTAATGACGACACCTGCCGCATGGGTAGAAGCATTCCGGGGCATGCCCTCCAGCTTTTTCGCCATATCAATCAGCTCATGGATCTGAAGATCCGTATCGTAACGCTGCCGCAATTCCTTAGATATTGATAAAGCTTGATCCAGAGTAATGTTCAATTTTGTCGGCACAAGCTTAGCAACTGCGTCCACCGTTGCATAGGGAATCGCCATAGCGCGCCCTACATCCCGGATAGAAGCTTTTGCCGCCATGGTCCCAAAGGTCACAATCTGAGCTACATGGTCCGCGCCATATTTGCGCACCACATACTCAATCATTTCCGGTCGCCGTTCATCGCTGAAATCAATGTCAAAATCTGGCATACTGATCCGTTCCGGATTCAGAAAGCGTTCAAAAAGCAGATTATATTGAATGGGATCAATGCCGGTGATGCCCAAGCAGTACGCGGCCAAACTGCCTGCACCAGACCCACGTCCCGGTCCAACCGGCAAATCGACTGATTTCGCGTAACGCACAAAATCATGGACAATCAAATAGTAGTTGACATAGCCCATGTTCTCAATGGTATTAATTTCATAGTTTAAACGATCTACCAATTCCTGAGAAGGATGTTCTCCATAATGCTGATGCAATCCTGTAAAGCATTGCTCCCGAAAATAAGCCGTGTTATCCTGCCCATTAGGCGTATCAAAATGGGGCAGTTTGGTTTCTCCAAAGACAAATTCCAGGTTGCACCGCTCAGCAATGGCCACTGTATTATCACAAGCCTGGGGTACAGCCGGAAACAACTCCCGCATTTCCTCCTCACTTTTGACATAAAATTCATCCGACGCAAATTCCATGGTATCCGGATCTTCTATAGTATGGTTGGTCTGAATACATAGTAAAATTTGGTGCATTTTACTATCTTCCCGTCGCAAATAGTGGCAATCATTGGTTGCTACCAGCGGAATCTCGGTTTCTTCGGAAAGTCGGATCAAGTGATCGTTGACCACCATCTGCTCCCGGATTCCATGATCTTGTAGTTCGAGAAAAAAATTCCCCTCTCCAAAAATATCCCGATACTCCAAAGCCAAACGTTTCGCCTCTGCGTAATCTTCCCGCTTAATCGCCCGGGGAATGGAGCCTGCTAAACAAGCGGAAAGAGCGATCAGTCCCTCGTGATGCTGACGCAAAAGCTCTAAATCCACCCTTGGCTTACTATAAAACCCTTCCGTCCAGGCTTGAGAGACCAAAGCCGCCAGGTTTTGGTAGCCAGTTTCATTCTCACAAAGCAAGACCAAATGGTAAGAGTCCCGATCCAGTTCATGAACCTTATCAAACCGGCTACGCCGCGCAACATAAACTTCACATCCAATAATCGGTTTGATACCGCGTTTCTTGGCCTCTTTATAGAAATCCATAGCGCCATACATGACGCCATGATCGGTAATGGCAACCGCCGTTTGCCCCAACGCAACAGCAGTATCCATCAACTGAGGAATCCGGCAGGCGCCATCCAAAAGGCTATATTCGGTATGTAAATGCAGATGGACAAACCCTGCCATCCTTCTCATCCTTTCTATTCGAAATCCAAGGAATCTTTTTTCGGAGCCATTCCATTGGCTAATTCGACCAAGCGGCGCAGCCGATGATTCACACCGGAACGGGTCAATGGTACGGATAAACTTTCCCCTAGCTCCCGCAAAGACATCTCTGGGTTTTCATAGCGTAACTGTGCGATTTCCTGCAAATCCTCTGGTAATTGTTCCAATCCAATGTGATCCATAATCACTTCAATAGCAATTAACTGACGCGCCGCCGCCGCCGCTGTTTTATCCAGGTTTGCAGTTTCAAAATTCATTTTGCGATTGACATTATTGCGCACCTCTTTGAGCATTTTAATCTGCATCAGTTCCATAGAGCTTTGAGGCGCGCCCAAAAAGGTCAGCAAATCCGCAATGCATTCACTGCCCTTGAGATAGACGACAAAAGCGCCCTTACGTTTGGTCATGGCAGGCTGTAAATCCACGTCCTCAATTTGGGATAATAACAACATCAAATCCTTGGCTAAATTCATAAAGGGAACAACGAACTCCAAATGATATTCCCTTTCTGGATTGGTGACGCTTCCGCAGGAAAGAAACGCGCCCCGCAAAAAAGCGGACGTACAACAGGGATTTTCCAGGTTTGCGTAATTCAAATGCAAACTGATCTCTTGGCCGGTATGGCCAAAAAACTCCAGCAGTCGGGTTCGTTGGTCTTCCCCAATGACTATGACCTGGCTCGTATGCACATTGGTTTTCCGACGGGTAATCCGGGTGGCAACGTCCACAAAAACTTGTGCGGTCTCCGCTGTTAATTCCGCCACTCGACGGGCCACTTCTGGATGTTCGGTTGTGATGGATATGGCCTGCCAGGAGAAATTCTTGGCAAATAATAAAAGCCCATAACACTCCGCTTTTCGGCAGCAACGGGATAAATTTACTATCCGGCAAAGTTCACTTTTGGTTTGGGCGGCAAAGGACACATCCATCACCTTTCTTTCTTTGAATTGATGCGGAACATTTTCACATACATTCTTCGTCCAAACGAATCTCAAAAATAACAATATGAATCTTTATTTATGAATATCCCGGTGATTGACGCTTGCTCGTTTCCCATTGTTGATCAAATGGTCATACAAAAGCTGCGCCAATGCGACAGAACGATGATGCCCGCCAGTACAGCCAATGGCAATTACCAGCTGGCTCTTTCCTTCCTTGCAATAAAGAGGAATCATATAATCAATCAAAGGAAGCCAACGGTCTAAAAAGCCTTGGGTTTCCTCCCATTTGAGCACGTAATCCCGGACATTCTCATCCAATCCCGTGAGTTTTTTCAGCTCTGGTACATAAAAAGGATTGGGAAGACATCTCACGTCAAACATCAAATCCGCTTCTGATGGGGCTCCATGTTTGAAGCCAAAAGACACGCAGTGAATCACCATCGCCTCTGATGCATTACCTAAAAATAGAGTGGCGACTCGCTGCTTGAGCTGACTGGGAGACAGGTATGAAGTATCAATAATATAGTGAGAAACCTCCCGCACCGCCTTTAGAATCCCCCGTTCTACTTGAACCGCCTGCTCTAAAGATGTCAGGGAATGATCGAACAAAGGATGCTTCCGGCGTGTCTCCTTAAAGCGATTGATCAACACCAAATCACTGGCGTCCAGGAATAAAATTTTATATTCCTTCCCTTCTTCCTTGAGCTTTGTGAGAGAATCCGCTAACATCGTAAACATATCACCGCCGCGGATATCCGTCACCACAGCCACTCGGTCAAACCCTTCCTTCGCCTGCTGACAAAGATCATAAAAAGTGGAAATCAACTTGGGTGGGATATTATCCACACAATAAAAGCCTATATCCTCCATGGCATCGACCGCTACTGATTTTCCTGCGCCGGAAAGACCGGTCACAATTATAAATTCCATTTTGACTTCCTTTCTTTCTACGTCTTTACTTTCCTTATTGGATAGCTTTGACTTCACATTCCAGAGAAACTCCGGTTTCCTTCCTTACCGTATCCTGGATCAATTGAATCAAGTTCAACACGTCTTCACAAGTGGCAGCCCCAGTATTAACAATAAAGCCAGCATGTTTCTCGCTGACCATAGCGCCGCCGATTCGAGTTCCTTTTAAACCGCATTGCTCAATTAAAGAGCCCGCAAAATGCCCTTCTGGACGTTTAAATACGCTTCCTGCACTGGGATACTCCAGAGGCTGTTTTTCCTTTCTCCGGCGGATAAACTCTTCCATCTGGGCGGTGATTTCCTTGGGATTTCCCGGTTTTAATTCCAGCAAAAGGGAGAGGATGACTGCATCCAGATGCTCGTAAACGCTGTGCCGATAAGACAGTTCCAGGTCCTCTGCCGGCAACGTAACCACTTCCCCGTCGGTTGTCATATGAGTACATGATGCCAATACCTTTTTCATTTCCGATCCATAAGCGCCTGCATTCATAAATGCAGCACCGCCAGCAGAACCAGGGATTCCCCAGGCAAATTCCAGGCCAGCAAGGGATTGTTTCTGAGCAAAACTGCAGAGGCTGCAGAGTGGAACCGCTGCGCCGCAATGGATTTGATTCTCACCCACTCGTTCCAATCGAGAGAATTCTCCATCTAATAGAATCACCATTCCCCGGATTCCCAAATCGTGTACCAGCAAATTGGAGCCTTTTCCAATCACTCGAACAGGCACTTCCAGTTCTTTAGCCTTCTTCAGTAGTTCCGCCAAAGCCTCCTGATTAGCCACTGTGACAAATAAATCTGCCGGGCCACCAATTTTAAAAGTGGTATGAGCCTTCATAGGTTCATCATAACTGGTTTTGCACTCCATTGAGGCAGCAATTTGCCCCAGCACTTCAATTGGTTTCATGAACTCCCTCACTATTCCTTTATAATATTTAGCCGTTTAATTTATAAAACATATTAACTAATAATATTAACACACTATTTTATAGTATTTCCAGAATACAGGATTCTTTTTCGGATAAAATCAAATATCCAATTCAATTTTATTATCTTTAGCCTGCATGGAATCTGGATCCATACCCATATTTGTTAAAAGCTCCGTTGCAGCGTTGTAACCCATCATCTTTTGGCGATGATTCATCGCTGCTACCTCAATAATAACCGCCAAGTTTCGGCCCTGCCGGACCGGAATGGTCAAAACCGGAATTTTCAGTCCTAAAATCTCCGTATAATTCCGGTCAATCCCCATCCGGTCATACGCTTTCTCATCATCCCAAACTTCCAAATTTACAATCAAGTCAATTTTTTCGGTCATCTTAACGGCTCCTACACCAAAAATTTTCCGAATATTGATGATGCCAATGCCACGTAACTCAATAAAATGACGGATATTTTCCGGGGAGGAGCCAACTAACGTCTTTGCGGAAACACGGCGGATTTCTACTGCATCATCGGCAATCAAACGGTGACCACGTTTCACCAATTCTATGGCAGTCTCGCTCTTGCCGACTCCACTGTCTCCTACAATAAAAATACCCTCGCCATATACTTCAACCAGTACGCCATGCCGGGTAACACGAGGAGCCAGTTGAACATTCAAATAAGAAACCAAAGCGGCGACTAAGCTGGAGGTGATATCATCCGTTCCCAATAGAGGGATTTCATGTTTTTTGGCCGCTTTCAAAAAAATCGGACACGGCTCAATTTCACGGGCAAAAATAACAGCCGGCGGCTTGCGTTCTAACACAGCATCCAAAGCCTGCGCCCTCTTTTCTTCATCACAAGAAGTCAAATAAGCGTTTTCCGCATTTCCAATGATTAAAATCCGGGTAGTATCGTAATAATCAAAAAAACCATGCAGTTCCAAGCCCGGACGGTTCACGTCACGGGAAGAAATCAAAATTTCTTCTGGGTCACAGGGTGTGTAAAAGGTAGCGAGCGAAAGCTCCCGAATCACTTTTGATAGAGGCAGTGTAAAACCAGACATAACCATTTCCCCTTCCATACAATTGTGGCAAGAAATACCCCCACAAATAATCAGTATTCTTCTGTTTATTGTATCACAAAATCCTTTCCGATACAACCTACACCCACCTGAGAAATGTCGACGAAATTCCCTCCAAAACAGAGCGGAACGGAGAACCGACATCTATATTCCAAAAGTCTCCTACCATTTCTTCGGAACGGCTTGCCGGGAAAACTTCTTCCTGTGCAATCTACCAATTCTTTCCCGGTATACCTTCGTCATGTTTCCAAACAGTACCTTTTGAGGTGATTTCTCTTGCATTATGAAAATTTACATCAATTGATCGACCACAGCAGTAGCTCTCGTCAGTATTTTCTGTCCTTGTCAGTTCCAACCCAATTAGAACTGCATCAACATGGCCAGCAGATCCACACAGCCGCCGAACTCCATCAATATGCTCGGCTCCTAGCCATTTCTGAGAACGAATAAAAATAGCAAGCCTCTCAAAAGGAGCTTGCTATTTTTTAAAGCCTTCTTATTTCTGAAAAATAAACTCTTAGACTAGGTCAAATTCTGTGGCTGTCCATTCTCCCCCTTCATCTTCCATAAAAACAATTCGATAATGTCCTGGCTGGAATTTATAATCCCAATTTTCCCGAAAAATTTTAATTTCATGACTTAAACTGTAATCCAGCGCCAAATCTTCTCCAGAAAAATCATACAAAGATGTCTTTCTGGGGATAAAATACCAGGTATCGCCAATCTGTACCTGCAAAAAAATATTATTCGTTTCATTATAAATCCGTTCTGTGTCGCTCATATTATAAAGCTGAAACGAAAGAAATGGGTCTGTCTGGGAATAGACTTCTTGATTCCGCCGGATTTCTATCGCATCCGTAGCATTTTCTTCTTTGGTAACGCCATAGGACGTTCTTAATTTTTCCGAGATCGAGCTGCTTTTTATTGGCTTTTCTTCTGTTTGGTCTTGGGCTACCAAATTAAATTCTCCTGAACCCCAGCCTTTATACGGTTGATTTCTTTCAGCCAGTTCACAGACTAAGCGATAATGCCCGGGCTGGCATTTATAATCCCAATCCTGAAGTGCAATGGTAATGCGATCTGCGGAATCCTTGGGAATGGCGAATCGGATACGCCTCCACCCATTTTGATTGGAAATGGTATACCAAGTATGGCCAAGCTGAACCTCCAATTTAAGGTCCGTATACCAGTACCACAACTCTTTCTCCCATTTATAATTGCTCTGGATGTTGAAAACCAAAAGATTATCGTTTACCGAATAGGAATTCTCTTCCGCCGTAACCTGGACGCCATGGAAACGCTGAGCGGGCACATAAGTGGTTTTTTGCAACAGAGCCGCTTGGGAAACATCCAGCGATTCCAATGGGTCGCTCTGCTGGCAGCCTACCAATACTATGCATAGAAAGGCCATGCTGATCACCGCTGTAAAAATCGGTTTCGTATTGGATCTCTCCTTATTCTATTATTCTCAAATTACTTTGCATATAAGGAAATTGCATCATAAATTTCCTTGTTATAAAATATATTTTACAATCATGTTAATTCTATTTTTTCTATTTGTCAATAATTTTTTTAATACACACCTATTTTTCTGCCTATTATCCATAAGCAAAGCCATTGATATGGGAATTATGCCGAATAACATGGATCGAAAAAGAAACAGCGTACCGAAGTACGCTGTTTCCTCATTTCTTTTTAAAGCCGTCCTTAAGGGAGACAGAACGATTGAAAATCAAACGATCTTCTGTGCTATCTTTATCAAAACAGAAATAGCCCTGCCGCATAAATTGGAATGGGGTATCCTTGGGCATCCGTGCCACTGGTTCCTCTACCTTGCAGTGGGTCAGAATCTGTCTGGAATTGGGATTCACCAGTTCCAAAAGTTCGCCGGCTTCTGGGTCAGCCTCCGTAAACAGATTGTCATACAGCCGGATTTCCGCATCCAAAGCATTTTGGGTATCCACCCAATGGATGGTCCCCTTCACCTTACGGCCATCCGGGGTATTTCCGCCCCTGGTCAACGGGTCATATTCCGCATATACCTCTATAACTTCCCCATTGTCATCCTTTTTGCATCCCGTGCAGCGAACAATATAGGTAGTTTTCAGGCGCACTTCATTGCCCTCAAAAAGCCGGAAATAGCCCTTCACTGGAGTCTCTGTGAAGTCCTCTTTCTCAATCCAAAGCTCCCGGGAAAACGTAACGGTACGGGTGCCGTCCTCTGGGCAATTGGGGTTATTTTCCACCTCGAACTCCTCCACTTGACCTTCGGGATAATTGGTGATAATTAACTTTACCGGGTTCAAAACACCCATAACTCGCTGGGCGGTCATGTTCAAATCCTCCCGCAAGCAATGCTCCAGGAAGCTGTATTCCACCACGCTGTTTACCTTGGCAACACCAATCCGCTCACAGAAATTGCGGATGGACTCAGGGGTATAACCACGCCGGCGCAAGCCGCTGAGGGTGGGCATCCGAGGATCGTCCCAGCCGTCCACAATACCATTTTCTACCAGCAGGCGCAGCTTCCGTTTACTCATCACCGTGTGGTTAATATTTAAGCGGGCAAACTCAATCTGGCGAGGCTTTGCCTCCAACCCAGAATGCTCAATAACCCATTCATATAAGGGGCGATGGGACTCAAATTCCAGGGAACACAAGGAGTGAGTGATCCCTTCCAAGGCATCTTCCAGCGGGTGGGCATAGTCGTACATAGGGTAAATACACCATTCGTCTCCGGTACGATGATGGTGCATGTGGTTGATGCGGTACAAAACAGGATCCCGCATGTTAAAGTTGCCGGAAGCCAGATCAATTTTCGCACGCAAGGTCATGGCGCCGTCAGGAAACTCTCCCGCCTTCATCCGGGCAAACAAATCCAGACTTTCCTCCACCGGACGATCCCGGAAAGGACTGACGGCAGGATGGGTCAGGTCACCCCGATTTTCCCGCATTTGTTCCGCGTTCATTTCGCAAACATAAGCATGGCCTTCCCGAATTAACTTCACTGCAATTTCGTACATCTTTGGAAAATAATCCGACGCAAAGTAAAACCGGTCATCCCAAGAAAAGCCCAGCCAGCAAATATCCTCCTGAATGGCATCCACATACTCCACATCTTCTTTGGTGGGATTGGTATCATCCATCCGCAGGTTGCATAGGCCATTATATTTTTCGGCTGTGGCAAAGTCAATACAGATCGCTTTTGCATGGCCGATATGCAGGTATCCGTTTGGTTCTGGAGGAAAACGAGTATGCACAGTTTTCCCTTCAAACCGACCGCCCGGTGCAATGTCCTCCTCAATAAAATCGTGGATAAAATTGCTCCACACTTCTGTTTCTTCCGCGTTTTTGATTTCCTCGCTCATATCGTTCCCTTTCCCGGAAAACATCCCGTTTTCCGTTGGCTTTCTTAAACTCCATTTCTCTATTGTGACAAATTATCATGAGATTGTGTCCTTTCTCATAGGTTTAGAAAAACCACAACCACCCCTATTATTTTCTCGTGTGTGACAGGATCTGTCAATCATGATACGCCTAGCTTTTGCAAGCCCAAACCCAGCCGACGCAGCGATTCCTCTTTTCCAAGGATCGCTAGGATTTCAATGGCGCCGCCTGGGGTTACGGTCATGCCAGCAGCGGCAATCCGTACCGGCCACAACAGAGTACCATTTTTCACTTCCAGCTTGGGAGCCAGCTCCAACAGCGTTGTGTGAATCTTCTCCACACACCAGTCGTCAACACCCTCCAAGGCCTGAATCGCCTCTTGCAGCATCGTCACAGAATTCTCCAAATTGGTCTTGCTTTTTTTATTGACAAATAGCTCTTTGTCATAGTCCGGTAAGGCTCCAAAAAAGCCGATCATATCTGGAATCTGAGTCATTTGAGTGACCCGGGGCTGCAAAATAGACGATAGCACCGCCCAATCCAGCTCCGTATCCGGGAACGCCTCTTTGTAGTAGGGCATTGCCAAATCGGTGAATGCCTCTGGCGGCATAGCGCGCAGATATTCTCCATTGAACCAAGTCAGTTTGTCATAATCAAACACGGCTGGAGACTTGCTGATTCCATGCACGGAAAAGTTTTTCGTCAACTCTTCCAGGGTAAAAACCTCCTGGTTATCCTTTGGACACCATCCAAGAAGGGCAATATAATTGATGATGACCTCTGGCAAATAGCCTTCCTTCACCAGATCATCAAAGCCGGTGGAACCGTGACGTTTGGATAGCTTAGACACGGTGCCGTCCTCGTTTTTTCCCATAATCAAGGGCAAGTGAACATACACTGGAATCTCCCAACCCAACGCTTCATATAATAGGTTGTACTTAGGGGTAGACGTCAAATACTCACAACCCCGCACCACATGGGTAATCTCCATCAAATGATCGTCAATGACGTTGGCAAAATTGTAAGTTGGGTAGCCATCGGATTTCAATAAAATTTGATCTTCCAATTCTGCGTTTTCAATGGTAATGGAACCATATACAGCGTCCTCAAAGGTGGTCGATCCCTCTATCGGCATTTTCTGCCGGATGACATACGGAGTTCCTAACGATAACAACCGATCCACTTCCTCCTGAGGCAAGTCGCGGCAATGGCGGTCATAGCCGCCAAACCCATTCTCCTCCTCGCCATGGAGGGAATCCAACCGCGCCTTAGTGCAGAAGCAGTAATATGCTTTCCCATCCCGCACTAGCTGTTCCGCATAAGGCCGATATAACTCCCGGCGCTGGCTTTGCACATAAGGGCCAAACGCCCCGCCCATGTCCGGGCCTTCGTCATGACGCAAACCAACTCGATCTAGGGTGTCATAGATCACATCCACAGCGCCCTCTACCAAACGTTCCTGGTCGGTATCCTCAATGCGCAAAACAAAATCACCATCCATGGACTTGGCAATCAGGTATTCATACAATGCGGTTCGCAAATTGCCAACGTGCATAAAACCAGTTGGACTAGGGGCGAATCTCGTACGGATTTTTTTCTGCATTAGGGGGTTTCTCTCCAATCTTTTTCTATTTCGGTATTTCAGTTTTTTTATGATTTCCATATTCTCAGAAATTTCCAGGTAGCAAGCGGCCAGTCTATTCATACACACGCTCGTCCTTCGTTGGACTTGCTGAAAAACTCCCCAGCTACAGCGCTCAGCTTCTCCCGCTCCTGGAATATTAGCGTTTCCAGGTTATTATACCAAAAACTGGGGTACTTTATCAACCATAGAAACACAGAAAGCGACCGTTTTTTCTGAAAACCACAGCTCACTGCCATGGACTTCCTACTGGGCTGCCTGCTTGAGATAATCGATGTATTCTTCCAAACACATGCCCAGCTCTTTCATTTTAAGAGCATGTTCCTTGCCTACATAACGGTAATGCCATGGTTCATACATAATGCCGGTTTCGGCTTCTTTCTCTTTCGGGAAGCGAAGGATAAAGCCGTATTCTTCCGCATGTTCCGCCATCCACTTGCCAGCGTCTGTCTCAAGAAAATTGGGGCTTACGCCGTTCAAATCAATGGCCAATCCCGTATTGTGTTCGCTGTAGCCACCTCGTGCTACTGCGATTTGCGCAGCGGCAGTGGCCTCCGATGAGCTCATTCCCGACGAGAGGTTATCTTGAATTTCCCGTTCAAACAATTCCTCTTGTTTTTCCGCAGTACGGTAGCAAGAAGAAATCCACAGGATTGCCCCGTCCGCTGCTGCTGCATTGTACATGTCCTCAAAGGGCTTGCGAATCCGCTCGTCCATCGTGGTGTCATGAATCTCGATTAGCGTATGCTCATAATTGCTTGGCATTTTATTATATTGATTGACCAATACTAATAGAGGATCGTCCATCTGAGTAATGGCGGATACGCTGCCAGTCGGCAGGCCCTGTCCCGTACCAGAAGTCGTCGTGCTAACCATCCCCTGAGAGGATATCAAAGAGGACAGAGTGTCCGCAGGCTTGTCCTCTCGATTTCGGCCAATGGTCATCAGCAAAAACAACGCCACCGCAGCGGCAGCTACCACAGCAACAATCCCAATCGTCATAATTAGGTTTTCTTGCTGTTTCTTTTTCTTTCCTCTGGCTGCCGATGGTTCTGAACGTTTTTTCGAATTTTTCTCCATCCAATCTTCCAACCTTTCTTGCAAACTGACTTTTTCATATGAATTCATAGTACCATAATCCCTCTGCGAATTCAAACAGATTCCCTGAAATTTCACAACTTTTTTTCAAATAGTGGAAAGCATCCTAAGATTCTGGTTCTAATCCGCTGGGACAAGGCATATAGATCGATGAATGGATTTCAAAAATAAAGGAGCGTTATGAAATGAAAGAAGTGCTATGGGTCATTTCCATTCTAAAAGGAAAGGAGTCTGTGCTGTGTATATTATTCGATTAAAACCCCTTTTAGTCAGCCTTGCGATCAGTTTGGGCGTGGGATTGATCGCCGGTCTTTTGACCAGTGGAAGCATGGACTTTTACCAGGAAATCCAACGTCCGCCGCTGTCCCCTCCCGGATGGGTGTTCCCAGTGGCCTGGACCTTGCTATATCTGCTCATGGGACTCTCCTCCTATTTGGTTTGGAACTCAGAATCCCTAGCCCGCCACCGGGCTTTGACCCTGTATGGCGCTCAATTGGGCGTAAATTTTCTGTGGCCCATTTTCTTTTTCTGCCTGCATTGGATTTTCTTCTCCTTCCTTTGGCTGGCCTTTTTATGGATCTTGGTCGCCTTCCTGATCCGAGCGTTTCTGAAGGTGAACAAGCTGGCCGCTTACCTACAAATCCCCTATCTCATTTGGCTAACCTTCGCCGGATATTTAAATCTCGGCATTTTCTTTCTCAATTAAATTAGGATTGATTTCAACATAAAAAAAGAACCTGCCCGAATTTGCT
Source organism: Clostridiales bacterium (assembly GCA_022801595.1). Classification (GTDB taxonomy): domain Bacteria; phylum Bacillota; class Clostridia; order Oscillospirales; family Acutalibacteraceae; genus UMGS1071. The sequence goes on along the minus strand of JAAWSO010000019.1, from coordinate 6,892 downwards.
TCAGCAGGTTCTTTTCTCGCTCCTATCCAAAATTTGGATCCACTGGAACAACAACACATGGACGATTTCCAGTGTCCTCAAACTTCTTTGCGTTTATAAATATACACCGAAAGAAAATAAGACCCAACCAGGCAGGCCGCGGTAAACAGCGGAGCCGCCCAATACAAAAGATGGATCCAGGGCATGATCGAAACGGCGGACAAATCGGTGATGAAGGAAAGCCCTACCCCCAAGCCTACCGGGATGGCAACCAGGAAAAACATAGCGATTCTGGTTTTCTCCACCCCCCAACGGAACAAAATCGGGTATAAGATACTCATAGAAAGAACGGAACCCATACCAATGATCAAAAACAGCAGCAAATCTCCCAAAAAGCTGCCCTCTCCCCGAATATGAACTAAACAAGTAATGGGAAGAAACATCACTAAAACAGCCGCATATAACAGAATGCTCAAGAGATATTTGCTTAGCACCAATACCGAAGCCGGCAAAGGAAGTGAGCGGGCATATAAATCCCACTTGCATTTTTCGTCATACGCCATACAGTTCATCGGCAGCGAAATCGCCACAATGCCTCCTACTGCCCCCATCATACCAGAGCTATCCGACAGAAAAGACAGTACCATATAAAAAATAATCAAAGCTGCTAAAATTCCCAACTGTTTTCGGATGATCAGAAAATCCTTCTTCAAAATACCAAGCACAGCAATCCTCCTTTTCTTGGTTACACGAACCCTAAACCGGCCGTCCTATCCTTTCAAACTTCTTTTCTGCGATAAATCCCAACCGAGATCCAGAACGAAACCACATAGGAGACTACAGAAATAGCTGGCACTGCTACAGCGCACAAAACGCCCAGTCCGCTGTGGAATATTTGCTGAATATCTGATTCCTGAACCTGTGAGTATAAAAGACCAGTGACGACCGCAATCAAAATAATCACCATAACCATGACAAAACGGGTTTTGATTACCCCAATCTGAAATGCAATTGGGAACATTACCGCCATCAAGAACAAAGCAATGGCGCTAAAGGACAAAAGAAACGGCAGCATGGCTGTGACCGACCGACCGGCGAGCCAATCAACCAGAACAAGCAACGGAAGCATCAGCGCCACACTTCCTCCATAGCAGCAGGTTCCAAAAAGATATTTGGATAGGACCAAGTGCTTGGAAGTTACCGGCAAAGAACGAGCGTATCCATCCCATTTGCTTTTTTCGTCATATGCCATACTAGCTAAGGATAATACCATCCCTAAGACCACAGGGAGTATGACCAAACTCAAGGAACTCTTCGCCTCCAAATGAATGATTGCATTGAAAAGAACCACGCCCAGCAGGAGCAAAAGTTCTTTTCGGAGGATCAGAAAGTCTTTGCGGAGCAAGCCGATCATTCCGACTCCCCCTTCACTAAGAATAGCATCACATCTTCAATGCCTGCCGGGTCCATCATCTGTCCAGCTTTGGCATCTTTTCTTCGAATCAACGCCTCCACACCAAACCGGTTGGCCCGGTGCCCCAATACGATCCCCTTATCCATGGCGTTAAATTCTTCCGCCGTACATTTTAACACGCCATAATCGTCCAGCAAACGATCCTTTGGTTCACAAAAGAAGATTTTACCTTCGTGAAGAAAGGTGATGTAATCCGCAATTTTTTCCAGGTCGCTGGTGATGTGGGAGGAAATCAAAACGCCCCGATCTTCCTCCTGGATAAACTCAAAAAACAGATCCAAAATTTCATCCCGCACAATGGGGTCCAGCCCGCTGGTGGCTTCGTCCAGCACCAGAAATTTCGCCTGGTGCGACAATGCCACCGCAATGGAAAGCTTCATCGTCATGCCTCGGGAATAGGTTTTGATGGATTGTTTTTCCGGCAGGCGAAAGCGGGAAAGATATTGACGGAAACAGGCCGAATCCCAGTTTTGATAGATATGTTTCATGATGGAATCCACGTCTTTGGCCCGCAGCGTTGGGGAAAAATGGCATTCGTCAAACACAACGCCGATCTGTTCCTTGATCTGCCGCTCCTGCTGAATGTTATCCATGCCGAAAATTTGAATGGTTCCCGCATCCCGGTGAATCAAATTCAGGATCAATTTAATCAGGGTACTTTTTCCCGCGCCATTTTCTCCCACCAATCCCATAATACACCCTTTGGGAATCTCCAGGTTGATATCCTTTAATTGGAATTGTTCAAACCCTCGGGATAAGCCTCGAATTTCTAATATATTTTCCATTTATTCGTCCCCCTGATAGAATAAATTCACCATTTCTATAAACTCTTCTTCGGTAATCCCAGCAATTTTAGCGGTTTGAACCGCTTTTTGCAAGGATTCCTCTGCCATACGCAGATGCTCCTCCCGGATAAATTCCTGATTTTTCTCCGCGACAAAGCTCCCTTTCCCCGGAACTGACTGCAAAAAGCCGTCCCGCTCCAACTCCTCATATGCCCGTTTGGTAGTGATAACGCTGATGCGTAGCTCTTTCGCCAACAGACGCAGCGAGGGCAAAGGATCACCGGGCTGCAGCTGCCCAGTTAAAATCATGTTTTTCATCTGGGAGCAGATCTGTTCATAAATGGGTTTCCCACTGGAATTGCTAATTAGGATATCCACCCAACCCCTCCTTCCAGATCATAGACAATATAGTGTATATATTCATTATATACACTATAATCATTTTGTCAAGAGAATTCCCAGATATTTTCGAAAAAGAAAAAGAGAAGATGGAAGCTACCACCTTCTCTTTGTTTTGTTATGGGAAAAATTACCCGCCTAAAATTGCTTTGAGGTCCTCTTCTGGGGTAGAAATCGGCTGAATGCCAAATTTCTCCACCAGAATTTGAAGCACATTGGGCGATACAAAGGCCGGCAAAGTTGGGCCAAGGCGAATGTTTTTGATTCCCAGCGCCAACAGGGACAGCAAAATACACACCGCCTTTTGCTCGTACCAGGACAGTACCAGAGACAGCGGCAGCTCGTTGACGCCACAGTCAAATGCTTTCGCCAGCGCCAGCGCTACCTGCACCGCTCCATAAGCATCGTTGCATTGGCCCATATCCAGCAGCCGGGGCAGGCCGCCAATGCTTCCCAGATCCAGATCGTTAAAACGATATTTTCCGCAAGCCAAAGTGAGAATCATCGTATCCTTTGGGGTCTGCTTGACGAACTCCGTATAATAATTCCGTCCGGGACGCGCGCCGTCGCAGCCACCAACCAAGAAGAAATGCCGAATATCCCCATTTTTCACTGCTTCGACTACCGTACCCGCCGCGGATAGAACCGCATGACGGCCAAAGCCAGTGACCACTTGCGTGCCGCCGTTGATTCCCTGGGTAACATGATCTTCTGGATATCCGCCCAGCTCCAAAGCTTTTTCAATCACCGGGGTAAAATCCTTGTCCTCCCCAATGTGCACCATTTCTGGATAAGCCACCAGGGCAGTGGTAAAGACCCGGTCGTAATAGCTGTCTTTTACCGGCATCAGACAGTTGGTGGTGTACAAAATTGGAGCCGGGATATCCGCGAATTCCTTCTGCTGGTTCTGCCATGCTGTGCCGAAATTCCCCTTTAAGTGAGGATAAGCCTTCAGCTTGGGATAGGCATGGGCAGGAAGCATTTCACTGTGGGTATAAATGTTGATCCCCTTATCTTTGGTTTGTTCCAGGAGCAAATACAGGTCATGCAGGTCATGTCCAGTTACCACGATGAACGGGCCGTTTTCCACCGTCATGGACACGGTAGTCGGCTCCGGATCGCCATATGTTTCTGTGTTGGCCTGATCCAGCAACGCCATGCAGGTAACATTCACCTCGCCCACCTTCATAGCCAAATCCAGCAAGGTTTCTGCGCTTTGTTCCTGTCCAATCATTGCCATTGCGTCAAAAAAGCAATCCATGACGCTTTGATCAGTATAGCCCAGTACCATTGCATGGTGCGCATAAGCAGCCATACCGCGCAGGCCAAACAAAATCATCGATTTCAAAGAACGGATATCCTCGTGGTCGTCTTTCCAGATCCGATTGAGATCATAGTCTGGAGCATTGGAACAGGACGAACCTGCCAATGCTTCTTTCGCCTGATGAATCTCGGCAATCTGTCCTTCCAGGCGGCTGTCGTCGAAGCTGACGTTGGTCACTCCGGTAAATAAACCTTCCACCATCAACCGATCCAACTCAGGAGTCCTCAGCTTCCCGGAAACCTCCTTAGCCAAACCGATCAAGGCTCCGGTCAACTGATCTTGCAGCACGGCAGTTTGCGCGGTTTTGCCGCAAACCCCCACTTTATTTTGGCAGCCTTTTCCTCCTGCGGTTTGCTCACATTGGAAACAAAACATATTGCACATAACAATTCTCCTTTTCTTGAAATTTATTCGACAATACGGCCATCAGCGCCAAGGGTCACCACCTGCCACGGGATCATTTTTCCACATTGCTGCAATGCTTGGATCACAGCCCGCTCAATCCCACCGCAGCAAGGTACTTCCATGCGAACTACCTTCACGCTTTTAATCTGGTTTTGAGACAAAATGGCGGTAAGTTTTTCGGTATAATCGCCAGCGTCCAATTTTGGGCAGCCGATGATGGTAATATGATTCTTCATAAACTGGTTGTGGAAATCCCCGTGGGCATAAGCCGCGCAGTCTGCCGCCACCAATAAATTGGCCCCATCAAAATACGGCGCGTTGACTGGTACGAGCTTAATTTGCACCGGCCACTGCATGAGCTGGCTTTCCATAGGCACAACCACTTGGGAAACAGCCGGAGCAGAAGCAACGGGGCGCTGGATCGCCTTGGACTGGCTTCCGGGACATCCACAAGGCAATGGGGTTGTTGTTTGTTTCGCCTGTTGCCGGGCTTTGACCGCCTCCTCGTCATAAGGAGCGGCTTCCCGCTGCTCAAAGGTAATCGCTCCGGTTGGACAGGCTGGCAAACAGTCTCCCAATCCATCGCAGTAGTCGTCCTTAATCAGTCGGGCTTTTCCATTTACCATCTCAATGGCTCCTTCATGACAGGCGCTGACGCAAAGCCCGCACCCAGTACATGTTTCTTCGTCTATTTTAATAATGGTACGAATCAATTTTACTCGCTCCTTTAGATTTGTTGTTTATTTTCTGAGGAAATTATACTATACTGAAGGGAAGAAATCCGTTGCAACTGCAACAAATGAAAAGGAAAAATAAAATGAATCAAAAAATTTTAGAAAACATGCTTCTGTTTCATGGCATTCATTCCGAAGAACTCCCAGCTTTACTCGCTTGCTTACAGGCCAAAGAACAAACTGTAAAAAAAGAAACTTTCCTCTTTTTGGCCGGGAAAACCAAACCTCAAATGGGGGTTGTGTTGTCTGGACAAGCGCAGGTAATCCGGGAAAATATTCTGGGTGACCGGATGATCATCGGCACGCTCTATCCTGGCAGCCTATTTGGAGAAACCTACGCCTGCATGGATGTGCCAGTCATGCCTGTGTCCGTCTTTGCCAAGGAATCCTGCCAAGTCCTGCTGTTCGATATAAAAAAAATTCTCCATACCTGCTCGTCCTCCTGTTCCTTTCATCATACCTTAATCCAAAATCTGATGAAAATTTTCGCCCAGAAAAACGCTATGCTCAATCAAAAAATGTCCTATCTTTCCCACAAAACAATCCGTAGTAAATTGGAAGCTTTTCTCTTAGACCAAGCGGAACGCCAAAAATCCGCTTCCTTTTCCCTCTCTTTAAACCGCAACGAACTGGCTGACTACCTCTGTATTGACCGAAGCGCTATGTCCCGGGAACTGGGAAAAATGAAAGAGGAAGGAATCTTGGACTTTCAAAAAAACCACTTTACCCTCCTCTCTTTGTTGCCATAAAAAAAAGCCTGTCGGAAATAATTCCGACAGGCTTTCTCTGGATTACCGTTCTTGTTTTAGCGCAATTTCTCCTGCGCATTTATAAATACTGTTTGCTTTCACATAACCACGCACCATGGACAAAGGATATACATTGGAGTTTCTCCCAACTACAGTCCCCGGGTTCAAAACCGAATTGCAGCCAATCTCCACCTGATCCCCCAATATCGCACCAAACTTTTTCAGTCCGGTTTCCATCTGCTGGCCTTCCGCCTTCACCACCACCAGGGTTTTGTCTGCTTTCACATTGGAGGTGATGGAACCGGCTCCCATATGAGACCGGTAGCCTAGGATGGAGTCGCCCACATAATTGTAATGAGGAACTTGCACCTGGTCAAATAAAATCACATTTTTCAGCTCTGTGGAATTGCCAACCACACAGCCAGCCCCCACCAAGGCGTTGCCGCGGATAAACGCTCCATGCCGCACCTCGGTATCTGGACCGATGACGGCGGGTCCTGCGATATAGGCGGAAGGAAATACCTTGGCGGATTTCGCAATCCAAACGGTTTCTTCCCGTTGTTCATACTCCTGGGGAGAAAGGGTTTTCCCCAACTCCAAAATAAAATTCGAAATCTCCGGCAGCGCCTCCCAAGGATAGGTCAGCCGCTGGAAGAGTGGAGCGGCGGCCGTATGGGATAGGTCAAACAAAGCCTCGATGGAAACCAAAGAATTCATCAAGCATTAGCTCCTTTTATCAATGTGTTTCCTTCTATTATATTTTTAAATGCAGGAAAAGAAAAGGGGGTTTTGGAAAAAATCTTCCGTCTTTCCTGAAAATCAGACCCTTTTTCTTTTTCAAACAATAAAGAAGCCCCACCCAGCAACGCCAGGTGAGGCTCCTGTGCGAAAGGATCACTTTACTGGTTCACAGAAAAAGGAAACAATCGCAAAATCATATACCAAAATTACTGGAGCAATTGGAGAACGGATTGTGGCTGTTGGTTTGCTTGAGCCAGCATAGCTTGAGCAGACTGAACCAATACGTTCATCTTGGTGTACTC
>JAAWSO010000061.1 GCA_022801595.1 Clostridiales bacterium | reverse complement strand
GTTTAATAGCAGTCATTATACTAGAGGTGGATATTAATGAAAGATGTAGAAGTGGTACAGATAATACAGAATTACATACAGGCACATTATAAAGATGATAATTTCAATGCAAATGATGTCTGTTCCAAGGTTGGATATTCAAGACGGCAAGTTGACAGGTTATTTAAGAAACATCTAAATAAAACACTACAAGAATATATTACCGCTGTCCGCTTAACAGAGGGTGCAAATGAACTATTAAATACAAAGAAGTCAATTTTAGAAGTAGCATTGAATAGTCATTATGAAACACATGAGGGATTTTCACGTTCATTTTACAAAAGATTCCATATTATGCCCTCTGTATATCGTGAGAAAAAAACTGCCATTCCATTATTCATACAATATCCAATTAGCCATTATTATGCTTTACTAAAACATAAGGAGGAATTACCAATGAGTAATGATTTGAATTTCTGTATGATTACTGCAAAAAAACGTAACAAAAGAAAACTTATTTATCTACCGTCTAAAAATGCACACGATTATTTTACTTATTGCGAGGAAATTGGTTGTGAATGGGAAGGACTTTTGAATAGTATTCCAGAAAAAATTGAGCCTGCCGCTTTAATTGAACTTCCAGAAAAATTTGTAGAAATAGGTTTTTCAAAGATAGCGGCAGGTATTGAAGTCCCTATAGAATATGATAAAAAACTCCCAGAACCATATAAAATAGTAGAGCTTCCAGAATGTATTATGCTATATTTTCAAAGTGAACCATATGAAAATGAAGAAGATTTTTGTAAAGCGATTGAAAGCACATATGTAGCAATAGGGAAATATAACCCTACCCTATATGGCTATAAATTCGCATATGACATAGCTCCAAGTTTCAACTTTGGTGCAGATACAAGTACAGGAGCTAGATTAGCAGTCCCAGCATTATCTATTGATTAGGTTTTGAAAATAAGAGTATGTCATGAAAGTAGCAATAATTGTTAATGCTTTAAAATAAATGTCATCAAATTATATTGAACAACATTAAAATCTAAAAATAATGTGTATCAAAATATATTAAAGTTTGGAGTGGAGGATAATATATGACACCAGATGAAGTATTAAAATACTGTCTTGAAAATTTAGAGGGAACGGTCTTAGTTAATAGTTGGGGGGAAAGAGGGGTTTATTATAATCCTGATAATATTCTAAAGCGTGGTGTCTATATTTTGACGGTAAAAGAAAAAGACGGAGATAATGACAAAAGCTCCAACTTGAACAGGAAGAATATATACCGAATCAATTTAGGAATACGAAAAACTACTTTTATAGAAATGTTTGATTTTATACCAAAGCGCCCTGCAAAGGGGGAGATAGTTGATATGAATTATGATTTTTCTGCAACAAACAAAATCCTCCCCCACCCCGTATATGCGTGGATGGGGTGGATATGTTCACTGAATCCATCGGAAAAAACTTTTGAGGAATTGAAACCGCATATTCAAGAAGCATATGAATATGCAAAAGAAAAATTTAAGAAGCGCAAAGTCTAAATTAGAAGTTATGGAGGTGCTATATGAAGAAATCAGCAATTATATTTATTATACTTGTCACCATGGCGGCTTTGACAGCGTGTACGAATACTGCTGTGAATAGCGATACGGCAAATGCCACTAACACAATCATTGAAATGGCATTAGACGAAGGTTATGACGATATAGACCCGTTTATCGATGAAAGATTATTTTGTGTATCAGATGATTTAGACACTTTAATTGCCCAAGGTAATTTGGAAATGGACGGCGAAAATGGGATTTTAGAAGTAAAAAACAATAAAACCAAGGAAGTTTTATGGAGCAGTACATGGGAAGGGAATGTTCAATCAGAAGCCTTTTCAATTTCACTTGAAAATTTAAAAAAAGAAGATGAATATGTTGCATGTTTCACAGGAACAAGAATAAACCATGCTACGATAGAAATTGCCTTTGAAAGTGACTTTGTACAGGAGAGAGAAAAACCGCTGTGATAATTTCCAGTTTATTGAAATTCGTTATGCTGTAAAATGATGTTTTTAAATACTTAAAAGGGGGCTTTAAGGGGGCTTGCGTTATGGAAAGCTTTAAGTACAATTCTTTACAATCAAATTCCACCTAATAGCACACCATTAAAAATTGAATATGTTTTAGCTTTAAAGGCTCGTACAGACTATATGTTTTGTGCGGGCTTTTTTCATACCCGAAAAAAATTTTTTAAAAAGAGGTCATTAAATCACACCTTTCAGTCCCTATATGGTGCGGAAAGAGGGATAAGCACTTTTCACGTCATAACGGAAAGGGGGTGAGATTGATGAAACCGTCTGACTTCCAGAAAACAATTCAATGCCGTTTTGAAAGTTGTTTAAAGAAAGTTGTCCGCCATGTTGTAAAGGACTACCAGCAGGAATTGAAAAGGCGAAAAGATAAAGAAGTACCATTTTGTGAACTTCCAGACATTATCGTTGAAAAGCTGGCTGTATGGGACGACTACGAAACTGATTACACGATTTTTAATGTGTGTGGCATGGATATTAAAGTCCTTGATGATGAACTTGCAGAAGCATTGAAGAAACTGCCAGAAAGAAAGCGTAACACTCTGCTGATGTATTACTTCTTGGAAATGACAGAAAAAGAGATTGCAGACTTGCAGAACATCACGCAAAGCGGAGTATTCAGAAACAGGTACCATGCTTTAGACACTATGAAAAAATTATTAAAGGAGGAAAAGTAAAAAATGAAGCAAGGATTTAAGAAGCCGTCTTATTATCTGATTTCATCAGCTATGGACGGCGAAGAAAATGCGATTGAGAAATTGCTGGCATTTTATGACCTGTACATAGCAAAGTGCTGCTTACGTCCTTTATATGATGAATATGGCAACGTCTATATTGTTGTCGATATGGAATTAAAGGGGCGTATTCGAGAAGCCTTAATCAAAATGATTTTGGACTTTGAGATTGATATAGAAATCGAAGAAGAATAAGCAGATACCAGCAGGGCATGATTTATTGAAAACCTCTTTCCTGCCCTGCTCCTGCTTTCATACATGGAAGCTTACTGCTTAGCCAACTGCTCTTTGAAAACTGAATAAAGCAGACAGATACGTTTGTGATACAGCGAGCCACGGGGACTGTACGCCATGACCTTTCCGACAAGAAAGCGAGC
>JAAWSO010000018.1 GCA_022801595.1 Clostridiales bacterium | reverse complement strand
AAGAAATGACGCAGAGGGTAAAGGAATGGGATAAAAAGCGAACGGCTCTGCTGTAATGGCGGAGTATAGGGCACCGGCAAGCAGTTCATCGGCTGTCATGTCGTATTCGCCTATCCACTGAAAACCGTTGCCGTCCCCCAGAGAAAATGCCAGCGACTTCCCCGGTGGGGCAAGGGAGCTTTTCTCCTGTATCAGTACCCTTGTGGTAGGGTCATTCTTGACCTTGCCGATAAACAGCAGGCTGCGGACAACAGCCGTAATGTCGATGGAGCCTAAGCCCCGGTAGGTACTCTGGCTTCCGGCGGCTTTGTTCAGATGTCCGATTAAGATAATGGCACAGCCTGTTTCCTGTGCGATTTCCCCCAGCTTTCGGAAAATGGGGCGTACCTCGTTTGCCCGGTTCATATCCACGTCTGCACCTAAGAACGCCTGCACCGGGTCAATAATCAGAAGCCTTGCATGGTTCTCCCGGATAGCCCGTTCAAGCCGTTTATCGGAAAGCGTCAGCGGCTTATCCCCATCGTCAATAACCATCACACGGTCAAGGTCTGCGCCTGCTTCCAGAAGCCGGGGCTTTACCGTATCGCCCAGCCCGTCCTCGGCGGTCTGGTAAATCACATTGAAAGGCTCCAGCGGCTCCATGTTGGGGAGAGGGCGGCGGTTGGTACAGGTAGCCGCAAGCTGCATGGCAAAATAGGTCTTTCCCTCGCCGGGGTTGCCCTGTAAAATCGTCAGCTTCCCAAATGGCAGGTACGGTTCCCACAGCCATTCCACCGCCACCTCCTGCACCTCGCTCATGCGTATCATGGGAACAGGCGGCTCCGCTGCCGATTCTTTCAGCGTGCTTGTTTCCGATATATATTTGCGGTTTGGTATTTCCTCCCGGCGCTGCAACACTTCATTCCAATCTTTCATAGCCGGGAGCAGACGCAGGATAGTCAAGCCCTCCTGCAGTTCAGAAGAAAGGCGGCTACACCCCTCATTCCCGGTATTGTCATTGTCCAGACACAGGAATATCCTGCGGATGTCCGGGCGTTCAGAAAGAAAATGCGCCAGTGCCTTTCCCGCCACACCGCCCAGCGAAAGGTAGCTGCGTTTCGTCCAGTCTTTGGGATAAAGGCAGATAAAGGACAGCATATCAATGGGGGCTTCAAAGACAAAAAGCTGGTCGCTGTCTCCCTGATAGCTGAAATTACAGGCTTTATCCGAACCGCTCACATCCTGCCGGAACTTATCGGACGTTCCCCGGCAGTGGGCGTATTGGGGAATGCCAGGTGCGTCCTGTGTTCCGCTGTCCCGCCCTACAAACACCACATTGTGGCGGGTGTCCTCGTAAATATCCCCGGCGGCGATAAAGGTAGCGACAATGTCTCGGTCAATCTTTCGTTCCTCTGTCAGATACTTTATCGCTTTCGTATTGGTGGGATTGTGCAGCGGGAGCCGGAAATCAGGCGATGGGGCGGGGCAGGCCTCCGGCTTGCCTGCGCCTGCTTCGCCGGTCAGCATCTGCACCGCTTCCGGGAAGGACTTGCCGTAAAACTCCATCACAAAATCCACCGGGTAGCCGCCCCTGCTTTGGCTGTGCCAGAACCATTTATTTCCCCGCACCGTCAGGCTGTCATGGTATTTCCAGCGGTATTCCTTTCCACTGCGTATGAGGGTTTCCCCCTGTGACCGCAGGAAATCTTCCATGTTGGTCTGATTTGCCCGGTCTACCTGTTCCTGCGAATAATACAAAATCATCTCACCTCCAAAATCATAATTCCATCTCCTGTTTCTTTCTCTGTACTTCCTGCGGCTGTTCCCTCCGGCGCAGTGCGGTGTCTACGGCGTTTCTTACCTGCCGGAGCCGTATGACTTCCTCCCGGAGCGGCTTGTGCTGCGGGGACAGCTCGGCATACTCTGTTTTTAATTGTGCATATTCCTGTTTCCATGCTTTCAGGGCAATGGGTTCTCCGTCCAGCTTTTCTTTCAGAATGCGGCGGGCGGTATAAAACAGCCGTAAATCTGCGCCGTGGGCTTCTTCAAATTTCTCCCTCTGTTTCTTCCACTTGATATTGTTAAGTTCCGTATGGATAGGCTTTAGACGCTGGTAATTCTCGCCATGCCTTATCAGTTCCTGCAATTCTTTCATCCGGGCAGATTTTTCTTTCATGGAGCCGCCCAGCGTTTCAAATTCCCCGCTGACAGAGGAAAGGCGTTCCTGTAAATCTTCCAGCGTGAACAGCTTGTTTTCCGTCAGGTAATTGACCGCTTCCGCAAACTGTTTTAAGTTGCCGGTTCTGGCTTTATTGCTCCATGCCCCGGCGTTGCGTTCATCATAGTAAGCGATCAGCAGGTCGGCAAGGCTGGGTGTCTGCGGTTTGGAAAGCTCCTCTTTTACCTCTGCCATCCAGCCGAACAGGGCTTTGATTTTCTTCCGTACATCCTGCATGAGTCGGTTGGTGGCTTTTATCCAGCGGTTCAGTTCCCCTTTCTCGGTGCGGATGCCCTTTGCTTCCATCTGCCGGACGCTGGCTCCCTCATGGACGGTGGGTATCAGGTCAAGCCCCTGCCGCACATAAGAACGGTGGTCGATACGCACATCCAGCCCCTTTTCTTCAAATTTTGTATTAACGATAACCGCCCACTGTTCCCGCCAGTGTTCCAGCGTTTCCGGCTCGTGCCAGTCGGTGGTATGGACAGCGTTAAACACATAATCGCCGTTTTTATCCCGGACACGGTTTCCATCTTCATCAAGGACATATTCCCGCCGCTGTTTTTGTCCCCATGTGCCGTCCGGGTTCAGGGGGCGCATGGTTGTCATCACATGAAAATGCGGGTTGGGGATGCCGCCGTCCTCTTTGTTCGGTCTGTGAAAGGTAAGGTCGGCAATCATGCCTTTTGCCACAAACTGCTCCTGTACAAACTTCCTCGCCAGTTCCACATTTTCTTCCAGCGTCAGTTCATTCTGCATGGCAATGTCAAAGGAATAGGCAAGCTGGGCTTTGGGGTGCTTCTCGCATTTCTCCACGGCGTTCCAGAGGGCTGCCCGGTCAAGATATTCTTCCGGGGCATGGGGCGGCAGCATGATTTCCGAAGCAATCACGCCGCCTTTGTTCGTGTAGTCGCTGACCTCTCCATAGTAACTGCTGAAAAGACGCTCCCCGGCTCGGTAGGCTGCGCTGGCAATGGCACTCTGACCGGCACTTCGTTTTATCTGGTCGATTGAAAAATGATAGAGTGCTATCCTTCGTCACCGCCTTTCTCCTGCGGGCTGTGGCTCTCCATAGCAGACTGAATGAAGTGTGCAGTCTGCGGCAGATTCAGAATGCTTTCCATCAGGGAATAAAATTCCGTTTCGGTCAGCTCCTTTGTCTGCGGCACTATGCTCTCAATGGCTGCCCCGTGGGTAATCAGCCGGTGCGTCCGCTGTTTCCGGGAGCCGCTTTCCAGATACGCCTGCCGGTTTTTCAAACGCTGCATTTTCCGTTTTTCCTGTTCCAGCAGGACGGTGGTTTTTTCATATTCTCTTTTTAACTGTTCCAGAGATTTCTCCATGTTCTCACATCCTTTGCTTTAAGATAAAGAAAGACCATCCGCAGACGGTCAGTGTGTCGGTACTTCTATAAAACCCGATGAAAAGGGAAAGACGCAAAGCGGATTTCTCTTTTCGGCGGGTACACAGGGGATAGCCGCTTTAGCGGCGCAAGGGGGCGCGGGTCTCCAGTGGAGACCTCAAAGTGCGAAGCGCTTTGAAGCGCCGACCGAGTCGGCAGACGAGAGAGCCACCTTGTCGGAGCGGAGCGAACGCAGACTTCCTCTGACTGCAAAAGCTGGCGGTCAGGGAAGCAGCTCCGCAGGACGCACGATACGGGTCTGAAAGACCTGTATAGAAGTGCGCCCTTAGTTCCTAAGGGATTTTGCCGTTTTCGGCAGATTTGTCCTTTTTCTTGGAACGTTTGGAAAGATACTTGGGGCAGTCAATCACAACCGCCCGGAAGCTCTGTTTACATTGGTGCTGGCATTTCCGGCACAGTTCGTTGTAAGTGATACGGTTTCTCTCATTTAAGAAGAAAGACCATTCCAGCCGCCGCTTGTTACTCATTCTCGCCATAACCGGCTCCTTTCTCCGTGTCTATCCGCTGTACGCAGACAGGCGGTTTTGGTGTAGCGTTTCGGTATCATTTTCAAGGTTTTTTCCCTCTGTATGCGCCTTTGGGAAAGGCGGCAGTATTGCAGGCAGGGAATGATACTTTCCATTTATTTGTCGCTTTTCGGTACGGTTTCGGAGCCTTTTGCCATCCATTCAAAGAAAGCAATCTTGCTGACCTTGATAAGCCTGCCCCTGCGGAACGCCGGGAAGCCGGGGGTGTGTACCAGCTCATAGGCGCTCACTCTTGAAATTCCCATAATCCGCTGGATGTCTGCCACATCCAGAACCAGCGGTAAATCATCATAGCTGCTCAATCTTTTTTTATCGTTCATTCTGTTCCTCCCATAAATCAAATAAGTTGAAATGCTTCCTGTTGCCGTTCTCCCCAAAAGCCGTTATCCTGCCCCATTCCTGCGGCGTTTCCCGGCATTGGTGCGCTGGATGCGTCACTTCTCCTGCCGGTCATATCCCTTTTGGACGGTCATTCACTTGTCAAGGTGCTGTGTGGTACGAAATTACCAACTGCAATCATCATAGCGGATTAACCTTGACAAAACAATACTTATGCGATACCATGAGTGTAACGGATATGATTGAATTATATAATTACCATAAACAAAGGCAGGGGATAGGAATGGAAAACCAGTTTGTGCGGCATGAACCGTGTTTTGAGAGGATTTTGTTTGTCCTGACGCTGGACAGGAAGAAAATGAAAGAGCGGATTTTGATTGGGGAAGAACAGCAGATTCGCTTCCGGCTGGATGGGAGCAAATATGCAGAGGTGCTTTGTGATGTGACACGCCCGCTGGGAACTTTTCTGATAAACTTTGAGCAGGACACGGACAGGGAATGGAACTTATACGGGCTTTCTCCGCTGCGGCAAGCCCTCCACTCCAACCGATGGAAACAGCCAGAGCTGGAACAGGCGGCAAGTGAATTTCTCTGGAAGAAATACCTTAGCAATGAACCTCTAAAAATGTATGTGGCATTCCGTATCTGGAACAGCTATCTGCTTGCCAGAGAACCCCGTGACCGTAACGTTGCCTGTGACCGTTTCATGGACAAAATGAGCAGCCTGACCGGGGTATTCCATGACGGAGCCATGAGCTTTGATAAGGAGACAGGAAAACCGAAACACTTTCAGGCTGGTAGCCTTTATTTCAAAGGCGCACCGTCCGAAGATACCCGGCTTGACCTCTGGTTCCCGGACAACCGGCGCACAGAGGAATGTGTGTCTGCTTATGCGTCCCTCTATCCGCTGATAACCTACTATCTGAACCGGCTGAATGACTGGGGGCTGTGCTTCCGGCAGTGCAAGGTCTGCGGGAAATATTTTCTGGCAAAGAGCCAGCGGTATGAGCTGTGCAGCGATAAGTGCCGCAAGGCACAGGCGCTTCAAAACAAGCGGGAGTTTGACAAAAGAGCCAGAGAGAACAATTATGATTTGCTTTATAAAAATGAATGTCAGAACTGGCGCAACAAAATCAACCGGGCAAAGAATACCACCGGCTTTCCGGCTGACCGTCTGGAAAAAATACAGGCTGCCTTTGCTAACTTCAAGAAAGAAGCGTTGCAGAGAAAAAAGGCTGTAAAAGCAGGAACAGCCAGCCCGAAAGAATTTACGGACTGGCTGTACCAGCAGAGTAATATAATTGTGGAGCTGACGGACTATTAACCAAAATAAGTGCTGCAATATCGCAGCGTTTTTCAGAATTTCATTGCTTTTTTGCAGCGTATGTGCTATACTTAAACAAGTTAGGAGGCTGGTCATGAAACGATTAGGAGAACAGCTGAGAAAACTTCGTCAGGATTCAACTTTCAGTCTTAATGATGTTTATAAAAAAACGGGAATCCACGATTCAGTTCTCAGCCATATTGAAAAGGGCGAAACCCAAAATCCAGCCCCAGCTACATTAAAAAAGCTGGCTGGATTATATAATGTAAATGTAATTTCTTTATACTTGCTGTGTGGATATCTTGATGAAAACGACTTGACACAATATCAGAGGTGCTTTTCTGGCGTTGATTTGTTGACTGATGAAGAAAGAGACCTCGTTCAAAAACAAATTGATATACTTACAAAGAAATCTCAGAGGTGATTCCATATGATTTTTAGATTAGGTGAGTTGTTCTGTGGCCCCGGCGGGTTGGCTTACGGAGCAATGAATGCTCAGATTGAAAACCCCAACTTTAGAATAGTCCATCAATGGGCAAATGATTATGATGGAGATACCTGCGAAACATATAGGCACAATATTTGCCCGAATCATCCTGAAACGGTTTACCAGGCAGACATACGCAAATTCAATTTGAAGGGGCTTCCGGATATAGATGCTCTGGCATTTGGTTTTCCATGCAACGATTACAGCGTTGTAGGGGAGCAAAAAGGTATGGACGGTGTGTATGGGCCGCTTTACTCTTACGGCGTAAAAGTTTTAAATCTATATAGACCAATGTGGTTTCTGGCTGAAAATGTAGGGGGGCTCAGAAATGCTAATGACGGAAAAGCATTTTCAAAAATTTTGTTGGAAATGAGTGAGGCGGGCTACACATTGACACCACATCTATATAAATTTGAACAGTATGGGGTGCCGCAGGCTCGACACCGTATTATCATAGTTGGGATTCGCAATGACCTTAATGTTAAATATCATGTTCCTTCACCTGAACCATACAAAGATATTGACAACACTTGCAAGACTGCAATAGAGGTTCCGCCTATTCCAGCAGATGCTTTTAACAATGAAGCCACCAAGCAATCGCCGACAGTTGTAAAGCGTCTAAATTATATCAAACCCGGTGAAAATGCTTTTACAGCAGACATTCCAGAAGATCTCCAGCTCCATATCAATGGAGCTAAAATCAGTCAAATATACAAAAGACTTGATCCAACCAAACCTGCATACACTGTAACCGGAAGCGGCGGCGGCGGAACACATATTTATCATTGGTCTGAATCAAGAGCCCTCACTAATCGTGAGCGGGCGCGGCTCCAAACTTTTCCTGACAGCTACCAATTTATCGGAAGCAAGGAAAGTGTTCGCAAACAAATAGGAATGGCTGTTCCCTGTCAGGGTGCTCAGATTATTTTTGAGGCAATACTAAAAAGTTTTGCTGGAGTTGACTATCCTTTTGTTGAACCTAATATTAACGAATAAAAATGGAGGAGTGAACTTCAATCCTAAAGTTCACCCCTCCATTTTGGAATTATAGTTTTTCAATTACGATTTCCGTAGGGCTTGTCCATGTAACCCTAATCTTGTCGCCAACGGAAGCTTCTGCCTGATAAAACCAATTACCTATTGCCTTTAAGTCTTTATCACCGGAAAACTGTTTCGCATATCGAGGATTATCTTGATTTCCTTGTGCTCGAATAACTCCTTGATATAAACCGTCTGCTGAGCTGCAATAAAAAAGATTTTCTCCAAAAACATCTTTCCCATCAGTGCCATTTTGATTAAAAATATTATTGGAATAAGCAACGTTTGCTGGTATTGGTATGTATCCTTCGCCATATACAACCCCACGGGAATTTGTATATCGATAGGAACCCCATTCTAAATATGTACGTTTTAATGTGATTTCATAAGATGTTATCATTAAGTCAACCTCCTTAGTCAAATTTATGTTTCTATGATTTTATCATATAGCATTTCCAGATTTTGCTCGGCTACTTTTTTCTTTAATTGACACTCCCATATTATCAGAACTCGCCATCCTTGTTCAGTGAGCAACGCAATGTTCTGAGCATCACGCTCAACATTGTAGTTGATTTTCTTGCTCCAATATTCCACATTTGAAGAAGGCCATACAAATCTTCCGCAATCATGCTTGTGCCAAAAGCACCCATTAACGAATACTACCGCTTTATACTTTTTCAGTACAATATCTGGGCAACCAGGGAGTTTTTTGACATTTTTTCTATATCTCAACCCTTTTGAAAACAGAAATTTCCGTACAATTTCTTCTGGCTTTGTGTTCTTACTCCTTATATGTGACATATTCATGCTTCGAATTTCTTTTGTGTGATTATCAGCCATTTTTTCACCACACTTTCATTGAACATCATGAACAGCAAAATCCATATAATATTGTTCCTCATCCAGTTTATAAAAGGTTACATCCGTTCTTCCATACGTCTCTAAATCTGCTTTTGTAACAAAAGCACCATTGGACAAACCAAGTCTATTTCGGAAGTATTCTCCTAACTGTGCATTGCTGAGAGGCGTTGTGATAGCCTTGTCGCCTTGTTGCTGAACGCGGAGAATCAGCTGATGCCTGTCATCAGTAAGAACTGTAAAATGCTGTTCATCCAGAGGGAAAAATCCTGTTCTGGCTATTTGGGCAGGCAATGGGATATATGCTTCATTCCTATTGCGTTTCCCCCTCTGCCCCCAATTAAGTCCAGATTTTTTCCCAACATCGCCTGAGCGCGAAAGCAGTGAAAGCGTAACGGATGGAATGTCTTGTCCAGTGATACTTCCAACCAAATTATTTTCTTTATCAAGAATCGGATGTGTTGCATGAAGCACAATCTGATCTTCAATCTCGCCATGATTGCAATAAATTGTATCTTGTTCTATTTTATTATAATATACCAACGCTTCCTGCAAGTCACATTCAGTCATGACTTCTCTGCGTTCATGGCCAAATGCGCTCTGTGTGAAGTTAGCAGAGCCAATAAATGCCCTCATTGGAATTGTTCCTTTCAGCCATATATACAGCTTTGTATGCACAGGAGCATTTTCACACACATAACTGCATGAAAAGCTACCTACTTCTGCTGGCAGAGTTGACGAATCCACAAGAGATTTAAAGCCTTCATGAATTGATATGCTTAGCCCATCATAAGGAACCATCCCAACAATCAGCGATATGTCAATTTCCTTTTCTGTTTTCTTCTCAATATTTTTAAAAAGCCATGAAGCCATATTGGGTGTGGCATATCCGCTTATAATAAGCAAATGATCTGCCCCTGAGGATAGCGGCTCCCAAAATATCCTTTCCAGAAGTTCTGTGTCAAACATTTTTTCACCCCTGTAATCATATATTTTATTCTTCTGTTACATTGTAGTACACAACCCCAGACGGCAGTTTAATATTAGGAATCCATAATTTTCTTCCATTCCACCCTTTGTTTCCAGTAACCTTATACATAGTCAAAACAGTCTGCTCCGTGTATGCCGCACCAAGAGCCCAGTCATTCGGGGACAGCAATGCACCGGTTCCTTTTGCAACATCTCTGTTTCTGCGTACAATTAAATATCCTTGAGCAGTCGGCTTGTCAGAGAGCATTGTATTTAGCACATCAGAAAATGCCTGTATGCTAAAGTCGTCCGCAGACAAAATATGTTTTAAAATTTCCTGCATAAGCCGAAGATTCACTTGATACATCGGTTCTTTATCATCAAATGGAGCCAATAAACTGTCCAAGGCATCTATACTGTCATTTTCCGGTGAAAACGGGTAGTAATTTGTGCCGCCTGAAATCACGGAAACTTTTTTATTGTCCAAAACATTTGCTCTAGTTGGATTTAACCCTTCCGGGTAATAAATTCTAATTCTCTCGCCTCCATTTTCCACTTGTGAAATTATGGAATTATTTGTTGCGTTTATATCTGCAAACAGCTTATATAAAGGTTCATCAATGAAAACCTCCATCAGACCAGGGTCTCGGTCATATCCAAACATACGGCTGTGCTGCCACATTGTATCTGCCTGCGGCTTTTTGCTGGTTCTCGTATAATAAAGCGTATGAAGTCCCGGAAAAGTTACCCCGCGTCCTAATGTATTTCCGCCTACCACTATATTATATCCACAGGCATATTCTTCACTGGAAACTTCATTTTTTCCATTCATAATCAGTATTTTAACACTGTTATTCAACAGCATTTTTTCTACTTCTGCAAACAATGAATTAAAAGACACCTTAATGCTCTTTTCTGGCTTCAAGCTGGCATATTCTTTTTCCAAAGCTTCTTTAAATGCGTCATTCAGATTATCCAAACACCAACTTAATTCTTTTTCAACATCTGCTGCAAATCTGCTGTGAACATTTTGCCTTACACTTGGATGGATTAAGCAGTTTGATACCTTTCCGCCAGAAGCCGCAGTTTGTCCAGCAACAGCCAAGTGATGCAGAAGAACCGATCTGGTTGGATTGTCCAATTCTTCAAGAAAAGAAATACAGTCAGCTCGCTGATTTTTTGGAAAGAAGAAATCTCCCCCTAAATACGCTTCACCGGGCTGGAAATAGTATGTAAAATAGGGATGCCAGCCAGAAGCCAATGTTTGAAGTAGTAGTGCCTGCGGTGTACCGGTTACCTGCAAGTAAATACTGCTGGAAGATTCATTTTTAATCATATCCAAGTATCTATTGATTGATGATTTTTTTCCTTTATTTATAAGCGTGTTAAGTGAGGCTGCGTCCGCTTCATCATCAATAATAAACAAAGGATTCCCTTTCATAAAACCCGTAGAGTTCAAAATACCAGCCCATAATTTTAAAATACGGTAATTTTTCTTCAGCACAATAATGGTTGGTTCAATCAAACTATTTTCTAAAAAGAGACCTCCATCTGTTTCACCGCAAATACAAAATCCTGAAAGATCTGACTTTACTCTATCAAGAGTTTGTTGCTGCAATACAACATTGTCTGTTGTCAGCAACACAAAAACAGGGAATCCCAAATCAGCCGCTTTGCACATGATTCCAAACATTTGTCCAGTTTTTCCTGACTGCACATTGCCAAATAGGAGACCAATTTCATGACTGCTGAATGAAAATGTTTTAATGTACTGATTTCCTACATCCTCAGCTGTTTTAGAAATTGATTCTGCCAGCTTAATATTCCCCCGATCCGATATTGTTTTTAGATATTGTTTAAGATATTTCATTTACTGCTCCTCTTCTATATCGCCTGATTCAAAAGAAAACAGCCAGACATCTAATTCATTCCCATTCTCATCTAACGCCTTTTTAGTGGTTTTCGTCAACGCCAACTGATTACAGCCGTATGCCTTCAACATTTCTTGCGTAATCATACCAGTTCTGTCTATATCTCCCCTTGTATCATTTACCGGAAAAACAAGCCCTGCCGCCGCAAGTCTGCCCTTAATCCACCGCCCCATAATCAACTCATTACCAACTGCGCTGAACTGTTTATTTCCATCACTTGTGGTATGCACTTTAAACCAATAACCATCATCCGTAGCCACGAAAAATGGTTTATTTTTCTCTGGGTAACCTTCCGATCTGGTAATATCTTTACTTACTGTCAACTGAGTTTCATACCAATCTCTTGCTTTTCTTGCACTTCTTGAAGCAGCATAGCAAACATTCAAATTAGATTTCGTAAAATGTTTTCCATCATCCAAATGTCGTTCCTCATATTTAGGCACTTTTAACGGAAGCACAAAGGAAATTTCAGTCAAGTATTCCTCATAAAGAGAAACCTCTGACATTGGGATTTTTTCAACATTTTCAATATTGTTTAATGCTGTGTTTTCTTCATGAATCAAAGTCATCCCGGTGATTTCAGAAATGTTTTCTGAACAAATTGGTTGCTTCAATCTCTGGACAAGGTGATCTTCCTGACTGCATCCCTCAGCACCTTCAAGCAAAACAGCTGTTTCAAATTGTCTGCGGTTTGAAGCTTCCAATTTTATCACACCTAAATTCGCTGAGCCTACAATAGATGAAAAAATATTGCTGTTTTTATAAAAGCAGTACACCTTGCCATGATATTTGAAAGACTTTACCAACCGTATTTCACCAATGCCTTTTCGATTCCATTCAGCATTTATATCCAGTGCTGTGCGATAGGAACTTTCGGGCATCCCGTCAATAAAGTACATTCCAATATTCAAACAAATTTTCTGAATGCTGTATCGTTCAACCATCTCATTCAGTTCTATCAATGATGCTTTAGAAATATAGCCTACTGCCAGCTCTACCTGATCGGCTTTTTCAAACTGTTCATGAATACAATCAATTATGGATTGCTGTCCATCTTCCAAACCAACCGGAAGCATATCTGAACAAATCAATTTCATCTAAGTCACTCCTTCCGAGATGAATGTGCTGGATTTATTATACACTATGACGCTGTGAAATTCCACCTCCGAAGTTGATTTTAGACGAAAAAAGAACAGACACTTCACTCTATCGCGAAATGTCTGCCCAGATCAATCTCTATAAAATTTTTTGATACTAACAAGTAATGTATAAGCGTGATGTTGTTATGTCTGGTGTGGTATCTTTAACTATGGGAAACTCCACGTTCCCACTTGGAAACCGCTTGACGGGCTGACGTTGAGTTTTTCCGTCAGCATCTCCTAGGAAAGATTGGATGCTTTCCGTAGGCTGGTCAGTCGATGGGTGATCTCAAGATTCATAAAGAAGGCTCTCAATTTCGTTTTGGTTTCTGCCTTTATCATACTAGGTTTCCACAAGTTTTGCCAGTATTCTGCGGTTTCTTTTGCCGCAACCAATGGTTGTGGGCCGATCTTTCTTGCATTTGATCCCAATTTGGCAGGAGAAATTTATCCCAGATTAAATTACAGGATTGATACTATATTTTTTAATGGTATAATGGTATAATAACCTGGAAATAGCAACGGAATCAAAGATTCCGGGAATTTTCAGAGAGCAGAGAAATAGAAAATTGTATTTTAACAAGATAAAAACAACGCAAAATAAAATCAAATCGGTTGCTCCAAATAGCAGCTGTAACATTGTCTGAGAGGGGAGAAAGTCAATGAAGTACAAGTTGCTGATGTTATTTGCGGTACTGTGCTGTTTCCTGACCGGATGCTCGGTAGTGGGGGTGGATCCTCAAGGACTGATGCAGCCTCCTCGTGCTACCGGAGACAAACAGAATGTGTATGATGCCTTGGAACAGGTGGTTGGCAACAACAGCTTTGCTCTGAAATATCCCCGCACGGGCGAACACCGGTCAGCGATTATCATGCATGATATTACTGGGAACGGGGCAGAAGACGCCATTGCTTTTTATCAAGTGAACCAGGAGAAAACGTCAGGCACGATTATTACCTTTCTGAGCAAAGAAGACAACAATTGGATTTTGAGGGGATCGTACCAGAATACCGCCAACCAGGTAGACCGAGTTGCCTTCGGCGATGTGGATGGGGATGGAGCGGACGAGGTGATTGTCGGCTGGGGCAATGCGGTGACTGGGGTCAGTGAATTGAGCGCATATACATACGATTCCGCCGCTAGCAAAATGAATGAAATCGGCGCCTTGGACAACGTGTCCAAACAGTTCTATAACGAGCTGGTAATCGCCGATTTTGACGGTGACGGCAGTGTGGAGATTTTCACAGCCAACCTAGGGACGGCGGAGTATCCAGCTAATGGTAAGCTGCTGGGGATTTCCAAAGACAACAAATTTGAGGTATTCAGCTCCATTGAGTTGGACCGGGACGTCAATCAATACAATCACATCAGTGTGGGGCAGGTAGATCAGAATACGGTGGGCGTTTTGCTGGATGGAACGAAGACGTCCTCCCAGCTCGTCACGGAGCTGGTCTACTGGGATAAAACAAACCAGGTTTTGAAAGCGCCGTTTGACAGTTCCAGTACTGCCCAAAATGTGAATCCAACCATCCGAAAGATCCCGGTTTACTCAGAGAATCAAGGGGAAACCAATCAGCTTCGGTTCCCCATGATGGAATTGATGCCTGGGTATCCGGCGGATGAATCAGATTCCAGCGCATATCTGACCCATTGGTACCGCTATGACACCACCAGCGGCATGACTCTGCGGGAGTCTACCCATTACATTAGTTTGAAGGATCACTACAGCCTGGTGATTCCTCAAAGCTGGGCAGGCAAAGTGACGGCGCAGGCGGACGGGAATAAACACACGGTAACGTTCTACGAATGGAAGACAGCAAATGAAACCAACCAAACCGGCAGCCGTGGGGATGCCTTGCTGAAAATCCAGGCTGTCAGTCAAAATGAGTGGGAGACTATGAAAACAGACGCTTCCCTGTTTCTACTAATGGAAAAAGAAGATACCGTTTATCTCGGCTCGATTCCCAATGCTGGGAATCGCCTCGCCTTGACGGAGGAACAGGTAAAGGCCGATATCGCTCCCTTTTATCAGAAGGAATAATTGGAATTGAGCATATGGGAACCATAGACATTCCCAGAAAGGTGTGGGATCAAATCATGAAGAAAATCCTGGTAGCGGAGGACGAACAGGCTATCCGCGAATTTGTGGTAATCAACTTGAAACGGGCGGGATACGATGCCTATGAGGCTGAAAACGGCGAGCAGGCCCTGGAGATTTACGAACGGGAAGGCGGTAATTTTGACATTGCCGTGCTGGATATTATGATGCCTGGCCAGTACGATGGATTAGCGGTCTGCAAGGAGCTTCGTCGGCAAAGCGGTTCCATTGGGATCATCATGTTGACCGCTCGGACGCAAGAGATGGATAAAGTCAGCGGCCTGATGATGGGGGCGGACGACTATGTAACCAAGCCGTTCAGCCCGTCGGAACTGGTAGCCCGTGTGGATGCGGTTTACCGCCGGGTCGCTCTAGCGGAAATGCGAACGGAAAATAACTTTAAGGAGGAGCTACGCTCCGGGGAATTTTCCCTCAATCTGAGGAACCGTTCCCTGCTGAAGCGGGGAACTCCCATTGAACTGACCCAAGTGGAGTTTCAAATTATGGAATATTTCTTTTCCAATCCTAAAACCGCTTTGGACCGCACAGATATTTTGAAGCATGTGTGGGGCGAAAATTATTTTGGGGAAGAAAAGATTGTAGATGTTAATATTCGCCGTTTGCGGATGAAGATTGAAGATGAGCCGTCCAACCCCAAACACATTGTGACCGTATGGGGGCTGGGCTATAAATGGGAGGCATAAGCCTTTTGTCAATCGGTGAAAGGAGGTAGAATCGGTTGCGGCTGAAGGGTCTTACCCGTCGGTGGATGTTTAATATCCTGGGCATGGTAGTTGCGGTGCTGATCACAATTATTTTGTCCTTGTCGTTTGCCGTGCAGAACTATGTTTACAATGGAATCCTGCAGGTGCTCAACGGAAGCTCCTCCGAGCTGGCCAATATTTTTTCCGATTACCGGGATCAATCTCCCTCAGATTTCTTGGCCTTTGCCCGGGGTTATGTGGAGGAATCCGCCAATAAGGAAGCGATGGAAATGATGGTGATTGACTCTACTGGACAAATCATCGTCACCTCCAGTGGATTTGCGCCGGATGAAACATTACCGATGGATGATTATGAAGCGGCTCTGGGCAATGAAAGCGGCTATGGAACATGGACGGGAAAATTGACTTCTGGAGAAAAGGTCATGTCGGTAACCCGTGTGATCCGCAACGATGAAGGGGAGGTTTTGGGTGCGATTCGCTATATGGTTTCCCTAACTGAAGCAGACGCCCAAGTATTTACCATTGCGGCGATTCTCACCTCCATCGGGGTGTTTCTGCTGCTGTTTATCATTTTCTCCAGCATGTATTTTGTTCGTTCCATTGTGTCACCCTTAAAACAAATCAGTTCCACAGCGCAAAAGATTGCCCAGGGTGACTTTAATGCCCGGATTGAAAAGGTACGCAACGATGAGATTGGCGAGTTGTGCGACACCATCAATGACATGGCAGTGGAGCTGGGGGTTGCGGAAAAGATGAAAAACGATTTTATTTCTTCCGTTTCCCACGAACTACGCACCCCTCTGACCGCCATTAAAGGCTGGGCGGAAACCATGCAGATGCAGGGCGGGGAAATTGATCGCCAGACCTTTGATCGGGGCATGGGGGTGATTATCCGGGAATCAGAACGACTTTCCGGCATTGTGGAGGAGCTTTTGGACTTCTCCCGGATGCAGAGCGGCCGGATGAGCCTGATGATGGATCGAATCGACATTCTTGCCGAATTAGGGGAAGCGGTGTATATGTTCAGCGACCGGGCGACGGCGGAACACAAATTCTTGCTTTATGAAGAACCGGCTATGCTCTCTCCTGTGCTGGGTGATATCAACCGGTTAAGGCAGGTATTTGTCAATATCATTGATAACGCGCTGAAGTATACGGAGGAGGGCGGCACCGTCAATGTCAGCGCAGTGGAGTCGGAAGGTTATATCCGGGTGATCATTGCGGACAATGGTTGCGGCATTCCGCCCGATCATCTTCCAAACGTCAAGAAGAAATTCTACAAAGCGAATCAGACCATCCGCGGTTCTGGCATTGGGCTTGCTCTGGCGAACGAAATTATGACTCTGCATGCGGGCAGCCTGGAAATTGAAAGCCAAGAAAACGTGGGAACTGCGGTGACCATTATCATTCCAACCCTCAAGGAACTGGAAGCGCAAAAACAGGAGGAATCTGCTTTGGAGTCCAGTACGGCTGCCCTGCCTGAGAAGGATGGGATTGAAGAAAGGAATACAGAAAACCATGGCTAAACAACAGACAAAATGCATTACCTCTATTGGCGGACAAGCACTGATCGAAGGGATTATGATGCGAGGCCCTCAAAAAACCGTAGTGGCGTCTCGGTTGCCGGACAAAACCATCGACACCGAGGATATGAATATTGCTCCCCTAAAAAATAAATGTAAAATTTTAGGCTGGCCTTTGATTCGGGGGATTACCGGTTTGGTGGAATCTTTGATGATCGGCTATAAGGCCCTGGGGATTTCCGCAGAAAAAGCGGGAACGGATGAAGAAGCGGAGCTAAGCAAATTTGACGCATGGTGCAACCGGGTGTTTGGCGATAAGCTGATGCCAGTTATTATGGGAATCGCTATGTTCTTTGGAATTATGATTGCGATTGGCCTGTTTTTTTTCTTGCCCGTGGTTTCCTTCAACGGAATCAAGGCCTTGGCCGGTGGTAATCCGGCTTTGGAGCCATGGCGTTCCACGATTGAAGGGGCTATGCGGATTTTCATTTTTATGCTGTACTTAATTTTAATTTCCGTGATCCCATCGGTCAAGCGGATGTTCCGATATCATGGGGCGGAGCATAAAACCATTTTCTGCTATGAAAATCAGGAAGAGCTCACCGTAGAAAACGTCCGAAAATATAAGCGGTTCCATCCCCGCTGCGGCACCAGCTTTATGGTGCTGATGTTGGTGGTTGGTATTGTTGTGGGCTTTTTTATCCCCTTCCAGCAGCCGGTGCTGCGTACCGTTTGCAAGCTGCTTTGTATGCCAATTTGCGTTTCTTTGGGCTATGAGCTCATTCGTCTCTGTGGCCGGCACGACAATGTGATTACCCGAATTATTGCGGCGCCTGGCATGTGGATGCAGCGGATTACCACAAAAGAACCAGATGATTCCATGATCGAGGTGGCGATTGCCGCGATCAAAGAGGTAATTCCAGAAAACGGAGAGGATTTGGTGCGCAAATGACGCTGGCACAAGTATATCAAAATGGAAAAGAGTATTTGAGAAAGGCAGGGGTTGAAAGCCCTGCCTTTGATGCTATGTGTCTCTTTGAAGCGGTCTTTGGTTACAATCGTCAGGGCCTCCTGCTTCACGGGGATGAGCCGGCGCCTAACGACCGAATTGTTGTGTTTAACGATTCGATCCATCAACGAGCGGACAAGCGTCCTTTGCAGTATATCGTGGGGGAATGGCCATTTTTATCCCTAACCTTAAAGATAGGAGAAGGGGTATTGATTCCTCGGGAAGACACAGAGTTGTTGGTGCGCACAGCGGAAGAAATGCTGCGGCTGCGGGAAAAGGCCGTGGCGCTGGATCTTTGCGCTGGGACAGGAGCCGTGGGTTTGGGGCTTGCCAGTCTTTTGCCTCAAGTAGAAGTGACCTGCGTGGAATTTTTTGATGAGGCTTTGACTTATCTCAAGGAAAACCTCCAAAGGCACCCAGAACTAGCCTCCGTCAATTGGATGCAGGCAGATGTGCTGGACCCGGCTGTCCCAGAGCAGTTTGGAATGGTAGATGCGATTGTTTCCAACCCGCCCTATGTGATCACGGGGGAGATGGAAACTCTCCAGGAAGAAGTGCGGCGGGAACCGTCTACAGCCCTAGATGGTGGGGAGGACGGCCTGCGTTTTTACCGCGCGCTGGCAGAGAATTGGGTTCCGATTCTGAAAAAAGGTGGGATTTTTGCGGTAGAGATCGGGGAAGGGCAAGCCGAAGCGGTGCGGGAGCTTTTTACCCAGGCAGGTTTAAAAAACATTCGGATAGCCAAAGATTTTGGTGGGATTGACCGGGTGGTGGCAGGGATGAAGTTATAGAAATTCAAACATTTATTCGAAAAAACATTGATTTTTTCCTGCGTTTTCAGTATAATAAAAAATAAGATATATGGTTTGGCACTTGTTTTGGTTCGGCGCAACGAGGGTTGCAGAGAGCGACGGGAGAATGTTTCAAGGTTTCATCGAACAGAGCGAAGGACAAAGGAATTGCGCGATTGAAAAGACAGCTCGCTGTCCGCAGTTTTAGAAATAGGAGGATTTCGATAGAATGGCAATGGATAAGAAAAAAGCATTGGAAACGGCCTTAGCGCAAATTGAGAAACAATTTGGCAAAGGAGCGGTTATGCGTTTAGGCCAAAATGAGGCCATGCATGTGGAAGCCATTTCCACCGGGTCTTTTTCCCTGGATCTTGCTTTGGGAATCGGCGGCTTGCCGAGAGGCCGGATTGTGGAGATTTATGGCCCGGAATCTTCCGGTAAAACGACTTTGGCTCTGCACTGCATTGCTCAAGGCCAGAAAAAGGGCGGCAACGTAGCGTTTATTGATGTGGAACATGCCTTGGACCCAGTGTATGCCCGTGCCCTTGGGGTGGATGTGGATTCCCTGCTGGTGTCTCAGCCAGATACTGGAGAACAGGCCCTGGAAATTACGGAGGCTTTGGTACGTTCCGGGGCGATTGACGTGATTGTCGTTGACTCGGTAGCTGCTTTGGTACCCCGTGCGGAAATTGAAGGTGAGATGGGAGACAGCCATGTTGGTCTGCAGGCCCGTCTCATGTCCCAAGCATTGCGGAAGCTGGCCGGCGCCATTTCCAAGTCCAACTGCGTAGCGATTTTTATCAACCAACTGCGGGAAAAGGTGGGCGTGATTTATGGCAGTCCAGAGGTTACCCCTGGCGGCCGCGCCTTGAAGTTCTACTCCTCCGTGCGGATTGATATCCGCCGCACGGAAACTCTGAAAAATGGAACCGAAATGATTGGTTCCCGCACCCGGGCGAAGGTGGTCAAGAATAAGATTGCGCCGCCGTTCCGGGAAGCGGAATTTGACATTATGTACGGTCAAGGAATTTCTCGTACCGGTGAGATTTTGGATTTGGCGGTCAAGCTGGATATTATCCAAAAGGGCGGTTCCTGGTTCTCTTATGGGGAAACCCGTTTGGGACAAGGCCGGGATAATGTGAAGGATTTTCTGGCACAGGAAGAAAATGCAGCGCTGTTGCTGGAGATCGAAGACAAGATCAAAGCCAACGTGAAAAAGCTTTTTGAAAAGGTACCCAAGGCTGCCAAGGGCAAGGTGAGCAAACCAGTGGAGGAAGCAGTGGTGGAGTCTGCACCGCAATCGGTTCCGACACCAGAGGAAAACGCACCAGAAGCGCCGGTGAAACCACGGGTTAGCCCAAAGGTGAATATTGATATTACGGTGGATGACGATTGATGAAGATCACAGCCATTGAGCGGAGACGGAAGTCGTTCTCCGCCCTTTTTTTAGATGGTGAATTCGCTATGAACATTGATACGGAAACCTTGCTGAAATCTGGGTATCGGGTCGGGCAGGCGATCACCGACGAACAGCTTCATACCTTGCTGTTGGATTCCAATATGCGCCGGGCCAATGAAAAAGCCCTGTATCTGCTGGAGCACCGGAGCCATTCGAAAAAGGAGCTGGTGGAAAAGATCAGCCGGACTTCCAGCATGGAAGCGGCCCAGGCGGCGGCTGACCGGATGGAAGAGCTAGGGCTGATTAATGACGAGGAATATGCCCGACGTTATGCCCATGAGCTGTTGGAGCGGAAGGGGCTGGCCAAGTCCCGGACAGTTTTTGAGCTAACCCGCAAGGGGATTGACCGGGAGCTGGCGGAAGAGCTGGTAGAGGAATTGTCAGAAGAAGACCCGGAAGAAAAGATTCGGGAAATTATCCAGCGAAAGTACCTCCGCTGTCTTTCCGATGAGAAAGGGATACGCCGGACGGTGCAGGGCTTGCAGCGAATGGGATACCGGTACGATGAGATTCGCAGCGCGTTGCGGGAGCTTTTGGAGGAGCTTCCCCCGGATATGGAGGAATAAAAAACACCCTTTGCCAATGGGCGAAGGGTGTTTTGTTTGCCGTAGGAGGTGTGTGGGCCGGTCAGTCCGGTTTTTTTTGGTCTTTAAATTTCTGATATAAAGCTAGAGCCAGTAGTACATTGTCTTTTTTATGGATTGCCTCTTGGATCCAGAGTTGGAGTTCCGCTTGAGGCATCTTTTCTCCGTCTGTCAGCCACTCAACAATTTGGATATGCTGGATGATCCAGAAAATGGCCTGCCGCTTTTCTTCCGATAGGTTCTGGAGCGCTTTTTCCAAGGTTTTCATCGTTTGTTTTCTTTCCTCCGCCATTTCATTATTCCTCCATTTATTTTGTTACATTTTGGATTTGCTGTTTTACATAATCATTTTGAGGTTGGATATCATGCCCCATAAAATTAACGGTCAACCGAGAACGGAATGTTTTGGAGATAAGTAGGTTCCGTTCTTTTCTTTTTTGAGAATAAAGAAATTTTTTATTTTCTAAGTATTTTGGACACCGAATGGTGTCTATTTAAGAAATATAACATAAAATAGTGTATTCTGTCAATAGAAATTGATATTGATAGAGGAGAGCGGTCACATGCTATATCGACGGATAAAAGATTTGAGAGAAGATGCAAATTTGAGCCAAAAAGAACTTGCTGAAATTCTCCATATGCATAAAACCACCTATGTACGGTATGAAACGGGGGAAAGAGAAATTCCCTTTTTTGTTGCAGTTCTTCTTGCAAAACATTATCAAGTAAGTCTAGATTATATAGCAGGGTTGACACACGAAAAAGAAAGAAAATAGTGTTTCACGATTTTGGAAACATGCCCTTTGGCAAAACGATTTGCAACCCCTTGGAAAGATATGTTATAATAATCTCGAAACAATAACGGAATCCAAGATTCCGGGAATTTCTGAGGGTAGGATACCATATTGCCATCGGGTATTTACGCTTTTGACAGCGCAACGATTGGGCGGAACTGTGCTCGCTTATAGATGTGAATTATAATCACATAAAGAAAGCGATGTGTCCCTGGTATCCTACCAATATTATTGAGAAATGGGCGTGGATTCATGTCACATAAAGTGGGAATGGTCAGTCTGGGCTGTTCCAAAAATCAAGTGGACGGCGAGGTTTTGTTGGCCAGTTTGCAAGATGCTGGGTTTACCCTCAGCAACGACACGGAGCAGGCTGATGCAGTGATTGTTAATACCTGTGGCTTTATTGAAAGCGCAAAGCAGGAGTCCATCGGAGAAATTCTGGATTTGGCACAGCTCAAAAAGGAAGGCAAGCTGAAAGCCATTGTGGTGACCGGCTGTCTGGCAGAGCGGTATCAAGAGGAAATCCGCAAGGAAATGCCTGAGGTGGACGGCGTTGTCGGGATTGGCGCCAATCAGCAGATTGCAGATGTTCTCAAGCGGGTGCTGGAGGGAGAGAAAACAGAACGGTTCCCGCCCAAGCTGGAGCTGCCTTTGAGCGGCAAACGGGTGTTATCTACCCCCAAGCATTACGCCTACTTAAAAATTTCTGAAGGCTGCGACAACTGCTGTACTTATTGTGCCATTCCATTGATCCGGGGGCGTTTCCGCAGCCGAACCATCGAAAGCGTGGTGGAGGAAGCGAAGGGGCTGGCAGAGAGCGGCGTGAAGGAATTGATTGTGATCGCCCAGGACACCACCCGATTCGGTGAGGATTTATATGGCAAGCCGGTACTAGTAGAACTGCTTCGAGAGCTGTGTAAAATTGACGGAGTCCATTGGATTCGGTTGCTGTACTGCTATCCCAACCGGATCAGCGACGAACTTTTGGACATCATGGCCAACGAGGATAAAATTCTCAAATATATGGATTTGCCATTGCAGCACTGCTCCGGCAAGGTACTAGCGGAAATGAACCGATATGGCGACATAGAAAGTCTGACTGCTTTGATCACGAAGATACGCAGGAAGATTCCAGGCCTAGTACTGCGTACCACCTTTATCGCTGGGTTTCCTGGGGAAACCGAGGAAGATTTCGAAGAGATGGCGGAGTTTGTTAGGGACATCCGTTTTGACCGGATGGGTTGTTTTGCCTATTCCCAGGAGGAAGATACCCCGGCGGCTTCTTTTGAAGGCCAGATCTCAGAGGAGGAGAAACAACGCCGAGTCAATCTCATCATGGAAAGCCAGATGCGGATTATGCAGGAAATGGGGGAAGCGCAGCTGGGCCGGGAGATCGAAGTGCTGGTGGAAGGCTATGACGAAACCACTGGCTTTTGGTATGGTAGAAGCGAAGCGGATTCCCCGGATATTGACGGCTGTGTGCTCTTTACGGTAAGCGGAAAAAAGCCGGAGCTGGGCAGCTTTGTGATGGTACGGGTGGAAGAATGCGTCGATTGCGACCTGATCGGCGCATTGGTGGAATAGGAGGGCGTTGGCGTGAATTTACCAAACAAGTTGACTGTCCTTCGGATGATTCTGGTTCCCTTTTTTGTAGCGGCCTTGTTTGTGCCGTTCCCCCATCATTACCTGGTGGCTGGGATTATTTTCGCAGCGGCTTCCATTACCGACCATCTAGATGGCCGGATTGCCCGCCGGGATAACCTGATTACCAACTTTGGAAAATTCTTGGACCCTTTGGCGGACAAAATCCTGGTGATTTCCGCTATGGTTTGTTTTGTGAAGCTGGGCTTTGCGGAGCTTTGGGCAGTTTTGATCATCATTGCCAGGGAGTTTATGGTCACTTCGATCCGCTTGGTTGCCGTGGACGAAGGTAAGGTGATTGCTGCCAACAGTTGGGGAAAATTCAAAACCATCAGCCAGATCGTTGCAATCGGGGTAATCCTGGCGTTGCAGTACGTTCAGGAGCTAGTAGAACTGAGCTTGCTCCCTGTCTTTTCGGTGGGCGTGGTCAGCAGCGGATTTTTCTTTACTCTGATTGGACACATCTTTGTCTTGATCTGCACCTTCTTCACGGTGCTTTCCGGCGGAGTTTATTTAAAACAAAACTGGTATCTGATAAAAAATGCAAAATAAGTAGTGCAATTTCTCCACATTTGTAATATAATAAAAAAGAACGATTGAAATTGAAATGGGACAAAGAGAAGAAGTATCCGCCCTTTTGCATGCCGCAGAGAGAGGACGTCATGGGCTGAAAGCGAACTTGGCAGCGCAGGCGGAGAAATGCATCTCTTTTGGGAACATCCCACCCAGGCAGGGGGAACCCGTCCAGATAACGGGCGCGTAGTATCTCTGCACGGTTGGCGCCGTTATTCGCCTGCTGAGTGAAAAAACGGAGTGGAACCGCGACAAGTTTTGCCGCCTCCGTCCTTCTTTGGGGACGAGGGCGGTTTTTTTGCATCCCTTTTTTCCCGGCAATGGCACAGAATTTGATAAGATTCGCTTGATGCAAGAACCAAAGGCAGGGAAGTGCCCTGCAAGAAAGGAGCCTAACGTATGTTAAAACGGTTAATCGAAGAGATCGACTCGATTATGGACCGGGACCCGGCTGCTCGCTCTCGTTTGGAGGTCTTTTTGCTCTATTCCGGGTTCAAGGCGGTTCAGTCTTACCGGGTGGCCAATTGGTTTTATCGCCATGATATGAAATTGATTGCCCGTTATATTTCCCAGCGTGCCCGCCACAAAACCGGAGTGGAAATCCATCCAGGAGCCAAAATCGGCAAAGGGCTTTTTATCGACCAC
This sequence comes from Clostridiales bacterium, assembly GCA_022801595.1. GTDB lineage: Bacteria > Bacillota > Clostridia > Oscillospirales > Acutalibacteraceae > UMGS1071. The sequence continues at coordinate 8,287 of JAAWSO010000018.1, read as the reverse complement.
GGCATGGGGGTGGTTATTGGTGAAACCGCCGAAATCGGTGATAATTGTACGATTTATCAGAATGTAACCCTGGGGGGCACTGGTAAAGATCATGGGAAGCGTCACCCAACCCTAGGAGATAATGTGCTGATCGGCTCCGGTGCGAAGGTGCTGGGGCCTTTTCGGGTTGGTAACGGGGCGCGGGTAGCCGCAGGAGCCGTCGTGCTGGATGCGGTTCCCGATAACGCCACGGCGGTTGGCGTACCGGCCCGTGTGGTCAGTGTCAACGGCGTGCGTACCAGTTGTGCGAAAACCTTAGACCAAATCCATGTGGCCGACCCGGTTTCCCAGGAGCTGTGCCGCCTGCGCTTTGAGTATGATAAGCTCAAACAGCAGATGGAGGAAATGAAGCGGCAAATGCAGGCCTTGCTGCCAGCAGAAGCCAAGACAGAAACCAAGGCCCTACAGCCAGCTTTGTCGGAACCTGACGACCATGAGTTGTCGCCCCAAATTGCCGCGATCTGTAAGGATTTGTTTGGGGATCAGCAGGAAGAGGAACAAAAGAAAGCTGCCAGTCCGGCAGAAAGATAAATCATCCGATAGGAGAATGACAAGATGAAGATATTCAATACCTTAACCCGCCAGAAAGAGGAGCTGAAAACCCTGACGCCGGGGGAAGTTAAAATCTACGCCTGTGGGCCTACGGTGTACAATTATATTCACATCGGCAACGCCCGTCCGATTTGCGTCTTTGAAACTCTGCGCCGTTATCTGGAGTATCGGGGAAACAAAGTTACTTTTGTACAGAATTTTACCGATATTGACGACAAGATCATCCGCAAAGCTCAGGAGGAAGATAGCGATTACCTGACGGTTTCCAAAAAGTACATCGGGGAATATGAAACCGACGCCCGCGGCCTGAATATCCGCCCGGCTACCTTCCACCCTCTGGCCACCGAAAACATGAATGAAATCCTCAAGATTGTCAACAACCTAATCGAAAAGGGATATGCATACGCGGTTCCCAATGGGGACGTTTATTTCCGCACGAAAAAATTTGCCGAATACGGAAAGCTGTCCCATCAGCCTTTGGATGATTTGCAGGCCGGCGCGCGGATCAGCGTGGAAGAGCAAAAAGAGGACGCCATGGATTTTGCTGTATGGAAGGCGGCGAAAGAGGGAGAACCGTATTGGGAGGCTCCTTGGGGCAAAGGCCGTCCGGGCTGGCACATTGAATGTTCCGCTATGGCTCGCCGGTATTTGGGCGATACCATTGATATCCACTGCGGCGGTCAGGACTTAATTTTCCCTCATCATGAAAACGAAATTGCCCAATCGGAATGCTGCAACGGCGTGCCGTTCGCCAACTATTGGATGCACAACGGCTACATCAATGTGGATAACCATAAAATGAGCAAGTCCTTAAACAATTTCTTTACTGTGCGGGAGGTGGCGGAGCAGTACGGCTATGAACCGATCCGTTACCTGATGGTGGCTTCCCATTACCGCAGCCCGATCAACTACAGCGTCGAGATTATGGAGCAGTGCAAGGCAGCTTTAGAGCGTCTGTACAATTGCAAAGAAAACTTAGAATTCCTTCTGGGCAATGCGTCTGATATGTCAAATTCCGAGGAAGCCTCCTGGAAAGAAAAATTCCTGGCTCATAAAACCCACTTTATAGAGGCGATGGACGATGATCTCAATACTGCCGACGCCATTTCCGCTTTGTTCGATCTGGCAAAGGATATCAATACCCATCTGACTGCGGCGAATGCCCCGTCCAAAGAAATCTGCCAGTTTGCCTTGGATTTGTTCCAGGAGCTGGCGGATGTGCTGGGGTTGCTGTATGAAAAGAAAACACAGTCCTTAGATGAGGAAATTGAGGAGTTGATCCGTCTGCGTACCAAGGCGAGAGCAGAAAAGGATTGGGCTACCGCGGATCGCATCCGGGATGAGCTAAAAGCCCGAAACATTGTGCTGGAGGATACGCCCCAAGGCATCAAATGGAAACAACTTTAGGCGGCTACGACTCGGCGATACGTCCCGCGAATCGCTCGTGCCTCGCTCTACTAGATGAAAACTTGAAACGCTGGAGTCGCGCACCGACTTGTAGATACTGCCGCTGCTCCCAGAAAGCAAACGGAAACCATTTTTTTATCTTTCCTCAAGGCGGCAGAGGAAGAAGGACAGAGTCTCTCTCGCTTGCACAGGGCGCTGTCTACTCACGCCATCAAAAAAGCGCACCGAAGATTTTATTCTCGGTGCGCTTTTTGCTAGGCTTACTACAGGATGGCAGAGGAAAGAAAGCCGCCAGCCTTCTCTGAAAAGGTTAGTAGTCAAAAAGTTTTTCCTTTTCTGGTTCCACAGCGATGGTTCCGGTGGTCGCTCCTATTAACGTTAGCAGGTCGGAGGGGGACAATTCCACCTGGGTTCCGATTTTTCCGCCGCTGACGAGGATACTATCCAGCTTCCGGCAGGAATCATCCAAAACGGTTGGATATTGCTTTTTCATGCCGATGGGTGAACAGCCGCCCCGGATATATCCGGTCACTTTGTTGATTTCATCCACCCGGATCATTTCTACGGATTTTTCCCCTACGCATTTTGCAGCCGCTTTTAGATTCAGTTCTTTCATTACTGGGAGCACGAAAACATAATAATCTCGTCCAGCCCCTTTGGTCACTAGGGTTTTGAAAACGGCATCCACATTTTGATGGAGCTTATGGGCAACAGAAATGCCGTCAATTTTCCCGTCACTGTATTCATAAAAATGAGTGCGGTAGGAAATCTTTGCTTTGTCTAGTATTCGCATTGCATTGGTTTTGATATCTTTTGCCATATTGATTCCACCTTTCAGGAAATTTTTTCTTTCCATTGTATCATACCTCCGACGAGCACGTTGCGTCTATCATCGTCCTTTATCAAAAAGTACGGTTGCACGTATTGCCTCATCCATGTAATTATTGTATCACAAAATCCTCCAAAGAAAAAAGCGAGGCGTCGAAAACGCCGCGCTTTTTCCTACAATCCTGGATCATTTAAGAGGGAAGAAAGGCCAGAACTGCTGCGGAGGATGAGATGATCGCCAGCATACCTACCACAAACCAAGCCCGGATTTTGGCAAAGCCTTTGTTTCGGTATTCGCCCATTACTTCTTTGTTAGAGGTGAGCAGGGTCAGGAAGATAAGGATGGGCGTCATGAGGATTCCACCGAGCACCTGAGCAAGCACAGCTAAGTGGTTGAGGGGAAGGTTGGGAATCAGCACCACGCCGGCGGCTAGAATCACGCTGGAAAAGTAGATCGCGTAAAATTTGGGCGCTTCTCGAACGCCGTCGTTTAAACTTTTGGACCATCCAAAAGCCTGGGCCACCGACCAGGACGATGAAAGAGAAACCGTGATGGCTGCCAGAAGGCCGGCGTTGAACAATCCCAGGCCAAAGAGCAGGGAGGCGGCAAAGCCTACGTGTTCCTCCAAAGCGGCGATCAATTCCGCAGGCCCGGCTTGTTCCAGGTTAGCAACTTTCCCGAACAGTGCGGCGCCGATGATGATGATACACACGGCTACCAGAACTTGGCAGATACAGCCGATCACGGTATCAATCCGGCCGCTGCGCAGCTCCTTGGATGTCGTGCCCTTATCCATGTAAGCGCTGTTTTGATAGAAGATCATCCAGGGGGCAATGGCGTTGCCCACCAAGGCGATTAAGTACCAGGCCACATTGCCCCCTTCACCAGCCGGAACCCCCCAGAAGAGAAAGGCATTTCCCAATCCGCTCAGGCTTGGCTTGGTGATACAGGCGACGATAATAAACACCACATTGAGCAGTCCGATGATAATGGCCACTTTTTCTTTTTTTGCATATCCTCGATACAGGGCGATGGATAGCACCAAGGCTAGGCCGATTAGCACCGAAAGCCACATCGGAAGCCCCAACATCATTAGGCCAGCGGACATACCGATAAATTCGGTCAGCAGGGTGATGAAGTTTTCCACCAGAAGGGAAATCAGTTGATACACCATCCAGAATTTTCCGTACCGCTCTTTCACCAGGGTATTATATCCTTTGTCGGATACTACGCCCAGACGCATGGCCATTTCCTGCACAGTATAGGTGACAAACACCAGACATAATGTGGCAGGGAGAAAGAACCCCAGACCAAATTTGGCGCCGGTTACTGCGTAGGAAATCACGCCTCCAGCATCGTTATCGGCCAGCGCTGCCAGCAATCCCGGACCTAATAAACTCCAGAGCAAAAAAATTTTTGGTTTTTTTCGCTTGCGCTCCTCCATTTGCCCATCCCCCATTCTTGCTGTCGTTTGGGCAGACCTGTCTCCGCCTGCAATCTAGGATATCTTATGCAAAAGAAAAAAAAGGTGTTCCCTGGGGAACATCTTTTCGGAGGAAGCACGGATTCGGTTTTAGCAGCGGATTTCTATTGTAAGGCAAATAAAATGCGGGTGATGTATTCGTTTTCCTCGATCACATATAACTCGTCCATTAGGTATTCTTCATAGCCCAGGTTGCCTAGGGATAGCTGGTTTTTCTGGGCAAATTCCAACATGCGAAGATAAGTTTTTGAGATGGAGGAATAATCGCCATGGTGATAACCGACGAGATAGCGGCCTTTGGGTTTGGTTTCCAGCCGTGCCAACGATTCTTCTTTTTGATCGACGGGGCAGAAGAAACAGCGGTAACGGCAGTAGTTCCCTTGGAGGATATCATCCATGGATAAGATCGCCCCCAGCGTCTTAAAATAAATGGACTCTGAGAAAAATTTTCCCAGGTGGCACAGAGTGCTTTTTTCATCCTCCACATTTACCGGGAGGCTGCAATAGAGGGTTTGCTCCGGTTGTTCTTCGATGGTAATGGAATCCAGATCCAGGGCTTTTAATTCTGCTAGGCTCTGAATATGGTGGTGTAAAAACTTTTCAATTTGCCCCAGTTTTTTGATTTCTTCCTGAATGCCTAGAAGCTGCGTATGCAGCAGTTGATTCAACCGTTCTGGATTGCGGTTTTGCATGTAATCCTTGATTTCGCTGAGAGACATTCCCAACTGGCGCAGAGAGGAAATGGCTCGGAAGGTTTCCATCTGGCGGTACGAATAGGCGCGGTATCCGTTTTCTTTGACCATCGCTGGGGAAAATAATCCCATAGAATCATAATGAAAGAGAGTGTTTTTCGTAGTTCCCAAAATTTTTACCAAATCTCCAGTGGATAAAAAGCCATTTTCCAACATTTAAAAAATCTCCTTGACTATATGGTTACCATATCATTTATGATAGTACAACACACTTGAAATGTCAAGAAAGGAGACTGAGTATGGAAAACCAACTCGCACGAGAATTTAACCTAAAAACCATGGCAAAATTCGCCTTACCAACCATGGCCATGATGGTGATGCTGTCCCTGTATACCATTGTGGATGGCCTTTTTGTAGCCAATTATGTGGGCACCGACGCCCTGTCTTCCGTCAATATGACGCTTCCAGTGATTTCGATTATCGCTGGCCTTGGCATCATGTTTGCATCAGGCGGAAGCGCCATTGTCGCTCGGAAACAAGGGCAAGGAATGACCGCTCAGGGGAATCAATTGTTTACCGCCATCTGTATCACGGCAATCGGATTAGGCTTTGTGATTTTGATTGTGGGCAGTTGTCTCAAGGTTCCCATCAACCAGCTTTTAGGGGCTACCGACCGACTGTTGGATTTCTGCAATGATTATGCGTTATTTTTATATTTATTTGCGCCGGTCTGCATTTTCAAGACCCTGTGCGATACCTTTTTGGTTACAGCAGGAAAGCCAAATATGGCTTTGATCGCTTCCATTGCCGGCGGCTTGACCAATGTGTTGCTGGACTATGTCTTTATCTGCGTCATTGGAATGGGCGTGATGGGTGCTTCGATTGCTACCGGGATTGGACAGGTCGTGTCTGCGGCAGTCGCTTTGACCGTATTTTTCAACAAGAAGAATGTTCTTCACTTTACCAAGCCAAAATTCCAGGTGAGGAGCTTAGTGGAAACCGTGACCAACGGTTCCTCCGAATTGGTCACCAATCTGGCCAGTGCGGTTGTCAGCCTATTGTTTAATTTCTCGATGCTCAAATACGTGGGAGAAGAAGGCGTGGCTGCCATGACCATTGCTAACTATTCGATTTTCCTGTTGGTTCCTATGTTTATGGGGATATTTATGGGGGTAGCGCCGTTGGTTGGCTACAATTATGGAAGCGGAAACAAAAGGCAGCTTCATAAAATTTTTCGTACCTGCTGTATTATCACCGGAATTTTATCGGTGGTGCTCTTTGCTGTGCTACAATTAATCATTCCGTTTATGGTAGCGGTCTTTGCAAATAATAACGCTCAGGTAATCGAGCTTGCGGAACATGGCATGCGGATTTTCGCTTTTGCTCTGTTGTTCCTGGGCACAAACATTTTCTCTTCCAGCTTCTTTACCGCTTTGTCAAACGGCAAGATTTCCGCTTTGCTGTCCCTCACCAAAAATCTTGCCTTTACGATTGTAGGCATTTTGGTTTGGCCATTGATTTTTGACATTAACGGTATTTGGATCACCATTCCAGTAGCGGAGCTGTTGGGGGCCATCATGTCGGTGATTTTCTTTTTGGCATACCGGAACCGATATGGTTACGGCGGAAAACTTCATCAGACCGCGCCAGAAAATTCTTGACGCAGCGGGAAAACCGTGTTACAATATCTTTATCAATAAAATATGGGAATGAGGTTCTCCCTTGGCCGTGGGCCAAAACCGCTTTGATTTTTAAAAGCTGATGACTTCTGTGATGAAAATCGCAGGGATCATTGGCTTTTTTTGATGCCTGCGGGCTGGAAAAACCAGCAGAGGAGGAAACCGTTATGTTACTGAGTTTGGCGTTGATCTTTTTGTGTGGGCTGCTGATGGCTTCGATTTTCGAGAAGCTGCGGCTGCCCCGGCTCTTGGGCATGATTCTGACCGGCATTTTGTTGGGACCATCGGTATTAAACTGGCTGGATGGTTCGATACTGGCAATTTCCGCCGATCTTCGTCAAATGGCTTTGATTATTATTTTGACCCGGGCTGGTCTGTCTCTGAACATTCAGGATTTAAAAAAGGTGGGGCGGCCGGCGGTTCTCATGTGTTTTGTGCCGGCTTGCTTTGAGCTCGGAGGCATGTTATTATTGGCGCCGCCGCTGCTGGGTATTTCCCTATTGGACGCCGCGATCATGGGAGCGGTGCTGGGCGCTGTCTCGCCAGCCGTTATTGTTCCCAAAATGCTTAAGCTGATGGAAACCGGCTATGGAACCAAACAGAGCATCCCCCAAATGATCTTGGCGGGCGCGTCGGTGGATGATGTGTTTGTGATTGTGATTTTTACCTCTATGACCGGCCTGGCGCAAAGCGGGTCGTTTTCCGCCTTGAGTTTTCTCAATATCCCGATTTCCATTGTCCTTGGCTTAGCGGTGGGGATTGGGTGTGGGTTCGGGCTCCATTTCCTGTTCCGCTTCCTGCCCATACGCAATACCTTGAAAATGCTGGTCGTGCTCAGCGTGGGCTTTTTGCTCTCCGTGCTGGAAAACACCATCAAGCCGTGGGTACCCCTGTCGGCGATGCTAGGCGTAATGGCAATGGGCTTGGTGCTGTTCCGTGCCTCCCCCACTGTGGCAAAGGGTCTGTCGGAGAAATTTGCCAAGCTTTGGGTTCCGGGAGAAATTTTGCTCTTTGTCTTAGTGGGCGCAACTGTCGATATCAAATACGCCGTTTCCGCTGGGTTCGCTCCCGTTTTGGTGATCTTAGGCGCTTTGTGTTTCCGGGTAGTTGGTGTATTCTGCTGTATGTTGGGAACCAAGCTGAACCGAAAAGAGCGGCTGTTTTGTATGGTGGCCTATTTGCCGAAGGCGACGGTTCAGGCGGCCATTGGCGGGATCCCGCTGGCGATGGGTCTGGGCTGTGGCCAGATCGTTCTGACGGTAGCAGTGTTGGGAATTTTAATTACTGCGCCGTTGGGAGCTTTGGGAATCGACTTGACCTATCGCCGCTGGCTCAAAAAAGAGGAACCGGAACAGCAAACCTTGCCTGGCCCCCCTTCTGGCGAATAACGATTCTCTTTTCTTGTTTCTCTTTCTAAATCAAGTAGGAATGTTTTGTAAAAATAAAATGAAATCGGGTTGAGAAATTTATAAAACATACAAAAATCGCATTTTTGCGACAAAATTGTAGACTTTTTGTCACAAACAATTGAGTGAATAATTTTTATAAATTTTAATTTTTTATTATTAAATCCTTATACGAAATACATAAAATTTTTTCGTGAAAT
>JAAWSO010000017.1 GCA_022801595.1 Clostridiales bacterium | reverse complement strand
TAGGAAGATGCCAACTTATATATTCCTCAATAGCTCAGCCGGTAGAGCATGCGGCTGTTAACCGCAGGGTCGTTGGTTCGAGTCCAACTTGAGGAGCCAGAGCGGGGCTTGCCGCCGTTGAACTTCAGCGGTAGCAAGCCTTTTTGTCTACAAGGGCCATTAGCTCAGTTGGTTAGAGCAACCGGCTCATAACCGGTCGGTCCAGTGTTCGAGTCACTGATGGCCCACCATTTTAATCGCTGGTCGAACCCCTGGAGCTGGGTTCGATGAGAGAAGCGTTAGCTCCACTAGATAGCAAAGCACTCCACACCGTTTGGGTGGGGTGCTTTTGTAATTTTTCGGAGAAGCTCACGAATGGATGTAAGAGGAAAAGCAGGTGATTGGTTGATTTCATTAATTGCAGCAATGGCAGAAAATCGAGTCATTGGGAATCAAGGTAAAATTCCTTGGAAAATTCCAGGAGAACAAAAACGATTTCGGGAATTGACGTTGGGAAAAACCATTATTATGGGACGAAAAACCTTAGAAGAGATTGGCAAGCCATTGCCTGAACGGAAAACGATTTTAATTTCTCGAACTTGGTTTCTGGAGACGGCAGAATGTACCACAGTATCCTCTTGGAAGGAAGCGTTGCAACAGATAAACCCCGACGAGGAGGTTTTTGTTGCAGGTGGAAGTCAAGTCTATCAAGCAGCGCTGCCCGATGCAGATCGGATTTATTTAACGGTTATTCATCAACAAGTGGAGGGAGATACCTATTTTCCTCAATTTTCCGAGGAATTTCAAAAAATTGAAGAAAAAAATCAGGATGGGGAAATTCCTTATACCTACTATATCTATGAAAGAAAAAGAGATATTGACGAAAAATACAACATCAGGTAGAATAAAAGAAAAGATAGAACCATGGAAGGAGATCAATATGGCTAAGCTAACTCCACAGGAAATTAAGCGTGTAAAGGCAATGGGGTATTTATATAACCGGGATTCCGAGGACGAGTTTAACTGCCGGGTGATTACGGGTAATGGGGAATTGACTAGCGAGCAACTAATTAACATTGCAGAGTGCGCAAAGCGATATGGCTGCGGTGCAGTTGCCCTGACCTCTCGTATGACCGTGGAAATGAAAGGTGTGAAATATAATCATATTGACGCTGTCCATCAACATTTGGCGAAAGCGAACTTATACCCAGGCGGAACCGGAGACAAGCTCCGCCCCATTGTAGCCTGTAAGGGGGCCACTTGCGTATTTGGTCAAGTGAATTCCGCGGAGATTGCCCAACAAATCCATGATCGCTTTTTTCTAGGGTATCAGGCAGTAAGTTTACCCCATAAATTTAAAATTGCGGTGGGAGGCTGCCCCAATAACTGCGTCAAGCCGGATCTGAATGATATCGGTTTGGTAGGACAAAGCATGCCGCTGCTCCAGGAGGAGCTTTGCCGTGACTGTAAAAAATGTATCGTGGTGGATGGCTGTAAAATCCATGCGCCTCATAAAGAACAGGGCAAGGTAGTTTTTGACCGGGAAGTATGCGATAATTGCGGAAAATGTATTCGTACCTGTTATTTCCATGCTGTGGTTCCTCAACAAACCGGAGTCAAGCTGCTGTTGGGCGGCAAATGGGGCAGGGTTGGCAAGCCGGGCGTTGCGGTTCCGGGAATTTATTCCATTCCGCAGGCAATGGATTTGATTGAGAAGGTCATTTTGCTGTATCGCGAACATGGATATAAGAAAGAACGGTTTGGGGATATGATGACCCGGATTGGAGACGATCAAGTGATGGATTGGGTGCTTCATGACGATCCTGTCCAGCGGAAGGAAACAATTTTAGCGCGGGAAATCCCATCAAAGATTGGTTGAATTGGTATCCTCCAAAGAAATGAAAAAGCGCACAGAGAAAGGAAATTCTCTGTGCGCTTTTTTTAGCAGCTTTCGCAGCCACAACCGTGGTCGTGATCACATTCTTTAATCTCACCAACGAACGGGGTTGGATCAATGCCTTGTCGTTCATAATAGTCTTTGACTGCGGCTTTAATTGCTTGCTCGGCTAGGACGGAACAGTGCACCTTAACTGGCGGCAGACCGTCCAGCGCTTCCATAACAGCAGCATTCGTTAGTTTTAAAGCCTCTTGAATGGTTTTGCCTTTGATTAATTCGGTTGCCATGGAGCTGGTTGCAATGGCAGCGCCACAGCCGAACGTTTTAAAGCGGACGTCGGTGATAACATCATGGTCTACTTTGATGTACATCCGCATGATGTCGCCGCACTTGGAATTGCCGACTTCTCCAACACCGCTTGCATCGGCCAACTCGCCTACATTCCGTGGATTTGCAAAATGATCCATTACTTTTTCGCTGTATGCCATAAAAATCTCCTACTTTCTTGATACACTTACAACATTATTTTTCGTTATGCTTTTCCGTGGATGATTTCATCCCAAAGTGGTGACATATCCCGCAGATACGATACAATGTCTGGCAGCACTTCCAGGATGTAATCCACATCCTCTTCAGTATTTTGATCGCTAAAGGAAATCCGCAGGGAGCCATGGGCAATTTCATGAGGCAAGCCAATCGCCAAAAGCACATGGCTGGGATCTAAGGAGCCAGAAGTACAGGCGGAACCGGAGGAAGCGCAAATACCAGCAAAGTCTAGTTTCAAGAGCAGGGATTCGCCCTCAATGCCCTCAAAACACATGTTGAAGTTGCCAGGGAGCCGATGAGTTTTGTCGCCGTTGAGACGGGAACGCTCAATTTTGGAAGCGCCTTCAATCAAACGGTCACGCATTTTGGTCAAACGCTGGTTGCGTTCTTCCATAGTATCACAGGCTTCCGTAATCGCTACCCCCAGCCCCACAATGCCGGCTACATTTTCCGTGCCAGCCCGGCGGCCCCGTTCTTGCGCGCCACCGTCGATTAGGTTTGGCATCCGAACCCCACGGCGGATATAGAGTGCGCCAACGCCTTTCGGTGCGTGCAGCTTATGGCCAGATAAGGAAAGCAGATCAATATTTTGTGCTTTCACGTCAATTGGCACATTGCCAACTGCCTGTACTGCATCGGTGTGGAATAGAACCTGATGTTTTTTGCAAATGGCGCCAATTTCCGGAATGGGTTGGATGGTGCCGATTTCGTTATTGGCATACATGATGGTTACCAGGGCCGTATCCTCACGGATCGCAGCTTCTACATCTTCGGGCTTTACGAGGCCATTGTGGTAAACCTCTAAATAAGTGACGTCAAAGCCTTCTTTTTTCAGAGCTTCCACTGTGTGCAGAACCGCGTGGTGTTCGAACTTTGAAGTAATAATATGTTTCTTGCCTTTTTTTGCCATCTCGTGGGCAACGCCCTTGATGGCCCAGTTATTGGCTTCGCTGCCCCCAGAGGTAAAGAAAACCTCGTTGGAAAAGGCGCCTAATGCCTTCGCAACTTGCTCACGCGCCAGCTCCAACGGTTTTTTAGCGTCTCGGCCAACCGAATAAAGGCTGGATGGATTGCCGTAATATTCTGTATAATAAGGGAGCATAGCATCCAAGACCTTTTTAGAAACTGGGGTGGTCGCTGCATTATCTGCGTAAACGAAACGTTTCATAAACATTCACTTCCTACCAAAATTTATGATCACAATGAACCTACTTGTTCAATAGATGATGTTACTATTTGTTTTCTGATTCTTAATATACACTTTTTTAGTATACATTTCAACTAGTTTTATAAAAATTTTTTAAAACCTACTATTTTTGTCGCAAATTACCGAAGTTGCACCGCTTCCGCCGCCGTTACTGCCAAACGGTCACAGCGTTCGTTTTCTGGATGGCCAGCGTGGCCCTTGACCCAAACCATTTCTACCTGATGCTGATCCAGGAGCTGGAGTAGGGCGTCCCATAGCTCTGGATTCAGCGCGGGAGACTTATCACTTTTACGCCAGCCGTTTTTCTTCCAGTTACGCGCCCAGCCTTTGGTCACGCCGTTGCACACATATTGGGAGTCGCTATATAAGGTAACGACGCAGGGTTCTTTGAGAAGCTTTAGGGCTTCGATGGCGGCAGTCAACTCCATCCGGTTGTTGGTGGTGTCTGGAGCACCGCCGCTGATCTCTTTTTCTTTCCCTTGATATCGAAGAATCGCCCCCCAGCCACCAGGACCAGGGTTGCCCTGACAGGCGCCGTCAGTAAAAATTTCCACTTGTTTCATAGGAAGAATCACGCTTTCTAAATTATATTTCTCTTGCCCGTATTATAGCAAGATTCCCCGCCAAGCGCAATAAAAATAAGGAAACCAGGCGGTATTTTCCCAAATTTGGGGAAAGATATCCAAAGATACAGGAACTGAATTTGGAAAGGCTTCCAGAAATTTTAGTCAAAATCCAGCGGAATGATTCTTCTACTTGACACCGCTCTGGAATCAAGGTACAATAAAAAGGACAAATGTGTCCGGCATTGGAGCAGTCTTTTGAAAACGCTCCAGAAAAATGAAACAAACAATAATTTTGAAAGCATGCTGATGAAAAGAAAAGGTATGCACGATGAAAAAGAGCTTCCCAGGATAACGGAATTTTTAAGGGGGAGTTTCCAAAGTGATAAACCAGGTCTGTTTATGTGCCTGAATTTCTAAAGTGATTGAATATTTTGATGTTAAATTTTAAAATTCATATAAAGTGAAAGAAGAGACCGGAAAATCTGGCCCTCATGCACCGTTTGCATGGAGGGCTTGGATTCTTTTGGCCTCTTACAAAGAAAATGGAGGTTATTTTGTGATAGAAAAAGAATTCCAACCAATGGGGCCGGAAACCGGCGGGTCAGAGGAGCAGGGACATTACCAGCCGGCAAATCAACCGCAAGTCATTGCGGAGCACGAAAAAACGCCGGCTCACAAATCAGCTCCAAGGAGCAGGAGCGGAAAAAATCATTGGAATCCCAGCACGGAGACAGGCAGCAAACCGGCTAGTACCCGCAGTGGCCGGGCAGGATATGGAAGCCGTTCCGGCGGAAAGACAGGACAAACCAGAAATAAAAATGGAGCCCGTTCCAGCAAGGAAGGCGCATTGGTGGTTGGTCAGCCTGCGGTTTTGGCAACAGTGCCAGCCGCTGCTTTGGCTGCAGCCCCCCAGAAGCAGGTAGCTTCCGGGAAAGGAAATAAGGGACGCGGCAAAACGACTTCCCAACGCCAGCAGCCTGCGCAGAATGTATTGGAGAGCAAGGCGGCGATCCATCAGATCAAGCACGGAACGAAATCTGGGCATTCAAAAAGCCGCCGGGCACGGCCGTCTATCAAAGCTTATTTCTTGGGCGGACTCAATGAAGTTGGTAAGAACTTTACGGTTTTTGAATGTCAGGATGACATGATTATCGTAGACTGCGGAATGGCATTCCCAGATGGGGATATGCCTGGTGTCGACTTGGTTCTGCCGGATTTCACCTTTGTGGAGCGGAATGCAGATAAAATTCGAGGCGTCGTAGTGACCCACGGCCATGAGGATCATATTGGTGCTATTCCATATTTGCTGAAAAAAATGAAACTGCCCATCTATAGCACTTCCCTAACCTTGGGACTGATTGACGGGAAGTTGAAAGAACATGGTTTGCAGGGACGGGTGCAGCTTAACGTAGTAAATCCCGGACAGACTGTGAAGCTGGGATGCATGGGTGTGGAGTTTATCCATGTCAACCACTCAATTTCCGATGCAGTGGCTCTGGCCATCCATTCGCCAGCAGGCACTGTGATTCATACTGGTGACTTTAAAATCGATTGTACGCCGATGAAAGAGGAAGTCATTGACCTTGGACGGTTTGCAGAACTGGGACAAGAAGGAGTGCTGGCGTTGCTGGCGGACTCCACCAATGCGGAGCGTCCCGGCTACACGCCTTCGGAGCGGAAGATCAGCGCGTCCTTTGATATCTTGTTTAATCAGGCGCGGGACAAACGAATCATCATTGCAACCTTTGCATCCAACATCAGCCGGGTACAGCAGATCATCAACTGCGCAGTGAAATACGGCCGAAAGGTGGCCTTGTCCGGTCGCAGTATGCTCAATGTGATGGGCATTGCGTCGGAGCTTGGATATTTGGATGTGCCGGAGGGCGTGCTCATTGATATTGATATGCTGAACCGTTATCCACGGGAAAAGGTGGTGCTGATTACCACCGGCAGCCAGGGCGAGCCTATGTCGGCTTTGTCCCGCATGGCGTTCGCCGACCACCGTAAGGTGGAGGTTGGCCCTGGAGATTGTATTATTTTATCTGCGCGTCCAATCCCCGGCAACGAGAAAACCGTGGGCAATGTGATCAACGAATTGCTGAAACGGGGCTGTGAAGTGGTGTCGGATTCGTCAGTACAGGTACACGTCTCCGGCCACGCCAGTCAGGAAGAATTGAAGATCATTCAAAGTATTACCAAGCCCCAGTATTTTCTGCCGGTGCATGGCGAACAGGTACACTTGCGCAAGCACGCAGAGCTGGCGCAGGGCATGGGAATGAATATGTCCAATATTTTCATTGGTACCAACGGCGATGCCGTGGAGCTGAATCAGGATTTTATGAAACAGCTTCCATCGGTGCCTTCCGGCCGGATCTTGGTGGATGGCTTGGGCGTCGGCGACGTGGGCAGTATTGTGCTGCGTGACCGGAAGCATTTGGCCGAGGACGGCCTGATTGTGGTGGTTTGTACCATTAGCCAGGGTGACGGCCACATTGTGGCCGGTCCAGATGTGGTTTCCCGAGGCTTTGTCTATGTGCGGGAATCGGAGCCTCTCATTGTAGAGGCGCGGAACCGGGTCAGCGGGATTTTGGAGTACTGCGCGGAAAATAATATCCACGATTGGGGCACATTAAAGACAAAAATTAAAGACGATTTGTCGAAATTGCTTTATGACCGTACCCGGCGCAGCCCTATGATTCTACCAATTATTATGGAAATTTAGATTCGAAAATCTATTCAATCGGTAAGTTTTGTGATATAATAAGCCCGTAACCTCGATTTGCCATGGCAAACTCCCAGCAGTTTCCAGGCGGCGGGCGTTGCGGGCAACTGCTATCCTAAGGAAATTTCCAAAAGGATACGCAAAATAATTTGGCTTGTAATTGATTGGGAATGGATCGTTCCAGAAATGGATTGCAAGCTGTCAAAAGCGGCGGAGTTTTTCCGCTGCTGCTTAAGGGGAAATGCGATTTTGAAACGGAAGGTATGGGTATCCTCACCGGCATTTTATATCATTACCGCAGCGATGCTGGGAATGGCAATTGCCAGTTGGTTTTGGAATCCCATCGCTTTTTATGTAGAACTTGGCGTTTGTATTTTGTCCGTTGTCGCCGTATTCCTTGCCACCAAATATTTTCACTCCTATGTCCAGAGAATCATGCAGGGAGCGCGGAATGCACTGTTTGGCCAGGATTACCGCGCTTTGCGGGATCTGTCTCTCCCTTTGGTGATCGTCGGGGAAAACGAAGATATTGTTTGGGGCAATGAAGCATTTTTGCAGGCAATGGGTTGGGCCAAGGACTACCACGGAACCAGTTTAGAAAAGCTGATTCATCCTTATACCTTGGATCAGTTGATGGAAGGGAATGGTACTGATATCCGTATTGAGGATCATTCCTACACGGTGTTCGCCAACCGAACGGAGGCAGGCTATCTGCTGTATTGGGTTGACGACACGGCGTATAAGGATCTAAGTCGGGAACATGAAGAAACCCGCCCAATTGTGGCGGTGGTTTGTTTCGATAACCGGGAGGAATTGATGCGGGACGCCAGCGGAAGCGAAGACGCTCGGATCAATTCCGAGGTGGAAACCACCTTGAACAACTGGGCCCATAGTATGGGCGGCTTTTTGAAAAAGCTGAGCGGCGGAAGCCGGTTTCTGTTGTTGACCGATGAAAAAAACATCACGGAAGCGAAGAAAAAGCGGTTTGAGGTGCTGGATCATATCCGCAATATCAAAACTGCCGACAACCGCAGTGCCACGATTTCGGTGGGGATTGGCCGTGGAGCTTCCAATTTTGCGGAAAGTGAATTGTGGGCCCGGCAAGCATTGGATATGGCCTTGGGCCGTGGCGGCGATCAGGTCGCCATCAAACAGGAAAGCGACGATTATGAATTTTTTGGCGGCCTTTCCAAGGGTGTGGAAAAACGGGATAAGGTGCGTACTCGTGTCATCGCGGCGTCTCTGTCCGACCACATTAAGGCCAGCGATGTGGTGCTGGTCATGGGTCACAAATATTCCGACCTGGATGCGATTGGTTCTGCCATTGGCATGTGGAGTGTAGCTTCTAAGGGGCTGAAAAAGACCGCTTATGTGGTGGTGAACCGATCCCAGACTCTGGCGATTTCTTTGATTAACAGTATGGAAGCTGCCTTGGAGGACGGCGATCGGGAGATTTTTATTCCGCCAAGTGAAGCCATGACTCTAGTGACGCCTAAAACCCTGCTGATTGTGACCGATACCCACTCTCCCGATTTTGTAGAAAGCCAGGATTTGCTGAATGCGGTCAACCGGGTGGTGGTTATTGATCATCACCGGATGATGGTCAAGCACATCACCAATGCGATTGTGTTTTATCACGAGCCTTACGCTAGTTCCGCCTCCGAAATGGTGGCGGAATTGGTGCAGTATATTGGAAACAATACGCTGAGCCGCGTGGAAGCGGAAGCGCTCATGGCTGGTATTATGCTGGATACCAAGGGCTTTGTGATGAAGTGCGGCGTGCGTACCTTTGAGGCAGCTTCTTATCTGCGCCGCCGTGGAGCCGATACCGTACAGGTAAAACGGCTATTTTCCGATACCATTGACACCTACAAGGCCAAGTTCCTGCTGGTATCCGCGGCGGAGGTGTACGGCAACTGCGCCATTGTCTGCGCCCAAGAGGAAACTGACAATATTCGAGTCGTAGCGGCCCAGGCAGCCGACGAGCTCTTGGCGATTCAAGGAGTTGTGGTGTCATTCGTGGTTTTTCCGTCTGGGGATCATGTGAATATTTCCGCCCGTTCCTTAGGGGACGTCAATGTACAGTTGATTATGGAAGCATTGGGCGGAGGCGGCCATTTAACTATGGCTGGCACCCAATTGTCCGACACCAGCGTCAAGGAGGCCAAAGCACGTTTGCTGGAAGTGCTGAAAGAGACTTTGCCCCTGGCGACCAAATTCCCGTCTGTGAATACTAGCCGGGTATAAAGACAGCGGATAGTAAAAATGAATGGAGGAAATGATGATGAAAGTAGTATTGCTGGCAGATGTAAAAGGCCACGGCAAAAAAGGTGAGCTGGTGAATGTATCCGATGGGTACGCAAAAAACTTTTTGCTCCCGCGGAAGCTGGCGAAGGAAGCCAATGCGCAAGCTATGAACGAGCTGAAAAACGCCGAAGAAGCCAAGGCGTTTAAGATTAAGACCGAAACCGAAGCCGCCCAGAAAGCGGCCGATTTCATCAACGGCAAGAGCGTACACTTGTATGCGACTGCCGGGCAGGGAGGACGGCTGTTCGGTTCTGTTACCGCCAAGGAAATTGCGGAGGAGATCAAAAAGCAATTTCAGGTGGATGTGGATAAACGAAAAATTTCTATGGATGGTGAAATTAAGGCGTTCGGTACTTACGAATGTGATATTAAGCTGTATACCGGGATTTCCGCAAAAATCAAAGCGGTTGTCAGCGAGAAAGAATAGTCTGGAATTGAAACCTGATGGCAAATGCTGTCAGGTTTTTCCGTATTTCGTAGAAAATATGAAGGAGCAAAAGGGGGAACGATCATGGCAAGCGAGCAAGGAGTTGCGGAGCCGTTTTCACCATATGGGATGAATTTGGCGTTGCCGTTTAGCCCGGAAGCGGAACAGTCGGTATTGGGAGCAATCCTGCTGGATTCTTCCTGTTTGGACCGGGTAGCGGAATTTTTGCCTCGGCCCGATTATTTCCATCAGGTCAACAACGGGCTGATTTATCGGATTATGTTGGAAATGTTCACCGAAGGCAAACCAGTGGATTTTGTCACCGTATTGGAAAGACTAAAGGAAGAACGAGGATTTGACGAAGCAACCGGTAAAACGTATTTGATGCAGCTAGCCCAGTTGGTGCCGTCCATTTCCAATGTGGAAACCTATGCCAAAATTGTGCGAGATAAGTATGATGTCCGCAGTTTGATTCTTACAGCGCGGGAAATTTTAGAGGATGCGGCGGCCGGAACCGCCGATGCCGCAACCCTCTTGGACGCGGCGGAGCAGAGAATATTTGATATTCGCCGCGGCAAGAATATGCAGGGGCTTCAGCGAATCAATGAATTGGTATTAGAAAGCATTGACCGTTTGGAAATGCTCAACTCCAATGATGAAAAATATAAAGGCGTGGCAACGGGGATCCGGGAGTTGGATGATACGATTACCGGGCTGAATCGTTCGGATTTGATTCTGCTGGCTGCCCGTCCCGGTATGGGAAAGACCAGTTTCGCCTTAAATATCATGCGCTATGCCGGCGTGGTGGGAAAGAAAAGGGTTGCTTTTTTCTCTCTGGAAATGACCAAGGAACAGCTTGTTTCCCGTCTGCTTTCCACAGAAGGAATGATCAGCGGCACCAAGCTGCGTACCGGTAAACTGGACGACAATGAATGGGTGAGACTGATTGAGGCAGGGGATATCCTGTCCCAAACCGAGCTTTACTTTGACGATAGCTCAGGCATTACCGTTCCCGAAATGAAGGCGAAGCTTCGCCGGCTGAAGGATGTGGATCTGGTGATTATCGACTATTTGCAGTTGATGTCCGGCACCAGGAAGACGGATAACCGGGTGCAGGAAATTTCCGAAATCACCCGGAACCTGAAGATCATGGCAAAAGAGCTCAATGTGCCGGTGGTGACGCTGTCCCAGCTTTCCCGTGCCACGGAAAAACGCGGCGCGGATCAGCGGCGCCCGATGCTGTCCGACTTGCGGGAATCTGGTTCCATCGAACAGGACGCTGATATTGTTTTGTTCCTGTACCGGGAGGATTACTATTCCAATGGGGAAGCCCCCAGCGAGACGACCGATCGAAATCGGGGTGAATGTATCATTGCAAAGAACCGTCATGGGGAAACCAAAACCGTGGGGCTTCATTGGCAAGGTGAATTCATGCGGTTTACATCTCAGGAGGTTATCCGCAGTGAGCCGTAACATTGCAGAGATTGAAGCGAGGATTCACAGCGCCATGGAGGAATACGCCATGCTGGAAGGCTGCACCGCTTTGGTAGTCGCTTGTTCCGGCGGCGCGGATTCTATGGCTTTGCTTCATACCCTTTCCCGACTGGAGTTCCCAATCCTTGCCGCCCATGTGAATCATCAGTTGCGTGGCGCAGAAGCCCTGCGGGATGAGCAGGCAGTCCGAGATTTTTGTGAAACGCACCGGATTCCGTTTCGGGTTCACCGAGAGGATGTAGCTGCCCGGGCACAGCGGGAACGCAAGAGTGTCGAGGAGTGTGGCCGTGAGGTACGCTATCGCTTTTTCGAATCGTTATGCGTGCGTCCGGGGGATCGAGTTGCCACAGCGCATACCTTGTCTGACAGCACAGAGACGGTGTTGTTCCATTTGGCTAAGGGCACGGGAATCCGAGGACTGCAAGGAATCCCGCCAGTTCGTGGCCGTATTATCCGGCCTTTCATTGGATTGACTCGGGTACAGGTGGAGGAATATTGCTGCTACTACCAGATTCCTTATGTGCAGGACAGTACCAATTTTTGCCGCGCCTATACCCGCAATCGCATTCGTCTGGATGTAATTCCTGTTTTGCGGGAGATTAACCCAGCTTTGGAGCAAGCCATGGAACGGATGTCCCGTCAGATGAGGGAAGATGAAGCCTACTTGACCGGACAAGCCCGACAGTTTTTAGAGCAAGCGGCTGTGCCGGGCGGTTATGATGCGGAAAAATTGGCTCAGGTTCCTAGGCCAGTTCTGGTGCGGGTTGCCCGGGAAATGGTGGGACGGGAGGCAGAACGCCAGAATTTGCCGCCGATCCGGCTCAGTGCTGTTCAACTGGAACAGATTTGTGAGGCGCTGGGCAGCCGGTCTGGAAAAGTTTCTTTAGGGAAAGGATTGAGTATTCAGGTAGAACGCACCTTGATCTCCTTTTTTCTTGGTGAAGTTCCAAAAAAATTATGGCAAATTCCCTATAAGTTGCCACAAAATTTTACAATAAATCGGAAAACTGTTACCACTCATTTGGAAAATTGTGCAAATTTCGAAATTCCAGATAATTTTCATAATTTGTTATTTAATAATTCGCTGGATTATGATACAATACCTAGTAATGCAACCTGGCGGAATCGCCGGGAAGGGGATTCTTTTATTCCCCAAGGCAGAAAAATCACCAAAACTTTAAAAAAATTATTCAATGAGGCAAAAGTGCCTCCGTCCCGGCGGGATACTCTGCTTTTGTTGGAGTCCGGAGGAAAAATCCTTTGGATTGAAGGCTTTGGTGCAGCAGAAGGGTATGGGGTGACAGGCGATACCAAACAGGTTTTATGGATTTCAATTGAGGAGAACGTGTGATGATGCAGGAAATACAGCAAATCGTGTTCACCAAAGAAGAGCTGGAAACGATTGTTGCGGACTTGGGACATCGGATCAGTCAGGATTATCAAGACAAAAATTTGTTATTGGTTGGAATTTTGCGGGGCGCCGTCGTGGTCATGGCGGACCTGATGCGGGTGCTTACGATCCCGTGCCAGATTGATTTCATGGAAGTTTCCAGCTATGGGAACTGTGCCGAGTCTTCCGGCAAAGTGGTCATTCGCAAGGATCTCCCCCAGTCCCTGGAAGGGTACGACGTACTGATTGTAGAGGATATTCTGGATTCCGGGACGACCCTGCGCTACATACGTGAGCTGCTCCAAACCAGAGGAGCGGCCAGTGTGAAGCTTTGCGTCTTGCTGGATAAGCCTCAATCCCATCGGGTGGAAATTGGAGCGGACTATGTGGGCGCCAACGCTCCCGACGGGTTTCTTGTGGGCTATGGGCTGGATTATGCGCAGCAGTACCGCAATTTACCGTTTATTGGAATTTTGAAACCAGAAGTCTATACCCAAGCGACCTGAAAGGAAATGAAATTGCACAGTTTAAGGAGTGAACTTTAATTTTGGATAATAACAATAAGAAAACCCTGCGGAATCTGTTGCTTTATTTAGGCATTCCCATCGTGATTATTATTGTGATCGCTTCCATCTACGGCACCCGCCGTACCACGACACAAAAATATTCGGAGATTGTCAATCAATTCGCACAGATGAATGTGAAGGAATACAGCATGGATCTGGGCAACGGCGAGATGCAGATCACGCTCCAGAATGGAGATGTGATCAAGTATGTCGCTCCAGATGTTGGATTGCTTTACAATGATGTCAAGCCTTATGTGGAAGAATATGACAAAGAACATCCAGATAATAAAATGGTGTTTGATCTGAAGCGACCGGCTCAGACATCTTGGCTGGTGAGTATGCTGCCAACGCTCCTGATCTTTGTGCTGGGCATTTTCTTCTGGCTGTTTATGATGCGCCGGCTCAACTCCGGTATGGGCGACGCGGGCAAACAGATGAATTTTGGCAAGGCCAAAATCAAACAGATGTCGGATGAAAAGCGCAAAACCACCTTTGCCGACGTTGCCGGTGCGGATGAGGAAAAGGAAGAACTGCGGGAAATCGTAGAATTCCTGAAAAATCCGGCCAAGTTTAATCAACTGGGCGCACGGATTCCAAAGGGCGTTTTGCTGGTGGGCCCTCCGGGTACTGGTAAAACCCTGCTGGCCAGAGCAGTAGCGGGCGAGGCTGGCGTGCCGTTCTTCTCTATTTCCGGTTCCGACTTTGTGGAAATGTTCGTCGGTGTGGGCGCGTCCCGTGTCCGCGACTTGTTTGAACAAGCCAAGAAGAATCACCCTTGTATCATTTTCATTGATGAAATTGATGCCGTAGGCCGCCAGAGAGGCGCTGGTTTGGGCGGCGGCCACGACGAAAGAGAGCAGACTTTGAACCAATTGTTGGTAGAAATGGACGGCTTTGGCGCAAATGAAGGCGTCATCATGATCGCCGCTACCAACCGGCCGGATATCCTGGACCCTGCTTTGACCCGTCCCGGCCGGTTTGACCGCCAGGTGATTGTGGGATATCCTGATGTAAAAGGCAGAGAGGAAATTCTCAAGGTACACGCCAGAGGAAAGCCAATGGCTCCCGATGTGCAGTTGAAAACCATTGCCCAGTCTACGGCTGGATTTACAGGAGCCGACTTGGAGAACCTGCTCAATGAAGCGGCATTGCTGGCTGCTAGAAAAGATCTGAAGGCCATTACCATGGAGGAAGTGGAAGAAGCGACCATCAAGGTCGTTGTGGGTACGGAGAAGAAAAGCCGTGTCATGACAGAAAAGGAAAAGACCCTTACGGCATACCACGAGGCAGGCCATGCCATCGCCACGTATTTCTCCAAAACCCAAGACCCAGTTCATCAGATTTCCATTATTCCGCGAGGGATGGCTGGCGGCTATACCATGCAGATCCCAAGCGAGGATCGTTCTTACAAATCCCGCAAGGAAATGCTGGAAGAATTGGTGGTGCTGTTGGGCGGCCGTGTAGCGGAGGCATTGGTGTTGGATGATATTTCCACCGGCGCTTCCAATGACATTGAGCGGGCGACCAAGACGGTGCGTTCCATGATTACCAAGTATGGTATGAGCGATAACTTGGGGCCGATTATGTATGGAAGTTCCAACAACGAACCGTTTTTGGGACGGGATATGGGGCATACACGGGATTACTCCGAGGAGACTGCTTCCGAGATTGATGCAGAAATCCGCCGGATGATGCATGATGCCTACTCGAAGACGGAGACGATCCTGAAGGAGCATATGGATAAACTTCATGAGGTTGCAAAGAACCTCTTCCTCAACGAAAAGCTGAGCGGCGAGGAATTTGCGAAGATCATGGAAGGCCAAGCGCCGGAGGCTCTTGCAGAAAACGCGGAGGATGGCAAGGAAACCTCGGAAACTCTCCCGGAATCTGAACAGTCGGCTGGAGAGATTGCAACAGAAAACGCTGTTGTGGAATCAAAAGCAGATGTTTCCCAGGAGGAAAAACCAGAAGATTCCAAACCGGATTCGGAAGAAAATTCTGCACCGCCTCAGGAATAAATCAAAGAGGAAAAGGGGAATGTAAGTTGATACATTCCCCTTATTCTTTTGCGCGGTAGTTGCAAAAAAGTGGAATTTCTTCTATAATAAGGCTTGCTGTATCTTTTCAGAAATGGGAAGGGATATGTTTGGCGGCTTTTTGCTGGAAAGCCGCCCAAAGAGAGGATGACAATCGGTGGCAACCGGCTGGTAAACCACGGTGAGAGCGCCGATAGCAATGATGAGGAAGGGAAAAGGAGGAAACGCTATGACGAAGAAACCCGCTTACGGCAACGAAAGCATTTCGTCGCTGAAGGGCGCGGATCGGGTTCGTCGCCGTCCAGCGGTTATTTTTGGTTCCGATGGCATTGAAGGCTGTGAGCATTCGGTTTTTGAGATTTTATCCAACTCCATTGACGAGGCCAGAGAAGGGCACGGCCATCAGATTGTGGTGACACGTTACCGAGATTTGTCGGTTGAAGTGGAGGATTTTGGGCGCGGCATTCCGGTGGATTATAACCCCAAAGAAGATCGTTACAATTGGGAACTGGTATTCTGTGAGCTGTATGCCGGCGGCAAATATAACAACGATGCCGACGAAAGCTATGAGTATTCCCTGGGTCTCAACGGTTTGGGCCTTTGCTCCACCCAGTACGCTTCCGAGTATATGGATGTGGAAATCCGCCGGGACCGTACCTGCTACCAGCTTCATTTTGAGCATGGGGAAAATGTGGGCGGCCTGACCAAGGAGCCATATAACAAAAAGGAAACCGGAACCCGAATCCGTTGGAAGCCGGATTTGCAGGTGTTTACGGATATTAACATTCCAGTGGAATATTATTTGGACACCATCAAACGTCAGGCCATTGTCAACGACGGCGTGACCTTTCTCTTTCGTCATGAGCAAGAAGATGGGAGTTTTGAGACCACTACCTTCCAATACGAAAATGGGATTGTGGATCATGTCAAGGAAGTGGCGGGGGAGGATTCCCTGACTCCCGTGCAGTTTTGGCAGACGGAGCGGAAGGTGCGCGACCGAGATGACAAGCCAGAGTATAAGACAAAGATCAACGTGGCCTGCGCCTTTTCCAACAAGGTGAAGCTCACGGAATATTATCACAATTCCAGTTGGCTGGAATACGGCGGCGTGCCGGACAAGGCGGTGCGCAATGCGTTTGTCTACCAAATCGACGCGTATTTAAAGCAAAATAATAAGTACAATAAAAACGAGAGCCGCATCACCTTTACGGATGTGGAGGACTGCCTGATCATTGTGATTTCTTCTTTTTCCAACCGGACTTCTTACGAAAACCAGACGAAAAAAGCAATTACCAATAAAGGAATCCAGGAGGCGATGACGGATATGCTCCGCCATCAGCTAGAGATTTATTTTATTGAGAATCCTCTGGATGCGGAAAAGGTAGCCGCTCAGGTTTTGGTTAATAAACGGAGCCGGGAGGACGCGGAGAAAACCCGGCTGAACCTGAAAAAGAAGCTGACCAGTTCGCTGGATATCACGAACCGGGTAGCGAAGTTTGTGGACTGCCGCAGCAAGGACGTTAGCGAGCGGGAAATCTTTATCGTAGAGGGCGATTCGGCATTGGGCGCCTGTAAACAGGCCAGAAATCCTGATTTCCAGGCGATCATGCCGATCCGGGGAAAAATCCTCAACTGCTTGAAAGCAGACTATGATAAAATTTTTAAAAGCGACATCATCACCGACCTGGTAAAAGTATTGGGCTGCGGAGTGGAAGTCAAAAGCAAAGCCAATAAAAATCTTTCTACTTTTGATTTATCCGCCCTGCGTTGGAGTAAGGTCATTTTGTGTACTGACGCAGACGTGGATGGATTCCAGATCCGCACCTTGCTTTTGACTATGCTGTACCGCTTGACTCCTACTCTGATTGAAGAGGGGAAGGTATTCATTGCGGAATCCCCATTGTTTGAAATTACCACCAAGGAAGATACCTATTTTGCCTACACAGAAAAAGAGAAAGATCAGATTCTGGAAAAATTAAATGAAAAAAAGGTTACGATCCAACGCTCCAAAGGATTGGGAGAAAATGAACCGGATATGATGAATCTCACTACGATGAACCCGGAAACCCGCCGTTTAATCAAGGTGATGCCGGACGATGCACAGCGGACTTCAGAAATATTTGACCTGTTGCTGGGCGAAAATTTAAGCGGAAGAAAAAATTTTATTGCGGAAAATGGATATTTATATCTGGATTCCGCTGACGTTATGTAAGGGATAGGACGCTGCCTTCCCTGTGGATTGGAGTTGAATGCGATGCCCCCAAGAAAGAAAAAAAACAGTACGGGTTCCGCCCCCAAAGCACATGGGGTAATTGAAGGCGCCGGGGAGGTGGTGGAGCAACAAATTACCGATACTCTGGAGCAAAACTATATGCCCTACGCCATGAGTGTGATTATGTCCCGTGCGATCCCGGAAATTGATGGGTTTAAACCATCTCACCGGAAGCTGCTGTATACCATGTATAAAATGGGGCTGTTGAATGCTCCGCGAACCAAGTCCGCCAACATTGTCGGGCAGACCATGAAGCTGAACCCTCATGGCGATTCCGCCATTTATGACACCATGGTACGCCTGAGCCGGGGATATGAGGCGCTG
Source organism: Clostridiales bacterium (assembly GCA_022801595.1). GTDB lineage: Bacteria > Bacillota > Clostridia > Oscillospirales > Acutalibacteraceae > UMGS1071. The sequence goes on along the minus strand of JAAWSO010000017.1, from coordinate 14,774 downwards.
CTCCATCCTTATATTGATTCCAAGGGGAATTTCGGAAAATATTATTCCCGGGATATGGCTTGGGCGGCCTCCCGTTATACGGAAGCCAAGCTGGACGCGATTTGTCAGGAGCTATTTGGGGATATTGATAAGGATACCGTGGATTTTGTGGATAATTACGACAATACCATGAAAGAACCGACCTTGCTTCCAGCCAGTTATCCGTCGGTACTGGTCAATGCCAATACCGGCATTGCAGTGGGAATGGCCAGTTCGATCTGTCCGTTTAATTTAGCGGAAGTGTGCCAGACCGCCATTGATTTCATGAAAAATCCTGAACATGATTTGGCCACCACCCTATTAGCGCCGGATTTTCCGGGCGGCGGACAGATTATTTACGAGAAAAACGCCATTGATACCATCTATCGAACTGGACGGGGAAGTATCAAGGTGCGTTCCCGCTATACCTACGATAAGTCAGCCAACTGCCTGGACGTCACTCAAATTCCACCCACCACCACGGTGGAAGCGATCGTGGAAAAAGTGGTAGAATTGGTTCGCCAGGGCAAGCTAAAAGAAATCGCTGATATCCGGGACGAAACCGGATTGGACGGTCTGAAGATTACCATTGATCTGAAGCGGGGCGTGGATGCAGAAAAGCTGATGCAGCGCCTGTTTAAGATGACACCCCTGGAGGACAGCTTTTCCTGCAATTTTAACGTGCTGGTGGCCGGAGTCCCAAGGGTATTGGGCGTAGGCAAGCTGTTGGAGGAATGGGTGGCATTTCGGGTGGAGTGCGTCCGCCGCCGCACCCATTTCGACCTGACCAAGAAAAAAGACAAGCTTCATTTGCTTCGTGGCCTTCAAGCGATTTTGCTGGATATCGACAAAGCAGTGGCCATTGTGCGGGAAACGGACGAGGAAACCGCGGTGGTGCCGAACCTGATGGCAGGTTTCGGCATTGACGAAGTACAAGCGGAATATGTGGCGGAGATCAAGCTGCGCCATCTGAACCGGGAATATATCCTAAAACGCACGGAAGAGATTGCCGGATTGGAAAAGGACATTGAAAATCTCCAAAGCATCTTGGACAGCAAGACCAAGGTGAAAAATATTATCATTGCCGAACTGCAAAAGGTTATGAAACAATATGGCCAGCCCCGGAAAAGCATGTTGATTTACGCGGAGGATATGGAGGAGGTTTCCTTAGAGGAAACCATTCCAGACTATCCGGTTCATCTCTTTTTCAGCCGGGAAGGATATTTCAAAAAAATTACGCCGCAATCCCTCCGAATGAGCGGCGAACAGAAACTCAAGGAAGGCGACGCCATTTCCCAGCAAATGGAGGCCAGCAATGGCTGCGATCTGCTATTCTTTACGGATCGCGCTACCGTGTATAAAGCAAAAGCGTCGGATTTCCCAGATACCAAAGCCAGCGTCATCGGTGAATATGTAGCGGCTAAATTGGGCATGGAAGAAGGGGAAAACGCCATCTATATGGCGGCTACCAAAGGCTACGAGGGGCATATGCTGTTCTTCTTTGAAAACGGCAAAGCGGCCCGGGTGGATATGGAGTCCTATGCCACCAAAACCAACCGCCGGCGGTTGGTGGGGGCATACAGCGATAAAGTCCCAATTGTAGCCGTTTGTTATCTGCCAGAACCGGCTGAGGTGCTGATGACCTCTACTGACGGGCGGATGTTGCTGATTTCTTCGGAAGCGGTGCCGGCAAAGACGACCCGAAGCACCTTGGGCGTGGCGATGATGACTCTGAAGAAAGGCCAGCGGGTACAGGGAGCGGTTCTCTATCGGGATGGGATGCTGAAAAAGCCGGAACGATATCGAAAAAGTTTGCCTTCCCCAGGCATGCTGCCTGGCAGCGAAGAGCTACAGGGAGATCAAATTTCTCTGTAATCCACTTGTAAAAAACAAAAAACCGCCTTTCAACGGCCAATAGCTGTTTACCAGGCGGTGACAATCCGGATTGCAAACACACGAAAAGGATTGCCGATTATAAGTTGTCCGCTTTTTGCCCGGATATACAAATTATTTGAGAGAAAATCTTGCTAAATGCTTGGAATTGTGTTATGATGGTTGAAGTTATTATGGAATGTGTATTCGGAGGTACAATATGTCTGGTTTAGAAATAGCCTTTGGTATTGTCCTGCTGGTGTTTGCCGTAGGAATCATTGCCATTGTTTTATTACAGGAGGGGCAGCAGAAAAACAACAGTGTTATTACTGGCGGCTCTTCAGATACCTTCCTGTCTAAGCATCAAGGGCGCTCTATTGATGCTTTCCTGGCGAGATGGACAAGATTTATTGCCATCGGTTTCTTTATTTTTGTAATCGTGGTTAATATTATTTTATTCTTCTCCCCCAATCATGCCAATGCTGGCAACGATGGAAATACATCCAGCACCCCAGTATCTTCCCAAGTTTCCGGAACAGAGAGTACCCCTGCAACAACAAGCGGCGCTACTGAAAGCGACGCGGAAGCGGGTTCCAGCGCCGTGAGCAGCGGTACCGAGAGTGTAGCTTCCAGCAGCGCCCCGGCAGAGAGCGGTGCGGCATCTTCCAGCACGCCTGAAAGTGCGGCGAATGCCAGCAGTGAGTCAGCGGGTTCTACCGTAAGCAGCAACGCTTAAGAGTTTTGTTCCTGCTTGGAGGGGAACCAGAACGGTTCTGGCGCCCCGGATTAAGAGCCTCGCTTAACCAAAGCGGGGCTTTTTCGTTCTTACAAAACTTGTAAAGAATAAAAACATGACTAGTACTATCCGATTTTGCTCAGAATATAAACAAGGACATGTCAGGGAGGCAAAAACATAGAATGAAATTTCAAATTGAAGCAATGAAAGAAAAGATCATGGATGCGCTGCAACAGGAAAGCAAACCAATTTCGGCGCAAGACTTGATGAATCAACTGGGAGTTCCGCCAGAGGAACGCCGTTTGTTCGATGTGTCCGTGGGCCGTCTGGACAATGAGGAAAAAATTCAGGTCAACAACAAAAAAATGATCACCTTCAACCACAACCGGCAAAGCGTTACCGCAACTGTAGTCTCCCAGTCCAAAGGCTTTGCTTTTGTCCGTCCAGAAGGCGGAGGTGGGGATTTGTTTGTCCATTACTCCAATTTACAGGATGCCATGATCCAAGACGTGGTACTCATCAAAGACATTGAGGAGACTCCACGGGGGATTTCGGCCAAGGTGGATCGGGTTTTGGAACGAGGCGAGCGGACTTGCAGCGGTAAAGTGGTATTCAACGAAGGATACTACGAATTCGTGGCGGATCTGCCCATCCGCTATAATCTCCAAATTGACCGCAGTACTATGGGCGGAGTCAAGGAAGGGGACAAGGTGTTTGCTAAGATCGACCGGAATCCTCGCAATGGGAAGCTGATTGCCCGGATTCAAAAGGTGTTTGGCAAAGCGAATGTTGCCCGGATTTGTACGGACGCGATTTTGGAGCAAAACAATATTGCGACCGAATTCCCCCAAGAGGTGCTGGACGAAGCCCAAAAAGCAGCGAAACAGAAGATCACTCAGGAAGAGCGAGACAAGCGTCTGGACTTGACGGATTGGCCGATTTTGACTATTGACAGCGCCGATGCGAAAGATTTGGACGATGCCGTTTCTGTGGAACGCACTTTAGGAGGATATCGTCTGGGCGTGCATATTGCAGACGTATCTCATTACGTGACCGAAGGGAGCGCAATTGATGAGGAAGCCCAAAAGCGGGGTACCTCCGTGTACTTCCCAGACCGGGTGGTTCCTATGCTGCCTACCGCGCTTTCCAATGACGCTTGCTCCCTGAATGCCGGGGAAGAAAAACTAACATTTTCCGCTTTAATTGATTTAGACTCTTATGGAGAGATTACCGGCTATCAGTTTAAAAAGTCGATCATCATTTCCAAGGTGCGTGGCGTATATGCGGAAGTAAACGAGATTGCCGCTGGGACTGCTAGCCACGAAATCCTGGAAAAATATGCCCCGGTAATGGATAGCTTACTGGCAGCCAAAGAGCTGGCGGATGTGCTGAAAGAAAAGTCTCGGAAAAGCGGCACCATGGAAATTGAAAGCAGCGAATCCAAGTTTATCCTCAATGAGGACGGGATTTGTATTGATTTGCAGCCGCGGCAAACTGGTGTAGCGGAAGAATTAATCGAACAGCTGATGATCACCGCTAACCAAGCTGCGGCAAAGTTGGCGGCGGAAAAGGCCATCCCATTTGTTTACCGGATTCACGAGAAGCCGGACCCGGATAAGGTGGAAGCGTTGTGCAACCTGTTGGGTGCATTGAGGGTTTCTTTCGCCGGTATTCGGAAGGAAAAGCCCAAAACGGCTCAGTTTGCCGAGGTGCTGAATGCTGCGAAAGATACGCCATGTCATAAGATTGTTTCCCATCAAATCCTGCGCACCATGGAAAAAGCCCGGTATGCCACAGACCCGGTGGGCCATTTTGGTTTGGCTTTGGCGGATTACTGCCATTTTACCTCCCCCATTCGCCGTTACCCAGATACCGCAATCCATCGGATTTTGTCAGTTTTGGAGGAAACCAACGATATTAAATATATCAACAGCCATTTCAGCAAATTTGTGGGCAAAGTAGCGGCGGATTGTTCCCGCTTGGAAGTCCGTGCCATGTCTGCTGAGCGCACTTCAGATGACTGTTATGTTGCGGAATATATGACCCAGCACATTGGGGAAGAGTTTGACGGCATTATCTGCGGCGTCACCCAGCGGGGCGTTTTCGTGGAGCTGGAAAGCAGCGCCGAAGGCTTTGTAGCGGTGGATACTTTTGAGGGAGCGGATTTTCAGTTTGACGGGGTTATTACCCAGGTGGACCAACTTTCCGGTACCACCATGACCATCGGACAGCCGTTGCGGATTCAGGTGGTAGCGGCCGATGTTTCCACCGGCCGGATCGATTTTATGCCGGTGTACGGCTCTCTGTCTGCTATTGGCACGCCGATTGCCTCGGAGAAGTGAGGCGGGAAAACCGTATAATTTGGGAATAATTGTCTATCCTATCAGCATACACTAATACCGAAAGGTGGAGCTGTTATGATGGAAACGGTACGAAGCTGTTTGCAGGAAGTGGAAAACCCTCGTTTTGGCGGGGAGGACGTTCTTTTGCAGGAGATTCGCGAGGTCAACCGTCAGATTCACTGTAATAACGCTTGGTTCGATTTAGAGTCCAACCAGGACTTAATTGAATCCTGCATTTATGAAGGGGAATCGCTGCGGGCCCGGTACCGGTATTTATTGGGGATCGCCCGCCAGCAAGGCGTTTCGGCCCCTCCTTTCCATTTGGAACCAAAAGAAACCAAGGAATAGGAAAGGGGCGTTGTTTTGCCAAGTATTCTCATGATCGCGAGTATGGTAGCCGCCTTTTTTGGGCTGGTTGTGTTGCAGATGATGATGCGCGGAAAACGTCCAGTGCAATATGCACTGGGCGGCATTGGCATGGGTCTGTGCGCATTGGCGGCAGTCAACCTCACCGGGTGGCTAACCGGAGTGACGCTGCCGCTAAGTCTGATGAGCTTAGGGGTATCGGCGGCAGGCGGAATTCCCGGAGTGACCACCATGCTGGTACTTAACCTCTTTTTTGTCTGAACATTTGGCCTGCGCAGTAGTGCGACAATCCAAAAGCCAAGAATTCAACTAGAAAAACTCGATGGAATGGATTCCAGTTCCGATCGAGTTTTTTCTTTTTTCAATGTCTTTCCCAAAACAGTGGATTGCTCATCTAGGGAGTCAGATGAAACCTGAAATGACCGAGTGCAGGTGTAAGAGAGCGATCCATAGGAAGGAGTAGGGATACGATGGAACGCAGGTATTAAAATATTTTTAGGGAAGAGAATATTGCCAATGCGGCCAAGCTGCTCCATCTCACCCAACCCATGCTGTTCCTGGTGATGGTCAAAGAGATGGTTTACCAATCGGCGCCTATCTTGGGATGGAAGAGATGGAGGCGTATGCTTCCGTGTTGCAGCAAGCCTATGAGCAGGGAAGGATGGTTGGACGAACAAACAGAGAAGAATGGAATCGCTATTCTTAGTATCCCAAAGGCCCTTTGCCTGTGTAACAAGGAGAAGGAAAATCCAGACAGCAACTCGTCTGGATTTTTCTTTTTTAAAAAATATCCTTGGTGTGAATAAATTTCATAAGATTGGTCCATGCTTACATCAACGAGAAAAAACAGGGGGCGTCTTTCATGAAACATCGAATTTTTTATCTTCCTTTTTTTGCGAAAAAAACATTACAGCTGGCAGTATGTGTTTCCTTTTTATTGACGGTATTATGCTCTTTTACTGGGTTTGCAACCCTGACCAACGAGTGTGAACGAATTTCAGAAAAAGTGCTGCGGTTACATATTTTGGCCAACTCTGACTCCCAAGAGGATCAAACGCTTAAGCTTCAGGTAAGGGATCGGATTTTGGAGGAAAGCGCTGCTTTGTTTACGGAAACACAGCGGAAAGAGGAAGCGATTGCTCAGATAGCGGACAGGCTTCCCGAACTGAAAGCCATTGCCCAGCAGGAGATCTGGGAGCAGGGCTTTGATTATGGAGTGGAGGTTTCCCTAGAAAAGGTTCATTTTAATACCCGGGAGTATGACGCTATCACATTGCCGGCCGGCACTTACGACGCTTTACAGATCAAGATCGGGGAGGCAAAAGGGAAAAATTGGTGGTGTGTGCTGTTTCCTTCTTTGTGCGTTCCTTCTGCCAGTTCCGTGAATATGGATGATGTGTTGAATCCAGAGGAAATGGACTTGGTGGAACATGGGAAAGGCTATGAGGTCAAATTTAAAGTGGTAGAATGGTATGAGGAGATCCGTAGCTGGTTTGGATGAGTGGGGTTAAGCTTGGGAAAAAATGGGAACTAGGAGGACGTGCAGTCCTCCTTTTTTTATGGTACAATATCCACAGTGATCCTGCAGCGCGGGCATTTGGATGCATAGGTTGCCATGCAATTTGGCGACCCGAGGGAGCGTGCGCGACTTGCTCAACGCAGGTGTGGTATAAGAAACACAAACGCTTTGTCATACAATAGAGAAAGGACGAAACGGTATGCTTGATTTTATCCTGGGCCGTGCCGGTAGCGGAAAAACTCATTTTGTTCGGGAAAAAATTTGTCAATTAGCCAAAGATCCGCAGTTCACCAGCCGGTTAATTTTGCTGATTCCGGAACAATATTCGTTTGAAACCGAGCGGGCCATGCTGCGGCTACTGGGGCCGAAGGATGTTCAACAGGTGGAGATTCTCAGTTTTCGGAGGCTGGCTGAGGTGATGTTCCAGCGGTATGGAAACCGTTCGGGGAAACGGCTGGACGATGGAGGGCGGGGGATTCTGATGAGCTTGGCCTTGGAGCAGGTTGAGGATCAGTTGCAGGTTTATCACGGCTATACCCAGACGGCGGAGTTAGTTTCCATGATGCTTTCCGTATCCACGGAGTTAAAGCTGTGCGCTATTTCACCCGAGCAGTTTGGACAGGTGGGCAAGCAGGTGGAGGATGTGACTCTGCGGGCAAAAATCCAAGATATTACCCTAATTTTATCGGTATACGACGCGTTGGTGGAGCAGAGCTTTTTGGATCCGTTGGACGATTTAGTAAGGGTGAAGGACGTGATTTTGGCGCATCAGGCCTTTCAGGAAACGGTGATCTTTTTAGATTCTTTCAAGGGATTTACGAATCAGGAGCTGGATCTGCTGGAGCTGATGCTGATCCAAAGCGAGGAGGTCCATGTGTCCTTGTGTATGGATGCTTTGGATGACCCGGAGCATGGGATGGGCTTGTTCGCTCAGGTTCATAAGACGGCCAATCAAATTAAACGCCTGGCGCGGGAAAATCATATTGCCGTTGGATCGCCGGTATATTTGGAGCCGGGAAAACGATTTACTGGGAAAGCCATGGCGCATTTGGAACAGCAGTTGTTTTGCACCAAAAAATCCCCCTTCTCCGGCTCTGCCGCCGAGGTGACGCTCTTTGCTGCGTCCAGTCCCTATGAAGAAGCGACTTTTATCGCTTCCACGATCCGAAGACTGGTGATGGAGCAAGGGTATCGGTACCAGGATTTTGCGGTAATTACCCGCTCTTTGGAGGCATCCCGTAATGATTTGGATATGGCATTGACCCAGTATCAGATTCCTTTTTTTATGGACAATCCCAAAAAGATTGATGCAGACCCTTTGATGCGGCTGGTTCTTTCTGCCTTCCAGATCGTGCGCTCCGCCTTTGCTTCCGACGATGTGTTCATTTACTTAAAAACCGGCTTGGTTTGCGGGTTGTCTTCCTATGAAATTTCCTTGATGGAAAATTACAGCTATCTGTGGAATCTTTCTGGAAACGAATGGCGGGCTCCTTGGACGCGTCACCCCAGAGGATTTGAGGAGGAATTTACCGAAGAGGATCGTGCTGCGCTGGAGCAGCTCAACGCCTTGCGGCAGAAGGTGATTGCGCCATTGGAGAAATTCTCTTATGGGGTGACGGATCAAACTGGGGAGGAAATTTCCCGCGCGATTTATGAGCTGCTTCTGGAAATCCAGGCGGACGCGTGTCTTCTTGCTTTATGTGAGCGACTGAAGCAATGCGGACAAATGGCGGCTGCGGAAGAACAGCTTCGCTTGTGGGAAATCCTTATGGCCATGCTGGATCAAATCGCCGCTGTGCTTCGCAATAAGATTTTGCCGCCGCAGCGGTTTGCCGAGTTTCTTCGCCTGGTGATGATTGCCGGGGATCTTTCTACGATTCCCCAGGGGCTGGACGAAATTCGTGTGGGAGAGGCCGGCCGGATGCGCCCTGATGAGCCGAAAGTGGTTTTTGTGTTTGGAGCGATTGAGGGGGAGTTTCCCGCGGCGCCGTGTGGAGGCGGCGCATTTTGTGACCGGGAGCGCCATGCGATGATAGAGCTGGGACTGCCCTTGGCTTCCACCTTGGAAGATGTGGCCCTAGAGGAGCGTTTTTTGGCATATACGGCCTTGACAGCCCCTTCTCAGCGGCTCTATGTCAGTTGGCATACCTCAAATGTCAATGGTGCCACCAAGATTCCCTCGGTTTTGGTAAGGGAAATTCGTATGATTTTGCCGCAGGTTTCGGAGCAGTCGTCTCGCTGTCTTCCCAAAGAATTTTTTGCCAATAGCTGGGAGGCGGCGTTTGAGCTGCTGGCTCGAGAGTATCGGAACAATTCTCCCCTGACATCTGCACTGAAAGCATTATTTGTCCAGAGGCCAGAGTTTGCGCCTCCGCTGTCCGCATTGGATCGGGCTTGCCAAAAGGCTCTGGTGACTTTCGTTGACCCTGAGAAGTCCAATGCGCTATTTGGCGTTCGGTTCCATGCATCCGCCACTCAAATTGAGCAGTATCATCTTTGCCGGTTTCAGTATTTCTGCCGCTACGGGTTGGGCGCACAGGAGCGCCGTCCCGCCGTGTTGGACGCACTGGAATACGGCAGCTTGATGCATCATTTGCTGGAGCGGATGTTTGGGGAATATGGTCATGACCGGCTTTCCCGGATGGAACGGGACGTGATGCAGAGGAACATCCAGACGTGTATGGAACAATACGTGGATCAGAAAATGGGAGGAATTCAGGAGCAGACTCCCTGGTTTCGTTCTCTTCTTGGACGCATGGCGGATTCCGCACAGGTGGTTATCGCCCGGATTGCCGAGGAGCTGAATCAAAGCAAATTCCTCCCAAAAGGCTACGAGATGTCTTTGAGACGGGGCGGGGATTTTCCGCCGTTCAAGGTGCCACTGCCCGACGGCGGGCAAGTGGTGGTAGACGGTGTAATTGATCGGGTGGACACGTTTGAGGAAAATGGAAAGACTTACGTGCGGATTGTGGACTATAAAACTGGGAAAAAGGAATTCCGGCTGTCGGATGTTCTATACGGGCTGAATCTACAGATGCTGATTTATTTGGCGGCGATTGTGGAACAGGGAGAGTTAGCGCCAGCAGGGATTTTATATATGCCGGCGGTGCGGCCTTCTGTGTCTGCGCTGGATGGGGAGAGCAGGGAAAAGGTGGAGAAAAAAGCTTCGGACGAGCTTCGGATGAACGGGCTGTTGATCGACCAGATTTCTTTGCTGGAGGCAATGGAAAGCGGAGGACAAGGCCGGTATATCCCGGCTTCCCAAAAAAAGGACGGCTCTTATTCCAGCGCCAGCTCGGTGATCAGCGGCGGACAAATGCAAGGGGTGCTGTGTTATGTGAAGGATTTGATTGTCAAAATGGCCGCCAATCTGAAGGCCGGCAATATCCCGCCGAACCCCCTCAAGGGGGATTACGACGCTTGCGCCTATTGCCCTTATTTTCCCGTATGCGGGCATGAGGAAGCCGACGGCGGGCGAATGGAAATCCGCTATCCCAAGAGTAAGGAGAAGGAAACGGTGCTCCGAAAAATGGAAGCCGAGCAAAAGGAGGAAGTCCAATGAGTGAACGAAGCTGGACGGAAAATCAGCGCGATGCCATTGATGCCCGGCAGGGAACGCTGTTTGTGTCTGCGGCGGCTGGTTCTGGAAAAACCGCAGTTTTGGTGCAGCGGGTCATCGAACGGCTGACCGACCCAGTGTCTCCCAGTGATGCGGATCGGTTGTTGGTGGTGACATTTACCAATGCCGCCGCCGCCGAGATGAAGGAACGGATTGGGGAGCGGCTGGCGGAATTGCTGGAGAAGAATCCCAGCGATAGGCAGCTTCAGCGGCAACAAATGCTGCTTCAGCGGGCCAATATCAGCACCATCCACAGTTTTTGCAGTGATTTGGTTCGGGAGAATTTTTATAAGCTGAATATTTCCCCGGACTTCCGTATCCTGGAAGAGCATGAATGGAAATTGCTGCGGGAACAAGCGATGGCCCAGGTACTGGAACAAGCTTATGCGCAGGCAAGCCCGGATTTTCAGGCCTTTTTGGAAGGGTTTTGTGCGGAGCGAAATGACCAGCGTTTGATGGGGTTGATTGATCGCCTATACGATTTCCTGCGCACCCATCCGTTTCCCAAGCGGTGGATGGAGGAGCAGGAGCAGGCTTACCGAGCGGATATGCCCATTGGGCAGACGCCTTGGGGACAAGTGATCCTGGACTATGCCGTGGGGATGGCATCCTATGCCATCGGTCTGACGGAGCATGCTTTGGATCTGTTGATACAGGATGATAAGCTGAAAAAGGCCTATACGGAAATGTTTTCCGGGGAACTGGCTGGCTATCAGCATTTGCAGGAAGCGTTGAAAAGCGGGGACTGGGACCGGACGGCTCAGGCTCTGTCGTCGATCACTTACATACGAATGCCTACGCCCCGGGGTTACAAAGATGATCCGTTGCAACAGCAAATTTCCAGCTTTCGGAAAACGGCCAAGGAGGCAATGGAAAAGCTTAGGAATTTTTTTGCGCTGCCGGAGGCGGAATGCCGGTCTGAGCTGCGGCGATTGGCTCCACTGATTCATACGTTGTTTGACTTAACCCTACGGTTTTCTGATGCGTTGGATGCATTGAAATCACAGCGGAAAGCGGCGGACTTTAACGACCTGGAGCATTGGGCGCTGCGGTTGCTGATGGAGGAAACGGAAGAGGGGATTCGCCGTACGGAGGATGCTATCCAGCTCTCTAAGCAGTTTGACGAGGTGATGGTGGATGAATGTCAGGATATCAACGAAACGCAGGACCTACTGTTCCGGGCCATTTCCAAGGAAGAGCGGAACTTGTTTATGGTAGGCGATGTGAAACAAAGTATTTATGGCTTTCGCCAGGCCATGCCCAAGCTGTTTTTGGAGCGGCGCAATGCTTTTCCTGCCTATTCCCGAAAAAAAAATCAGTATCCGGCCTCTTTGATGCTGGATCGGAATTTCCGTTCCCGTAAAACCGTGGTGGATTCGGTTAACTTTCTGTTTCGCCAGCTTATGTCGGAGCAGGCTGGGGATGTGGCTTATCAAGGCCAGGAGGAGCTGGTGGCCGGCGCCGAATATTTCCCCCAGGAAGGGTGCGAAACCCGCTTGGATTTGCTGCGGCCCGATCAGGAAATTGAGGAAGAGGCTTCCGAAGAAGCCATGGCGGTTTTGGAAGCCCGGCATATCAGCACGGTAATCGCTTCTATGATGGAGGAAGGGTTTCAGGTAACGGATCGTACTGGGCAGCGTCCGGCGCGTTATGGGGATTTTTGTATTCTGTTACGCAGCGCAAACCGATACGCCGCCGAGTACGCCAAGGAATTGCAGCGGCACGGAATTCCAGCCCAGTCGGATGTTTCCCCAGGATTTTTTGAGACCAGTGAGATTGCGGTGATGCTTTCGTTTCTTCGGGTCATTGATAATCCAATTCAAGACATTCCACTGCTGGCGGTTTTGATGAGCCCGGTTTATGGATTTACTGCCGACGATATGGCGGATATCCGTTTGGAAGGCCGGACGCTGCCGTTGTATCTGGCCTTGGTACAATATGCGGAAGCAGGTGATCCACGGGCCAGGTTGGTTCTCAAGGACTTAGACGAATATCGGATGGTAGCGGCTACCGTTCCGTCGGATCGTATGCTGGAGCGGATTTACGAAAAAAGCGGGTACCGGAATATGGTGCAGGCGATGGATGACGGAAAACGGCGGTTGGCAAACCTACAGCTTTTGCTGGATTACGCCCGAAAATACGAATCCTTTGGGTACCACGGGATTTCCCGGTTTATCCAATTTTTGGATCGCTTGCAGGAAAAGAACTTTGATCTTCCTTCCGCAGCGGTTTGCACGGAATCGGACAATGTGGTTCAGGTGATGAGTATTCACCGTTCGAAAGGATTGGAATTTCCGGTGTGCATCATAGCGGGATGCGACCGGGAAATCAATAGTCGAAAAGCGGACACGCTGTTTCATCCCCGTCTGGGAGTGGGTATGAAGCTTTGGAATAACGAGGGCTTTTACCGGTACAACACCCTGCCTCGAAAGGCCATTGCATTAGAAGAGGATCGGGAAACCGTGTCGGAAGAACTAAGGATTTTATATGTGGCCGCGACTCGCGCCAGGGAAAAATTGATCTTTGTTGCGACGGTAAAGAATTTGGAAAAGCGGTTGGCAGTTTTGGGCGCTCCGCTGACGGAAACGGAACGGATTGACCCCCATTTGGTCACTCAGGTGTCCCGGATGTCGGATTGGCTGATGATGTGCGGGATGCGTCATCCCGACGGGCAGAAGCTGCGGGAGCTGGCAGGCGTGACCGACGAGATGGTCCAGCGCAAGGGATACACCCCTTGGGATATTCGGATTCTGCTTCCTCCTGCGGTCGAGGAAGTCCAAGAGGTCCGCAAAGAAGAGCCAGCCCAGGCGGATCTTTCCCTTTTGCAGACCCTGCGCAGGCAGGTGGAGTATCGCTATCCTTATGAAAAACTGCGGGGGGTGCCGGCTAAGGTGACGGCTTCTGCGTTGACAAAACAGGAGGAATCGGCCCATCCTGGGGAAAGCTTGCTGCCCCGTCCCTCTTTTTTGTATTCCAAGGGGCTGACCCCAGCGGAACGAGGAATCGCCTTCCACAGTTTTTTGCAGTTTGCCAATTATGCGGCTGCTGCGGAAAATCCCCAGGCGGAACTGGATCGTCTGCAAGCGCAGGGGTTCCTGACCAAAGAGCAGGCGGACGCGGTAAACCGCAAACAGGTTGGGCAGTTTTTCCAAAGCCCGATTGCCAGGCGGATGTTGGCTTCCTCCTATTTGGTTCGGGAATACCGCTTTACCGTGGAGATTCCGGCTGTCCAGGTGACGCCAGACAGCGAGGAAGATCCTTTCCTTGCAAATCAGCCGGTGATTTTGCAGGGGGCGGTGGATTGTATGTTTGAGGAAGCGGGAGAGCTGGTAATCGTTGATTACAAAAGTGACCGCTCTGCCCACCCAGAGGAGCTATGGCAGCGGTATCACAAGCAGTTGGAGCTATATGCCATGGCCATGGAGCAATGTACGGGAAAGCCAGTGAAAGAATATTTGCTCTATTCCTTTCACTGGAATCAAGAAATTCGAAAGCCACAATAAAAATAACAACAGCCTTTTGTTTTCTAAAGGAATACAAGAGGCTGTTGTTATTTTTATTGGAATCTTTCTTTGTTCAGATTTCATATGCCGGAAGAAAGAAAAATGTCTTAAAAAGCGTGGTTAAATGGACACGGGAAAATAGAACTTCTCTATCTTCTACTCATGTTATCGTTCTTGTTTTTCAAAATATCAATCGTGCAAAATCACAAATAATTGTTGTTTTTATCAAATTAAATTGTTTTTATTTCCATGATTTCTTTTTAACCTTCTAATAATTCATAAAAATTAGATAAAACTAAAAGATAAGTCGACAAAAAATGAATTGTGCAAAAAATTACGGTTTTTTGCACATAGTTTCATGGAGAGACAAGGAGGTTTGGGTCATGCTTGTGTTAGGAAGGAATCTGGGAGATACGATCATCATCAATGAGAATATCACCATCAAGTTCATGAAAGGAAAAGGTGCGGATTTTAAGGTTGCCATCGACGCTCCTAAGGAAGTGAAAATTGTCCGAGGAGAAGTGGATGAGCGGCAAAAAGAGCGGGAAGCGAAATTCGCTTATCTCGACAGCTAATTTTTGATTTTTATACCTATGGATGAGGGAATGCGCGCACCTTACTATTTGGTATGAAAATATACAAAAAATTCAAACATATGCCGATGGGCGGAAAGGATCCGCCCGGCAAAACACGGAGGTATTTACTATGGGAATGGTAGTAAGAACAAACACAATGGCAATCAATGCCCAACGTCAATTGAACCTGAACAACAATAAGGTTTCGAAGTCTTTGGAGAAGC
>JAAWSO010000016.1 GCA_022801595.1 Clostridiales bacterium | reverse complement strand
GGTGAGCAAGTCGCGCACGCTCCCTCCGGTCGCCAAATTGCACAGAAACCCATGCACTCAAATGCCCGCGCTGCAGGTTCACTGCGGATATTATACCATAAATTCTTCCTTTCTTCACTTTACATTTTAATTATTTACAGTGATAAATTTGTAATCAATGATAAGGATTTATTAGTAAAATGTTACAGCCGTTGAAAATCTGCAATCAGTTTGTAATAACTTTTTTAAACTTCGGAAAAACAGAATTTCTTTCCAACAAAATAGGAAAATCCTGGAATCCTTTTATTTTGTTTTGGACACAGAAATGTTTCTTGGCTACAAATTCTTTGTTTGTTGGAATCGTTAACTTTCTGTTAAAAGCATTGCTGGGCCTGGTATGATTTGATATAATTATGATGTAATTCCTAGAAAATTCGTTGATATTTTTCATTGTTTGTCCATTAAAATTCAAAGGCGGTGTTTTCCCTGTGAATAAATCAAAAGGCGGAAAGGTGGCCGCAGTCATCGATATTGGCTCCAGCCTGGTAAAGATGAAGGTTTGCCAAGTCAAAAACAAACGGGTGGAACCCATTGACCAGTTGGAATGTCCGGTGCGTATCGGCCACGAGGTGTTTAACTTTGGCACGATTAGTTTTGACTGCCTCAAGGAACTGGTCCATATCCTCCACGGCTTCCAAAAAGTGATGGGAGAGTATGGCGTTCAGGAATATAAAGTGGTAGCTACCACTGCCCTGCGGGAGGCCAAGAACAAAAGCTTTGTTCAGGACCAATTGCGAGTGCAGAACCATATGGAAGTTGAGGTTTTCGAGGATAACCAGGAAAAAACCTTGATCTATTCGGAAGTGATCCAGGCCATTTACAAGCACACCGAGAAAAAGGGAAAAGACTTTAGCACGACCCTGATTTCCCATATCGGAACCGGGTCTATCGGGCTTGGTATTTTTAACGGAAACAATTTGACGTTTTCTCAAAACATTTCCATCGGTTCCCTCAAACTTCATGATGTATTGGGCAGTATTCAGGACGACACGGAAGAATTTTACAATGTGGTGGAGGAATATTTGGACGCCCTTTTGGGGCGGATCACCCTGCCCGTCCCTAACAAATCCATTGACGGCATGGTAGTCACAGGAAATGAAATCGAAACCATCGCAAAACTCTGTGAAGTACCACTGGAAAATGATACCTACTCGATCAAAACGGAAACGATTATGGCGCTATTCAAAAGTATTCGGATGATGACTCCAGAGAAAATCAGTTTTCGCTATGGCCTGAGCGAGGAACAGGCCGAAATGCTCTATTCTGCCCTGGCTATTTACGTGCGCTTGTCCAAAATGACCCAATCCAAATATATTTTTGCTCCTAAAGTGGAGCTTTGGGACCCGCTGATGCATCACATGCTGATCCCAAAATCCGCAGAGAAATATTTGGACTATGTGGAAAGCAACGCCATTACCTGCGCCAAAACCTTTGCCCAGCGTTATCACTGTAATCAGCAGCATGCTGACCAAATTGCCCGGTACGCCTGTAAAATCTTTGACCGAATTCAACGGATTCACGGCTTAACCCAGCGTCACCGGATGATTTTGGAGCTGGCCACCATTCTCCACGATTGCGGATATTTTGTAGACTCAAAATTTCATTTAGAAAGTACCTTTGATCTGATCCAGAACATCGACATCTGCGGCGTTACCTACGAAGAAATGCTAATGACCGCTTATGTGGCCCGTTTTAATGAGATCGGCACTCCCAATTATGACGATCTGGATTTTATCCATATCCGCGAGGAACAAAAAGTGATCTGTTCCAAACTGGCTGCTATTTTCCGACTAGCCAACTCCCTGGATAAATCCCAAAAACAAAAAGTCAAGGAATTCAAAGTAAAGCTGGACGAGGAACGATTGATCATCACCATCCAAAGCGACGAAAATGTGCGTCTGGAACAATGGGCGTTTGAACTGTGTTCTCCATTTTTTAAAGATGTGTTTGGCCTTCAGCCCTGCCTGACCGTCAAATCCACCATGCTGTAATTTCGTGAAAGGATGTGTAAATCTATGGAAAAAGGCAAAGAAACATTTCCTTATATCAATCGTGAGCTGAGCTGGGTAGATTTTAACGCCCGCGTGTTGGAGGAAGCCTTTGAAAAAGAAAACCCATTAATGGAGCGGTTCCGTTTTTTGGGTATCAGCGCCTCCAATCTGGACGAATTTTTTATGGTACGGGTTGCCGGCGTCAAAGCCCAAGTAAATTCCAACTATAACGGCGCGGATACTTCCGGCATGACACCTGCCCAGCTTTTTCCGTTGCTGAAAGAAAAAATCCATATCTTTATGGACCGTCAGTACTCTTGCCTGCACCGCTCCATTATGCCTGCTTTAAAGAAACAAAACATCCGCTTTTTGATCCCAGATGAAATGAACCGGGAACAGAAAAATTACATCAAGCGATATTTCCACAAGGTTCTTTTTCCAGTGCTCACTCCATTGGCTGTGGATACCAGCCGCCCGTTCCCGCTTTTGGCCAACAAAAGCCTGAATATTGCGGTGCGCCTCAAGGATGAGGACGAAGAAGCCTGTTTTGCTGTGGTTCAGGTTCCTTCCATTTTATCCCGGTTCCTGGAAATTCCCACCCAACCCGACGAGGGCAAAGCCTTTGTCCTACTGGAAAATGTAATTATCTCGCAAATTGCCGAACTATTTGAGCTTCATGAAATTAAAGCATGCACCCCATTCCGCTTAACCCGGAATTCCGACCTGGACATTGACGAAGAAGCGGAAGACCTGCTCAGCGAAATTGTGAAATCCATTAAGAAACGGAAGCGGGGCCGGCCGGTCCGCTTGGAATTGCTTCAGAAAAGCGACAAGGAAACCAAGGCGTTTCTAACCGATATGCTGAAAATTAAGGAGGATGAAATTTATGAGGTTCCCGGCCCCATTGATTTGACCCTCTTCTCCAAGTTCGCCAATTTGCCGGAATTCTCCGACCTATGTTTCCAGCCCGTGGTTCCAGTTTATCCCCCGGCAGACTTTGTGGGCTATCATAATATTTTCGACGCCATTCGGGAAAAAGACCGGATGATCCATCATCCTTATGAAAGCTTCAAGTGTGTGGTGGACTTTGTGCGGGCAGCCGCAGAGGATAAAGATGTGCTGGCCATTAAGCAAACGCTGTACCGGGTTAGCGGTAATTCTCCCATTGTGGCAGCCTTGATCAAAGCGGCGGAAAACGGCAAACAAGTGACCGTCCTGGTGGAACTGAAAGCCCGGTTCGACGAAGAAAATAATATCATCTGGGCCAAGAAACTGGAAGAAGCAGGCTGCCACGTTATCTATGGTTTAGCTGGCCTGAAAACCCACTGTAAAATTCTATTGGTTGTCCGTCGGGAAGAGGATGGCATTCGCCGCTATCTCCATATGGGTACGGGCAATTACAACGATTCTACCGCGAAAATTTACACGGACGTCAGCATGTTCACCTGCAAAGAACCCTATGGCATCGACGCCTCCTCTTTGTTCAATGTGCTGACCGGTTATTCCCGTCCACCCGAATACCATAAATTTGTGGTCGCCCCCCACGGCATGCGCTTATTCTTTACCCAAATGATCGAACTAGAAATTGAAAATGCAAAAAAAGGGCTTCCCAGTGGAATCATTGCCAAGGTCAATTCTCTCGTTGACCCCAAAATCATTGCCTTGCTCTATAAAGCTTCCCAAGCCAATGTGCCAATTCAATTGATTGTGCGGGGAATTTGCTGCCTGACTCCCGGTATCCCCGGAATCAGCGAAAATATTACCGTGCACAGCATTGTGGGGCAATTACTAGAGCACAGCCGAATTTTTCGGTTTGAAAATGCCGGAAATCCGAAGATATTCATGGGCAGTGCCGACTGGATGCAGCGCAACCTGGATCGTCGGGTGGAGCTGGTATTCCCGATTGAGGAACCAGACCTAAAGCAGCGTTCCTTTGAAATGCTGGATATTATGCTCAGTGATAACATCAACGCCCGGATTCTGCAAAACGACACCAATTACGTTCACATTGATCGTCGTGGAAAAGCTCCCTTGGACTCCCAGCAAGTTTTTGCGAAAATGGCGAAAGAGGAGGCCAGCCAGTTAGAACACAACGAGGACTGGAGCACTGGCTTTCATCCCCTGCAAAATCCCGAATTGATCGACGACTAAATGGTACAAACAGAAATCACATCATAATAGGAGATTTGGATATGAAACGAATTGGTATTTTAACCAGCGGTGGAGATTGTCAAGGCCTCAATGCGGCGATCCGTGCGGTTGGCAAAACATTATATGAACGGTTTGGAAATGACGTTGAGATTTTTGGAATCCGGGATGGCTATCGGGGACTGATTCAGGGGGATTATTACGCTATGACTCCCCAAGACTTTTCTGGTATTCTGACGCTAGGCGGCACAATTTTAGGAACCTCCCGCCAACCGTTTAAACAAATCCGCATAATCGGCGAGGATCAAATGGATAAAGTAGCTGCTATGAAATCCAACTATAAAAAAATGAGATTGGATTGCCTGGTGATCCTTGGAGGCAATGGAACCCACAAAACAGCAAATTTGCTGCGGGAAGAAGGGCTCAATGTCATTACGCTTCCCAAAACCATTGACAATGACCTTTGGGGAACGGATATGACCTTTGGCTTTCAAAGCGCATTGGAAATCGCTACCAATGTCATTGATTGCATTCATACCACGGCCGATTCCCACAGCCGGATTTTTATTGTGGAAGTGATGGGTCATAAAGTAGGCTGGCTTCCTCTTTTCGCTGGCATTGCCGGTGGCGCCGACATAATCCTGATTCCAGAAATTCCATACAGTATTGATACGTTGGTAGAAAATATCCATCTGAAAGATAACCTAAAAAAACGGTTTTGCATCCTGGCGGTAGCGGAAGGTGCAATTTCTGTGGAAGAATCCAAAATGACGAAAAAAGAATTCAAGGCTTCCCGCTCCCATATGCCGTATCCATCCATCTCGTACCGGATTGCGCGGGAAATCGGGGAACGGACTGGCCGGGAAATTCGCGTCACGGTACCGGGCCATTTCCAACGAGGCGGTTCCCCTTGCCCGGCTGACCGGGTATTAGCCACTCGATTCGGCACTGCGGCAGTGAATCTAATCAGTGAAGGCAACTTTGGCAATATGGTTGCCATCCGTAACGGACAAATCGTTCCGGTTCCGCTCAGCGAGGTTGCCGGGCGCCTGAAAACCGTGCCGACCGATTTAGAAGTGATCCAATCCGCCCGGGATTTGGGCATCCATTTCGGTGACGAATAAAAAATCCTTACTATTTTTACACGATCCATGCACAAGAAGATCAATCAAAAAAGCGCCTGGAGATTCCCCTGCTCCAAGCGCTTTTTGTTTTTATGATAACTCGAAATCATTCTAGATTGGTTTGCTAGGGACACAAAAGCTAAGCCGTCCTACGATTTCTCAACCCTTCACCAGAAGACATTCATTGGCCGATATAGCGTTTGCTGCCTTAAAAAGTTTCCCTTCGAACTGTGTTATGACCGATCGTTTCAGATCCTGCTTCCTTCGTTAACCACTTGTAAGATGTTTTGTTCTCTCCACCCAAGTTCCTTTAGACCACAACAAAAGATTTCATTTTTGCAAAGGTTTTCTCCCCGATCCCGGATACATTTTGTAACTCTTCCGCAGAGGCAAAGCCGCCGTTTGCCTCCCGATATTCTACCATCCGTTTCGCCAAAACAGGACCGATTCCCGGAAGCTCTTGCAATTCTTCCTCGGAGGCTGTGTTGATATTAATGAGGACACTTTCCTCCTGTTCCGCTTGGGAGGCTGCGTCCGTCACCACAACCACTGGGCTTGGTTCCCGAACAAAGAAAAATGGATACGCCACCACAACGGCGCATAATAAAAGCGCCGTGCCAATTAAAATCCGCAAATGCGTTCCTGACTTTTCCTTGCTCACGACGCTTCCTCCTCATGAAAGCTTTTTTAAAAATTCCGTAAAATACTTGGGCAATTCACTGGTGATTTCCAAATACTCCCTGGTAGACGGATGGACAAATCCCAACACTTTCGCGTGTAGGCACTGCCCATGGAGTGCGGTGATTACCTTTTTTACGCCATACATAGGATCTCCTGCTACGGGGTGCCCCAAGTATGCCATGTGTACCCGGATCTGGTGGGTCCTTCCCGTTTCTAATTTTAGTTGGACATGGGTAAATCCGTCATACCATCCCAGAACCCGGTAATGCGTAACTGCTTTCCGGGAATTTTTTTCTGTAACCGCCATTTTTTTTCGATCTGTTGGATGTCGACCGATCGGCGCGTCAATGATTCCCTGCTCTTCTTTGATTTTTCCGTACACCACCGCTTCATAGATTCGGGTAAAAGAATGGTCTTTGATCTGTGCTGCTAAGGACTGATGAGCATGGTCATTTTTTGCCACCATCAAAAGCCCGCTGGTATCTTTGTCAATCCGATGAACAATTCCTGGACGAATCACGCCGTTAATCCCGGACAACGAATCCCCGCAATGGTATAACAGCGCGTTGACCAAAGTACCGGATAGATGGCCTGGAGCCGGATGTACCACCATATTCTTCGGTTTATTGACAACCAATACATCCGAATCCTCGTAGCGAATATCCAGTGGGATGTTTTCCGGCTCGATTTCCACCTTGGTTAGCGGTGGAATACAAATATGGATTTCTTCCCCCACGCACAATTTCGCACTTTTGGAAAGCGGCTTTCCCTGCCTAGTCACATAGCCCTGTTCCATCCACTTTTGTACGACAGAACGGGTCGCTCCATCCATGACGGAGCTGACGATTTTGTCCAGCCGTTGGCCAGCCTGCTCCTCGTCAATGATGATCACGATACGCTCTTCCGTCTCCTCCCAATCCGTCCGCTCTTCTCTCATTCCTGTTTCTCCTTTTTCGCCATCTCTTTCCCTTTTTTTGTAGTGAAAAAGATAACGTAAATCACCATGCCAATGGTTCCCAACGTGACCAAAATATCCGCAAAATTAAATACGGGTGGGAAAAAAGAAACATGGATATAGTCGGTGACAAAATGCCCTTCGTTGAAAATACGGTCAATTAAGTTGCCAATGCCGCCGGCCACAATCAAAATAGATGCGGTATAGGACAACCAATTATGTTTTTTGTACCAGAATAATCCAATAATCAGCGCGATGCAAATCAGAGAGGTAACAATCAGAAAAAACCAAGTTTTTCCTTCCATCATGCCAAAGGCTGCTCCAAAATTTCTCACATACCGGAAATCGAGAAATCCGGGGATTACATCGACCATCCCCACTGGCTGGAGGACATTCGTGACCAGGAGTTTGATCAACTGGTCCGCCACCACTAAAGCCGCCATAATGGCAAGAGAAATTACTGCCATAATCATATAGGAGTACCTCCAAAGTTATAGAATGGATGGGTGAAAAAAAGGCGTAGCTGGACCAGCCCGCCTTTTTGCAATTAGTCTAAATTTGCCGCGCAATGTGCGCATACATCGGGATGGTTTTCATCCTGGCCTACGGTATTGCTGTAGCTCCAGCAACGGGCGCACTTCTCCCCTTCCGCATGAGCCACCGTAACGGAAAGATCCACCATCTCCTCGCTAGAGAATTCTCCTTTTCCACCGCTTACCACTTCCACTTGGGAAACGATGAATACCGTTGCCAGCTCATCCTCTACAGACTTAACAAAATCATACAATTCGCCTTGACAGAATAGCTGCACTTTTGCTTCCAAAGCCGCGCCGATCACCTTATTATTGCGGGCGATCTCCAACGCCTTTTTCACCACATCCCGGATCTCGTGAATCCGATCCCAAGTAGCGGTAAAAGCCTCGTCAGCGTTTACACCGGTTGGCGCTGGCATTTCATTGAACAGCACGCAACGTGGATCCGCTGATGCATCGTGCTTCATAGCCTGCCAAATTTCATCCGAGGTGTAAGCCAGAATTGGAGAAATCAAACGGGTCATCCCGTCCAGAATCCAGTACATAGCAGTTTGCGCCGCACGGCGTTCCTTACTGTTTGGCCGCTCCACATACAAACGGTCCTTAATTACATCTAGATAGAAGTTAGACAAATCCACCACGCAGAAATTGTGGATGGCATGGTATACCTGATGGAATTCAAAAGTATCATATCCATGGCGAGCGCGCTGATTGACCTCGTCCAGCTTGTGCAAAGCCCAACGGTCAATTGGCAGCAGCTCCTGGAACGCTACCTGATCAGTATCTGGGTCAAAATCGTGGAGATTTCCCAGAATAAAACGGGCGGTATTCCGGATTTTCCGGTATGCATCCGAAAGCTGCTTCAAAATCTCTTTGGAAATCCGAATATCCGCATGGTAATCTGAGGAAGCAACCCAAAGGCGGAGAATATCCGCGCCGTTTTGCTCCACAATCTCCTTTGGCAAAATACCGTTGCCCAAGGATTTGGACATCTTACGGCCTTCGCCATCCACAACCCAACCATGAGTCACGACTGCTTTATAAGGCGCCTGGTTCCGCCATGCCACTGAGGTCAGCAAAGAGGATTGGAACCAGCCCCGGTATTGGTCAGCGCCTTCCAAATACAGGTCAGCCGGCCAATGAAGCTCGTTTCGTTTCTCACAAACAGCGGCATGGGTAACGCCGGAATCAAACCAAACATCCATAATATCCCGTTCCTTCTCGAACTGGGAACCGCCGCATTTTTCACAATGAATGTCTACTGGAAGAATGTCTTCGGCTAACTTCACATACCATTGATCGGAACCTTCAGTACGGAACAGTTCCGCAACCGCCTGCATCGCCGGCTTGGAAATCAAAGGCTCCCCGCAGTCCTTGCAGTAGAAAATCGGGATCGGTACCCCCCAGCGGCGCTGACGGGAAATACACCAATCCTTCCGATCCTGTACCATGGAGGTAATCCGGTCTTTGCCCCAGCCAGGAATCCACTCCACTGTATTGATGGCGTCAACCGCCTCCTTCTTAAAATCCTCCACTGAGCAGAACCATTGCTCGGTAGCACGGAATAAAATCGGATGTTTGCAACGCCAGCAATGAGGATATTGGTGAATAATTTTCTCCATAGCGAAGAGATGGCCGGTTTCCTCCAAATGCTTGGCAATCGCCTTGCTAGCGTCGTCGGTCGACAGACCCTGGAACTGACCGGCCTCTGCAGTCAGCTTACCATGGTTATCCACAGGCACGATAATTGGCAGCTCGGGATAAGCATTGTGACAGACATCATAGTCTTCTACACCGTGTCCCGGAGCTGTGTGAACGCAGCCAGTACCGCTTTCCAAGGTAACATGGTCGCCTACAATCAGCAAGGAATCTCGGTCTAAGAAAGGATGGCGGGCCACCATACGCTCCAATTGTGCGCCGGACAGGGTACCCAACACACGGTAGCCAGTTTTTTCCGCCGCTTCCATGGCTTTCTCATACAAAGCAGTGGCCATAACATAATATTCATGTTCCCATTGAATGAGGGAATATTCAAACTCAGGACCCACGCAAATGGCTACGTTACCTGGCAATGTCCAAGTAGTAGTGGTCCAAATCACGAAGTAAGTTTTGTTCAAGTCAGCGCCCATTGCTGTCAGCAAGCCTTTGTCATCCTGGGCTTGAAACTTGACGTAAATGGAGAAACAAGGATCCTCCGCATATTCGATTTCCGCCTCTGCCAATGCGGTTTCACAGTCCGCGCACCAATAAACTGGTTTGAGGCCTTTGTAAATATAGCCCTTGGTAGCCATCTCCGCAAATATCTCAATTTGAGTCGCTTCAAAATCCTTTTGCAAGGTGATGTAAGGATCGTTCCAATCGCCAATGCCGCCCAGACGCTTAAACTGGTTGCGCTGGTCATCCAAATAGCCCAGTGTAAATTCCCGACACATTTCACGTAGCTTCACATCCGAAATGGTGGTGGAATTTCCCACCCCTGCCTTTTTCCGGGCTTTCAGCTCCGTGGGCAGGCCATGGGTATCCCAGCCCGGTACATAAGGAGCTTGAAAACCGGACATATTTTTATAACGGACAATAAAGTCCTTTAAGGTTTTATTCAGCGCAGTGCCAAGGTGGATGTCACCATTGGCATACGGCGGGCCGTCGTGGAGAACATACACGGGCTTCCCCTCATTTTTCTCCATGAGCGTTTCATAAATGCGCTCCTCCTCCCACCGTTTTAGCATTTCCGGCTCCCGTTTCGGCAAGCCAGCTTGCATGGAGAAATCTGTTTTGGGAAGATTCAGGGTCTGTTTATAATCTTGTGCCATGGACAATTGCTCTCTCCTTTATGGATTTATTTTTTATTGCGGCGGAAAATGCCAACCGGCGAATCCAAATCGTCGGCAATGTCATAGTCGTCGCCAAATTTTAGTACATCATAACGAAGATCTCGCGTGTTTTCCTGCTTGGGTTCCGTTTTCTGGATGGGCTTGTCAGGTTGTCCCTTCTCCGTTTCATTCAACACGAAACTGCGGGTATCCGCTTCATCTACACTATGTACCGGAACAGGAACCGACTTATTTTCAGCCTGTGGATCGGCCAAAGGTTCTCTGGGACCTGGCTCAATCGGACCAGCCTCTGGCGGCGGAACTGGATGGTAAAGAATTTCCGCTGGCGCTTCCTGGGTTTGAACCGGTGTTTCTGACGCGTCTGGAGGCATAAATATTTGGGTGTCATCCGAATCCTCTTTAGCTGCTGTTTGGATGGAAACCGATGGATTTGCCACCACCGAAGATTTTTTACAAGGCAGGGCATTGACTAAAGTGAGATGCTCTTTATACATATCCAACAAATTGGAACGGAAATCAGAGACAAGCTGTTTAATGCGATCCAACTCGCCTTTTTGCTCCATAATTTCCACTTCTGCGGAGGAGACAATCCGCTCCGCTTTTAGATTTGCGTCCTTGAGGATAATTTCCGCCTTATGCCGCGCTTCCCGAATGGATGCGTCACTCAGCTTCTGGGCGCTGATGAGGGCATTCTTGATCTCATCCTCATCTTTTTGATATTGGTCTACATAGACTTTGAGCTCTTCATTTTCTTTTTTTAGCCGGGTAATTTCCGCAGTGAGGGCGTCGTTGGTCTCTTTTTGTTCAATGTTTTTCTTGATCAGTAAATCATAGGAATCCTTTACCTCGTCGATAAAATCATCCACATCCTCGGAACGATATCCAGAAAAATTTGATTTTCGAAAGCTAACATTAATGATATCATTGAGTGTAAGCATCGCAAAGCCCCCTACTGTCCAATCTCTATTACCTGTATTTTTTCATAAAAATATGCAATCTGCCCTTTTTCGTTTCCGTCCCAACACGATCAAACAAAAAACGCCCTTTGCCGCGAATAGAAAGCTTGCTTCCGCTTTCTACCAATCGGGACGGCTGATATACCGCCTCATGGTTGAGCATCACCAAGCCTTCTTGAATTAGAGCATTCGCCTTTTCCCGGCTCAGACGGGCGCACGCTGCGACAACACAATCCAGCCGCAACGACGCGACCACCACTGAAAATTCCTCTAGCCGGCGGCCTTCTGGAAACGGCTCGTTGGCCCCGCAGCGGAGGGTCACGCCAACCCGGCCGATTTTTTCCACCTGCATCAGCAGATAATCTGCGATTTCCTTTCGCACAAATAACACGCCCCGGCCTTCTTCCACCAAAATGTCGCCCACCGTTTCCCTTTCAATTCCATGGGAAAGCAAAGCTCCTAAAAAATCCCGATGGTTCAGCGAGTCTTGCCGGCGAAATTCCACGGTAATGGCAGTCAAAGGAAAGACCTTGGCAGATGGCTCCTGATAGTGGGGAAAAATCCCCAACATCACCCGTTCCGCATCCTGCCAGCCTCCCCAAAATAGACAATTGGAACTTCCCATAGCGTCCACCAATTTTTCCGCTATCGCACGCTCCCTTTCATCTAAGAATCCAATAAAACTCGCTTTGTTATGCGCCAAACAGAGGCCAACCGCATCGGCCACTTTGGCTTCCAGCAAGCTGTCCTCTGTTTTGGGATACCGTCTGTTCGATTTCACGGGTCTAGAAATAAACCCCGCTGCTTTCCAGCTCGTCCAACACGTCGTCTCCGGTTAGATCCACATTATACGGAGTAATAATAAAGGTATCGGTGGCCACCCGCTTAATTTTTCCGCCGTTGGCATAAGCCACACCGCTGAGGAAGTCAATGATACGGCGTTTGACATCCTTTTGGGTTTCTTCCAAATTCAGCACCACTGTGTGAATTTTCAGCAATTCATCGGCAATCGCACGGGTATCCTCGCCGAAATGCTCCGGCTTAAACAGCACAACCTGCAACTGCGCAGTAGCATGAATGTTAACCACTTTGTTTTGACTGGAAGAACTGGAACTGCTGGAGCTTCTTCCATAATCTCGGCTCTCCTCTTGATGCCCATCCATCACATCATCGTCTTGAGGAACTTCATCGTACTCATCATACTCGTCCTCCGGGGGGTTCCACATATCTTTAAATTTTCTTACAAAGCCTGACATGATTTTTGCCTCCTGTATCGTAAAATGATGTATGACCATCAAAAACGCTGCGTTATACGCTGATGTCCTTTGCCGGATAGGCTCGGGCGCCAAACAATGCGGATCCGACCCGCACGATATTCGCTCCCGCCTCAATCGCTGTCACATAATCGGCGGACATGCCCATTGATAAAAATTTCATATTAACATTATCTAATGTTTTGCCCTTGATGTCAATGAATTTTTTGTACATATTTGAAAAATACTCTTTTGTTTTTGAAATCGTTTCAGAAATTGGTGGAATCGTCATTAATCCCTGGATGTGAATGGCAGGCAATTGGGCAGCTTCCACAATCAAACTTTCCAACTCCTCAGGCATAACACCGGATTTATTTTCCTCTCGGCCAATGTTGACTTCAATGAGCACATCCATTTCCACCCCCTGATTCTGGCAAATACGAGAAATCTCCCGAGCCAGCTTCAGACTGCCTACGGACTGAATCATTTCCACTTTACCGATCAGCTGCTTCACTTTATTGGTTTGCAGATGGCCGATAAACTGGCAATGACAATGGGCGAAATCCAGATGGTCGTATTTTTCACACAGCTCCTGGACTTTATTTTCCCCAATGTGAGTAATACCCAAGGAAATCCCGTGGTTGATTATCTCAACCGGTACCGTTTTGGTCGCAGCCAGCAGCGTGATCTCTTCTGGGCTTCGTCCAGAACGCCGAGCCGCATCCCTCACCTGCTGACGAATGACAGCCAAATTTTCTTCCAACTGACGGCATCTTTGCTCCATCTGCTCTCTATTGAACGATTTTTCCATCATACAAATCCGTCCCTCCTACAACTACTTCGTCATACAATGCAATGGTAGAGTCGGTCATCAAATCCTTTTCTTCCTGTTCCTCCAACTCCACTTTACAGATCACATAATTGCTGCTGCTAAAAATCGGTATAATCTCCACAAATTTCAGCTCATTTCCGTGCAGAACATACACGCCTCGAACCTCACGCGTCACTTGCGTTTCCTTGCCTTCTTCGTCTGTAACTGTTTTGGTTATGGTTTCAAAGTGAACGGCTTTTTGGCTGACCCGTACCCCCTCATAGGTCTCGATATTCAGTCGGATCGTTTCTTTCCGAACATTTGCTATGGACGCATCCATGTAGTTGCATTGCAGGACAACCGCAGCCTCCGCTTCCTTATCAGTCTGGTTCACTGCCGCAATCCGGGCGGGAATTTCCATAGTCGTAGCAAATGGCATGCTAACGGTGATCTGATTTCCTTCTTTTAGCTTGGTGGCTGTTTCCGAATCTACCACACAAGCGATATACCAATCAAAATTTTCACACATTTTTCCAATAACATTGGACGGCACTTCTTGAGAAGTTTGTTCTCGTTTGAGATCGTCCACCGAAATGCTGAGGATATCCTCATACGAATAGGTATTTTCGTAACCATCCGCGGTTCCAATAAAGTAACCAGCCACTGAAGTGGTGACGGTTCCGGTTTTGCTTCCGCTGACGCTAGACAAGGAGGAAATTTGGGAATTGAGGGACTGAATTCTGGCATCAAAATTCTCTACTTTGCCGGTCACGATCTGCCACTGGTTAATCAAAGAAAGAATTTCCTGCTTTTGTTCCGTGACCCCGGTACGATTTCCTTCGCTTTGGTTCATCAGCATATCATATAAATGTAAATGAACCTGCTGATCCAAATTTTCTGGATTGATCATTTGCACACTATCCGGTTTGTTCAGCTGCGTCAATTGTGCCAATTCCTGTTTCAACTGTTTGGATTTTTGCTCTGCCGCAGCAGCCTCTGCGCTGGAATAAACCGATGCTACCACTCCTCCTTTGGACATCCGGCCGCCGTCTTCCACCTCATAAATCATAACGCCGTTTCCAGACTGGGTCAGCAACGTTTCCTTTCGTACCGCAATTCCTTCCGCCTGTACCGAATCTGATAAGGTAGCAAATACTGCTGTTTCTGTGCGTACCTGGGAATAATTGGCTTTGTAGATCTGGTACCCGATATAGGAGAGCAGAAGCAACGCGATAAAAAGAGAAATCAATCTCCTGGCAATGGTACTGTTCATAAAACACTCCTTGGTCTTTCGCTATTCCCCTGGAACCCGCCGCTAACCAAATGTTCGGATCACAATCTCCTTGGCCTGTTGCACCACTTGCTCTCCGCCACATTCATCGGGATAAATCCAATGAATCTTTTTTTCCCGGCGGAACCACGTAAGCTGGCGCTTTGCATAACGCCGGGTTTCCTGTTTCATATTCTCAGCGGCTTGTTCCAGTGAAATCTCTCCCTGAAAATAGGGCTGTAATTCCTTATATCCAATGGCCTGCAGAGCAGTTTGTCCGTTTGGCTGTGCCAACACCCTGCGCGCTTCTTCCACTAAGCCCTGCTCCAGCATCTGGTCCACTCGGCGATTAATTCGATCATATAACACCTGTCGGTCGGCATAATCCAACCCGATCATACAAACCTGATACGGCGACGGCATCTGCCGCGACTGCTGGATCTGCTGGGTCATCGTCTGGCCGGTAGTTCGGTAAATTTCAATAGCCCGAATCAGCCGGGGAAGATTATTGGGATCAATTCGCTCCGCGGATTCCGGATCAAAGGACTTTAACTCCTCTACCAGCTCCTGAATCCCTTTTTCCTTGGCTTTTTGCGCAAGTACAAGGCGAAGCACCTCATCTCGATCCTGTTCAGAAAAGGAAATATTCTCTAAAAAAGATCGAATATACAAGCCAGTTCCGCCAACCAACACAGGGATTTTCCCCTGGTCGTAAATACTCTGCACACATTTCTTGGCCAGCGAAACGTAATCCGCTACACTGAACGGTTGGGATAAATCCACAAAATCAATGAGATGGTGGACAACCCCTTCCTGTTCCTGGGGGGTGGGCTTTGCCGTACCAATAGACATCTCCCGGTAAATCTGCATCGAATCCGCAGAAACCACCTCCGTCTGTTTCCACTTTGCCAATTCAACTGCTAGGTGGCTTTTTCCAGAAGCAGTGGGACCTACCACTGCAATGATCGGAATGTGTGGCTTATGGGTTGCGTGCATATTGCTTCCCCCTTCCGTATGGGTCGAAAATGCTTATGCAACAAACATAACAATTGTCTATCGGCAGTCATCGTAATTTGCTGCGTTTTCCTCTTTTTGCTCTTCTTTAGAGTATAGCACACACAAAGTGAAATTTTTTGAAATAACTGTGAAGCTTTACAAATTTTCTCCAATCCATTGGCAAACATTCCCCAAAAGCGAGGGATTCTGGTTATATTCTACCAAATTGTTTCTCTAAATCTTGTCGTTTCATGACAATGGAAACCGGACGGCCATGAGGGCAGTACCGAATTTCTGGATGTTCCCGCAAGCGGCGAGCCAAGGCGATCAATTCCTGCGGATTGCTGACATCCCCTGCTTTCATAGCCGCACGGCAGGCAATGTTGTGATAAAGCCAATCCAAATGTTCCGTAGTCAAATCCGTTTTCGCGCTGTGAAGATAACCAGCCATTTCCATCACCGCTTCCGCCACATCCCCCTTTTCCAAAAACAGTGGGGCGCCGCGTACCAAGATCGTGCCTCCTCCAAAGTCCTCCAAGTCAAACCCAGCCTGAGCGAAAAGCTCCAGCGCGTCCAATACACAAGCATACTCCTGTTTGTTTAGCGTCACCGTCACTGGCTCCAAAAGCAATTGAGCGGAGGAATCCTGTCTTTCTTCTTTCAGTTGCTCATACAGCATCCGTTCATGGGCAGCATGCTTATCAATAAAAAGCAGCTCGTCCTGATTTTGCTCCACCAAAATATAGGTGCCAAAAGCCTCTCCCAACAAATGGATCTCATCCGATTGGGGTTGTGCCTGAGCGAGAACTTCCGAAGGTTCCGTTTCCACAGCGCAGTCTATCGTTTCCAGAATTTTTTCCGGTTTGTTTTCGGTAAGCCCCAGCTTTTCATTCGTATTACATGAAATTTCTATAAAATCCTTCGGGCCATCAAAATCTTTTTTTGTAAAGCTATTACACTTCACACTATTATGAAGCATCGTTGGAGAATTCGCGTGACAAGAATCATGGGAATAGACCGAAGGAAGACGAATTCTCTCCTTGTTCGAGGCAAAATCTGGTTGAGAAATTGGCTTTTTCGAAGTATTTGATGTTAAAATTGGCTGACTGACAATCGGCTCCTGTTTGGAAAGCGGAAGCCTAGTCTGTTCCATTGGCGTTTCCAGAACTTTTTTCACCGGATTCATCTTCTTTTTTTCTGAGGAAAAAGTTAGAATAGACGGGGTATCTCCTTGATTTAAAGCCGTTTTTACTCCGTGATAGATCGCGTCAAAAATCGGCCGTTCATTGAGAAAGCGAACCTCTAGTTTGGAAGGATGAACATTGACGTCCACCGCCTGGAAAGAAAGCTCCAAATGGAGAATACAGGCAGGAAATTTTCCAACCATCAAGGCTCCCTTAAATGCTTGCTCCAAAGCTACCATAGCGGTGCGGCTTTTGACACA
The DNA here is from genome assembly GCA_022801595.1 of Clostridiales bacterium. Lineage (GTDB taxonomy): Bacteria > Bacillota > Clostridia > Oscillospirales > Acutalibacteraceae > UMGS1071. The sequence goes on along the minus strand of JAAWSO010000016.1, from coordinate 16,020 downwards.
TCTTCCATTGATAAAAAACTGCTGCATGCTCCGATTAGGACGAGCTATAGCCGGCTTGCTAATAAAGCCATATACCTTTACACCATTCAATTGGTAATTTACGGAAATTAATCCAGACGTGAACTCCTTTCCAAACACCGAATAGACCGCAGACTTCAATTTCCCATCTCCTGGGGTATGCAATTCTTCTTTTCCGTCCCGGATAAACCGCACAGAAACCTCTGGATGGGAGAGGGCGATGTTATCCAAAACCGCTGCCACAGCACGGGATTCCGTAGCGTCGGTTTTGAGAAATTTCATTCTGGCCGGGGTGTTATAAAATAGGTTTCTCACCACAAAAGTCGTCCCCTGTGCACAGCCTGCCTCTTCTAATAACTGTTCTTCCCCGCCGGAAATCATATAGTGTGTCCCCGCCAACTCCTCTTGGGTGCGAGTGAAAATTTCTACCTCGGAGACAGCCGCAATAGAGGCCAGCGCCTCTCCTCGGAAGCCTAATGTCCCAATTTGATTCAGATCGTCTTGGTTGTTAATTTTACTGGTCGCATGGCGCAAAAATGCTACTGGCACTTCTTCCCGAACGATCCCCGAACCATTATCCGTTACCCGAAGAAAGGTCACGCCTCCCCGTTGGATTTCCACGGTTATGGCGGAGGCGCCAGCGTCAATGGAATTCTCCACCAGCTCCTTGACCACCGAAGCCGGACGATCCACAACCTCTCCCGCCGCGATCAACTCCGCGATTTGCTTATCCAATACATGGATCTTTGCCATAAAACACCCGCCTTTCCATTACTTCGCCAATTTCGCCAACCCAAACAACGTGTTCATGCATTCAATCGGCGTTAAGGTATTAACATCCAATTGCTTTAGCCGCGCGATGATTTCCTGATGCTGCGGCGGAGTAAACGTCATTTGGCCGTCTTCTTCCTCAACCTTCTTGGTTTTTTGACTTCCCTTAGCTGAGGAAACCGGCTGATCCTGTTCCAATTCTTTGAGTACCTGTTTGGCGCGGGACACCACCATATCCGGTACGCCAGCCAGCTTTGCAACTTCAATCCCAAAGCTGTCATCCGCTCCTCCACGGACAATCCGGCGCAGGAAAGTGATATCATCCCCATGCTTCTTGACTGCAATGTTGTAATTCTTCACTCCGTCCAACAAATCTTCCAATTCTGTCAGCTCGTGGTAGTGGGTGGCAAACAGAGCTTTGGCTCCCAGCAACTTTGGATTCGCCACATACTCCAACACCGCCCTGGCAATGCTCATGCCGTCAAAGGTGGAGGTGCCGCGGCCGATCTCATCCAAAATCAGTAGGCTGTTACTGGTGGCATGGCGCAGAATATCCGCCACCTCGGTCATTTCCACCATAAAGGTGGATTGCCCGGAAGCCAGATCATCCGATGCTCCTACCCGCGTAAAAATACTGTCTACGATCCCAATTTCCGCTTGTTTCGCTGGCACAAAACAACCGACTTGAGCCATCAGCACGATCAGGGCTGTCTGGCGCATATAGGTGGATTTTCCCGCCATATTCGGCCCTGTGATAATGGCCACACGGTTTTCCTTTTGATCCAGCAATACATCGTTAGGAACAAAAGGTGCGCCTTTGAGCAACGCTTCCACCACCGGATGTCGGCTGTCCTTCAGGACAATTTTTCCGTCCAGGCCGATAATCGGGCGGGTGTAATGATACTGAATGGAAGTTTGGGCAAAGGAAACCAACACATCCAGCTGAGCGATGGCAGCGGCAGTTGTTTGTACCCGGGAAAGTTGCTCCGCCACAATGGTGCGAACTTGATCAAACAGCTGGGTTTCCAACTGGATCGACTTTTCATGCGCTCCTAAAATACGGCCTTCCAGCTCTTTCAGTTCCGGGGTGATAAATCGCTCGCAATTGGTCAACGTCTGCTTGCGTATGTATTCTGGAGGCGCTTGGTTTTTATAGGAATTGGAAATCTCAATGAAATATCCAAATACCCGGTTATACCCCACTTTTAGCTTGGCAATCCCGGTACGCTCCCGTTCTTTGGCCTCCACCTGGGCAATCAGGCCCTTTCCGTTGTTCATATCACTTTTCAACTGATCCAGTCCCTCATGGTAGCCGGTCTGGATTATGCCCCCTTCCCGAATCGAAAACGGAGGGTCTTCCACAATGGCCCGTTGAATCAAATCCCCCAGGTCTTCCAACAGATCAATCTGCCCGGTCAATTCTTGGGTCAATGGGGCTTGTGCGGATTGCAGCACCGCTTTCAGCATGGGAAGCTTTTGGATCGCGGAAAGCAGGCTGCGCAGCTCCCGGCCATTGGCGGAACCGTACACAATCCGGGTCATCAGCCGTTCCATGTCCGGGATTCCGCTGAGCTGCCCATACATTTCGTCACACAGCATTCCATCTTCCACCCACTCCTCCACTGCGTCATGGCGGCGGGTGATCTGAGCCGGACTGAGCAAAGGGCGCTCCAGCCACGTGCGGATCAGCCGTTTCCCCATCGCAGTACGGGTTTTATCCAGCACCCAAAGCAAAGAGCCTTTTTTCTCTTTGTTGCGCATGGTTTCCAAAAGCTCCAGGTTCCGGCGGGTATTGAGATCCAAACGCATGAACTGGGCGTTGACGTAGCAGGAAATTTGGTTCATCCGCTCCATACCAGTCCGCTGGGTCTGTTTCAAATAGGTCAGCAACGCTCCCAGCGCGCAGACAATCTCCGGCTTTTCCGTCAGGTTCAGTTCCTCCAAGTCCTTCTGAAACTGTTCCTGCACCAGCATTTCCCCACCGGAATAGGAAAACGCTGACTCGTCCATACATTCCAGCAAGGCCGACAGCTTTTCTTGGATGAAAGTTCCAATGGCCGGATACTCCAGCACCTCTGGATGGATCAAAATTTCTCTGGGAGAAAATCGTCCCAGTTCATTTTTTAGCTGCTGCTGCAAATCCTCCTTGGATTGAGCCAATAGCTGGGTGGCATGAAGCTCACCGGTGGAAATGTCCGCAAAACACATGCCTGCCCGGTGTTGATCTACATACAGAGAAGCAATAAAATTGTTCCGGGTTTCATCCAGCATACTGCTTTCCATGACGGTACCGGGCGTGATCACCCGGATCACATCCCGTTTGACCAGGCCTTTTGCTTGAGCCGGATTTTCCATTTGTTCACAAATGGACACCTTATAGCCTTTGGCCACCAAGCGGGCAATGTAGGTTTCGCAGCTGTGGAACGGTACGCCACACATAGGAGCCCGCTCCTCCTGCCCACAATCCCGCCCGGTCAAGGTCAAATCCAGCTCACGGGAAGCAATTTTAGCGTCCTCAAAAAACAGCTCATAAAAATCCCCCAAACGGAAAAATAACAGCGTGTTGGGGTGCTGCTCTTTGATTTCAAAATATTGTTTCATCATTGGCGACAAATCAGCCATCAGAAAACCCCTTTCTTCCATAACAGATCCACAAGAATTCTTTTTAAAATAGAAATGTGCAAAACCGTATCGTAACGCAGACGCGCACAACCGTATTTTGCACATGGCTATTTCAAAAATTTATCCTTAATGGCAGCCGGCACAACTGGAGCAAGAACCGCCGCAGGTATCCTCGGTCAAATCCGCGGTTTCCGGGTCTTCTCCTTCCACACTTAAGGAAATGATGGCGTTGACCCGCTTGAGCACGGCGTCTAAAGCTTCCTTAGCTTGGTTGTAAGCGGTCATATTGGGGTTCTTCATGATCTCCGCATACACGTGGCGCAGCTCGGCATTGAGCTCCTGGAGCTTGCTTTCATCTCGATTTTCTTTGCCAGCTTCGTTGTTGATGGCCATACGCTTGAGGTTGAATTCCCCGATCATATCCTGAAGGGTTTCGTCGTTGTCGCTGTTTTGACGAGCGATTTGCAGCGCAAGATAACGCTCATCCTGCTGAATGGTTTTTCCTAATTCTCTTGCCATTGCAATCATATCCATGTGATTGTTCTCCTTTTTGTCTTCTCCATTTGATATGGAGGCCGATATTCACTCTTTTCTTTCTATACCAGATCGCCTTTGAGCACCCAGTTGCGGGACTCGGTTACCTTCACTCGGACATAAGAGCCAACAAGAGAAGGATCTCCGGCGAAATCGCAGTTTAAATTGCCTTCGGTTTTTCCCGCTAAAAGCCCTCGTTTTTCATTGCTTTCTTCCACCAGAACCCGCTGGACGCTTCCCAAAATGGACTGGCTGCGCTGAGCGGAAGTTTCCTCCTGAGCCGCCAGCAGCTCTTGGAACCAGCGGGACTTTTCTTCTGCCGGCACCGGGTCTTCCATGGCAGCCGCCCGAGTGCCTACCCGGGGAGAATAGAGGAAGGTAAACAGGGCGGTAAAGCCTACCTCCCGCACCAAGGAAACCGTTTCCTGGAATTCCTCATAGGTTTCCCCAGGGAATCCCACAATAATATCCGTCGTCAGGGTAATATCCGGCATTTTCTCCCGAGCATAGGCCACCAAAGCTAAATATTGCTCCCGAGTATAGCCCCGGTTCATAGCCTTAAGCACCCGGTTGCTGCCCGCTTGAAACGGAAGGTGAAGGCTGTGGCAAATATGACGGCTTTCCGCCATGGTATCCAGCAACTCTCGGGTAGCGTCCTTCGGGTGGGAGGTCATGAAGCGGATACGATGATCCCCCTCGATGGCATCTAAACGGCGCAGAAGCTGGGCAAACGAAACCGGTTCGTCCAGGTTTTTCCCATAAGAATTGACGTTTTGCCCTAGCAAAACAATCTCTTTGTAGCCGGAAGAAAGCAGCTCCCGAAACTCCGCTTCAATGGCCTGCGGGCTGCGGCTGCGCTCCCGGCCCCGCACATGGGGTACCACACAGTAGGAGCAGAAATTATCGCAGCCATACATCACCGTCAGCCAGCCGCGGATATCCCGATCCCGGGAAACGGGCAGTCCCTCGATAATCTCCCGGTGGGCGCTCTCGTCGCCCCGCTCAAAGACCCGTTTGCCGGTGGCCAAAACCCTGTGCAAAAGCTGGGGCAGCCGGTGGATCACATGGGTGCCGAACACTAGATTGACATATGGATAGCTCTGACGGATTTTTTCCGCCACATGCTCCTGTTCCATCATGCAGCCACAGACCGCAATGATGAGGGAGGGTTTTTCCCGCTTGATATTTTTCAGGTTTCCCACATTCCCATATACCCGATACTCGGCATTTTCCCGTACCGCGCAGGTGTTGAACAGAATCAGGTCGGCTTGAGTTTCGTCTTGGGTAAAGGAAAAACCCATTTGCTCCAGCTGTCCTTTTAATTTTTCACTGTCCGCCACGTTTTGCTGGCAGCCATAGGTGCGCACCATTGCCAGCGGCACCGCACCTCTCGCCCGAACAGACATAAGCTGCGCCACCTGCTCTATGCAGGCCTGCCGCTCCTCTTCCTGGGCTTGTTTTTGCTGCGGTTTCTCGGCCAAGCAGCATTCCTCCCTCTTCTTTCATGGTTTTAAATTATACCATATTTCTCTCTTTTCTTCAACCGATTTCCAAAATACTTTTCTCCTGCCAGGGGAAAGCTTTGTTCTCACCATCTTGGAACAAAGCGGAAAAATCTGCCCTCCTGTGGCTTTTGCAAAAATCATAGAGTTTCATCGTCCCAATGGGATCTGGAACTGGCCCCACGTCTATCCTCTTCCTTCCCAACAGATACCAAGTATGCTATTTCGGCTGGTACAACCATGGCAGACGTTTCCACATGCCTACCCTTCGCTTTAGTTCCACTTCCGTTACTTTTCCATCTGTCTCTAACAGCCGCTGATAGTCGCCGCGTTTGATACACCCTTTAATAAACCGATAATCCAGCCCCTGCCGCAACAGCTCGTCCACGCACTTCATTACCGATTCCGGGAATTTTTGGTAACGGAACAACATCAATAATTCATCCTTTTGCCGGTGCTGCAAACGGATAAAATCATAAATACGGATCATGGCATCCACCGATTCAAAAATCTCTTTGCCCGGTACAGAGGCACTGGCCGTCTCCTTGGAATCCAGTGCGCCGCCCCAATACCGGCCGCCAAAAATAGTGTCCTTTTCTGGAATGACGGGAGCTTGCAGCACCGTGTCTCCACTGATCAGGCACCGAAAAACAAATTCCTCTTCCATGCCGTACCGGATCCCTTCCCGGAACTGGATGTGATGTTGGTCGAGAAACGCCTGACGCACCATCAAGGCCGCCGGATCAACGGTCAAGTTACCTCGGACCATCTCACAAGCGAAATCTGCTCCAGTATTGCTTTTTACCGCTGCGCTGATCACTCGGCGTTCCGCTGCACGCACACCAATGGCATCATCGCAGCCGAATACCACATCCGCCCCCTGCCGGGCTGTCTGCAAATAATCATTGAGAAAATCCCGGTATAACCGGTGCAGAAATAAAAACGTCACAAAAGTTCCGTTGGCCCGCTGCAAACCGGTATTTAGCGCGCTGCCTGGATCATTATCCCCGTTACGCACCACGCCGCCCTGCAGCCCTAACTCTTTAAATAGTTGGTATCCTTCCAAAATCGTGCGATCCCGGGACTCCATATCCACCACGATCACTTCCACATCCATTCCCACGATTTGGGAGGCTATGGACCGCAAAACACCGCCGATGGTTTTCTCCACATTTTTCACTGGAATCACGATGGAAAGCTCTGCCTGCTGCATCTCGTCACCCCTCTTCTTTCCCATTGGAATAGATTCCCTTTTCTTCTTCTTTTTAGTATAGCACATCTTTGGAAAGTTAAAAGAGAAAATCAAAAATTTTTATGATAGAATAATCGAAAATTTATAAATTTTTTCCTGGCTTGCCGTGAAAAATATCAATCCGCGCCACTTCGTTCCATCTCTTGCCATCTTCCATCTGTTTATGATAAAATAAAGGAAATTATAAGTTTATATAGAATGGAAGGAAACAATATGGATAAGAATTTAATCGCACAATTATCTGGAGAAATTCAACAAAAAATTGAAGCTCAACTGGAAGAAGGCAAAATGAAACGGATGCAGGCCTTCGCCGATGAGGAACAAAAAATTGACACCAACGGCGTTTTAGCCTTTGCCCTGTCAGAGGCCAAGTTATTCACTGCATTGTATACGACCGAATTCCTCCTGACTCTGGCCGAGTATGAAGAAATGGATCAAAAACTCAAGAATGGCGCTTTGGAGCTGACAGACTCTGACTCTGACGAAGAAGCCGCGGAAAAAACGAAGACAGAAGAATAATAAATCATGCTACCCACATAAAAAACCTCCTCCCGAAAGTTCGGAGGAGGTTTTTCTCTTTGAAAAGCAAATTTGAAAGCTCTTATTTGCCCAAAACGGCGTTGGCAAAGCCTTCCCCATAAGCAAATGCCTGCTTAAGCTGTTCCTCACTGGGATTGAGCTTAATCCGCAGCCCTTCCACCGGCAGTTTCAAATTCAATTGACCCATACGCTCAATCAGGTTCGGGACTCCTTCTCCGCCCCAGGCATAGGAACCAAATGCACCTGCAAATTTCCCTTTGTGGACAATCGGATTAATGGCGGTCAGCACCTGCCAAACCGGAGTGAGCGCATCTCCTACCATGGTTGGGGAACCTAACAAAAATCCGCTCGCTTGGGAGATTTTTTCCTTGGCGACATCTTGTCCGATCACTTCCAAATCCAAACACTCAACCTCAGAAATCCCAGCCGCGCGAATCCCTTCCGCGATTTTCTCCGCCATCTTCTTGGTGTAACCATAGGAAGAAACGTATACGATTGCCACATCTGGATGCTCCTTCTGAACTGGCGCGCTCCATTCCCGATACAAGTTAACGTAACGGGATAAATCCGTGCGCAGTACAGGACCATGGCCATTGCAAATGATCTCCACATCCAGCGGTTCGATTTTTTTCAGAGCATTGAGCGCATGAGGATTGGCAAACGGAGCCATGATATTGTCAAAATAGTACCGATACGCCTCATCAAAATTGACATCTGGCATTAAATCATTAAATACCCGGTCGTCCGCATAGTGGCTGCCAAAACTGTCGCAGGTGAACAGGGCTTTGGCTTCCGGAATGTACGTATACATGCTGTCCGGCCAGTGTAGCAATGGTACGCTTAAAAAGTGCAGAGTCATACCGCCTAAATCGATGGTATCCTTTTCGGTCACCGCCATGGACGGAACCGGCTGGTTGAGAATCTCACCCAAATAGCCCAGCGCCACCTTGCTGGCCACCACCTTCGCCTTGGGAGACAGTTCCAGGAGACGCAGTACGCCGCCACTGTGATCCGGCTCCGTGTGGTTGAGAACGATATAGTCAATTTCCGAAGGATCACAAATTTCCTTGATCCGAGCCAAATGTTCCTCGAAAAATGCATCCTTTACCGTTTCAAACAATACGGTCTTTTCTTTTCCGCGTACCAAATAAGAATTGTAGGTAGTGCCAAACTCCGTGCGCATAATGACATCAAAAGTACGCAGATCCTTGTCCAATGCTCCTACCCAATAAATATTTTCTTTTGCTTCCAGAATTGCCATATATGGATTTCTCCTTTATTGTAAATTTTTCTCATCCTTGTGTTACTTTTTTATCATACCACAAAATATAGTACTATTTCCATGGGTTTTCCAAAGTTTTTAAATCTTTGCGCACACTGCCTGATTTCCTTGGGAATTTTCCCGCTGATTCTTGGAAAATATACAACCGCAATAATCCTGTCGATACAAGCCGTATTCCCGGGACAACGCAATGGATCGCTGATAGCCACCCTGTTTTTTAAAATCAGAAGGTAATTGGGCTACCCCATATTCCTGCGCCAACCGTTCCCCAATTTCATGGAGCTTTTGTGCCTTCTTGTAAGGACTGATGGAAAGGGTTGTGGTAAAATATTGAAACCCTCCTTTCTTCGCTAACGCGGCCGCCTGGCGCAGCCGCAGTTCATAGCAGGCAAAACAGCGATCTCCACCCTCCGGCTCTTGCTCCAAGCCTCGGGCGACGGCATAGAAGCGGTCGGTATCATACGCTCCCTCCACCAGATTCACAGGATATTTTGCCGGCAATTGAGCCAATAGAGCGCGCTGTTCCTCCAAACGGCGGAAATACTCTTCTTGCGGGTAAATGTTGGGATTATAATAAAACACCGTGATGGCAAAAAACTGGGACAAATACTCCAGCACATAACTACTGCAAGGGGCGCAGCAGCTATGAAGCAACAGGGTTGGCGGAGCCGCGTCTTTTGGCAGCTTGGCCAGCAAGCGTTCCAAATCTTTTTGATAATTTCCTTGGTTGAGCATGTTGGGCATAAAATCTCTCTCCCTTCGTTGCTATCATACCGTTTTTTCCCTAGCTTGTCAAAAGAAAAAAGCCCCTGTTTCCAGGAGCTTTTTTGGCATCAAGAAGCGTCGTTTTCCCGTTCGTCATTACGCAGGGCGTCATTTTCCTCCGCATGTCCGGTATAGTTGGGAACCATTCGGTGGATGATTTCCATCATTTTGACATTGTCAGAACCGGCGTATTGATAAAGCTGGTCAATATCGCTGCGGAAGGTTTCCTCACAGAACGGAATCGGCGTACCGATGTAGATCAGCTCGTGAGAGGTCTGCTGCACGCCGCCCTCGCTGTCCAGAAGCAACTCTTCATACAGCTTTTCACCGGGACGCAGACCGCTGTACTCAATCTTGATGTCCACATCCGGTTCCAATCCTGACAAACGGATCAGGTTCCGGGCCAAATCCACAATCTTCACCGGCTGACCCATATCCAGGACAAAAATCTCGCCGCCCTTGGCCATACCGCCGGCCTGGATCACCAAGCGCGCAGCTTCTGGAATCGTCATAAAGAAGCGGGTAATATCCGGGTGAGTAACCGTGACGGGACCGCCCGCCTCAATCTGCCGCTTAAACAGCGGGATCACGCTGCCGTTGCTCCCCAGTACGTTGCCGAAACGCACGGCTACAAATTCAGTGGTACTGCTGGTACGGCTGTAATACTGGATAATTAACTCACAAATCCGCTTGGTAGCTCCCATGATATTGGTAGGATTCACTGCCTTATCAGTAGAAATCAGCACCATCCGGTTCGCACCGAATTTGTGGGCAGCCTCCGCTACATTCATGGTGCCGAACACATTATTCTTCACCGCTTCTCCGGGGCTCAGTTCCATTAGAGGCACATGCTTATGAGCCGCAGCATGAAATACCACATCCGGCTTACAAACCCGGAACATGGCTTCCAGCCTTGCTTTATCCCGTACAGAGCCGATGAGTACCTCCAGGTTTAAGTCACGGAATTTGCTCAAAAGCTCATTTTGCAGATCATAGGCGTTATTTTCGTAAATATCAAAGACAATCAGTTTTTTCGGCTTATAATGGGCAATCTGCCGGCACAGCTCCGAACCAATGGAACCGCCCCCGCCCGTGACCAATACCACTTTATTTTTCAAATATCCGCTGATTTCTTCCACATTCAAATTAATTTCATCCCGGCCCAGCAAATCCACAATGTCCACATTCCGCACGGAAACTGGAGCCGCTTGATTTTCTAAAATCTCATGGATTGCCGATACCGTTTTGAGCTGACAGCCAGTTTTCGAGCAGATATTGAGGATCTCCTGACGCTCCTGCCGGTTGCTGGACGGCAGAGCCAGCACGATTTGATCCACGTTATACCGGGAAGCAATTTTCGGAATGCTATCCCGGCCGCCCACAACCTTCACGCCATGAATCCGAGTTCCCCGTTTAGCTAGGTTATCATCCACTGCTACCACTGGGATTCCTTTGCTTGCGGGGGAAGCCTTCATTGCCTTGATGACCATGGAGCCAATTTCTCCGGCTCCGATGATCATGACCCGGTGGAATTCCGTTTTATCTTGTGGGTTATGCCTGTTCTTCCCCCGCATTCGCCGCAGAAAACGGAAACTAAATCGAACGACTCCCACAAACAACATCGTGAGAATCCAACCGATGATATAAACGGAATTCGGGAACCGGAGCACTCCATACACTGGAGCCAGCAAATAGCCCAAACCTGTCACTGCGGCGCAGCCCGTGGTAGTGCCTAGCACAATCTGAATCAATTCGTCATAACTGGCAAACTGCCACATGGTGGTATAAAACTTAAATAAGGCGAAAATAATCAAACAGGCCGCTACCGACTGAGGCATCAGGAGGGTAAACGAATTTTGATCAAAAGCAGGGATCCCATTTTCAAAGCGCAGCTTATAGGCTAAGCTATAGGCCAGGTAAATGCAGCCGATGTCCAACAGCACCTGAACAATGGAGTATAGTACACTAAACTTTTTACTATTCATGAAGTATTACTCCCATAAAATTCATTTCTTCTTTCTCATACAAAACCAACCTTTTTGGTTCTGCGAATATAGAAAAAAAGCAGAATCCAAGATTCACCAAGATTCTTGACTGCTAACTTATTGAGTATACCACAAAATACAGCTGAAAGAAATACATAACCGTGGAAATTTAAATTTTTTTCTGCAAGAATTCAATTGTTTCGGCAATTTTACCAAATTTTATTGCTCTACGTGGTTTCTTTGGGGCTTGTGACCGGAACTTCTTCCTTGTTATCTTCTGCAAAAATTCTCAGCTTATCCCTTTCTTTCCAAAAAAATACTGCCGGCTTGTCCGCAAACAAACCGACAGTATCCTTTCACCAAAACCCTTGGAAAGAATTATTTATGCTTGTGCTCACCGCAGCAACCGCCATGCTCTTCCTCATGATCGTGGTCATGACCACATCCGCAGCCGCAGGAAAATTCGTCAATGACGTCGTTGATATCGAACTCGAGGCATTCCCCGCAATTGGGGCAATCAATCTGACCGTCCTCAATGATGTCCTCAGACAGGCAAATCGTTTCGTTGCAGGCCGGGCAGGTCACTTCGTAGTAGCACTCTTCCTCGTCCTCGTCGTCTTCGTCATCACCGTAGAACTCATCCTCCAGGGAGTTCAAATCCTCATCCACAGCGTCCAGTTGGTCAGCCATGTCGTTGTAAGCCTCCTCCAAGTCGGCAATCGACAGCGCCATGTCCTCCAGCAGAGTGATGATCGCATGGATCACCTTGACTTCTTTTTTATCTGCCTCCAGCTCCAAACCTTCGACTAAGCCGCGAATGTAAGCCACTCTCTCTAAATTTGTCATAATGATAACCTCCTTTTATTCGAACCATCTCGTGCCAAACCATCCTTGTCCAGAATGGCGCCCTTTCCCAACCTATTGTTGGTTAAGCACGCTCCATATATTCACCGGTACGGGTATCAATCCGAATCATTTCCCCTTCGTCGATGAACAGCGGTACTTTTACCTCAGCGCCGGTTTCCAAAGTGGCTGGCTTGGTTACGTTGGTAGCGGTATCGCCCTTAAAGCCTGGATCGGTCTGTGTAACCTTCAGTTCCACAAAGTTTGGCGGCTCCACACCGAATACGTTGCCCTTATAGGACAGCACCTTACAGACCATGTTTTCCTTCACAAATTTGAAGTTGTCGCCCAACACATCTTGGTTAATCGGCATTTGCTCGTAGGTTTCGCTGTCCATAAAATAGTATAGGTCGCCGTCGGAATACAGATATTCCATATCCTTACGCTCTACAAATGCGGTTGGGAATTTTTCCGTTGGGCTGAATGTTTTCTCGGTTACGGCGCCGGTAATCACATTCTTAATCTTAGTGCGGACAAACGCTGCGCCTTTCCCTGGCTTTACATGCTGGAATTCCACAATAGAAACCACATTGCCATCCAGCTCAAAGGTCATACCATTTCTAAAATCGCCTGCAGATATCATAAAATAGTTCCTCCAATTTTTTACTTACCATATTAGTGTATAATATTTCGAAAAAATTTTCAAGCAAAATTCCGAAATTCCTCAAACAATTATCAGTTCTTTCGGGGAATGAGTCAGGTTTTCACAGCCCGTTTCCGTAATCAGCACCATGTCCTCAATGCGCACGCCAAATTTCCCCTCCAAATAAATCCCAGGCTCCACGGTCATTACCATACCTGGGCGGGTCATCGCCTCGCAGGCCGGGCCAAAATATGGCCATTCGTGGATCTCCACGCCCAAACTATGCCCGGTCGTATGACCAAAAGTACGGGGATATTCCCGGTCAATGATGTCCCGCGCAGCCCGGTCCACCACGTGGCAATGAATCCCGGCTCGGACGGTCTGGATGGCTGCAAGTTGAGCCTGGAGCACTGTGTTATAAACTTTTTCCTGCTCTTCTGAAACACTGCCCAAAGCCACGGTGCGGGTCATATCGGAATGATAGCCGTCCAGCAAAGCGCCGGTATCCATGGTGATGAAATCTCCCCGTTTCAACGTTTTTTCTCCTGGAACTCCGTGGCACTGGGAACCATTGGCGCCCGATACCACAATCAGATCAAATGCCACGCCATCCGCTCCATTTTTCCGCATGAAAAATTCAATCTCCAACGCGATTTCCCGCTCAGTTTTGCCTGCCTGGAGCCGTGGCAAAATGTGCTCAAAAGCCCCATCCGTTAATGCCTGGGCGGCCTTGATTTTCTCCACCTCCGCCGGGTTCTTAACGGAACGGATCGACTGCATCGCCTCATCCAGCGTGTTGTCCCATACTGCGTTGACGCCCAACCCTTGACATAATTTACCAAATCGGTCTGCATCCGCCAACGTCATTGTCTGACGCTCAAAAAGAACATTTTTCAGCTCATGGCGGCGGATAATCTCTTCCATGCTTTTTTCCAGCCGCTGGTAGGTAACCACCCGGCAGTCCTTGCAATGCTTGCGGGCAGCCTCACCATATCGAAAATCGGTAAGGAAATACGTTTCCTCTTTGGTAACAAATACCGTGTGGGCAGATGACGCGAATCCACTGAGATATCGGCAGTTGGCGGCGGAAGTCAACACTGCTCCGTCCACTGGAACATCGCCGGCGGTTGCCGGCAGCGCCCTCCATAAACGTTCTGATACCGTTGCCATTCCCTTTGCTCCTTTCCAAGTCTCCCAGATTTCCAAAATATCGGTTTTCTATATTCATATGACAGATTTTCCAATTTATCCAGGCTTGTCAAAAAATACTTAAACTATCCCTTCCCGGCGCTGTTTGCGAGCAGGCAAATGGATGCCCTTTCGCTCCAGCTTGCGGCGCAGCGGTTTTTCCAGCCGGCGACGGATCCGAAAGGATAAAGAATCTTCCTCTTTTTCCGGTACCAGTAAAATCGATTTCATGCCAGAAACATTGGCGCCAATAATATCCGTAAAAATCTGGTCTCCAACTACGACTACCTGACGGCGTTTGGCTCCAACAATCCCAGCTGCTCGGCGATATCCAGACGGCAATGGCTTATAGGCCCGGCACAAAAACGGCAAGTCATATTTCTCCGCAAAGGGCGCCACCCGGTCGGGATAATTATTGGAAACAATAATGATTTTTAGTCCGGATTTCCGCATAGAGTGGGCCCATTCGATACTGCCCTCAAACGGCTCCTGGGAGCCGTGGGTAGCCAGAGTGTTGTCCACATCCAGCAAAATTGTGTCAGCTTTCATGGCGCGGATCAGCTCTGCTGTAATGTCCGTCACTCGATTGACCGACACCGTCGGCTGTAGCAATGCCATTTGCATCACTCCTCATTTCTTTTTCATAACGAAAAGGTAATAAAAAAAGCAGGCATATCCTGCCCGCTTTTCCGCTGTTTCATCCAAATTGATTGGTACGGCCCCGCCATACCTCCGCCTGATGACAATGCTTACTTGAATTTACGCTTACGAGCTGCTTCAGACTTCTTCTTGCGCTTTACAGAAGGCTTTTCATAAGCTTCTCTCTTACGAACTTCAGCGATGACACCAGCTCTAGCACATTGCTTTTTGAATCTTCTCAAAGCACTGTCCAAGGACTCATTGTCTTTAATTCTGATTTCTGCCATTTATCTTTTCCCTCCCATCCGCCACACGGCAGGGGTTATTCATGTAGTCATATAACACAAAATTTATTATACCCATTTCCCTAGCTCCTGTCAATACCTATCTTAGAAATCTTTTTGAAAAATGACGAATCTTTCCCTTATTCCACTTTTTTTAGAAAATACCAAAAAGTTCTTGACTTCCCAAAGGAAAGATGATAAGATAATAAAGCACTGAAAAAGAGTCTGCTCCTTTTTGGTTTCTTTGTTTTTCAGAATATAGGGGTATAGCTCAGTTGGTAGAGCAGTGGTCTCCAAAACCACGTGCCGAGGGTTCAAATCCTTCTGCCCCTGCCAAACGATGCAAATTTGAACACTTTTTCTATTTGAAAAGAAAATCGTTATGGTTGTTCAAAGGTTTGCAAAAGAAAAAGCCTATTATCAGGATATCTGGTAATAGGCTTTTTCTTTTATTTTTTGGTTAAACTTTTCTTTCTCTCTTTTCTATTATTATAAAGAGGATAGGCTCTGCACATTTATGGACACCCATCTTAAGCATTCCTTTCCCCAAATAAATTCCTCAAAGTTTGTTTACCATGAAGGGTGACAAATCCATCGCTTTCCGTTATAATTAGATTTAAACAGATTTCTAATAAAAATCTTGTCGGTTTTGGATATTATAGGCAAACTGGGAGGCTGAAGATATGGAACATCAATTTGTAGAATTTCGCGACGTCTGCAGACGTTATCAAATGGGAGAGGTCGCCATCACCGCCGCCGACAACGTCAGCTTTGCCATCCAGCAGGGAGAATTCACCGTAATTGTCGGCTCCAGCGGCGCGGGAAAATCCACTGTACTCAACATCCTGGGGGGCATGGATCATTGTGATAGCGGCTCCATTTTTGTGGATGGCAAGCAGATCAGCGCCATGTCCGAGCGGGAATTGACCCTCTATCGCCGGTATGACATTGGGTTTGTCTTTCAATTCTATAACCTGATCCCAAACCTAACCGCCCGGGAAAATGTGGAGCTAGCCTCCCAAATCTGCAAAGATCCCCTGGATGTGTCGGAAGTGATGGCAAATGTGGGCCTTTCCCACCGGATGGACAATTTTCCATCCCAGCTTTCCGGTGGCGAACAGCAGCGGGTTTCCATTGCCCGCGCCCTGGCCA
>JAAWSO010000056.1 GCA_022801595.1 Clostridiales bacterium | reverse complement strand
GATCATCATAACGTCTGTGGTGGAAAGTCCTAATGTTCCCTTCTTGGAAACGATCACATTACAGCCCGCACCACCGCTGCCTTTGTGTTCTACGCCGATGGCAGCTTTTGCTTCCCCGGTTGGTATGGTTTCTTTTGCAGTACCTTTCAGGTTAGCCGTAACCCGGAACTGGAAGCCTTTGATGGGATCGAAGCCAATGTATTGCACCGTTGCCACGTTGCTGTCTTTGGAGTAATATCGCATTTTGGCCGCATCGCTTTCTACCGCAGTGTGCCCAAAAGCGCTCTCACCGGAGACATAGAAGTCATAGGACTGTCCGTCCATGAGACGGATTTCGCTGGCAGAGCTTGTAAATCCCTTGAAAGGGGTATCATCGATAAATCCGTCCGCGTTTGGAGTTTTGTTTTCCGTATAAGAGTCGGTTACATTGCTTGGTACGTAGAGAGCCGGAGCCGCGAAGGCAGGGGTTGCCGAACAGGCTAGCAGAGCGCACATGGCCAGAGAGACGATAGTTGTTTTGATGGATCGTTTCATAATTTTCTTCTC
Organism: Clostridiales bacterium; assembly: GCA_022801595.1. Lineage (GTDB taxonomy): Bacteria > Bacillota > Clostridia > Oscillospirales > Acutalibacteraceae > UMGS1071. The sequence goes on along the minus strand of JAAWSO010000056.1, from coordinate 2,866 downwards.
CTTCTCAAAAAATAACTACTTGAATACCTTTTGTAAACAATATATTGTTAGTATACCATAAAGGGACTAAAAGTTTCAATGCTCTCTAAAAATAAAAAATAAATTTTTTGGTTTTTTTCTTGCTTTTTGTTAGGTTGACAAAAAGTACGAATGATGGTTGTTCTTTACTTATTCGGTTAGGTGCAATTCTTTTTTCAGTGCAACTTGTAGGACAGCAGATACGTTTAATCCCGCTTGGTCTGCTTTTTCATTTAGCCAGGAGGGGATCGAAACATTGCGGCGAACGGTTCTTAATTCATTTTTTCGGCGATATTCCGTAAAGTTTACATCGACTAGCGTGACAACTTGACCCGGATATTCTTTTGTAACGTCGGATAACTCGGATGGCTGAGGAAGTGGTTCGTGGTCATCCTCTAAATCAATCCCCATTAAACCAATGGCATCACGCGCCATTTCCATTGCGTTCGCATAATCGGTTCCTTGTGTGTTAATATTAAAATCTGGAATAAAAACAACAAGATGGGTTGTTCCCTTACTTACGACAATCGGATACGCTGCTTTCATAACAAATTCCTCCTTTATTTTCTGACATGAGGGCGTGCAGGATTATTTTAACTTCCTGCGTTTGATGATTGCTTCCGCTAATTCTTGATCGGTTTCCCGGTGCCGGACAATACTTTCACGTTCTTTACCCTTTACATAAATATCATGGTTTGAACCATGGCGTTTAAAGGTTCAGCCATTTTTTTCTAAAAGTTCAATCAAATCCTTTGTTTTCATCATATGCCCTCCTTATTAAGGCATGATCTCGATAAATGGGTTCTAACGCTTTGCCTTCCAGGAGAGTTTGGATGACCTTTTGCAATCGTGTAAGAGGATAGCCCCGTTTTTTTAGACGTTTATAATCTTTACGAAATTGGCTGGTGGTCACTAAATTCAATATGATTCTTCTTCCATTTCTTGATCTAATTCGTCAAACAGATCTTGGGCAGAATGATAAACCTTCGCTTGAACTTTTCCATTCTGAATATCCCGTGTTTCTTGGATGGCAGCTTCTGTTTCTTTATTATACCTGAGTGGATTTTGTTCCACAGGCAGTGTGGGATCACTATGGAGAGAAAAGAAGAATTGCTGTTGGCGGATGGATTGTTTGATGAAAGCATTTAAAGCGGCCGCCATCGAAATTCCAATTTCGTCGCAAAGGCAACTAAATTCATTGCGGACATCCTTATCCAGTTTAATGGTTAGATTTGTTTTTTCAGCCATTTTATAACACCTCCGATATTTATATAATACCATAAAAGGTGTGTTTTTTCAATGCTTTTAGTGTGCTTTTGGTGTTTTTTTAATTTATTATACTTACCAAAAAATCATAAAAAGCTCTTTATTTTTCTCTCGTTGAAAGCACTTCGTAAACGTCCCCAAACCCTGTGGTTAAGATATCGTCTTTCCTAGAAGCCTGATATTGTTGTGCCCCATCCGTAATGTAGAAGATGTTGGGGTTGATCCGGTCAAGATATTGGCTGAGTATTTGTTCCGACGTTTGCTCTGTTTTTGCACCTCTCAGCTTGGCGATGGTATCGGAGTCTGCGTTCATCCAGTGAGCGAAAATAAGGTAAGCCAATTGTTTTTCCGTCCGGTTTGATGTGAAATAGCTTTGGATTAGGGAATCGGGCAATTCCATGGGATAATCATATTCTTGATAAAATTCAAGCCGATTTCTTAATTCCAAATAAAGTTGAGATTGAAACGGATAGGTTTGGACATCTTCTGGTTTTGTAGGATTATAAAAGCGATCTCGATTTTTGCAGCAAATCCCAATTAAGTTGCTGCTATCGTAAAAGTTTTCGATATGGCGTTTAAACTCCCAGGGGGAAGAAAGATAATATTGAAGAAGTTTTTGGGATAAGACGTTTTTATTTTTTGATTCTTGCATACTTTTCTATCCTTTCTGTAATCTAAATTAAGGAGAATTTTCTATGAAATTTGAAGAAGCATATAGCTCATTTGACAAGAAGTTACACACAATACAATTTATCACTGAATTATATAAAATGAAACCAAAAGAATACACAGAGTGTTATAAAGGTACTTTTGTATGTCCTGAGTGTAAAAAAGCAGCTTTATCTTTCAATAATTCAATAACACCTCACTTTAAATCATTTCCTCATTCATTTCATGAAAAAAATTGTACGTTAAAACAAACAGAAATGTCAGCGAAAAAAACAGCAGCATACGTGAAAGATCAGCAAAATAATGTGGCAATACAACGACAAATGGACAACATTTTAAAGTCTTTATTATCTAGTCAATCAACGAATTTAAAAGAGAATTCTATAAAAGAATCATCAATGAACAATACGGAAATAACGATATTAAGAACTCAATATACGAATCATCAGAGAATTCCACGAAAAAGGATAGATTTGCCAATTTGTCGAGAAGATTGTGGATGTTATAAATATTTTTATGGACCAGTGAATCTGTCATGGGAACAACAGAAAAATGGAAATTATCGTATTATTTTAAAACAGATAAACACATATCAATTTCTTTGTCGGATTAACATTACTTCCAAAGTCTATGAGCACATACAAAATGAATATAAAATACCAAACTCTTATAATTGTAATATTGTGTTTTTGTCGCAGATGCAAAAAGTAGAAAATAAGAATTATTGTGAGACAGTACTAGAATGGGGACAGAACATCATCGTAGACAAAACATCCTTATTAGGATGATTCAAAGGATATTGCTCCTTTCCAAAGATTATGGCTGCTGGTTATGAGGATGGATTTTGTCAGATTGACAAAAACTTTCTCTTTTTCCCAGTTGCAAGCACTTCATAGATATCTCCACACTCTGT
>JAAWSO010000055.1 GCA_022801595.1 Clostridiales bacterium | reverse complement strand
TTTGCCGTCTACGCTCACCGTTACCGTCGCGCTCCCTGGGCCCACTGTCTTGATGTCATACAAATAGCCACGGCTGTCTTTCCCCGCATAGCTCACCGTTGCCACGCTGGTGTTCGAGGAGCTTACCGTCGGCGCAGACCCGCTGCCTCCGCTCACTTTCGCCAGGAACCGGTAGCTGTTCCCTGGCCCGTTGCTATAGCTTTTCGTATCCAAGCTCAAAGATGCGTTGGAGCTGCTCCCGCCGCTGCTCCCGCCCGTTACCGTCACCGGCAGCGTGGCCGTTTCTCCATGAGCCTTCACCGTGATGGTTGCGCTGCCGGAACCAACGAGCTTAATGTCATACAGATACCCCTGGCCTTCCTTTTTTCCAGCATAGGTTACTGTAACTACACTTGTATTGGAAGAGCTCACGGTTGGCGCCGTCCCATCATCGCCCGCTGTCACCCGCGCCAGAAACCGGTAGGTGCTTCCCGTCGTGTTGGTGTAGCTTTTCGTGTCTAGTTTGAGGGTGTCGCTAACCGCCGCAGCGCCCATATTCAGATATTGCCGGCTGCAATAGCCTTCCTGGCCACTGCTGGTTCGTACCTTAACCCACTCGGCGTTGCTGTCGTCCAAAATGGTGACTTGAGCCCCCAATTCCAAAACCGTCAGCACTTCATAGCCGCTGCCCGCTCCCGCGCGCAGATTGAGCCGGTCGGTGGTGGTTGCCACGGCGGATGCTCTGGCAGTTTCCGATACCGATAACGGCTCCTCCGCAGCGAATGCTGGTGTGGCCGGCAACGTGGAAGCCAAAATAGCCGCCATACAGATCACCGACAAAACCGAACCCATTACTCGATGTTTCCGACCTTTCTTGGATGCTTGAGATGGTTCCATATTCCTTCACATTATTTTCTGCCAAATGGTTTTCTTGCAGAAAATCTCCTTCCTAAAAGAATTTCAAAATACATCATGAATCGTTCATTTCATTTCAAATAGAACAGTAAAATCTACTTTCGATACATATACAAATTATACTTGATAAAAGAAGAAGAAACAACCTTATTCGCGGATTGTTTACAATCTCTTTGCAGAAAACTTGTACAAAAAAACACAATACCGGAAAAATAACTAATTTTCCCCGGTATTGTGTTAAATTTTAAAAACATTCCCCAAAAAATCTTGGGAAAATTTTCTTTCCTTTTAACCTTACGTTTTCGAACCCAGTTGCGGACGTTTGCGGCGTTTCCCCACAATCCATGGCAGCCATCGGTTCAAAAAGAAAGCGCAAGGGATACACAACAGGAACATCGCGACCATGATGCCAATATCCATACAAAGCCCGGGGTAATATCCCATCATCACCCGCCATTCCCGGATGGGCAACAGCAAATACAGCAGGCGTTTCGCGGACTGGTTGAGCAGCAGCAGAATTAACGTGTTCCGTCCCAAATAAAGCAATCCTTTGTAGAACCAGCATTGAGAAAACCGGGGCAGCCCACTGAGTCGAATCGACAAAAGCAGATAAAAGAAAATGCTGCAAATGGCTGCGGCATAAAACAGAAAATAGTTTTGATACGTCATGGTACGCATATTGACGTAGCCGTTCCACAGGGACAGCCCCAACCCGGCCCCAAAGCACAGAGGCAATAACCACCAGGGAGCGGATAACACCCATTGCCCCGCTTTGGTGTGGGAAACCTTCGAAAAGCCATATCCCATGCCGAAAAAGACGACGCCAACCAAGGCGCAATCCAAAGCCAAAACCAGCCGGAAGGGAATCCACTGGTTATAGAAATGCCCGACCACCGAACAAGCCACTACCACCAATAAGATGGGGATGGGATGGCTGCGCGCCAGCCGTACCAACAAATAAAATGCGATCTCCACGAAAAACAGGCAGGTCAAAAACCACTGCACCACGGCAAAGGGAGACAAATCCGCATTGAAGGTGGCCATACTATACAGCACTTGGGAAACTGGAACCATTTGGGCTGGGTCCAGCCAGAGATAAACCAAATTCCAAAGCATACTCAAGCCGAACCCAAAGACTGCATAAGGAATCAACAAAGATTTCACTCGGCTCCATAAAAACTGGGGAAATGAATACCGCTGGGGATGAAACAAAAAGCCGGAGATAAAAAAGAAAATTGGCATATGAAAGGCATGCAAATAAATATCCAGCTCCTTACTCACGCCTGCATGTCCCCACACCATGTAGAGAATCCCGAAAAATTTGCACAAATCCAACCATTGTACCCGAGTTTTTTCCAAACGTACCCCTCCTTGCCGGCTGTTCATAGACCCGCCGTTTCCTGTGTGTGTTTATTATATCATAATCAGCGACAAGCTACAATGAGAATCGGGGCTATCAAAAAAAAACAAACCGGACGCTCACGGGAGCATCCGGTTATCTGGAAATACTGTTGGATTATGCAAAGACCCAAAAGCTTAAATGAAGATAAAAATGTTATTGGCAAGCGTTTATGATTTCTTCGAGAAAAAGAGATCTTGCCAGGTATTTGCATTATTGAGTGTTGACGATATTATTTGTATACTATTTGTATAGTAACTAAATATAAAGGAATTGTCAAATAGCTACTGTTTATATAGTATTTACTATAGAGGTGGTTTTTTTGAAAAACAACAATGATAGTTCTGTTATTTTGCTGAAGAATTATGGACATATTCGTATAAAATTAAACGAGATTATCAAACAAAAAGAAATTAGTAGAAATAAAGTAGCAAGGTTGATTGGATCAAGATTTGAAGTAATTGATAAATGGTATGATGGAACAGTGGAAAAGATAGACGCGGATATTCTTGCTCGTTTATGTTATGTTTTAGAATGTGAGGTAGAAGATCTGATTGAATATGTAAAACCTCTTGAGAACACATTTTGTCTCACTATAGTTTGATTTTCAAAAAGAATACCTAATAAATAATAACTAAATCATATTTTTGGCAACAGAGAGCAAAGAAGATCGTTGTTCAGGAGATAAACGTTTTAAAACATCGATAAATTCTAATAAATCGGCTGAATAATCCATGTTATCATCAAAAAATTCTTTTGGTGTAACATGAAAATATTCACAGATGTAAAAGAAGTTTTCCATAGTGGGAAACCCTCTTTTATTCTCTATTCGGTTAATATATCCAGCACCTTGTCCCATATGTAGACTCATTTCTCTTGCCGATACTCCTTTTTCTATACGAAGTTCAGTAAGCCTCTTGTAAAACAAATTTTCAAACATTTTTCTATCACCTATGTATCATTATACAATATAGATTGTTTGATTATGTGTTGAAAAAGAAGTTATTTTTCGCCTATTATCTCTCTTTTTAAGGTATACAATTTATAAAAAAATCTTTTTAAAAGAGTAAACTCAGCAGTTCAACATTGATTTGGTGGTGATTGTTATGCTGGGAGAACGACTCCG
>JAAWSO010000054.1 GCA_022801595.1 Clostridiales bacterium | reverse complement strand
TCAAAACTTCTTCCCCTGCTGGAACGCTGGCAGTTAAAGCCTGAGAATCCCTTTTTCCTCATTTTCCGGCTTTACCAGCAGCAGTTCCTGGACCAGTCCGTCCACAGGGGGCTGGTTAATCCCCGGCACCTGGCTCTTGCCGGTGACGGCACCCCTGTCCACCGGCAAAATATGGAAGAACCGTACACATCTTTACCGATGACAATCCAAGGTTATTTAACATACCGCCAAGGGACTCTAAAGCATGGGAAATGCCCTCTGCTGAGGTATTTCAAGAATCATTATTAGGATTCACCGCCTAATAATGATATCTTAAGCGATTCCATAAGATTTTTCAAGGCATAGTACCCGCTATGTCCAATGCTTATGTCCATTTTTCTCAAATTTCTTTTCCTGCACGATATTCAGTTGTCAATTTTCAGTTGGTATCTCATTTATTGAGATTCCGAGAAGTTATTAATGAGATAGGAGATGCCCATATCCCTTAAATACGCCAGGTATTCTTTCCGGGCAGCCTTTGTGACCACCTCCACGATCTGCATGGGAACACCGTTCATCGCACTTGTCGGAGCTTCCCAGGTGCATCTGCCTTCCCTGTCATAAACCAGACAATAATGCCCCTGCTTTTTCGCTTTTTTCCGCCTCATGGAAATCTCCGTCTATCTTTCCGTCCAGCGAGACCGCCATGTGGCAGATCACATATGCCCTGTCCATCTTGTCCTGCCTCCTTAATCCTCCGGCGCCCAGGCTGTAAACTGCGCCTCCTGCTGCTCAAGCGGCGTTGTAAAGAACCGCACATTTTTATCGACCGCCCTGATCTGATCCGCTCCATTTCCTCTCCTGTCAGTTCAAAATCAAAGATATCAAAATTATCCCTGATATGCTGCGGATTGGTGGATTTCGGGAAAATGACCGTGCCTTCCTGAATATGCCAGCGCAGGATGACCTGAACATTGGTTTTCCCATATTTCTGCGCCAGTTCTGTAAAGACCGGCTCACCAATCAGGTCCGCATCGCCATGTCCGATGGGATACCATGCTTCGATGACTGTCCCATAAGGCGCCAGCCTCTTTTTTAATTCGTTCTGCTGGAAATAAGGATGGCATTCCACCTGGAGCACGGCGGGCTTGATGGCCGCTGCCTCACAGACCTCCTCCAGACGCCCCGATTCAAAATTGCTGAGTCCGATACTTTTTACTTTTCCCTGGGCAACTGCTTTTTCGCAGTCCTTCCATGCGCCCATATAATCGCCCACCTGCTGGTGCAGCAAAAGCAGGTCCAGATATTCAAGCCCCAGTTTTTTTAGGGATACCTCAAAGGCTTTCATTGCTTTGTCATAGACCCGGTTATCATTCCAGAGCTTCGTGTTGCACCGTATCTATGCTGCGGTATCCTGCCTTGATTGCCATTTTCACACATTTTGCTGTATGCAAGGGAGAAATCTGCCATACACCGAAACCCAGTCCGGGAATTTTTACTCCATTATAAAGCGTAAGTGTGTCGAATATTTTCCATATACATCATATCCTCCTGAAATTTTAGTTTATTTCCTCTTTATCCAAAACATCTGAAAACCTACCGGTCTTCCGCAAAATCAGGATTGCAGCCAACCTTATGTCTATTATAATCCGGAAAAAGCGCCCGACTCCACACCAAACAAAATGATTCTGTGGTTTACGCCCCACAAGTGGCAAAAATGCGGCATAACTTATAGCCCGATTTCTTATTCCGTTTGTTTATGTCCTGCAAATTTTATAATACACTCATGTTGATTTTTATACCTGCCCGTATTATGATACAAGTGAGTATTTATCCTTGCGGTAATAAGCCAAAATTCCGCAGACTTTTGTTTTTATCGTTGGGAATAAAATTCCAAAACATATCAAGCAGTTTTTTTCTATACAATATCGTTTTTAAGGAGAGATGTATATGGCAGAAAATAAAAAAGAAGACCTGCGGGTTCAGCGGACTAAAGAATTTATCCGCAAAACCTTTGAAGAAAAGATCTGTGAAATGGATTATGAACAGATTTCTGTCAAAGAATTGACGCAGCGCGCCAAGATCAATCGAAAAACATTTTATTTACATTACAACACGTTGGATGACCTTCTTCTGGAGATCCAGAATGAACTGGCGCAGAATTTTATCAGGCGCACCCAGGGACTGGAACGCCCCTGCGACATATTGGCGACTGTCGCAAGGGTCAAATACCACAGCATCCTTTGGACGCATTGTGCCTGATGCATTCAATATTGATGCCCCGTAGCCTGTTGCAAGGTATTTGACTTGTGCAGCGGCGCTGTGAGGGCATAACATTTATTCAATCATCCGCCTTCTCTGCCCACTTCAATCCTTTACTCTCTTTCAAAACCCCCATATGATACATTACCTGAATGCAGTCTACATATCCCTGAATGTATGCCCGTAATTCTTATGCGGAAGCAAAGTCCTCCTGACATTCTTTTATTTCCTCCAGCTTCTCTTTCTGTTCCGTTGGAAAGCCATGTGTCTCCTTTACAATCAGTTTTATTTCATACCATCAATCCACTGCTTATCCCTGATATTTTTCTACACTTCATCTTTAGAAGGGAATGTATTTATAAAAATTTACCGGAACGGAACCTCCAAAAACATCATTGGTTCCAAGATCAGACAGCTCCGGCAAGAAAGAGGATTATCCCAAGCCGCGCTCCCTGAGCGTACCGAGGATGTCATTCACAAAAGTCCTTGTCATATCCTCCACAATACGGACGACATCTTCAACAAAATCTGTCTTCTCTCCCCGGATCATAAGGTAATCCAGCGTAAAGTCCCCGATGTCTACCGTGATAACCTTGTTAAATTCCGCTATTCTCTGATAGACAGTCAGGGCATAGCAGCGCCCATTATACTGAAGGTATTCCCCCAGTGTGGGCCTGCAGGCCCCCTCCACAAAGCCGGAAATAAATATCTCAAACTTCCCACACCGTTTTGGTGCGTTGAACCTTGCTACGAAAAATCAATACTTTAACCCATAAAAAAGGCACAAACCGCCTGCATATGATATAATTTTCTTGTTGACTTGAAGCGTACTTCATAGTTTATGATTAAGAAGAAAGGCGGATTAATATGTATTCAGCAAAGGAAACAGCCAAAATGACAGGATTATCAACAGCAACTTTGAGATATTATGAAAAGGAAAAATTACTGCCCCAAATAGCTAGAAACAGCCAAAAATACAGGCAATATACAGATGAGGACATTGAATGGATTAAAATGATACAATGTATGCGTATGGCAAATATCCCCATTCATTCCATTAAAGAATATGTTGCACTGTTATTACTAGGCGGGGAAACCCTTGAACAGCGTTTTACTATGGTACAAAATCACATGGAGGATATTAAAAAGCAAATGACTAATTTACAGAATGCATTTGAATTGACACAAAAAAAGTTGTCATTCTATAAAAAAC
>JAAWSO010000053.1 GCA_022801595.1 Clostridiales bacterium | reverse complement strand
TTCGTTCTTGATGGTGCTTTCCGCCTGAGCTACTGAATTGGTCAGCACATCTGGAGTCACGCCGTCCATCTTGGCCAACTCTTCCTCGGTATACTGAGGTTCCACACCCAGGTATGGGAGAACTTCCGCCATCACCTTGCTGAATACCGGGCCGGCTACCGAACCGCCATAGTAGTTTTCTCCCATTGGCTCATCAAAGAAGATCAGCATCGCGATTTCTGGATCGTCTGCTGGCGCAAAACCACAATAGGAAGCAATGTAATTCATCTTAATCGAATTCAGTTCTGTCTGAGCTTCCTGGATCTTACGGTTCTTTTCCGCTTGTTCCGCTTCCTTGTTCGGACCATCGGATACCACAATTTCTTGCGCCTCTTTCAATTTAGCTTTGGCATTTGCTTCCCGGGTATTTTTATCCGCAACTTTTTGGGAGGTACCGGTCTTACCAGCAATCCGGTAACCAGCCACATATCCATTTTTTGCAGTGCCTGTGGTTGCATTGGTTTGCAGGATCGCCCGAACCCGTCTCGCTACGTCTTCCGAAATGACCTGACGTTTGACGGAAGTATCCGCGGTTTCGACAATATTTCCATCGCTGTCCAGCACCTGCGAAACTATATGAGGCTGCACCAGATAACCGCCGTTGGCAATGACAGATGCTGCCGTCACCATCTGAATGGGAGTGATACTGAAGTTCTGTCCAAACGCATATACGGCCAAGTCCATTCGGTTCATGGAGTCGGCTTCCTTATAAAGACTGCTGGCCTCGCCTGGCAGATCAATGCCAGTTTTTTCACCAAAGCCAAATGCCTCAAAGTATTTCATAAAGGTTTCTTCCCCGAGCAGTTCGCCCAAATGAATAAATAGGGGATTACACGAGTTGCAAGTTGCTTGAATAATATTTTGTACCCCGTGACCAGCTCTTCTCCAGCAGTGGATCGTCTTATCGTTGACGACAGGCGTATAAGAGCCGGTACAAGTAAACGTGGTATTTTCGTTGACTAAATTCTCTTCAAAGGCCATAGAAAGCGTCACCATCTTAAACACCGAACCAGGGTAGTAGGTATCGCTGACTGCCTTATTTCGCCATTGAGCTGTTCTTGCCTCGCCCAGCGCCTTAGATTTTTCTTTCTCGTCGGTAATGGCGTCGATCTGAGCCTGCACCGCCGGATCGCTGATGGTAAACGGCTCATTGGGATCGTAATCCCCAGAAACCGCCATCGCCAGGATTTCCCCGGTTTTTACATTCATAATAATACCGGTTGCTCGATTGGCAACCTCGTTGTTAACAACGCCCTCGTCCAAATATTTTTCCAAAATATGTTGAACGGTTTCGTCAATGGTTAAGACCAAATTATAGCCATCCTGTGCGTCTACCATCTGTTCATATTGGAAGGGCATATCCGTACCTACCGCATTTTTGGCCGTTACCATCCGGCCAGCCGTCCCAGTGAGATATTCGTTATAATAGGCCTCCAGGCCTTCCAAACCCTGACCGTCGGTTCCGGTAAATCCAAGTACAGCGGAAGCCAAGGTTTTGTATGGATAATACCGTTTATAATCCTCTTCCAAGCGGATCACGCCGCTGATCCGAAGTTTTTTTGGCCGGTCTTTGCTGGCCAGCTCTTCTTTTAGCGCGAGAATTTCATCCTTGATGTCGGTTTCCACCTGACGCTTTACAATCACATAGTAGGAATTTTTTCGAATTGCGGTCCATAGATCTTCTTCCTTCATGTCCAGGATCTTGGCAAGCCCTTCCACGATGTCCCGCTGTTTTTCTTCCCGATGTTCATCTTTTTTCGAGAGGGAGTTTGGCTCCAGCACTACTTTCCAAACCGTAGCGCTAGTGGCTAACTCCTTCATATTCGCATCGTAAATGGTGCCTCGCTGGGCCGTCAGAGTGGTATCCTTCAACTGCTGATCCACCGCTGCTTGTTTTAACTCCGAACCGTTGACCAGCTGAATTCGGATCAAACTGAAAAGAATCGCGCCGAACCCAATCACGATCAAACCAATTAACACCCCCATGGTTCTGCGCCACATCTTGACGGTGGTTCCTTTTGCCATTGAACATTTCCTCCCGTTATAAAAATGAGAGTCAAGATCACCTCTTAACTCTCTTTTGCATACCAAGCATCAGCGCCCTAGCGTCCTAAGGCAAGTCTTAAGCGGGTATTAATACTTATTGGCCGTATGGTTCCATTATGACAGTAAATTCACGATTGCATTCCAGGCCGAGGCCAGCCAATTGCTATTGGTATCGGTCACAACTTCCCCTTTGTCCCCTTCGGACAGTCCAATATAATTCATTTGATTTTGGACAACCCGTTTCATGCCCAAATCCTCGGTTGCGACCGACTCAATTTTTGCCAGGGAAGTTTGAGAATCCAAATTCATCTGGAGCTGTGTCTGTACACTCTGGCTTTCAGCCAACTGCTGGTTGGCTGCATTAATCTCTTCGGTTAGCTCCGTGAGCTGCACCTGACCAAACACCAGAAAGCCAGAGATGCTAAACATGACAGCCAAACCCAGACAAGTGGTCACGACCCGCAGCGCCCGCAAACGCTTACGCAGCTTTGCGCCCTTTTCCACCTGCTCCTTGGGCATCTCGATGACATTATCTTTCACCGGCTTTCCCGTTTGTTTCTCCGGTGTTTCCATCTTGTGAGGTTTGGGTTCAAAGCGAGAAAAATCATAGGCTTCCGAACGATTTTGTTGTAACATTTGGTAACACTCCCATTCATTTGTTGTGAAAGGTACTTGTCAAAATCCCCGCCCTGCTTACAAAAGCTTGGTGCAAACACGCAGACGTGCGCTGCGGCTACGGGGATTATACTCCAATTCCTGCTCAGTCGGAGCCAGTCCTTTTTTATATACCAATTGAGCTTTCGGATGATTGCCGCACACACAAACCGGAAAATCCGGTGGGCAAGTGCAACCGATACACCATTCATTCATCCGTTGTTTGACCATACGGTCTTCCAGCGAGTGGAACGTAATAATTGCCAACCTGCCTCCCGGACAGAGCAACGAAAACGCCGCGTCCAGCCCTTTGGAAAGCTGATCCAACTCTCCGTTGACTGCAATCCGTAAGGCTTGGAAGGTTTTCCGAGCAGGATGGCCTGGTTCGCGGCGCACTGCGGCTGGCACCGACGCTTTTACAATCTCGGCCAATTGTAAGGTAGTTTCCACCGGAGCTTCCTCTCGGGCTTTTACAATTCCTTTAGCAATGCTCCTAGCGTTTTTGTCCTCCCCATAACGGCTGATCATCTGCGCCAGCTCCTGCCACGACAGGGTATTCACCAAATCCTTAGCGCTAACCCCTTCCTGGCTCATCCGCATATCCAGCGGCGCGTTATGGTGGTAGGAGAATCCTCGTTCTGGAGTATCCAACTGATGGGACGATACCCCAATATCCAGCAAAATCCCATCCGCCTGGGCAATCCCGCAACTTTCCGCCAAAACAACCATTTCCGCGAAGGTTCCTTTTCGGATCACCGAACCAGGATATTTCCCCAACCGCTGGGTCACAACGGCGATGGCGTCCGGCACCGACTGGAAAACGA
>JAAWSO010000062.1 GCA_022801595.1 Clostridiales bacterium | reverse complement strand
TTCTTAGCCAAGAAGGAGTAGGTTTGGCCTACGCCCATGCTCTTTGCGGACGTATCCAGTTGGAATCCGCCAACTTTAACCTTCATGGTTGCGGTTTGACCTTGGTATGTAACGTTCACATCGGTGGAGCCGTTTGCCTTAGCGGTTACGGTGTAGAGAACACCACGGCCGTTGTAGTCTGCATTTGCCAGCTTCACATCTACGATGTTTGCATCGTATACCAATTGGATGTTTGCAGCGTCCTTGTTGTCACGAACCAGGAAGCTGTAGCTCTCGCCTACCTGCAGGTTCTTGGAAGTGGTATCCAGAACAACTGGAGGAATTACCTTGTCAACAATGTTAGCGGTGAAGGTTACGGAATCGTAGCCAGCGTCGTTGCCCTGTGCATCTACGATGGTTGCAGTGATTTCAACGGTGTTGTCACTGTCGTCCTCAATGTCAGACCACTCATTGGCAGTGATGGTAGCGGAAGTACCATTACCAACTACAGATGCGTATGCGCCTTCTGGAGCTTCCCACTTAATGCTGTGGCCTTCTGGGAGAGCTACATTGGATGGGTTCACTGCTACTTCAACAGTTTGGGAAGAACCAACGGCAATGTCAAACTCCTTGGTGGTTGCGCTTGCATACAAGCCTTGGAGCTCGGCCTTATTGACTACATAGTTGAAGCCGCCGTTTGGATTGCTGCTGGATTTCAGTTCCAGGCCTGGGGTGTTGAAAATATCTTCCATGCCCTTGCCAGCTACGTACAGGGTGGTACCTACGCCAATGCTGCCGGTTGCTTGGAGGGTTGGGGAATCGTTTACGTCACCGTCAATGGTCAGTTTACCTGCTGGGATTTCCAGGGTACCATCGCCGATAATGTTGTTTACAGTCAGGTTGCCTGAGAATACTGCAGTTGCATCACTGCCCACAGTCAGGTCTTCCAGAGTAGTTGCGGCGGTAATGCCTGCAGTGCCATTGTCAACGGTTACATAGTCAAAGTCAGCCACATCGGCAACGGTGCCGTTGAAGTGGTTGAATACAACTTTTGCGGAAACTTCCTCGTCTACGTCATACAGCTTCTCTCCACTGTTCTTCAGAGCCGTGAAGGAAACTTTGCCCTTGCCGCCCAGCTCCAGGAAATCGCCTTGTACGTTGCCAGTGATGGAAATCTTAGCTACGGTGTCCTCACTGCCGATGGATACGACAGCTTCTGAACCGCCCAAGGTAGTGTCGTCAGCGAATTTGGAAGCCACGTTACCACGGATGGTAATGGTGGAGCCAGCGTCGTCGGTGGAATCAATGGTCACTTTAGCTGCGCTATTGGATGCTGCTGAGCCATTGAAATCAGGCTTGCCGGTTACGTTACCGCCGATTACAATTGCGCCGCCGTCATCGTCGCTCTTTGCATCCAGAGTGATGGCGTTACCGGTTACGTTACCGGTTACGTTACCGCCGTGAATGGTAACGGCTTTCGCATTGGCGATGGCTGCGATGGTACCGTCGATCAAGGTAACGGAAGTAGCGTCTACGCTGTCGATGGTGCCAACCTTACCGTCATTTACTTCAATTGCGCCAGTTGCGTCGATGATATCGCCAACGTTGCCGCCGTTAACCGTTACATTAACAGCGTCCACAATGTTGCCGATGCTGCCGGAATCCACGGTAACACTCTTGCCCTCTGCGCGGACTTCATAGCCGGAAATATTCTTCGCATCGGAAGCGGAGGTAACTACGCCATCATTTGCCCAAACCTTGCCGCTGCTTTGCTTTTGGATCGCGATATCAGCAGCAGTTGCCTTGGATACATCAATGGCCTTCACGGTAGCGATGGTCATTTTGTAGTTTGTGCTCGTTCTACCCACCGTTACCTTCGCGGTGATGGTAGCGGTGCCAACATTGCCTTTGGTCTGGAATTTACCGGACTGTGCAAAAGTCTCGCCGCCTGCTACATCTTCGATCAGGCTCTTGTTGGAAACGGTGTACTCAATGTTGCCGGTTGCTGGAACAGTCGCTGCAATGAGCTCATTAGCTTTCGCCTTTGCTTGAGTAGTGAAATCAATCCAGCTTCCATCAATGTCACTTTCCGCAGCAGCAGCACTCTGAACAAATTGAGCCAATTCTACGTTAGTAGTTGCTAAAGCATCAGCCTTGGTTTTATCTGTCACATAGTATGTATCTACGCCGCCAACCTTGCCTTTTACACCGTCAACTGCCGTCAGTGCCTCTTGCAGTTTTGTGTCATAGTCAGCCTCAGCATAAGCTGTAGCAGACAAGATCTTAGAATCGGTGATTGCTGGTAGAGTATTGGGAGCATAAACATATACTTTTTTATATTGAGCCGTTG
Organism: Clostridiales bacterium; assembly: GCA_022801595.1. Taxonomy (GTDB): domain Bacteria; phylum Bacillota; class Clostridia; order Oscillospirales; family Acutalibacteraceae; genus UMGS1071. The sequence continues at coordinate 1,237 of JAAWSO010000062.1, read as the reverse complement.
TTGTACCCGCTGCATCCGACACATCACCAAGGTTTCCACCGTCAGCTACTGTGTCACTCGAACCAACATTGATATATTTTTCGGCTCCCTTCGTATAAGCCTTTGCGTTTTCTCCGGTGAGAGTAACATTATCGCCACCATAAACGGTACCGTCGCCATCAGCCAAAGTAAATAAGTCAGTTCCATCAATTGCACCAGTTAACCCAGCCGTTGTGCTCGTCGCTGTATCAGTAACAGTAATTCCATCAATCAAAGCCTGCCAAGTATCCGCAGTGTAAGCCTTCTTTGCATCAGCTACATCTGCTTTTTCAAGTACTGTAAGCACATATCCTTTTGTCGCTGCATTTTGTTTGATCTCGGCTTGAGACAGATCAATGTTATCAATTTCTGTTTGGGTCAGCGCGCCATTACTATCAGCGTCCGCTGTTTGCAGGGAGGTATTCAGCACACCTTTTTCCGCATCGGTCAGCTGCAATTCAGTAGCCAAAGCGTCTACCAAATCAGCAAGTTGGATGGTCTCAGTACCATCTGCCGTACCGACAAAGGAATCTTTGAGCAGGCCAGGAGTAGCTGCTGCGCCCTCAGCACCAGTCCACTCAACCATGGATACTTGAGCGGCGCCGCCAACCGCAGCCAAATCCTTGAGATCGGCGTCATTATCAACCGTAGTATTCACAGCGTCCCATACTTCCAGGGTACGCTCCCCAGTCTTTTTCACATCTACCACGATGTTTTTGGAAGCGGTTACGGTCTTGGTCTTGTCGTCAGAATTCAGAGGCACTTTTCCTTTTACGGTAGCTTTAATGGTGGTGGAACCATTCTTGCCTTTTACTGCATAGTAAGCGGATTTGTCACTGTTCAGCTTCACGCTGCTGCCGCTGGAAACGGAATAAGTAAGGGTGACGTCGCTCATCTCGGCGCCTGTTACAATTCTGCCGTCTTCGTCCTCATACTCAATGCTGGCCAAGATCTCAGCTAAGGTTGGCAGGGCAATTTCGCTGCCGTCATCGGTAGTCGCTTGCATCAGGTTTACTTGATACTCTTTGTCAACGTCGCTGTAGTCCAGAGCACCCCGCTCAAAATCCAGGCTGCCGGTTGTGGAAATTTGATTTTCACTAGCCGCGCTAACGGAGACCAAAGCCGCAGAGAGGGACGACATAGCCATAGCGGAAGCCATGGCGATGGCAATGACTTTAGAGATTTTTTTGGAATTAGATGAATTAGCCATAAGTAAGAA
>JAAWSO010000052.1 GCA_022801595.1 Clostridiales bacterium | reverse complement strand
CTGAAAACATAGAAAAGCCCGGCATTTGCCGGGACTTTGTCTACAGTCTGGAACCACCGGCTTAGCCGGTGGTTTGTTCATGCCCTATAAGGGCTCATTACCGGCTCTGGAGTCTAAAGACTTATCGAAAGGTTCGCCAGCCGCAACATCATTCTGTACTAAGCCCTAAAGGACTTTTACTATTTGTTCTTTTTTACTGGCTCACCCTTAAACGGGTCAATATACTCTTTGAGTGTTATTTGGTCATATTCATAATCTTCTTTTAATTGATTTTGAATTTATTCCTGTATTTTCTTTGCATTCTTAACTACTATATCCACATAATAACAAATAAGGAAATCCAGAATCTGTTGAATGTGAAGGATTTTCGAGTGTTGAAGGTTTTGAAGAAAATGGCTGAAACCGGAATACTGAAAAAAGAAGGGAAATTGCGGGGGAGCTATTACGAATTGAAATAATCTGCCTTCAATATGTTGGCCTTTCCTTGACACATTCCTGTCCGGCTCCCATCATCCAGAACGGCAAATTGGTGGGCGCTGTGACCCACGTATTCGTGTAGGATTCCACGAAAGGGTATGGGATCTTTCTGGAGACGATGATGGAGGAGGGGAAGCGGTAGAGATTATGGGGATAATTCCAAAATCTGGAATTATCCCCTCATACAGTTTCTATAAAGTTATAAAGGAGCGTTTTTTGCTAAAAAGATGAGGAGCTAGTAAGTTTGTAGGCTCCTTTTCCGGTTTTGACTACAGTTCCATCAGATTCATACTGGTTAAGGATCCGCTGTAGTTGGCGAGTGCTGCAGTTTAAATGAAATGCAGTCTGTTGTAAACCTTTCAGCTCTCCCTTGCAGCATTTATACCTCATGTAAGTTAGAACTCGCTGCTTTAAACTTGCGGGAGCGGCATCGATGGTTGTGATAGATTCCATTTTTTTCGTTAAAGATTCACATATCATCTGCAAAAACTGGCAGTTTCCCAGTAGAGCGTCTTTGCTTGTTTCGATAGACAGAGCAAGGCAAATTACATCATTCTTTGATTCGGCATAGACATTGCTTGGTTGGTGTGGGAAAATTTCCATTTCACCGAGTAAATCATCCTTCCTACTGTTTGAAAGAGAATACACCGACCCGTCATCTCTAATAAAATAAATACTTACAGAGCCTTGAATTATAATTTGAAATAAGTGTTCTTTCTGTAATGGCATAGTAACAAATTCGCCTTTTTCATATTGCGCTACAAATAAATATTTCCGTAAGCCGCTCATTACAGATTCAAACTTTGTTTGCTTCAAATGGGTTTCAATGAGCGCTTTATCATAGAATCTTTTCATGTTTTTTCTCCAAACAGGACATATGTCCTGCTTTTTTAATTCATTGTAGCGTATATTGATAAAAAATACAAGAAGCAGATGTGGAGGTTTTTGTTTGATGACAACAGTATTTGAAGAAAAAAATATCTCAAAAGCGATTATACGTATGGGCTTGCCTGCCATGCTGGGGCAACTCACGACTCTGATTTATAACATCGCCGATACCTTTTTTGTCTCTTTGACAAAAGAACCCGCAATGATCGCGGCGGTTACGCTATGTACGCCGATTCTTTTGATTATTATGTCTGTTGCTTCTATTTTTGGCATGGGCGGAAATAGTGTGATTGCCAGACTTTTAGGAGAGAACAAAAATAAAGAAGTCAGAAGTACTCTGAATTTTTGTCTGTATGCAATGGTATTTGCCGGGACTATTATTTTACTTGCGGGCGTCCTCTTTATGGGAACGATAGCAAAAATATCGGGCGCCGACGCAGAAAATATGGCTTATACCTATGAATATCTGAAATATATTTTTCTTGGTGCTCCCTTTATTATCCTTTCCAATGGATTGGTTCATCTTTTTCGCTCACTTGGCTTTATTAAGGAAAGCACCATTGGACTAGCTCTTGGAAATACTATCAATATCATCTTTGACTTTATCTTCATTGTATTATTGGGCTGGGGAACGGCTGGCGCTGCGCTTGCCACATCCTTTGGTTTCTTCTGCTCCACAATTTATTATTTGGTTTGTATGATTAGGGCAGAGAGAAAAGGAAATCAGCTGATGTTACTTTCAATAAAACAGTTCGCACCACATAAAAAAATGGTTTGTAGCGTGGTGGGTATCGGGATACCCGGTGCGCTTATCACCGTTTTGCTCAGCGTTTCCAATATCGTGCTCAACAACTTTATCGGAATTTATGGTTCCAATGCAGTTGCATCCTATGGAATTGCCTACAAAATTGATATGGTTCCAATTATGCTGTCGGTTGGTCTTTCGCAGGGCGTCGCCCCGTTGGTAGGGTATTATTATGGTGCAAGAAAAAGAGATCGTATGTCGCAGGTGATGAAAACATCGACTATTTATGGAATCCTTTTGGGAGTGATTTTTTTAGTTATATTCTGTTTATTTGGGGCGAAGCTGGCAAGTGTATTTCTCCACGATGAATCACTCATACATCAAGCGGGATATTTTATCAACATTTTAGGTCTATCGGCACCAATGCTTGGTATCATCAACATGATAACGAGTTATTTTCAGGCACTAGGCATAGCAATAAAATCTTTGCTCATTACGATTATGAGGAATATCATATTATTTATCCCGGCAGTGATAATTCTAAATGGTTTGTGGCAATTAAACGGTGTTATTGCTGCACAGCCAGTTGTAGAAACTGTTCTAGCGATTGTTTGTATCATAATGTATGCAAAAGATGAAAGCTTTGAGGAAGGGGTTGAAATGATGTGTTGAGCTATGGAAGATATGAGAAGTTAGGCAACTGAAACGTAAAAGAAGCGCATGGGCAGAGCCAATAAGCCAGAAATCGAACAGACGGATTTCTGGCTTTATTGCTTTTATGCGGAGGGCAAAAGTCGTCCGAACCGTCGGACTCCCATGACAGCTAGAACCAGGACGGCCAGGATCCAGGCAAAGGGCTCCGCAAAGAGGATAGCAAAAGCTCCGAAGCGGTGGGAGAAATACAGGGCGACGGACACCCGTGCGATAAACTCCGCCGTACCGGAGAGGATGGTGGCAAAGCCACAGCCGATCCCCTGTAAGGCGCTTCGTAAGACATGGAGCAGGTAAAGGGAACTTAACATACAACTCATTAAAAACAGGTAGCGGTAGGAAATACTTAATACATCCGCCGCATGTTCATCTGCAGAATCAAGAAAGAGGCTTAAAATCGGTTTGCCAGCGAATACGATAAGCAAAGTGATCAAAGAAGAGATTCCGATGGCAATAAAAATAGAGACTTTTAGGCCTTTTTTCAGTCGCTCATATAGCTTTGCCCCCCAGTTCTGGGCGATATAGGTAGTGACAGAATATCCCAGAGACACGGCGGAACTTTCCAACAGGCCCAGAAGCTTATTGGAGGCAGTGACGGCCGCGATGAAGATGGAACCCTGAAGGTTGATGGCAGACTGGAGGATCATGCCGCCCACGGCGATGAGAATATGAGTAACAGCCAAGGAGGAACCGCTTATGCAGAGATTCCTGAGAGTCCTCTTCTCTAGCCGCCAGTCTGCCGGATCAAATTTCAGAATCTCATTTTTAAAAAGGAAAAACAGACAGTACCCAAAGGCGATGGACTGGGCGATCACTGTGGCGATGGCCGCTCCGGCAATACCGAGAGAAAATCCCATGACAAATAAAAGATCCA
>JAAWSO010000051.1 GCA_022801595.1 Clostridiales bacterium | reverse complement strand
TATCAGATTTTTAAGGGGATTTTACAAAAATAAATGCCCTCATATATGGGGCATTCGTACAAAAAAATCAAAGATTCCGGCAGGGTGGTTTTTGATTTTTTGGATGCAAAGGGGGTTAGGGGGATATTCCCCATAGGCGCGAACTTAAGCAAACAATCCTGATAAAACAATGGTATGAAACTCTTTATTCTGGTTGCCCCTCAAGCGTTTTCTCTGTGATAGAAATCTCAAATATTCTTCATCTGCAAGATCAACAAAAAGACTCCATTCCAGGCATAAAATCGTTTTTATCCGAATAAAAGCCATTTTGCAGTTTTCATAAATGCTGCCGATGTCTTTTCCGTTTTCTCTTAGATAACATTCACATTGAAATACCTGGCGCTCCATAATGAACCATAGAATCAACTGCAGTAATACCAGTGATTCCGCATAACGTACACTCCCTGCTTTTATCGTGCGAATGGAAAAACTCTGTTTGAAGCGCTTAAACAGCAGCTCCACCTGCCAGCGGCTTTGGTATAAATGCAGGATTTCTTCACCGCTGTATTCGGTACCCAGGGATGTAATAACAACAAGATATCCTGCACAGAACAAGGCGTCGTCCGTGATTTGTTTCTGGCTTTTTACCGCCTTTTTCTTTCTGCGTTTTTGGGATTTTTCTTTTTGCTCCTGCGGAAGTTTCTGTGCAATGACACGCACAAATCCGGTTTTGTTTTTATATTTACAGAAACCTAAGACATCTGCCATTTCACTTCTGTTCTTTTCTGCCTGTTTCAACAGAGACACCAGGGATACTTTTTCCCCATCTGCCTGATACAGACAGAAGTTTTTTGGCGAAATACGCAGGATTACATCTGCCTGATGCTCCTGTGCATGGATATAATTCTTTGCAGTTCCCTATCCCGCGTCGGCCATAGCCAGATCTCCCGCCTTCAGTTCAAAATGGGAGAGTGATTCTGCTGTATGGTGATCGGTGACCTTTATCTGTACGATCCGGTTCTGGTTAAGGCTGTAGCACAGATGGATCCGTTCCTGGTTCTGGAGGATACCTGTCTGGCGCACAATGGAGGCATCCACAAGGAGCACATTTTTTATGCCTGCAGGCAGATGATCTGTCGAATGCCGGAAAAGACCCGACAGCATTTCATGCAGAAGTTCTTGTAAAAATTGTGTGGATTTTGAAAACCATTTTCTCCATGCCGTACCAGAAACATGTGAAATTCCCAGTGCGTAGGCTGCACAGGCCAGAATACGGAAAGAAAAATCAGAACATACATAGATAAAAAATATTTTCAGGAGATCCTGGGCAGAACGAACGCCTCTTTTCCATGAAAATGTGTTTGGCAAAATCATTTTACATGAAAAAGGGGGATTATGGTGAATTTTTTTAATTGTTGCAGTCCTGAAATGATTTTATATATTTTTGCTTAAGTTCGCGCCTATGGGGGATTTCCCCACGGCAAAAGATATTGGAATCGCCAAGAATTATCTGACAGAGGAAGAACTGCGGGTTCTGAATCAGATGGTATCCGGTTATTTCGACTTTGCCGAGGTACAGGCCATCCGTCATCGGCCCATGTATATGAGCGATTATGTGGAGCAGCTGGACAATATTCTTCGGGCGACCGGTGAAGAAGTGCTGGCCCATGCAGGAAAAATCAGTCATGCACAGGCGATGGAAAAAGCAAAAGCGGAATATAAACGCTATCAGGCACAAACTCTTTCCCCTGTAGAGGAGGAATATCTGAAGACCATTAAGCAGCTGGGAAAGGCGACCAAGACGGAAGCGGAAAAGCGGGATGATCCTTTTGATCCAAGTTAAGAATGAACAATCCATTTTTTGATTGGCACCACATGAGGAAGATTACGATGCAGAAAGAGAAGATAAAAGTTTATACCTATACTAGAGTCTCCACTACCATGCAGGTGGACGGCTACTCGCTGGATGCGCAGAAAGCCAAAATGAAGGTATATTCCGACTACAACGATTATGAGATCGCCGGTGAATACGAGGATGCGGGAAAGTCCGGCAAAACCATTGAAGGACGGGCGCAATTCAGCCAGATGATGGAGGATATATACAATAAGCTCATATCTGCCACCTCACCCCAAATCCTCTACAATTTGCTTTAGCTTTTGAATCTGTTCGACAGAAAGATATTTTCTGCTAATCAGAGCAGCAAACAGTTTATCAACAGAACCATCATAGATTTTGTCAATCAATTCATTGGTTTCTGTTTCCTGTACCTGCTCCTTTGGAATAAGAGCATGACACATAAAATGTGGTTCAGAACGTTCAATAGCTCCCTTTTTGATACACCTTTTAATCAGTGTATAGGTTGTGTTCATGTTCCAACCAATTTCTGCATTAAGAACATCGGATATGTGCTTTGCAGTAGTATCACCCTCACGCCAGAGTACGTCCATTACTTTTAACTCCGAGTCGAAAAGTTTAACCCCCATTGGTAAATACCTCCTTTCATAAATTATCACAAGACCACAATAGTGTGATTTAATTATAAACTACCACAGTCTTGTAAGAACGTCAATACCTTAAAATCAGTTTTTTGATATCTTTAGATAGATATACCCATTTCTATTCGTTAAAATGACATCCTTTTAATAATTCATGTTGAATTTGGATTATTTAATTGTTTTGCTACTTATGCTCGAAATAATTACTATTTTAGGGGTGTTTGCATAAACAGAAATGCCACCCAAAATAGCAAGAGCAAGCACCAATGCCCCTATTAAATAGAATTTCTTATTCATTACATATCTCCCATTCTGTAGTTATGTATGGCAGACGTATTTGTAAGCGTGGATTGTTGGATGCTATCTTTAATTGTAGGAAACCTCATTAAGCATTACTAGATAATAAAACAAAAAAGTTGACAAAAAAATAAACCTATTACAAGGCTTAGAGGTATGTTTTTGATTACTGATGTGTCAAACATCCGTACAATTTATTTTATCACTTTATTTCCACATTTTCAATCCTTCGGAGAAAAAAGACACCTGGTCGAAGCCCATGGCATTTCCATGGCATTTTCCATGGCATTTTTGGAAAAAAGTACTTCCCTTTACATGCAGTCTGTGATATACTGATACCAAAGTCTATCGTCTATCGGTTTAAGAAAGCACAGAGTTTTCAGCCGGTAGGTCGAGCGGCTTTTACTTTGCGTATTGACAAAAAAATATCAAAAAAAGGAGCGACAGAGACGTGACGGGAAATCAAGGGGGCTCGCGCACCAGCCGGGGGATGAAACGAAGTTTGAATGGAAGGATATTGAGACATACCACACTTAATATTCTGATGCTGGTGGTTGTATGCTGTGTGATCATGGCTCTTTCCATGCAGTCACTTGCCAAGAGCATTTTGCTGGACAGTCTTCAGCCAATGGCCCGACAATCGGCTAAAACGATGGAGGCTAACATACATATGCTGGCGGACCGCATGATGACCATTGCCGCCGATTCCAGGATGAATACCGTGACCTCCGTCAACGGAGCGGAGGGAGAGGGGACACTCCGAATGGACGACAGACTGACCAGGGAAAATCGTATGACCGTGCTGGAGGAGGCCGCTGAAATTTATGAACTTTACACCATCGCGCTGTACGATTTGGACGGAGGACTGGTGCTTGGGATTGAGGACGCGCCGGAGAGCCTGGATGACAGCTTTTTCAGGCTTTTAAAGGAAACCGACAATCTCACAACCGATTCCTCCACCATCTTCCAGGGGAAACTGGGGATCAGGATGGGGATGCCGGTGAAAGAGAACGGCGAAACGGTC
>JAAWSO010000064.1 GCA_022801595.1 Clostridiales bacterium | reverse complement strand
TTCCCAACATGCATTCCCGAACTTCCCAACATGCATTCCCGAACTTCCCAACATGCATTCCCGAACTTCCCAACATGCATTCCCGAACTTCCCAACATGTAATTGATTTAGTTGGTGTATTGTGCTATAGTTTTGTTAAGAGGTGATAGTAATGGCAATTAAAAAGAGTAATTTGATAGAAAAACGCAATATTTTAAATGAAGTCCGGCAAAATAATATGACTTTACAGGAGATCCGTTTCTTTTCCATTTACCTGTCTAAAATCAATGCTAGAGATCTTTCTACCAGAACCGTAACTTTTCCTTTACAAGATTTCCAAAAAATTATGGAACTCGGAAGATTGAAAATTAATTATTTGCAATCGGTAACAAATTCCCTTTTAGGAAAAGTGGTAAATATCAAAAACGAAGATGGAGGTTATACAGCTTTTCAGCTATTTAAAAGATGTAAAGTTTTTAAGAATGAGACAGAGCAGTGGTATATTGAAATTGATGCCCATGATGATGCTCTTCCTTTGATGTTTGAATTTAAAAAGGAATATTTTACCTATGAACTTTGGAATGCCTTACGCCTAAAATCTTCCAATCAGCTGCGAATGTATGAAATTTTAAAGCAATATGAGAAGGTGGGCAATCGCAAGATATCAGTGAAAGAGCTGCGGGAGCTCCTTGGGATTGCTCCGACTGAATATCCTCGGTGGGATAGATTTCGTGATAGGGTACTTGATGCCTGTCAACAGGCACTAGAAGAAAGCACTGATATTAAATTCACCTATAAACTCATCCGTGCTGGTCGTGGAGGGAAGATAACCGGCTTGGAATTCTTTATTAGCAAGAATGAGAACTACACCGATCAGCTTACCCTGGAGGAATTTATTGACCTTCAGCCAGAGATCATAGAAACTAAAGGTTATGAAAAAGAAGAACGAAATTTTCAAGATGAGGAGATGGAATTTTTAGCAGGAGCCTGTGAAAATGAATTTTCTGAGGATGAAATGCTGGTCTTGTATGATTTAATTCAGCAAATAGTGCCTTATGATGGCGATTATCCAAACGGTGTGCAGTGCGCTAGATATGATTATTTACTTCAGCAATACCACAATCTCAATTTACAAGCTAACAAGCGGAAAATTAACAACCGCTTTTCCTATCTCAAAAAAATGATACAAGTGGCCATAAAATAGCTACCGATCCAACCCCCAATCCCGATTTTTCCGGTTCATTGGGGGATTTTCTTTTGATGTTTGCTTCGAGTTCTGTCTCATATAAGGTAAAGTTTCCTCTAACTCGAAAAGCTGAATCTTATTTTTTAGTCCATAAACCTGTCGGCCTAAAGAATCTCTTTGCAAAATGGCATCCTTAATTTTTTTGTTCCATTGCTTCACTTCCAGGCTAAAGCGTTCTTCACTAAGCTCTAGTTCTTTCTGATCCGGTATTTCTATTTTTTGCTTTTTAAACCATTCTTTCATTTCCAATACGTACTTGACCTTGTAATATTCAGGATGGTTTTTAAACCGGTGTTTGAAAATAGCACGCTCATAGCTCTGCCAGATTTTAGATTCTGCGTTCTCATAGTACAGCTTAGCTTTTCGGCCCGCCTCCGTATTGCACAGATAGGCTCTTGTTTCCGTATGCCATTCCTTTTGTGCTTGTAAAAGCTGTTCCACCTGCCGATCAGCTAAAAAATACTCATAATTTAAGCCTTCTAACTCTTTTTGCAGCTCATTCTTTCGTTTTTCACGTTTTATTACAGCATCTGAGAGCTTTTGAGAGCTATTTTCTGTTTTCTCATATAAAACCTCATATTGACCTTTAGATGGCTTAGAAGGCTTCTGAATGGCTTTTCTGGCCTTATCTTCCCATTCATACTGTTTTAGCATGAGGGAAATTTTATCAAATTCGTGTTGAATCGGAACTAAGAGTAAATTACTTACCTGGATTTCCCGATTTACTTGACAGCGTTCTGACGCTCTGCCGGCTTTTTCCATCTTCCGGGCGGTATATCCTTCGTGGATGGTTGGCAGGCGCTCAATCCCCTGCCGACCATAACTGCGGTGGTCAATCTGTTGTTCTCTGCTTAGATACCGATTGCAGATATTCGCCCAAGCTTCCCGCCACCGTTCGGCGTTTCCCTGGTCATTCCAGCCATTGGCTTGGATGATTTCCCGCTTCCACTGTTTCCGGTTACAGCTGTCAACCTTCTGTTTTCCGGTATTTTCATCTATCAGAGGGATACGTTCTCCTTTCTCATCCAGCGCGTAACCTTTTTTCTCTTTTACTCCCCATTCCCCATTTCCCTTGATGGGACGGGTTGTAAGCAAAATATGGGCATGAGGGTTCCCGTCTCCTTTGTTATGCAGTGCCCAATCTGCACACATGCCTTCTTCCACAAATGTTTGAACATATTCCCGGATAGCTTCCTTTTGCAACGTATTATCAAACTCAATTGGTAAAGCTATTTCTATTTCTCTAGCTAGTTGGGCATTGCTGGCCTTTTCCACTTCATGAACTGCATTCCATAAGATTTCTCGATTCTCATATTCTTTTGGGGCATTCTTGCATAGAGAAACCTCATGATAGATTACTCCTGCTTTTCTAGTATAATCATGTACTTGGCCCGTTTCTTTATCCAATAATTTTGTTCCAGATCGGTATGCAGAACTGGCTACCGCACTTTTTCCACTGCTTCTGCCTATGATTTTTATACTACAATGATAGATTGCCATTCTGCTTTTCTCCTTTATGAGCCGTCTGCAAGACCGCACGCAATGGACAACTTTTAGTTGTCTATAAGTGCGCCATTTAGTTTTTATTAGGTTTATTTTACCTCATAGTATACTTTTCTGCAATCCTATGGTAAAATAAACCTAACTAATCCATTAGAAAGAAGTGTCATACATGAAAAATAATCTGGATGAAAGAATTGCTAAACTGCAAGAAAAACAAAAACAACTAAAAGCACAAGAAAAAGCTTTAAGGGCTAGACAATCACAAGAAGAAAGAAAAATCCGTACAAAACGATTAATTGACATCGGTGCCGCTGTAGAATCTGTCCTCGGGCATCCCATTGAAAAAGAGGATTTACCCAATCTCATTGATTTTTTACAACAACAAGAACAACGGGGAAATTTCTTTTCTAAAGCCATGAATCTTTCTTCTCAAAAATAAAATAGTATGCTATAATCAAATCGTTGTCGCACCCATTCTGGCAACAGAGAGGGGGTGTACTCGTGGAATTAATTATAACCTTTTTGATCTCTGTCATGGCAGATGTGACTAGCTACCTCATCTGCAAATGGTTAGATGGAGATGATTGCGACAATTAGCCAAAATGAAAGCCCTAGGAGTGCCAGCTCCTAGGGCTTTCGTTTTGTGTACTCGTGGTACTATAACCTTTTTAGCTATCGCTATTATACCATATGCAAATAGCTAAAGCAAGTATATCCCTAAGGGTAGTCAAATATGTGATGGGGGATTATTTAGGAATTATTGTGGAAAATTATGTGGAATCATGTTGAAAATGATTTTTATTTGTCTTTTAAAGAATTAAAATAATACTTTTTCTCTCTTTTCAATCTATCAATCAATCAAAATTTTAAAAAAATTTTTCTCCTTGTTAGATAGACTTGTTTTATAAACTTGTTTTATTCTTGTTTTATCTTGTTTTCGGTTTCGATAAACCTAGGTTTTATGCGGGTTTCAAGATTTACTTCCCAACATGCATTCCCGAACTTCCCAACATGCATTCCCGAACTTCCCAACATGCATTCCCGAACTTCCCAACATGCATTCCCGAACTTCCCAACA
>JAAWSO010000050.1 GCA_022801595.1 Clostridiales bacterium | reverse complement strand
TGTTGGCATATTCTTGGCAATATGATACTGTTCATGCCCCTGGATGGGACGGAGATACGGAGCGATTTTCCTGAAAATCGATTTTGCCGCCTTAGTCCATGATAAGTTGACAGACCGCCAAGGGGTTGGTCTGTCAACTTTTTATATTGAACATACTAAACTCGTTGTGCCGCAGTGGTTTCACTGCGGTATTTTATTATTAAAGGAGGATCATAATGAACGCAATTCAGAAAAGTGAAGCAATTAAAAGCAGTCTCCGAAAAGGTTTTCAGGATGGCAGCTCCAAGATGGCTCGCCGTAAATGCTATGGATATGAAGTTGGTTCTGATGGTAAGCTGGTGGTGAATCCTGATGAGGCGAAAGTAGTGTGCTGGATATTTGAGCAGTATCTTGCTGGTGACAGCCTGGGGAAGATTGCTGCTGGTCTGGAAAGGCAGGGTATTCCCTCCCCCACCGGCAAGCCCAGATGGAATCGGGAAGCCATCGACAAACTGCTTTCTAATGAAAAATACACCGGCCGGGTGCTGCTCCAGAAGACGCTCAGCATCGGCGCTGTTCAGATCGAAAACAATGGCCTCATGGAACGGTATCTCTACACCGGCTCCCATGAGGCCATTATTTCTGACGAGATGTTCATCGCAGTACAGCAGAAAAAACTCAAGCGAACGAAGAATTCAGAAAAAATAATTGCCATGAAACCTACGTTTTGAATAAAAATATGCATGTCATCACATAGATACATTCCTTGCACAGGATTGTAATAAATTTACGTATTCTTTTTGTAACTGTTTATTGCTGTGTCAGGGATAGGGCAAGGTGAGTACGCAATCATTCTTGAATTGCTAAGCCATTTTACATGTGAGTGTCACGGTGTGAAAAGGTAGTAGTGCAAAAAATCTAAAAAGGCTTGAAAGAAATGTCGAAATTTGTTAAAATATCTGCATTAGAGTATTCTTTAATACGAAATTTAAGGGAGGGTTCACTAATGATGGATGAAATAGCAATATTGTCGGTTTCTGAAAAAATTGAGACAGCTTTCAAATCTATGATAAAAAGCGGTCGCCCAGACGTTACCGATGAGCAAAATAATAGCCTGATTCCTAATGTATATGTAGATCTCTATGAAAACAATTATGTACTTCGCCAAGTTATAGATGATAACCATACTCTCTTGAAGGGACGAAAAGGGACAGGTAAGTCTACGATTTTTTTGCGTGCAGAACAAGAATTATTACAGAGTCGAGATAAAGTTTGTATCTATATCAATTTACAATCGATTTATGAAGAAATCCGCACAGCTAATTCCGATGCAAGCGGGAACATACTGGAGCAATACCAAACTTATTGCAATTTCTTTGCAGAGATAATTACCTCACTGGCTCAACGATTAGGGCGTAAGCTGAAAAATAACGAATTTGAGCAATTGATTACTGATGTTCAACAAGGCAAGTATATTGATGCAGATTTTCGAAAAAGCATTGAAATAACAAAGACTTCTCAAAGTGAACAAAACTATTTTATGCAGGGCAATTTGGACAGCAAAGGATTACAACTAGCTGCAAATACGACGCATAAAAGCGGTGACAACGAAACACGTAGCCATACGATGAACGAACTCCGATTATTTTCAATTCATGAAATTGTTGGAAAAATCCGAACACTGCTAGAAAAACAGGGCATCAACTATATTTATCTTTTTTTAGATGATTTTAGTGAGCTAAGTTACGATAAACAAACGATAGTCATTGATTCCATTGTTGCTCCAATCATTTCATCGTATAATACTTTTTTCAAAGTAAAGATAGCCGCATATCCGTCTAGAGTTTATCTTGGAAATATTGATTCATCTAAATTGTTAACTCATTCTCTTGACTTTTATGATGTGTATGAAAAAAGCGCTAGCAACTATCTCCGGGTTGAAGAGTTGGCAATGGATTATGTTGAGCGTACACTGCGGAAGAGAATATATGTCTTTACAGATGGCCAGGTTGATTTAGAAGAAATTTTTGATGTTTCAAGAGCCTCGTTTAAAGAATATATAAAGGTATTATTTTATTGTTCCGCTGGAATTCCCCGTTCATTAGGATATATTTTGACATACTGCTATTTAAGTTCTATTAACCAAGGAAAATTAATCACCATTGCTAACATTGAGTCTGCAGCGGAAAAATATTATACAGATAATATCCTTCCTGATTTTTATAATGATGTTAGATTCAAACAATCTTTCTACGATGATAAAACACTTCTTGACCAATTTACCCAGAAATATTTGGTTGATCAAATTGTAAGTAAAATGCAAGCCATCAAAAGAGAGGCGGTTGATTCATATACTAAGGGCCAATTGAAAAGTCAAATTTTTATAGATACTCTAGAAAAATATCGAAAGACTACAGGTTATTGGTTTCCTACCTCACATTTTTACATTGATAAGGATTTAGAACCTTTGCTTAAAACGCTAGAATTGTATTTCATAGTTAATAAATTTAATGAAGGTAGCAGCAGAGAACCTGGCAAAAAGGTATCAACATATGGGTTGAATTATGGATTATGCCTTGATCGGAAAATAGACTATGGGCGCCCCACTTTAAGACGTTCTTACGACTATTGGAGACAAGAATCATTTGACTTATCATCTTTTATTCCTGCTACAATTAGTGGTGTAGAGTCTCGTTGCTGTACTAACTGTGGTAAAGAATATACAGACGATTTAGAATATTCTATGTACGAAAGATATCACCGGTGTCTATCGTGCGGAAAAGAAAATTGTGTAATCTCGCAAAAGAAGTTTGGAAAAGATTTGGATGATAGGATTAAGACCTGGAAAGAACAATCATTACCAAATCATTATATTGATATCCTGCGTTTTCTTTATAACCATCGGGGAGAGTCATTTTCTGCACATGAAATTGGTCAGCAGATTGATCGCCACCATTTATCTATTACAAAGTCTATGGACAAACTTAAACCTTTAGGCTATGTTGACTACAGCACCAAGGATAAGCGATTTTACTATATAACCGACAAGGCGATACAAATATTCTTCTCTGATGGAACTCAATTGGTCACTTTATGAGCCTCTGACCTCCACTTAAAGCACTGCAAAATAGCACCACAAATGCAACTCGCTTGCTACATTAGAGCGAAGTTTCCCTCCAGATTAAAACCAGGATCGTCCTTCCAAATTGAACTCGATACGCTGAGCCTCGATTTGATATTGGGAATAAACTTGGCAGAAAATCGATTTTGAACCCTTATTGCATGTCGAGTGTTCATAACGCAACTGAACACTCGTATGTAAAGGAACAGTCGAAAGGCTGTTCCTTTGCTATTTCTACGGGGCGGTCTGCCCCAATGGAGCGGCTTTCGGGCCGCTCCGTTTTCTTTAGCTGGCCTTGCCGACAAGATACTCAATTGCCACACCCTGGCGGCTGTCCAGCACCACGTTATCCGGGTATTCCTCTACCTCCGGCAAGTCCAGGATGCCGATGAAGTTATAGTGGATCACGATGCGCTGTGTCCTGTTCTTTCCCCTGCCCTGGGTTTGGTACACGTCGATGCGCTCCACAAGCTCATGGAGGATGGTGGGCGTCAGCGTTTTCATCTCCATGAACTTCCGCACCGCTTTCAAAAACTGCTCCTTACAGAAAGCACGGTCGTTTTCCCTGTCACACTGGCGCTGCAATTCCTCAATGTCCTTTTTGAGCTGCTGCTGTTCCTCGTCATACCGCTGGGACATCTTCATAAAACGCTCATCCGTCAGCTTGCCGGACACATTGTCTGTCAACGCCAATCTGAAATTGTAAGAAAACGCCGAAGAAATTTTGTAGTTTTTCGGCGGCAAGAGGGGGGGAACAAAATCAATCGTTTCCTTGGTCGA
>JAAWSO010000049.1 GCA_022801595.1 Clostridiales bacterium | reverse complement strand
CCTTGGTAGTAAATTCGTAGTAATTGGGGTGGTCTGTTGTCAGGAAATGCGGCGTAATGCGCTGTTTCACAAGGTTTTGCCGGTTCTTACAAAATATTTTATTGAATCGCTTAGCATACTCGGTCAGCTTTTCAGGATCACCTTGGTAACCAGCGTCTGCATTAGGACTTGCCTCAGCCAGAGCTACTGCGAGCGATTGTAAATTTTTCGCTTCAAATTGATTTGTTTCTTCATTAAAACTATAGGAACACAAAATAAAAGTTTCAAGGCAATCCCAAAATATTCCGTCACGGATTGTGGATGGCAATCTTTTTAAATCTTCTGCCAAAGACCATGCTGCATTAGGGTCATGCATAAAAACCCCAATCACATCTTTAAGAATGTTTTTTCCAGGCTCTATGGCTGGATGTACAATTTTTGATATGTTGTTCTCCATATGGTGCGCCTCCTTTATTTTAGTTTATCATCCAACTATTAATTTTTCAATACCTGAGTTTAGCCAAGCGAGGACAGCCACTCAATCAACTTAGCATCTTGCTCCCAATGGGATGCTTTAGGAAGACCAAAGTGGGCTGTAGCTTTTTCCAAAGCAGCTCGCTTGGCCTCGTTGTCTGCTCTGGTATAGACCTCAGTGGTAGAGATGTCGGCGTGCCCCAGATAATCTTTAATAAAAACTGGATTAACATTTGCTTGTACCATATGCATGGCTTTCGTATGGCGAAAAACATGAGGTGAGATTTTCACAGGCATTCCAGGGGCCATTGTCCGCGCCATATCTGCATATTTCTGGACAATGTACGTAACCCCAGAGCGGGTCAACTTACGTCTACTGCCATTCCAAAACAGGGGCATATCCGGATTGTGCCGCACATCAACATGATTTTCGGCGAGGTAACTTTGCAGTAATTCGGTTGTCTGTTTCATAAGCGGTACAGTACGAATTTTTCCACCTTTTCCATGCAAAGTAATGACTGCAGGAAAATCCAATCGCACGTCCCTCATACAAATATCTGTAAGTTCACTGACACGCGCTGCCGTATCATACAGGACCGTAAGCAATACAAGATGCCTTCGCCCTTTCGGAGTAGAGGTGTCCGGCATAGACAACAGATGCTTCAGATTTTCTGGCGTCAAATATTGTGCGGGCGGAGCAGGAGATACCATGCTCTTAATTTTGAGGATCGAAATACACTGCTCCATATATGCCGGTTCTTCGGTCATAACATAGTCAAAAAAAGCGTGGATTGCGCTGAGACGCTGGTTGTATGTGGATGGAGAAGCGAAGCGGGTGTTCGTCAGCCACAAAAGGAATTCCTCTACACACTTTTTGTCCAGTTTATCCAGACTCATTTTTGCAATATTGAAGCCCTTCTCGTCTCTACAGAAAATCAGGAGGAGTTTAAATGTATCCCGGTAGGACCGAATCGTATTGCTGCTCAGATTTCGCTGTACAGGCAGATAGTGCGTAAGGTAGCGCGTTAAGAATCTGGAGAAATCAGATGCTTTCATCGGACACCTCCAGCGGTGGGATCAGGCCACCAAATTGCGCTTCCAATCTGGCAACAATATGCGGATACATTTGAGCAGTTAATTGAAGATACTTTTGTGTGCCAGCCAATCCGTTATGCCCAAGGTACCGTGAAAGTACAGGTAACGCTACAGTAAGATCCTCACCTGAAAGCACCCAATTATTCAGACAGTGTACCGCAAAAGTATGCCGGATATCGTGGGGTCTCGGTCCTTTCCCCGGACCGCCATAGGGAATGCTAGACATCCTGAGAAGCTGGCGAAACTGCGTGTGCAGCCAGGAGGCACTATATCTTTCTCCATTCCCACGAGGATGGAAACTGGGGAAAATCAATGAATTCGCAGGTTTCGGTGGAAACACTTCCAGATATTGAGTCAAGGATTCAGCAACCGCATCAGAAAATGGCACCAACCTATTTTTGTGAAACTTGGTATCTAAAATGGTAAATACATTTTGAGCCAAGTCTACATCACACATACGCAGGTTAAGCAATTCAGAAGTACGCAGTCCACAGTTGAATAAAATTCGGAACATAACCGGGATCTGGTAATGCCGAACAGGATTTTGTTCTGTAAATGGCACATGATCTGCCGAGAACAACATTCGTTTAATCTCATCATCTGTAAAAATATAGGCTCTGAAATTTCGCGTCTCTTTTGGAAGTAATTTGGGCGGAATCCTATATACCACAAATCCTCTGCGGCTCACAAAATCAAGAAATCCATTAATGGCGCCAGCTTCCCAATGCACGGTTCGGCTTTGCTGGTTCAATTTGTTTCCTATGTGGCTGAGAACATATTCTTTCGTGAATTCAAGTTTCCCATCGCTCGGTTCCACAAAATCACTTAAAAAACGTCGTATTGCGCCTTCTTCTGTTCTATAACTAAAGCCAAGAGCCCGTTTCTCTGCCATAAATGCCGTCAGCAGTTCCTGTGCCGAAGGGGAAAGAACAGTAATCATGCCTCCTTTCCTCCGTAAGACAATGTACATTTCCTCAATGCAGCAATATCTACTTTGAGGTATCCAGCTGTTGTCTGCGGATTGTGGTGTCCCAGGACGTTTGAAATTGTCATAAGCGGAGTCCCTTCGCGCAGAAGACTGCTTGCCAGCGTATGGCGCAGGGAATGAGCGAGCTTGCGCTTCTTCCTGGTCAATCCAGCTTGGCTTATATATCGTTTAAGATTCGAAGATAAAGCTGCACTGGACTGAAATTCGCCATATGGATGAACATGGCGGATAAACATACTGTCACATTCAGATTCCAACCGTCCATTTTTTAAATAGTCTATGATCGCATCCCCAACCACAGGCAGCAAAGGCAGAGTGTTGACCTTCTTGGTTTTTTGTTGGGTATAGATAATCAGTTTTTGATGCCAGTCAAGATTTTTGAATTTCAGCGCACAGATGTCCCCAACCCGCATTCCCAATATAACGGCAAGCAGCAACATTGCATAGTCCCGTTTACCAATGGCGTTGTTTCGGTCGATGGATGCTAATAGCTGGTGGACTTCTTCTGGTGTCCATGTTTCCGGGACGGTTTCCTCAACATAGATCTTAGGTTTTGGAACAGTTGAAGATAAATCGGTTTCAATAATACCAGATTCGCTAAGATATCGAAAAAAATCCCTTAGAACGCTGCTGAATACGTTTATAGTTGCTCGGTGATATCTACACAGAGTGGTCATGAACTCCGAAATATCAGTAGACGTTAGATTTGAAAGTGGTATCCGCCTCCCATCTAGGAAGCAGAAAAACTGGCGTATTTTTGTTCTCTTAACACGAATCGTACCAGAGGAACCGTTATTTCTGTGGCACCATGCGAGATATTCTTCCAGCAGATTGGCATATTCCGGTGGCATAGAATAGTCATGATGGCTATATCGCAGCGCATATCCAAATTGAAAAATATCGTCTAAAAAGCGAACGGAGCAACGAGTGTCAAGCTGCTGTTGGGTCAGTTTTATGGTGGTATCGCCTATATCCAAACCATAACAGTGTTGGAAGTACTGCGGTCCGGTTTCCACACCGTAAGTGTAAATCCCATTCTTGTCGCAGTAACTGGTGAAATTGCGAAACTCCTTACTGTGCCGACTAAGGGCTGACGATTTGAAGTCCAGGCGAATCAACTCCTTATTCGCTGCATCCATCAGTTCGGCTATTGGAATCTCCTTTTTGTCGGGCATAATTGACCTCCATCATATATGTTGTTCATAGTATGAAGGAAATTATGCACAGTGTTTATGTAATCTTAAACCTATTTTCTATATTTTGAAAGGAGGACTTTTCATAATTGCTTACAACTCATAATGTTCCTTATGCGTTGAAGTGCATAAGGAACATTTTCAAGGAAAAGCGCACATGGACGCGAACGACCTATAAAATCTGCAATGTGAAAAAATCTGACCTTTTTCCTCGTTTTCAAAACCTTCTTCAAGGCCCACTCTGCTAAATATTTGACAGGGGGAACCTGTTAGGAGAACGTCATATGAAATTCCTTCTAATTGGCTTTTGAAATCCTCTGAGGT
>JAAWSO010000003.1 GCA_022801595.1 Clostridiales bacterium | reverse complement strand
CAGATATTCTGTGCAGGGTCCTCTTTTGTTTGCGGCATGATTGATTCCAGAACCGTTGTCATAGCGTTATGCATCGAAAAATATTCTTGTTTGATTTCGTTGAGATAAGCGACACCGGCGGGTTCGATGTGAAAATAATGCCGAACCGCTTGCTTTTCATTGCGGAACTTTTTCATGGATACATATTTTTTTTGCTGCAATCCATAGAGCAGAATGAAAAGATCAATTTGTTTTGAGGGAAACATTCCCTTACTTTTGGAATCCAGCTTTTCTTTCATTTGATAATCCGATTGATCTTGTTCGAGAAGCAAGGATAACGCTAGGATTTCTGTCATCAAAAGCCGGGCATGATTGGAGAAAGAAACCTTCTTGTTGCTTTTCATGTTGGCCTCCCCTTATTTTGATATACCGATGGTAACATAGTACCTAGAAAAATAAGTAGTAATAGATATATTTTAAATATATTTTATATTCGTATTATGTCTATTCTTCCTAATATGTCAAAAAATGATGTAAAATAGGGCCATGATAGAAACAAAATAGGGGATAATATGGCAATGAAAAGTTTATCCATTCGCATCGACGAAAAAACGCTTCATAAATTACATGTGGTATCGGATTATGAAGGAAGATCAGCGAATAGCCAGATAAATATTTTAATCCGGGATTGTATCGAAGAATACGAAGAAAAACATGGAGAGATTGACGTTTCTCCTTGGAAAGGAAAAGTAGATAGGCTTCGGTTGCCCCCATCTGTTTGAAAAAAGAAAAACAGCCCGCGAAATCGCGAGCTGTTTTTTTCCATTTCTAAAATTTTCAACCGGAAATAGAACGTCCGATAACGAAAATCGTAGAGAGGAAGGATATCCATGTCATACCAGATTTTTGCGCTCCCCAGGCAAAAGAGAGAGAAAGGTTTGCCTGGGGATTTCCGGGGGGAATAGCAGTTCCATCCCGGAGCTTGGGAAATTTTCGTAACTTTTCCATTTTGACAGCAAGGAATGCAGGCCTCGCTGCGTCTTCATCCAACACGTGGGAGGTTCCAACGGCTCAGGAGAACCTGAGCGGGATTCAACCCGAAACCGCGTGTTTTTTCACACATGGTAATCCTGGAAACAAGGCTAGGCGGCTGAAGCCTAGTTTTCTTGTCTCCGCTCAATGGAATACTTGGATTCCACTCAGCGGAAACGGGAAGGGAAAATGCAAGTTATCACCAAAAATCCTGCAAAATTAAAATTGCTGGAACAAGAACAATAAGAATCCTAAGAAAAGTTTATCAATTTTCTGGTTTCTCTTAGAATATGTAACCCATTATACAAGGATTCTTCCATATTGTCAACAATATTTTTTGAAAAATTTTATGATTTCTTACAATACATTTTTTCTCATTAAGCAGGATTTTTCTTTTTTTCAGAGTTATTGAGAATAAATTTGCATTATTTTTCATGCATTTCAGAACAATTTATTGCGTAGATTGAATTTTGCAATCGAAAACCGTTCATTTTGGACTATTTTTTTATTGGATAAATTTTCTCAATAAACGGGCCAAGAACGGCTTTGATTCTCATAAAGAAAAAATAATGCAAGGGAACCGGATATAATAAAACAAAACGAAAGAAAAGAGGCATGCTATGCAAGTATCCGCGGAAGAAAAAGAACTGCTAAAGCGCATCGGCCAGGCCCCCCGCTTTCCGATTGTGCGCTACGAATTGCGCAGCTCCCGGGAGCGTTCCCTGATCTCCACCGCTTTGAACCATGTTTACCTAGAGCGGGAAACGGACTCCATGGAGCAAGCGAAACAACGGGCCAACCAGTTGGAACATTTGGAAGCCCAAGGGCTGATTTGCCTGGACTATAAAATTTTTGTAACGGTGAAGTCGGACTATCGGGTATATGAACGCAGCGGCATTTTCGCCTCGCTGTCGGACCTAGTGATGGAAGGCAAGCATCGCCCGGGATTTTTGTTTGATATTCCCTATATCAAGCGGGGAATGGCCACCTTGACCAACGCCGGCCGTGAGTGGTTGGAATCGCAGCCCAAATAAAACAGGACGCTGGGAAAGCCCCGGCGTTTTTTGTTTGATTTCTTGCAGGCTTCCAAACAGGTGTGGTACAATAATCACGCAAAGGTAACCATGCGTGCGATCATGCTGTTTGGAAAGGAACGGTAAGGTGCGCGACTTGCCCGCCGCAGGCGTGGTACAATAACCGCAGTGAACCTGCAGCGCGGGCATTTGGGCGTATGGGCTCCTGTGCAATTTGGCGACCGGAGGGAGCGTGCGCGACTTGCCCGCCGCAGGCGTGGTACAATAATCACGCAAAGGTAATCATGCGTGCGGCTGTGCTGTTTGGAAAGCAACGGTAAGGTGCGCAAATACATCGAATTTAGAAAGAAGGCGGCGGGATGGAAGGATATGTTCCCTATATTGTGTTTGGCGTGGCGGTGGCGTTGATTGGATTGGCGCTGCTGCTCCGTTTTCACATACAAAAAAAGACGTCTGTGGTCATCGTGAAGGCCGCTTTGATAAAGACCATCAAGCAGCAGGAAGCGTTTCAGGACCCGGAAGGCAATCAACATGTGCGCACCATTGGTATGACGCTGGTATTCCAGACCATTCAAAATGAGTTGTTGACCTTTCAGGTAAATGAGCGTTACCACGGAAAAGCAAAGGAAAAGCAATGGGGAGACCTGAAATATCG
The DNA here is from genome assembly GCA_022801595.1 of Clostridiales bacterium. GTDB lineage: Bacteria > Bacillota > Clostridia > Oscillospirales > Acutalibacteraceae > UMGS1071. The sequence continues at coordinate 187,139 of JAAWSO010000003.1, read as the reverse complement.
AGGAAACCATTTGATAAAATTTACTTGTGAGCGCGGGACGATCCAAAAAAGGATTTTTGTGTAACAAAAAGTATATCTTTTTCTATTGGGTAATCCTAGAAATCCTATCGAAATTTTGTATATTCCTGATCAAATTTTGGCGGTATAAGTTGGTTGTTATGCTGTAAATCTAGATTTTTTAGTAAAATTTTTGTCAAGTTAAGAAAAATGTTTGCGAAACTTGATGAGAATATTGACATTTTTGTGGTTTTATACTACTATTAATGTAGATTTGAATCATAAAATTGTTTGATAGGTTAATTTTATTTGATAAAATACAAAAAGTTTCATAAATTTTATCCAAATCATGTTCGAGGCATTCGATCTAAAAAAATAATAGGAAAACAATTTGTTCAACATCCTTTTAGACTGTGTCAAATGTGGTTTGAATGGTAGGAGTTGTGTAACAGTGAAGGCGGAAAACACAAAACGAAAAATGAAAAATAGTTTTCTGGATTTGGCAAAGGTAACGGCGGTCAATAAAATTTCCATTACCAATGTGGTGGCGCATGCAAAAGTATCGCGGGGAACCTTCTACACCCATTACGAAAATATGCAAAAAATGGTGGAGGATATTGGCCATGACCTCCTCAAGGATATGGACCTGTTGTTTCAGGCCTGTCCGCCCTATGACCCAATGCGGAGGGATTATTCTGTCAGCCAACAAATAGCCAATTATATTCAAACGCATCAGAGCATTTTTCTGCTTTTGCTGGGGACATATGGCGATCCCTGTTTCCTGAATAAATGGACCGAACAATTCCGCAATTTTCTATTGAAACGGCTGCGGGAAGAGGATGTGTATATTAGCCCAGAAACGGAACGAATTGTAAACTTTTTGTCTGTCAGCGGAATCCGTATGATTCGGGAATCGTTTCAGGATTCTCTGATTTCTGTTACAGTCAATACCTTATATGTAATCGACTCCATACTCCATGCGTTGGCAGTCAGCCAAAAGTATCTCCCTGGGCCAGATTCCGTCATGGAAATGCTTTCCTATTTATATTAGGAAAGAGAAGTTCCCCTTTTCATTAAAGAAAAAAGAGCGCTGTCTATCCCAAAGACAGCGCTCTTTTTAATCTTCCACACAGCGTTCCAGCCGTTCAAAGGCATAGGCCATTACTCTGGCCAGCCGATAGCGGGCTTTTTTCAAATGTTTGGAGACTGCCGGCACCCCGATCCCCAGCTCCTGAGCGATCTCCCACATTTTTTTCTCCTCAAAGTAATAAAGGCGCACGCACTCCATCTGCCGCCCAGTTAGCTCATAGCGCATGGCCCGCTGAAGGACTTGAAGCATTTTCTGATGCTCGCGCCGGCCGCTGTGCAGGAAATCCCGCTGTTGATATTCCTGCAGGCTGGCCAAGTTTTCTGTGAATAAATCTAGGCAAAGATTGGATTTTCGCCTCATTTACACACTTCCCTTCTCCATCCAAGTTTGGCGGTTCTGCCGCTGGGCATACTCCTCCAGCAGCTCGGCCGTGTGTTTGCATTCCAGGTACATGCTGTATAGGGTGTAGATCCGTCCATTCCAATTATGATCTGTGGAATTGCCGGCGGCTTCCTTTTTCAAGGCCTGGATATGTTCCCGAATGCGCTGGGCTTCTTCCTGGTATTGCTGTGACCATTTGTGATAATCCATCATGCGTGTAACCCTCTCTCTTCCTGGAAAATTCCATAATTTGTTTAAAAATGCCTTTGGTTAGAATATATGTTCTGATCTCATATCTCTATTTTAGCAGAAAAGGGAGCTTTTTGCAAGCAAAAATCGAATAATTGTTCGAATTTTTCCTAGAGAAAAGATCGTTGTTTTTTTGTTGATTTCTATGCAGTTTTCTATCCTTAACCAAATTAGGGCATAAAAAGGGTGACAATTTGCTTTCCAAGAAGAAAGGGAGAAGCGGAGGAAAGCCGTCGGTTTTTTTGAATTCCTTGTAAATTCTACATTTCTTTCCGCCTACCCTCTTGTTATTTTCGCGTTGTTTGCGTTATAATAATAAAGTATATATCATTGGGCTCCCGGAGGATGGTACATTTGCCTGCCAGCAGAAGCCTTGTCAAAACCAGCAGCTTGGTTTCCGGTCAGTCCGGGGGTCCCAAAATTAGGAATGGCTGGCAGAGAAGAACGGAGAGAATATCTATGAGTTTATTTTACAACCTTCGCGAAGGGGTGTCCGGCGCGATCAATTATGTGGTGGATAAAAACCGCAAGATTTCCCTCATTAACCGGATCAAGAGTATTATTCGGAACGAGGAGCACAATGCCAACCAAGCGTACATTGCTTTGGGAAAATATTATTTCCATAACCTCCGGGATGCTGAAAACGGGGAAACGGAATTTCACTGTCTGGAAGTGGATCATGCTAACCGCCGGATTAGCCGGGCAATGATGAAGCTGGATGAGCTGACCGAGGACGAAGCCTATTTCTACGAGTATGACGGCTATGACAGTCAGCCGGAGGACAATTTTGATGATTACTGTATGGGATGCAGCGATTCCTGCGATTCTTGTGGCTGCTACGAAGGCATGAACCCCGGCACGGATTGGGATAACATTGCAGCGATTCATCAAATGGAGAAGGAGCGCGCCCGCGCTCAATATGCTGCGGAGCATCCAGAAGACCTAAACAGCGAGGAACTGGAAGTGGAGCTGGATGAGGCGCTTAAGGAATATTTGAATGCGAAGATCAAAGAGGACAAGGAAAATCCTGCCAATGGAACGGCGGAGGACCCTCCTTTGTTTTAAAATAAGGGAACATAAGAAATGAAAAAAAAGGTAATGCTAGGCATGAGCGGCGGCGTGGATAGTTCTGTGGCCGCTATGCTCCTGGTGGAGGCAGGCTATGACGTAACCGGCGTCACCTTGCGCCTGCGCCCCGACCGGTTGATGGAAGGCAGTGTTGCGGGCGGCTGCTGTTCTCTGGATGATGTGGATGACGCCCGTCGGGTGGCCTATCAGTTGGGGATGGAGCATCTGGTTTTTAACTTCACTGATATTTTTGAAAAGCAGGTGATCGATTACTTTGCGGAGGAATACCTGGCTGGGCGCACGCCCAATCCCTGCATCGCCTGCAACCGCCATGTGAAATTCCACGCTATGTTGCGGCGGGCGGTGGAGTTGGGGTTTGACTATGTGGCGACCGGCCACTATGCCAAAATCCGCCGGAATGAGGCGGGACGCTGGCTTCTGGAGCGGGCGGATGCCGCCAAAGATCAAAGCTATGTGCTGTACTCTATGACCCAATATCAATTGGAACATACCCTGTTCCCCCTGGCTGATTACGAGAAGGAGCAGGTGCGGACGTTGGCGGCGGAAAAAGGGCTTTTGGTAGCACATAAGCCGGATAGCCAGGAAATTTGCTTTGTACAGGATAAAGATTACGCCGGGTTTATTGAACGCCATACGGGGCAAACCCTTCCGGCCGGGGATTTTGTGGACGAAACCGGTGCGGTGCTGGGAAGGCACAAGGGGATTACTCACTACACCATTGGCCAGCGGAAAGGGCTGGGCATGGCTTTTGGGGAGCCTCGCTATGTCACCCGGATTGATGCAGAAAAGAACCAGGTGGTGCTGGGCCGGGAAGGCAGCCAGTATCGGGATATCCTAATTGCGGACGACGTCAACTATATTTCCATCCCGGAGCTGGCCGAGCCAATGGAAGTGACCGCTAAGGTGCGTTACCAGGCCCAGCCTGCCCCGGCGGTGTTGACCCCCCTGGAAAACGGACGGGTGCAGGTAGTTTTTGCCCAACCACAGCGTTCCGTTACACCGGGGCAAGCCGTGGTTTTTTATGATGGAAATTTGGTTGTCGGCGGCGGGACGATTTTATAAGGAAATCATCTGCGTAAATTTGAAGGAAAAAGGAGGTGTTCGGAATGTCAACCTGTTTGAATAAAGAAATCCGTTGCCCAAGCTGCGGGGTGGCGGAGAATACCAAGCTGTGGCCGGGGATTCCAGGGGGGGATGAACCGGAACTGCGGGAAAAGGTGCTGGACGAATCTCTTTTTTGTTGGAAATGCCCGGAGTGCGGATATGAAATGCAATTGGTGTATCCCTGCCTCTATCATGACCATAAAAACGGCTTTGTGATTTTTTTGGAGCCCAATCCCAAGGAGCCTTCTTTTCACAAGTATGATGCGGACATCCCCACCGGGACGAAAAAACGCATTGTGACCCGGGTAGAAGAGCTGAAAGAAAAGGTATTGATTTTTGAAGCGGGCCTCAATGACGCGGCGGTAGAGCTGGCGAAAATTGCGGTGCTTAAGGTAGTCGAAAACCGGAAGCAAATGGTGCCCCAGCAAGCCTATTTTTGCCGTGCAGACGAAGAGATTGACTTGATTGAATTCGTTTTCTATTTTGAAGAGGAAGCGGAGCCGCTGTACGAACGGACCCGCTTTGAGCTGTATCGGCAGACCAAGGCCATGGTGGATAATCTGAAGTTTAAATCAGACAGCAAAGACTTTCTGAGCGTTAATCTGGAAACTGCCCAGCTCATGCTGGAAGCGGTACAGAGCAGAGGGAAGTAGAGCAAAAACAAATGCGAGAGGAACTAGAAAAATATGTGCGGATTGTGTGGATTCACCGGTGAAATCATAGACCGCGACCAGCGGAGCAATGAGGTCATCAAAACCATGACGGATAAAATTACCCACCGCGGCCCTGACAGCAGCGGCTTTTTTGTGAATGAAGACATCGCCATGGGATTTCGTCGTTTAAGCATCATTGACCTGGAAGCGGGCGACCAGCCCATTTATAATGAGGATAAAACCCTGGTGCTGACCTTTAACGGGGAAATTTATAACTACCGGGAGCTGCGGGAGGAGCTGCTGGCCAAAGGCCACGTGTTTGCTACCCATGCGGATTCCGAGGTGCTGATCCATGGGTTTGAGGAATGGCAGGAAGGCCTTTTGGATCGTCTGCGGGGGATGTTTGGGTTTGCCATTTGGAACACCGTGGACAAAACCCTGTTTGTGGCCCGGGATTTCTTCGGTATTAAGCCCATGCACTACGCCATGGTAGGTGACCATTTTGTGTATGGTTCAGAGATCAAAAGCATTCTGGAATTCCCAGGATTTGAGAAGAAATTCAATTACGATACCCTCAATAATTACCTTTCTTTCCAATATGCCGTGCCGCCCCAAACCTTCTTTGAAGGGGTGTATTGCTTAATGCCCGGCCACTATCTTTGGTATAAAGATGGCAAGATCACCACAACCCGTTATTGGGAAGCGGTGTTCCAACCAGATCCTTCCATGACGGAAAAGCAAGCAGTGGACAAGATTGCTGCGGTTTTTGAAAATTCCGTGAATACCCACAAGATCAGTGACGTGGAAGTGGGCTGTTTCCTGTCCAGCGGGGTAGATTCCAGCTACGTTTCCACCTATTTCGCCGATCAAAAGACTTTTACCGTTGGCTTTGACTTCGGGGAAAAATACAATGAAATTAGCTGGGCAAAGCGTCTTTCGGAGAAAATCGGCGTGGATCATCACTATAAAATCATCACCTCCGAGGAATTTTGGGGTAACATTAAGAAGGTGCAGTATCACATGGATCAGCCGCTGGCCGACCCTTCCTGCATCGCCCTGTATTTTGTGTCTAAGCTGGCCAGCGAACATGTAAAGGTGGTTTTGTCCGGTGAGGGAGCGGATGAACTGTTTGGCGGATACACCATTTATAATGAGCCTCGGGTCTTTAAAAGTTACCGCAAGCTGCCCCAAAGCGTGCGTACCTGGCTGCGCAAAACCGTACAGAAATCCAAAAAAAGCTTCCGTGGGCAGAGTTTCATCACCCGGGGCGAATATCCCACCAATGAATCTTTCATTGGAAACGCTAAGATGTTCAGCATGGAGGACAAACGTCGGCTGCTCAAAGAGCCAAAATATGCCACCCGTCCCCAGACCATTACCCGTCCCTATTATGAACGGGTGAAGCATTTGGACGACGTGACCCGGATGCAGTATCTGGATATTAATTTATGGATGGTTGGGGACATTCTTCTCAAGGCAGACCGGATGAGCATGGCCAATTCCCTGGAGTTGCGGGTGCCATTTTTGGATAAAGAGGTGTTCAAGGTAGCGGCCACCATTCCCACCCACCTGCGGGTAAATAAGGAAAACACCAAGTATGCCATGCGGAAAGCGGCTTTGCGCCGGATGCCTATTGAAACGGCTGAAAAAGAAAAGCTGGGCTTCCCTGTCCCAACCCGGGTATGGCTGCGGGATAAGCAGTATTACACCATTGTTAAAGAGGCGTTTACCTCAGACATTGCCAAGAAATTTTTCCATACCGAGGAATTGGTGGGCTATTTGGACGACCATTTCCATGGTTTGCGGGATTACAGCCGCCGGATTTGGACCCTGTTTATTTTCCTAGTATGGTATGAAATCTACTTTGAGGACGGTAAGCACATGGAAGGCGATGTTCCCGACTTCAAAGGCCGTTAGAAGCAAGCCAAAGGATAAGGGCAGATACCAATCAAAACAGAAGAAAAAGCGCACAGAGAGGATTCTCCGTGCGCTTTCTTTTTGTTGCTGAGAGAGGGAGAATAAAAAAACAGCGTATCTCCTGGGGAGAAGTTACGCTGCTAAAAAGGGGTATTTATCGAAATGTAAATGACTTAAACAAATTTATGTCGTGGAGGATGTTTCGGAAGGTGCTGGAGCGGAACTCACTGCTGAGGAAACCGCTTCGGAAGAAGTCACAGCAGAGCTAACCGCGCTGGAAGAGGAAGCCTCCGAAGATCCGGTTGTGGAAGAGCTTCCGGTTGCGTTGGAGGTTGTTGTCTCGCTTTCCGTGCCTGATGATACAGCAGAGGAAGAAGTATCCGGCTCAAAGATTGGTTTGATGCTCTTTTGGTATTCTTCGTCATTCAAGGTATAGTTGTCGTAAGCCTCCGCTTTTTCGGTCATCATCTGGGTGTATTCATCGCCCTTCCAGTCGATCAGAATTTCCCGTTTGCCTTCCGCAGTGGAAAACTGCTCCTTGGTACGCTCAACAATATCGTCCTTGATGACCGTGATAATATATCCCTGTGCTTCTACCGTGCGAACCTCACCAGGCTGCATTTCGGTGAGCGCAGTGATGAATTCCTCTGGATAGCCGTTTTTCACTGCATCCGAATCCAGATTTAAGGCTCTGGATTGCAGAATATCTTCCGCCACTTCCTCTGCAGATTGGGTGGAGGAGGAACTGCTGCTACTGCTGGTGGATTCTTCTTCGGCAATTTGTTTTTCCGCGAGATCCTTGGCAGCATCCTCTAGGGTCATAGAGCCGGCTTTAATGCCGTCGGTATAGCCGTTAAACTGGGTGCGTAGAGCAGCTAGCTCCTCATCGGAGAGGGATTGATAATTTTCGTATGTAGACTGGAGGACATAGCGGAAGCCTGTGTAGTTTTCTTGGAAATAGGCGTCCAGATCCTCCTGCGGGATTGCTTTTTCCCCTTGGGTATAGAGGTATTCAAACACGGTGGTATTCTTTGCGGAGAAATCATAAACTGCGGTTTTAATGTCATCTTGGGAAATGCTCATTTTCTCCATAGATTCCTGTACACCGGTGGCGTTCCATTGGGTTTTCACCTGATCCAGAATGGCAAGCTTATCTTCATCGGAGAGCTTCAGCTTATATTGGGTCATCATGTCCTCGACCAGAAGCAAATTTTTCACCGACTGCAAGCCCTGGGTTTTGATCCATTCCTCGCCGTTTACGCCGTCGATCTCCTGGTCAAAAACAGAAGCGGAGTAGTCGGAAGTTTTCATGTTTGCCTGATAGTAAGCGTTGGTCAGATAATAGTGATATACGCCGGCAGAAACCGTCATATTGTCATTTTTTGCAATCCAAGAGGCGGGAGCCGCCTCGCTGCACGCAGCAAGAGACACCGCTAAGGCGCAAGTCGTTACCACAGCGGTAAGTTTTTTCCATAATTTCATTGAGCATACTCCTCCAGAGTTATTTTTTCATATCTCCACATTATTATACTCTTTTTGCCAAAGGATGTCCAGGATGTTTCGGTGAACGTTTGGTGAACAATCTTGTTCACATTCCAAAAAATTGGAAGAATTTCCTGGAATTTTGAGGAAAAACAGAGATTTCTTTCCAAGGAACATTTACATCCTGGAAACATAATGATATGATATAAATATAAAAAAACAACGTGATCCATGAAGGGGGGATTCTTGGTGAAAAAAGAAAAAGAAAAGAAAAAGAAAAAAGAAAAAAAGCTGGAAGAACCAATGGTTCCAAAGGAGGCCCAGAGTCTGCCAGAAACACCGCAAAAAATAGAGCCAGAGGCATCCGACAATCTTACGGATGGGGAAGCTTTGGAGCTGGTGGTGGAGCGGATTGGCGGAAAGTGGAAAATCCGGATTTTGTGGGCCTTGGGTGACGGCCAGGGAAAGCGGTATAGCTCCATTAAGGCCGCTATGCCGTCGATCACAGATATGATGTTGTCCCAGAGCCTGCGGGATTTGTGCCGGGATGGTCTGGTGCAGCGGAATCAATACCAGGAAATCCCACCGCGTGTGGAATATCAAATCACAGCGGAAGGCAAAGGGTTTTTACCAGGAATTGGTAAAATTATTGAATGGGCCAAGAAGATTTCTTGACTGCTGTTTTGTCAAGAGGAATAGTCCCTGAAAAAATTCAAAAAAACAAAAGAAAAATCGACACAAGTCCCCTTGCTTCCTATGAAGCTTGGGGACTTTTCACGAAATCTCCGGGGAATCACCCGGGAATTTTTTACTCTGTTTTCGCCACAATATATCGTGCTATTCTTGACAACTATCACTATATGCAGTAAAATGAATCATGCTAAGCATTCCAGGTTCCGGTTGATTTTTCTCCCAAATTTTGGCTGGAGAAATCTGGAGCGGAACGCTGGCTTATATTTCGATCAAGAGAGGCTGGATCTACCCCAATTGCCCCTTTTAGGGGCATTGGAGCAGGGGCCTGCGATAAAAGAAAAGAGGTATCACACCATGGTAGGAGTACAGATGATCCAAACCATCCGTAAGCGCAATGGAGAAGTGGTGGATTTTGATCCGCAGAAGATTTACAACGCGATGTTCAAAGCGAACATTCGCATTGCCGACGAACGTCTTTCTGGGGAGGAACTGACCGAAGTGTTGGTAGACGTGATCCGCAGCTTGGACCCAGCTTCGGTTCCGTCGGTGGAGCAGATTCAGGATGTGGTGGAAGAAAAATTAATTGCCTTCGGTTATGCGAAAACTGCTAAGGCTTATATTTTATATCGTGCCGAGCATACGAAAATGCGGGAAATGGACGCCAACTTGATGAAGATCTATGAAGATCTGACCTTCAAGCCCAGCGAAGAAGCGGATATCAAGCGGGAAAACGCCAATATTGATGCCAATACCGCAATGGGTACCATGCTGAAATATGGCTCTGAGGGCGCCAAGTGTTTTTATGACGCCTATTTAATCCCCAAGGAAATGGTGGAAGCCCACCGCTGCGGCGATATCCATATCCACGATAAAGATTTCTATGCCTTGACCGAAACCTGCTGTCAGATTGATTTGGTTAAGCTGTTCCAAGGTGGTTTCTCTACAGGTCATGGTTATCTCCGGGAACCCAACGATATCCGCAGCTATGCGGCGCTGGCATGCATCGCCATCCAAGCCAACCAAAACGAGATGCATGGCGGCCAGAGCGTTCCCAACTTTGATTACTCCATGGCTATTGGCGTAGCCAAAACTTTCCGCAAGGAATATTTTAAGGCATTATCCCAATACTTGCAGATTGCTAAGGGCCGGAATGCGGATGACTCCACCGCTTTGTGCATGATGGTGCAGACCGATGTGGAGGAGCCGGCAACTATGGGCAACATGGAGCAGTATGGCAAGGCCCTAGGTGAATATCTCCCGACCAAAATGAACATCACCGCGGAAGAAACCGCACAGGCTCACCAGTATGCGGAAAAGACCGCCCTGCGGGAAACGGACCGGGCTACCTATCAGGCTATGGAGGCATTGATCCATAACCTGAATACCATGAATTCCCGCGCTGGCGCTCAGGTGCCGTTCAGCTCCTTGAACTACGGCACGGATACCAGTCCAGAAGGCCGCATGGCCATGAAGAATATCCTGCTGGCAACGGAGCAGGGCTTGGGAGAAGGGGAGACGGCGATTTTCCCCATCCAGATTTTCAAGGTCAAGGAAGGCGTCAGCTACAACGAGGGAGACCCAAACTACGACTTATTTAAGCTTTCCATGCGGGTTTCCGCTAAGCGTTTGTTCCCCAATTTCAGCTTTATTGACGCGCCGTTTAACCTGCAATACTATAAGCTCAACCATCCGGAAACGGAGATCGCGTATATGGGCTGCCGCACCCGCGTCATCGGCAACCACTATGACCCGGAAAACGAGGTGGTCAATGGCCGGGGAAATCTGAGCTTCACTTCCATCAACCTACCTCGTCTGGGCATTGAGGCCAGAGGCGACATTGGACGTTTCTACGATTTATTGGATCAAAAAATGGATCTGGTTGTGGAGCAATTGCTGCACCGCTTCAAAATCCAGTGCGGGAAAAAAGCGTATAACTACCCTTTCCTCATGGGACAAGGCGTGTGGATTCATTCGGAAAACCTCAAGCCAGAAGACAGCGTAGCGGAGGTTTTGAAAAACGGCACCCTGAGCGTTGGCTTTATTGGTTTGGCGGAAACCTTGAAGGTGCTCACCGGCAAACACCACGGGGAAAGCCCGGAAAGCCAGAATCTGGGCCTGGAAATCATCGCCCACATGCGCCAGCGCATGGAGGATGAAAGCGACAACACGGGCTTGAACTTTAGCCTGTTAGCTACCCCGGCGGAAGGCCTGAGCGGCCGTTTCGTGAAGATTGACCGGATGCGCTATGGCAATATTCCAGGCGTGACGGATCGGGATTACTACACCAACAGTTTCCATGTGCCCGTATATTACCCCATCAAGGCATACAAGAAGATCTCCCTGGAGGCTCCTTATCATGCCTTGACCAATGCAGGCCATATCAGTTACGTAGAGTTAGACGGCGACGCCTGCAAGAATCTGGATGCTTTTGAGTCGGTGATTCGCTGTATGAAAGAAGCCGGTATCGGTTACGGTTCCGTGAACCATCCGGTAGACCGGGACCCCTGCTGTGGGTACAACGGAATCATTGACAATGAATGCCCAAAATGCCACCGGAAGGAAGACGCCGGCGAGCCAAAGTTTGAGCGGATTCGCCGGATTACCGGTTACTTGGTAGGCACCACCGACCGATGGAACAATGCCAAGCGGGCCGAAGAACAAGACCGCGTCAAGCATGGCATTCACTGCTGCGGACACAATCATTAAGAACAATCACAAGGGCAGGCCGGGAGTCTGTCCTTTTTCTTACGATAGGAGGAACAATCATGAACGATACGATTCGGATCAGCGGCGTGATGGACGAATCCATCGTAGACGGGAAAGGAATGCGCTACGCTATTTTTACTCAAGGCTGTCCCCATGCTTGTCCGGGCTGCCACAATCCCGATACCCATGACTTTGGGGGAGGAAAAGAGGTTACAATTCAAAGATTGCTGGAGGAAATCTTAGAAAACCCCATGTTGAAAGGGGTGACGTTTAGCGGTGGGGAACCGTTTTGTCAGCCAGCTCCCTTGGCAAAATTGGCCCAGGAACTCCGTGTAGCTTCCCCAAAGCTGGACGTGACGGTCTTTACTGGCTATACCTGGGAGGAATTACAGGAAAAACAAGACCCAGACGTGGACGCATTGCTGGCGCAGACTGATGTGCTGATTGACGGCCGGTTTGTACAGGAGAAAAAAGATTTGACCCTGCTGTTTCGCGGCAGTACCAACCAACGGGTGATCGATGTGCCAAAGACGCTGGCGACGGGAAACATTGTTTTGCTCGGCGCAGCCGAAGGCTACTAGCCAGCCAACGAGTATCGTCCCTCGCTTTGCTAGATGAAAACTTGAAACATTGGTGTCACGCTCGGATTTGTCGTAACCAAACAAATAAAATCCAATAGGCTCCAAAGAAAAAGCACACAGAGACTCCGTTCTCCGTGTGCTTTTTCCGCTTTCTTTGTCGTTTTTCTATTTTTCAAGAGGTTGGATTGGATGGTCTGCGTTTTGTGTCGAAACTGTATTTTTAGGAAAAATCCGGGTGTTGGCTCGGCGCTGCCGGAGCGCTGCGAAAAATTGGGACAACAGAGCCGCGCACTCCGCTTCTAAAATTCCATGCGTGACCTGGGGGCGATAGTTATACGGCAGTTTACATAGATCCAGTACGGACCCGCAGGCGCCGTTTTTATCGTCCTTCGCGCCAAAAAACACCTGGGGGATTCGGGCGTTGACAATCGCTCCCGCGCACATCGGGCAAGGCTCTAGGGTCACATACAGCTCACACTGCCATAGCCGCCAGCCTCTCAAGACCTGGCAAGCGTTGTGGATGGCTTCGATTTCCGCATGGCACAGGGCGTTTTTGTTTTCTTCCCGGCGGTTCCGGCCAGTAGCGATGACCTGTCCATCCTTGACCACGACGGCCCCTACTGGGACTTCTCCCTGCGCAAAGGCTTCTTTGGCCAGCTCCAAAGCTTGCGCCATGAAGCCTTCCGCCGCCGTCATATGGCCCTCCAAATGGTTTCCCCGATGTTCATGAGAAGAAGGAGGATAATCCCAATGCTGGAGAAAAAGGCGCCTAACCGGATTCCCAAGGGCAAGGGATGGATGGGAAACCGGAGCCGGTAAAAGTGGCGATGACAGAAAAAGAGATAAATCAGCCCTCCTACTGCAAATACAAAGACCAGTGGAAAAAGGATGGCGTTAATCAGGTTGATCTGGTCAGAGGAAAGAAACGGGCCTAAAAACTCCGGCAGAATTGCAATCAGGTTATTGAGGAAGTGGACAGCGGCGGTCAGCCAAATATTATTGGTTTTCACCAGAAGATAACCCAACACTAAACCGACCAGAAAAGCAAAGGGGATTTGGGGTAGGTTGCCGTGAAACATGCCAAACAATAAAGCGCTGGTAAAGATCGCAAATCCTTCGCCAAATCGTCTGAGCTGTCCCAGAACGATTCCACGGAAAATAAATTCCTCAAAGAATGCGGGGAAAATCGCGTGACGGATAAGAAACAATCCGATGGCCAAAGGCGGCATGGCGGAGGATATTGCTTGCTCAGAAGCAATATCCCAGGAGAACAGATCCGAAAACCGCTCTACAAATGCCTGGGAAGGCAGGTTGGAGAAAAGGGACAGCCCCAGGCCGATAAAGGTTAGGGAGAGAAAAACCAGCGGATTCACCCGTTGAGAGGGAACGATTTTGGCAGCGGCAGGACGATAAATCAGCAGATAGACTAGGCAGGGCGCCAAAATACTTAGGGCGAATTGGCAACCCTGGATCAAATAGTACACCGTTGGTTCAATATTTCCAAAATTACTGTAAGCCAAAGAACCTCGATAGCCAATCAAGGCCAACAGTGAGGAAAAGGCCCGAGGCAGAAAGGTAAACGAGATGGCGATGAGCAGCAGCATAAAACCAAGGGGATTGGCCGTATGCCGGAGATCCCGTCGGCCGTCCCGGAAAAATAGGAACTGAGGGGATAAATTCTGTGGGGTCAACGGCGGGGGTGGTTCGGGGTAACGGTTCAAAAAATACCTCCTTTGTCCGGCGGGCCATGAGGCCCTGGGCAATTAGGGAAATGGAGGAAACACTGGCCGAAAAAATCCGAAGCGGAAAACAAAACGCACTTCACATCTGTGAAGTGCAGGTTTTGGGGCATTGCTCACTGGAAAAAGAAAGGCTGGTTCCTCCTGCTCCTATATGTCGAAGCAGCCCTTCTTTCTCAAAACCGGAAACAAGGGATATGTGCTGCGGCAAAGATCTCATATGGTAAGGTAAGCGGGGTTTCCACGGAAAGATGAGATGAAAAACAAACACACCTCACCGGCTGTGAAGTGCGTAAGGCTGTGTGCAGACATGACCGGTTTGGGGAAGCGTCGACAAAAAAGATATCAGCTTCGGTGCGGGCAGTAAATCGAAAACTAGAACAGAACTGTGGTGCGCGATTTGCTCACCTCAGGTGTGGCGCGCTTGAAGGGATTTGAACCCCCGGCTTCGTCCTTAGGAGGGACGCACTCTATCCAGCTGAGTTACAAGCGCGAATACTTCACCATTGTACACTAGGTCATGCGGTTTTGTCAATCCGATCGAGGATAAAATCAGAGCGATCCAGCCGGGTTTTGGGAAAGATTGTCTGGAGGTTTTTCTCGGGAACCCAGGAAGTTTCCACAAAAACAGCGCTCTTTCACAAACCTGTGAATGGCGCTGTTTCTAAATTTCCCGCGTGAGAAATTTTATTTTTTCCGGTTATCTTTAAAAAATTGATCCCAGTCAATGTCTTCCACCCGTCTGGATGATTGGGCTGGCGGTTCCGCTGGAGGAGGCTGGATTGGGTTAGCCGGCTTCATAGTAGGATCGGAGAAGGAGCTGATATCCCGATCTGTTTTCTCAAACTGCAAAGGCGCAGTATCTCCCTTCGCCCGATAATTGGGCGGATATGGATGCTCGTCGTAGCCGCCATAGCCGTCGTCCTCATCCCCGTAGTCTAGGTAGCTATTCTCGTAATCTTCGGCAGAGTCGGCCCCTTTCCGCCGCTTATAAATGAATTGGGAGTAGATGAAGAAACCTACGCCCCCTGCTCCAAGCACCAGCATGACAATGCCCAGAATCAGGACAATGGAGGTTCCGCCTCCTCCCGTATTGTTATTTTTTCCGAAAATACCCCCCATGGGAGTCAAGGAAGAAGAGGCGGACTCTGTGGATGACGACGTCTTGGAATCCACACTCAGCAACTCTTGCCAGTTTTGGGAGGAAAGAATTTCCGTATCGTCGTCCGGAGCAATGGCTACCGGATTTTGCGCACTGGTGGTGTGGCCATTGTTGTCATTTCCGTTGTTTTTGGGTGGAATGTACTCCACGTAACTCTCGTTTGGGTCAGGGTCGGCATAGCTGGTTTTGCTGCTGGAGGTATTTCCATTCCAGCTTGGGCGGGACGAAGCGGAACTGGGATTTTTACTGTTCCAATCGGAGCCTGAAGAGGGTTGGGAGGAGCTGCTGTTTGCGGAGGAGCTTTCCCCAGAGCTGCTGGAGGATTCCGATGAACTGGAACTGCTGGGGGTGGAGCTGGGTGTGTTACTGGATTCCGCTGGCGGCTCTGGGTCGGGCTGTGGTTCCGGGTCTGGGGTGGGGTTCACGATATCCGTCGGAGGATCTGGGGTAATTCCAGCTTCTCCACCTTCCATAGCAAAAGCTGACGACCCGCACAGAGAGCAAACCAGCAAAGTGGAAAGAAGCAAAGGAAGAAGCTTGCTTCTCAGAGATTTACAAAAAGAGGGTTGTGACTTTTTCTTCATACAATAATCTCCATTTTAACTCCCTGGAGCGGATATTCCCAAACAGTGCCAGGGATTCTTGGTCCAAATAAAATTGAAAGGGATTCAGAAATTCGTACATTTTATAATAGCACAAAATCATGGCCAAACGCAAGGGGCCTGAAAGAAATTCAAGAGATTCTTCTAGAAAGGATAGGAAAAACCAGGCGGATTTATACCTGAGCATGGGGTTGGGATTATTTTTTTAGAAATTCTTCAATTCTAAACCGAGGACGCGCTTTTACTTCGTTGTACACTTTTCCGATGTATCCGCCCACTACGCCGATACACAGCATTTGAAGGCCGCCCAACAGCCAGATGGAGGCCACAATCGCAGTCCATCCGGCGACGGTTTGGTTGGTCAGATAGGAAATTAAGGCATACAGCAAACCGGCTATGCTGAGGATGGAAATGAAAATGCCCAGGTTAGAGATAATCTTCAAAGGTTTGACGCTGAAGGAGGAAATACCGTCCAGGGCAAAGGAAATCATCTTTTTGAGAGGGTATTTGGATTCCCCGGCAAATCGTTCGTGGCGGTCATAATAAACGTAATCGCTGCGGTAGCCGATCAAAGGGATGATCCCCCGCAGGAACAGGTTGGTTTCCTTGTATTCGCTCAGGGCTTCCAGCGCCCGTTTGCTCATCAGCCGGTAATCGGCGTGGTTATAAACCACGTCCACCCCCAGTATTTTCATGAGTTTATAAAACCCCTGGGCGGTTCCTCGTTTGAAGGCGCTATCCGTATCCCGTTTGTTGCGCACGCCATACACCACATCGCAGCCATCCTGGAATTTCTCCACAAATTGGTCTAAAACCTCAATGTCATCCTGCAAATCAGCATCCAGGCTGATGGCGCAGTCAGCGTATTCCATAGCAGTCATCAGGCCGGCTAACAGAGCGTTTTGGTGGCCTCGGTTATGCGCTAATTTTACGCCTATAATTTGTTTATTTTCCTCATGGGACCGGCGGATCATCTCCCAGGTTTTATCTTTGCTGCCGTCGTCTACAAATAAAATCCGGCTTTGCTGGTCGACCAGGCCTTTGGCGATCATGGCGTCCAGTTTGTGGATAAGCTGCTTGATGGTTTCCGGGAGAACGGCTTCTTCGTTGTAGCAGGGGATGACAAGATAAACAATTGGCATAAATACCTCCTAATGTAGCAAAAAGGGAATCCGGGATTTCGGTAAGCCCGGCAGGTTATGTTTGGTTTGGGTTGTCTTGGGAACGGGATTTAATCTGGAAGCGACGCGGTTTGCGTTTGGAGGATTTCCCTTCTGGTTTCAGCTGCTCACACAATTTCGGCGCAAAGTCGCTGACTATGCCGTTGTCCACCGGCAACCGGGCCAATCCCATAGCTTTGGCTTGGCGTTTATCCCAATAGCCCATTCCAAATACGTACAAGAAGAATACCCCGACGCCGCCAGCCGTGGTGGCAATTCCCACATTCAGGCCGGGGGTGTAATAGTTGAAACGGATTTCCGAAGTGCCGGCCGGTACCTTAACCGCCATAAAGCCCACGTTCACCTTTTCAATTTCCGCAGGTTCTCCGTTGACAGTGGCGGTCCAGCCATCCTCATAGGGTACGCTGAAAAAGACCAGGCGCTCTTTATCCGCCGTGAAATGAGCGGTGAAGCCTCGGTTATCCCGGGAGAAATCCGAGGAGCTCATGCTTTTCCGAGCGGTGCAGTCGTTGAAATATTCCTGTTCCGTGTAGGTGATGTATTGGGAATTGGACAGGGAGTCCAGCAAATTCCCGTATTTGGCGATCTGTTCGTCGCTCAGTACCAGGGCTTTCAGCATCAGCAGGTTGCGGTTGATTTCCGGGGTGCTGTTGTATTCCGCTTCACTGACGTAATAGTCATAGCTGAAGCCCATGGGAATGTAATATTGATTCTCCCAGACATCATAGCCATTTTGGGTGTCATAATAGGCCCAGCCGGGCATTTGGGTAGCGCCAGTTTCGTCGGCAAAGTGGTTCGTGTCCCCAGCGTAATCGAAGAGCCAGCGGCAGGAAGTCAGCCCCCGCAGGCCGTAATATTTCACATCCGGGCGGGAGCCCACATCCCGGGTCACGCCAATGGAGGGATAGAATTCCATAATGGAGCCGGGCACGATGCTGTGGAAGGCCTGGATCGTGGGGATCTGCCAGTACATCGCTTGGTTATCCATGGATTTATAGAAATCCGAGCGGACATTTTCCAGATCGGGAAGATCCAAATCCGCGCCGCCATTGAGGGAATAGGGAATAATTTTTTGGTGGGTATTGTCCCCTTGGGTTTTTCCTAAAGCGATGAAAAATGCGCCGTAAACCACGGATACCAAGGCGATCCCGCCCATAGTGAGACGATAGAATTTTTGAGGCGAGCGTTTCCAGTGAAACAGGATGGCCAGAAGCGCTAGGCTCAAAATAGAAATGGCCACATAGGACCAGAACCGGGTGGGATAGGCTTCCAGGCCGATGGTGGTGGTTTCTACGCCGTCTTGGTTCACGGTTTTGGGCAGCAGTCCCACGGGCAGGCAGATGGCCAGGGTAATGACGCCGGTCCAGATAATGGCCCGTTTCCAATTGATTCCATCCAAATCCAGACACAGTACCGTAGCGAGGATCATCATAAGGGTAAGCATGTAGAACCAGCGGGCATAGTACATGGCGTTAAACATTTGAAAGGAGCTATTGAGAATCGGCACCATAGCGAACAGAAACAGGAGCCCCAGCAGGACTTTTAGCCAGTGTTTCTTTTTGCGCTGAAGGAAAGCGATCACGCCGGTCATGCTGAACAGGGGCAGCCAAGCCCCTAGGGAGGCCCATTTGGACTCGGAATCCGGGGTGAAGTTTGGCTGGGCTGGAATATCCGGGGGGAAAAAGAAGCATTCCAGAATGTGCAGGTACCGTTGGGGCCGGTCATAAATCAAGGCGTTCCAGCCGTCGGCCACGTTGTCTACCCGGGGATTCTGCACCACAGCAAGGATAGATGGGATCAGCAAAATACAGGACATCAGCACGCCTAACACCGACTCGAAGGCCAACCAGAGGAAAGCCTGGAAGGACATTTTCCAACTTCGGGTCAGGCAGCGGACGGCCCAATACAGGATGCAGAAGACGACTTGTCCCACAAAGAAATAGTAGTTGATGAAACAGGAAGCGAACACGGCCAGAGCGAACACCCCCCGGCGGCGGCGGTACATGTACTCGTCCATGGCAGCGATAACCAGGGGGAAAATCACAATCGCCTCATGGAAGTGATTGAAAAAAACATTGTAAATGGAAAACCCGGAAAAGGCGTACAGCATGCCGCCAATTAAGGCGCTGCGGGGGTTTTTCACGTAGCGTTTTAAGTAGATGTACGCGGTGAGGGAAGCGCAGCCGAATTTCAAAATGAACAACGGCCCCATTAGATAGGGGACAGCGGCACTGGGGAAAGGAAGGGTCAGCCAGAAGAAGGGACTGCCCAGCAAATAGAAGGTATAGGAGCCAATAAAGTTGGCGCCTAAGTCGGTGGTCCAGCTCCAGAAAATATTCCCGCTGCGCACGGCGTCGTGACACATTTGGTAAAATGGGACCTGCTGAACGTTAAAATCCCCGTAAAATAAAAAATAACCGTTGTCATACAGGATGAACGGGATGAACAGCAGAAAGGAAACCGCCATGCCATACACCAGCGCTTTGAGATAATAATTTTGGCTCCAACGCCGCCAGCCCATCTCCTTTTGGACAAATTCTAACTTTTGTTCCAATACTCCACCTCCAGAGGAATTCGGCAAGAGGCCTGTCTTTTTTTAGGCCCGAAAGGGTATATTCTCCCCCATTATATCACTTGCCGCAGATGAAAGAAAGGGGATTTCCAGATTTCTGGTAAATTTCTTCTTGGCATTTTTTCTAGAAAAATAAAACCCATAAATGAGACGACAAAAGCTTCCTTTTTGTGACGCCCAGGGAGGACAACGAGTTGATTGTTCTCCCTAGAGAACCGAATTTCTTGCCTGAAAAGAGCGGGTGGAACGAGTGATACTGGCTCATGTCCAGCCGGACAAGCTCCCTTTTGATTTTTTGCAGAATGTTGTATAATAATAAAACAATGCTTTTACCAACAGGATGTTAGTGGGGCAACCGCTTTTATTTGGAATAACCTGGGGTGGAAAAGCCGAATGCTGTTTGGGAGAACATCCGCAAGCCAGGAGCAAAACCAACGGACGGCTAGTCGGCTGTTGGCCTGGAATAAAAAGGAAGAAATGGGGGAAACTGAAGGATGTTTCACTTTTATGCCATGTTATCGAGAATGAAATACATCAACCGATGGGGCCTGATGCGCAATACCCGGAATGAAAACATTGGGGAGCATAGTTTGGATACCGCACTGTTGGCTCATGCCCTGGCTACGCTGCGCAATACCCGGTTTAATGGCCAGGTCCATGCGGAGCGAGCCGCTGCTTTAGCTTTATTCCATGATGTGACGGAAATTATCACCGGGGATTTGCCCACCCCAGTCAAGTATTACAGCCCGGATATCCGGGAAGCCTATCGGCAAGTAGAGGATATGGCTCAGAAACGGTTGTTGTCTCTGCTGCCGGAGGATTTACGGAAGCCATATGCTTCCTTAATCCATCAAAACGACCCGGAAGATCAGGAACTTTTGATTTTGGTCAAGGCGGCGGATAAGCTTTCCGCTTTAATCAAATGCGTGGAGGAGAGAGGCATGGGCAACGAGGAGTTTACCAAAGCAGAACAAACCCTGCGCCAGTCTCTGACGGAGATGAAGCTTCCCGAAGTGGATTGCTTCTTAGAAGAATTCCTGCCTTCTTACCAGTTGACTTTGGATGAACAAGAATCTGGAAGCGGCCTTTCCGAACACTAGGGAACTTTTGCAATACTTTTGCACGGTTTTTCTTTTTTAGAATTATTTGGTTTCCAATATCCTGTATACTTTTTTTTAAAGATTGTCGAGAAAAAACGAAAATCTCAAAATTATTAAAAAAGGGAACGGAAGAACAATGTCAATGTAGCCCTCAACCCAGAGGCGACATTGGAGAAAGGATGAAGATTTTTGAGCAAACGGAAAAAGATGAAACGGGATTTTGAAACGAACCCTTATGGCGACGGTCATGGCCTGCAAGATCCTTCCAGCAATGTTCACAAAAGGCCGAAGCTCAGCGGTAAGCGCAAGGCTGTAAACATTATTGTAGCGATTTTCAGCGTAGCGTTCCTGATTGTGGGCGGCGGTTGCATGTATGCGGAAGGAATGCTCAATAACATTGACTTTAGACCCGACGAGGAAGCAACCAACACGCCATCCGCCACCCCGTCCTCTCTGCAGGGCGACCACGAAAATAGTAACGTCAGCCTTGGGGAATCTCCTTCCAGCAAAGGCCTCTACCATGACGACGCGGTGATGAATATCCTGTTGCTGGGTGTAGACGACTACCAGGAAAACGATGTGGGACGCAGTGACAGCCAGATGCTTCTGACCATTGATACCCGGCACGAAAAACTAAAACTTACTTCCTTCATGCGGGATATGTATGTGCAGATTCCCGGCTGGGCGCCAAATCGGATCAATGCCGCTTACAGCTTAGGCGGCGCGACTCTGACTGTTCAGACTCTGGAAAGCAATTTTGGTGTGGATATCGACCGTTATGTGATTATTGATTACGACAACTTTGAGGATATCATCGACACGCTAGGCGGGGTAGAAATCGAATTAACCCAGGAGGAAGCCAAGCTGGTAAACCAGTATTCCGGTGAGAAGGGCAAGAGGTTGTCCGCTGGCACCCACAATTTAACGGGAAAACAGGCTCGGTACTATTCCCGGATTCGTGCCATTGGCAATGACCAAGGCCGTACGGAGCGGCAGCGCAAGGTCGTTATGAGCTTGATAGAGAAGATGAAAACCTCGGATATTTTCACCATTAATAACGCTCTGGCCAAGATCTTGGGCATGATCACTACCAACATGAGCAAAAATGAAGTGTTGGCGCTGGCCGCTAACATTATGGCCTATTTGGATTATCCCATGGAGCAAAACCGGGTTCCGGTTGATGGCTATTATACCGATGAATATGTGACGATCAGCGGATCTAGGGCAGCAGTTCTCATCCCAAACCTGACGGAAAACAGCAGACTGCTGGTGGAATTTTTGTATGAAAACGATGTGCCGGATAAGGTGCGGTAACTAGACCGATAAATCGAGTAAATAAAAAAGCGAGGGCTTCTGGCGTTGGTCAGAGGCTCTTGCTTTTTTATCAGGGTTTGGGCTTTAGGAGAATCCGGGTTTGGCCAGAATTGAGGGAGATCATTTTGGAAGCGATACGGGGATGCTTCAGTTGGTTGCGAACCATATTCATCAACACTTGGCCGCCGTTATACCCATGGATAACCACCACTTCCGTAATGGATGGGGCCACTCGGGAAAGGAACTGCTCCAATTGCCGCCGGGCGTCGTCGGCAGTCAGTCCATGGATATCCACCTCCATCATGGTGCCGTGTTTGGAAGAAATCATTGATTTTTCGCCTCCTCTCTGTGAAATATCCCAGCCTGCGAGAAGGTTCGCCTCCACAGGCTGGTTTTTTCCAGGTTTCCTGTCTAATATTATACAATAATTTGGATGAAAATGTAATGAAAACCCTGTATCTTTATGTTATAATACTCCCAGGGAGCCAGGTTAATGAGAGGGCTTCTCGCCCAAGTTGAGAATTGAAATGGCAGCGTCACGCTCTGGGTTCTTCGAGTTTTCCAGAATGATAAGCTGGAACCTTGGATTCTTTTAAATTCAGAATATTTTTATCAAATTACATAGATATTAAAATGGAATGGATGAAGAAAAACGATACATCCGATATCCGGTACGGTTGTGGAAGTATGGATGACGATTAGGAGAGAATGCTTATGACGGTTGTGGATATGAGAAATTTTTTCACAGATTGCAATGTGAAACTCATTGAAATTAGCGATACCAGGATTTATTATGCAGAGGAAAAGACAGAGGAAGGGCATGACAGCCTGTTCCTTTTGGAATACGACCGGGTCACGCAGACCGAGCGGATTGTAGCCAATTATATTTTAAGCAACGCGGCCTATCAGCGGCATTATTTCGCCTTTGAAGAGGAAATCATTATGGTGATGGAAAAGGGAGAAAATCTGGCTTGGATTCTGCGGATTGATAAACATACCGGGGCGGAAAAAAACCTGGCTCAGATTTATTTTATTGGGAATCTGGAAGATTGCAAAGCGCTGGATTCCAGCCACATTTTGTTTTATACCACGGCCAATCAAGAGCATCAAAAGCTGTTTGCCGAATACGAAAAACTCACTGGGTTTCCCCAGATCGCCTACCTCTATGACCTCACAACGGAAACCTACCATTATGTGAAAGATAGCCGCATTTGTAATGTGGATAGCAGTCAGATTCTTTCTTATCAGCGGGAAGGAGAGCCGTGGCTGATGGTTCTCCAGCCCTATGGAACGGAGATTGAGAAGGAACTGTATTACCACAGTCGGGACTCTGTGGGAGGCGAGATCTACGATCAGGTTTGGACATGCTCTTTGAAGCATTTTCTTCAAGGGGTGGAGACTGGTGAGGAACTGGATATGACCTTGCTGTTCTGTGCTGACACCAATGGGTTGGTGCGATATGCTGGAATGGATGCGGACAGCCTGTATTTCCGCGCCAAATATTTCCCAAACGACGATCAAAGAATCTGCGCCATCAACAAAAACACTTGGGAAAAAGATGTGGCCGCCACGCTCAATCTACAAGAAAATGAAGCGGAAGCCAATTTTCTCATTGACACCACCAACGGCCATGTTTATCGAGTGCGGGAGCAAGAGGATGAGATAGAGATCAAAGGCGTGCTCAACTCCAAGGTCCGGGGGAAATATACCCGGGAGCTAGGGGATTTTGTGGCCTGCGTGGAAGACCGGTTTCTCATCGCCCGTTACATTATGAGTGATGACCGGGATTCTTTTGAATTCAATTCCATTTTCGACGTGGAAACCCACCAACAGCAAAGCTATGAAAGCCGCTGTGCCGTCCGCAACGACACAGTCGTCCTCTACTAGGCCACAACAAGTCCGACGGCGATCCGCCAATTCGCTTGTCCTTCGCTCTGTTAGATGAGAATTGGAAATACTAGCGTCGCGCTCAGGCTTGTAGACAATGCCGCCGCTCCCAAAGAGCAAGCGAAACATTCCAGGAAACTTTTAAAACAGCACACGGAGAGAAATCCTCCGTGTGCTGTTTTATTCCCAAATGGATTTTCTTTCTGTGCCTTCCAGAGCGAAAATTTAAATTTCGGGAATGACTGGTTTCTGGGAAAAACACACGGGTTCTTCCAGGTTTCCTTGGTTGGCTTCGTAAATATCCCGCACCAACGCCACCAATTCCTCAAAGGCCGAAAGAGCGCCGGCCCGACGGCGGAATTCCGCCGCCCCCCGCATCCCTTTTAGATACCAGCCCACATGCTTGCGGGCTTCCCGCATTCCTCGATATTCCCCTTTGCAGCTGCAGAGGGCTTCCATGTGCTGAAGCATCACCCGCATCCGTTCCGATAAACTGGGAGGCGGAAGAATACAGCATTGTTCTGTCAAATAAGCGTTGATCTGGGCGAAAATCCAAGGATTGCCTAGAGCTCCCCGTCCAACCATCACCAAATCGCAGTTGGTATATTCCAGCATACGGACAGCGTCTTGAGCAGAGAAAATATCTCCGTTTCCAATGACTGGCACTGGCACCGCTTCCTTGACCTGGCGGATGCAGTCCCAGTCCGCAGGGGGAGTATACATTTCCTCCCGGGTGCGGCCGTGGATGGCAATGGCATCGGCGCCGGCATGGGCGCAGATTTTTGCCACTTCCACCACATTGATCGAATGTTTATCCCAGCCTTTGCGCATTTTGACAGTGACTGGGACAGGAACCGCTTGCTTCACCGCTTCCACAATCCGGCCGCACAGCTCCGGCCGTTTCATGAGGGCGGAGCCGCTTCCAGTGCAGCTTACTTTGGGGGCCGGGCAGCCCATATTAATGTCGATGGCGTCCGGTTGGAAGGCCATGGCTTTTGCCGCGGCTTCCGCCATAATCTGAGGGTCATCCCCAAAAATCTGGATGGCCGCCGGATGCTCGCCGGGCGCCAATTCCATCAGCTCCGCGGATTTTTTGTCTTGAAACTGGAGGGCCTTGGAACTGACCATTTCGGTGATCACATAAGCCGCGCCAAAGGAGGCGCACAGCTCCCGGAAAGGCTTGTCGCTGACGCCTGCCATCGGCGCCAGCACGGCTTTCCCTTTGATTTCTAAATTGCCGATTTTCACGATTGCTTCCTCATTTTCTTAAATTATTTTTTTATTATAGCACTTATTTTTTTCGCTGCAAAGTCATCCAATCAAATTTCCCTTTTGCTTGAAGGGGTGTCAGGGGCTTCCTTCCTTTCACCAAAGCATTGTGCCATCCTGGGTATGTGTGCTATAATTGCAATAACAAAGTGGGAGTGGTGGAGGTAGCGGAGATGTTTCAATGGGTAAAACTGTTCCGAAATCAATACTTGGGCTTTTGGATATTGGGCTTAGCATGCTTTGTTATCCAGGAAATTCCATATATGCTAATGCCATTGTTTCAGCTGGAAACAAATCCTATTATGAATATGCAGGAATCGTCTGTTTTTCTTAATCTATGTGAGAAAGCGCTCGGTTCCCTTTGTATTTTTTTCATGATATTTATCGTCCATAAAAATGCTGTGCTGTTTTCCGTAACCAAAAAATCCGAAAAGGTATTTTTTTCGTTGACGGTCGCGGTTCTATTGACAAATTTTATTGGATGGGGATTGTATGTTACAGGGTATCAAACCATGTTTGTGATGATGTTTTTTATCGTTTTGCTTCCACCGCTGTATTATGTTTTGATCGGTTCATGGCGAAAAAATACAATTCTTATGGTTGCAGGAGGTGTCTTTTTCATTGCGCATGTTATCCATGTATCTGGAAATTTAAAAATGAAATGATAATGATGAAAGAATCCTTCCCATTGATCGGGTAGCCTTTCGATGGGGAACCGTAAGGTTTGAAACATTGAGCGTTGGCAACCAAACGGGGAAAAGGGATCATAACATTGAACTTTGCATCATGGAAAAGGGAGACGAATCCAAATGAAACTTTTGGTATTGGACGGCAACAGTATTTTAAACCGGGCCTATTACGGAATTAAGTTATTGAGCACAAAGGAAGGGGTGTTTACCAATGGGATCTTTGGATTCCTGACCATGCTGCAGCGAGTCAAAGAGGAGAGCAACCCGGACGCCGTGGCCATTGCTTTTGATTTGCGGGGGCCCACCTTCCGCCACAAAGAATATGAAGGCTATAAGGCCCAGCGGAAAGGGATGCCCGAGGAGCTGGCTCAGCAGCTTCCTACCCTGAAAGAATTGCTGGCGGCATTGGGTTACCAAATTGTGACCTGTGAAGGGTATGAGGCCGACGATATCTTGGGGACCTTTGCCCGGGTGTGCAAGGAGACCGGCAATGAGTGTATCATTGCTACCGGTGACCGGGACAGTTTACAACTGGTCAGTCCAGGAGTCAGCGTGCGCTTGGCCAGCACCAAGTTTGGCCAGCCCCAGGTAACTGTGTACGATGAAGAAAAAATCCAGGAGGAATACGGCGTGACCCCCCGCCAGCTCATTGACATCAAAGCCTTGATGGGGGATTCCTCCGACAATATCCCCGGTGTCAAGGGGATTGGACAAAAAGGAGCCGGGGAATTGATCCAAAAATTTGGCGGCATTTCCTATCTTTATGAGAATCTGGATTCTTTGGAACTAAAGCCGGCCATGTACCGGAAGCTGGCGGATGGCAAGGACGATGCATTTTTAAGCTATCGTCTGGGAGAAATTTGCACCCAAGTGCCTATTGATACGGTTTTGGAACACTATGTGGTAGGAGAAGGGGACCGGGGACAAGCTGCCCGAATCATGACCAAACTGGAACTGTTTTCCCTAATGAAAAAGATGGGGATTACCCCCGAGGAAGCCGCGTTGGAAGCTTCGGGAAAAGAGATGACGGTTTTACCGGTTCGGTTCTGTCAGGACGAACAGGGATTGTTGGCGGCGTTGCAGCAGGAGGGAGCGGCCTATTTTCTCCCGGTCTATGGGCCGGAATCCGAAATTTTGTTTTTGGTCTTTCAGTATGAGAATACGATTTGTATTTTTGATCAAAAAAATTCCAAAGAGGATTCTATTTTTCTAGTGGAATTTTTTGAATGTGAGGATATCGCCAAATATACCCACGATTCCAAACCGCTCCATGCCTCGTTGGAACGGCTTGGGGTTTCCTGCCATGGCGTGGTAATGGATACCATGCTGGCTGGCTATCTGCTCAATCCCGCTTCCTCCGATTATTCTCCCCGCCGTTTGGCCCAGGAATATAGCGTAGCGGTTTCCACCTTGGCTGAGGAACTGGAACACGAGGAAAAAGACCGCCTGGCTCCGGTTTTGTCGGATATCCTGGGATTCCCAGCGCTTTGCCAAACGCTGAAAGAGGAAATTGCTAAGAATCAACAGGAAGAGCTTCTGCAAAATATGGAGATTCCGTTGGCGCGGGTGCTGGCCCATATGGAAACCGTCGGGTTTGCGGTGGACGCTCCAGGGATTCAGGCGTATGGCGAGGTTCTCCAAGAGCAGATCGACCAGCTTCAGGAAAAGATCCAGGAAGAAGTCGGCTATGCGTTTAATATCAATTCCCCCAAACAGTTAGGAGAGGCCCTCTTTGGTAAACTGGGGCTGCCTACAGGGAAGAAAACCAAAAGCGGCTATTCCACCAATGCGGAGGTGCTGGAAAACCTTCGGTATGAGCATCCGGTGGTGGAAATGGTGCTGCATTACCGCACGCTGGCGAAGCTGAAATCCACCTATTGCGACGGATTGCTCAAGGCGATTGGGAAGGACGGACGGATTCACTCCAGCTTTAATCAAACCGAAACCCGTACCGGACGGATTAGTTCCACCGAACCAAACCTGCAAAACATCCCAGTACGCACCGATATCGGCCGGGAAATGCGGCGGTTTTTCGTAGCCAAAGAGGGCTGCGTGTTGGTGGATGCGGACTATTCCCAAATTGAGCTGCGGGTGCTGGCTCATGTGGCCAATGATGGGAATATGCTGGAAGCGTTCCGGGAGAACAAGGACATCCACCGGGAAACAGCCTCCCAAGTATTTCACATGCCGGAAGAAATGGTCACGCCCCTGATGCGCAGCCGCGCTAAGGCGGTAAATTTTGGAATCGTCTATGGCATTGGGGCTTTTTCGCTGGCCAAGGATATCGGCGTAACCCGGCGGGAAGCGGAGTCTTATATCAATGCGTATTTGGATTATTACAGCGGGGTGCGCCGTTACATGGAGCAGGTGGTGGAGCGGGCCAAGGAACAGGGCTATGTAGAAACCATTTTTGGCCGCCGCCGGTATCTGCCGGAGCTGAGCTCTTCCAATTTTAACCTGCGCAATTTTGGACAGCGTGTCGCCCGCAACATGCCCATTCAAGGGGCGGCGGCGGACATCATTAAGATTGCCATGGTTCAGGTGGAAAACCGTTTGGAAATGGAAGGACTGCAAGCCCGCTTGATTTTGCAGGTACACGATGAGTTGATCGTGGAATCGCCGGAAGCGGAAGCGGAGCAGGTAGCGAAGCTGCTCCGGGAGGAAATGGAGTCGGCGATCTCCCTGGCGGCGCCCATGGTGGCGGAAAGCCAGATCGGGAAAACCTGGTATGACGCGAAAGCGTAATCCCTGAAACATCAAGCAAGGAGGGATGCCCAATGATCTTTCACTGTCCCATCTGTAAGCAGCCCATGCAGCAGGATGGGAACCGCTGTTTCTGCTCGAAGGGGCACAGCTATGACCGGGCGGCAGAAGGCTATTTCCACTTGCTGCCGTCCAACAAAATGCATTCCAAGCATCCTGGCGATTCCAAGCAAATGGTGCGCTCCCGCCGGGATTTCCTAGAACAGAATCATTACCAATTGTTTAGTGATACATTAAATCAACTTATTGTAAAATATTTGTCCGATCATTCCAATCAAGGCCATCCGGCCGTTCTTCTGGACGCTGGGTGCGGGGAGGGTTATTATACCGGACGGATGGCCCAGGCGCTGGGGGCCGCGGAGCTTGCTCCAGAGATCGCCGGGTTTGACATTTCCAAATTCGCGGTAAAAGCGGCGGCCAAACGCTACCCCAATATAGAATTTGCGGTGGCCAGCATCTTTGCCATTCCTGTGGCCGACCAGGCGGTGGATTGCCTGGTCAATGTGTTCGCGCCGATTGTGGAAGAGGAATTTGCTCGGGTGGTGCGCCCAGGCGGGGTGATGCTCCTGGTGGTGCCGGGGGAACGCCATTTATTCGGCCTGAAGGAAATCCTCTATGAGAACCCCTATGAAAACGAACATCGAAAAACGGAATATTCAGGATTTTCCTTTGTAGAGCGAATACCAGTTTCGGGAAAGCTTTTGCTGGAAAGCCCAAAGACCATTCAGGATTTGTTCGCGATGACGCCCTATTACTGGAAGACCCCGGTGGAGGGCAGCCGGCGGCTTCAGGAAACCACACGGCTAGAAACGGAAATCCAGTTTGATTTTTTGGTATATCGGCGGGATTTTGCCGGGAAATAAGAAAATTTTTTGTTATCCCCTTGTATTTTTTGTTGAATCATGGCATTCTTTTAAGAGAGAACATTATTAAAGGAGAAATCAATCATGAACATAACCTTTGTTTGTACGGGCAATACCTGTAGAAGCCCGATGGCTGCTGCGATTTTCTATCAGCGGATGCTGGAAGCGGGCCGTGGGGACATCCAATGCCGCAGCGCCGGCTTGGGCGCGGCGGAAGGCCAGCCGGTCAGCGCCAATGCCGTAGAGGCGTGTAAGGAAATCGGCGTGGACATTGCAGGCCATGTGGCCCACCGTCTGCGGGGTATCGATATGGTGCATACCCATTTGTTTGTGGTTATGGAGGAAACCCATCAGAAAATTCTCGTGGAAGCTGGTATGGCGAAAGGACAGGTTTATCTGCTGGGTAACGGTATATCAGACCCTTATGGCAAGGATTTGGAAGCATTCCGGCAGTGCCGCGACGACATTCAGAAGGCTTTGGTGGATTTGGAGCAATTTGTATTCAACGACGCCACTGAAGTTTTTGAAAAGCTGAAAAAGTAATGCATTCGGTTAGGCTGGTACCGCTTCAGGAATCCCACATTCCAGCTTTGGTTCACTTGGAAATCCTCTGTTTTTCCGAGCCTTGGTCGGAGGCTAGTTTGCGCCGGGAATTGGAAAATCCCCTAGCTCACGTCTATGTGGCGCAGGTGGACGGCGAAGTTGCCGGTTACGCCGGGATGCACGGTGTAGCGGGCGAATGTTACGTCAACAATGTGGCGGTGTTTCCCAAGTTCCGGCGGCAGGGCATTGGCCGCCAACTGATGGAGAGGCTGGTTACGGCTGGGGAAGAGTTAAACGCCCAGTTCATTACCCTGGAGGTACGGGCTTCCAATCGGGAGGCTATGGATTTGTACTATAGTTTGGGGTTTGAGGTGATGGGCGTACGCCGGGATTTTTATATCATGCCCACAGAGGACGCAGTCATTATGACAAAATATCTTTCCAAAGAAAACGGGGGGCAGGAATCATGAGACTCTTAGCCATTGAAAGTTCCTGCGACGAGACGGCGGCGGCCGTGGTAGAGGATGGACGGATCGTGCTGTCCTCCGTGATTGCGTCGCAGATTGAGGAACATAAAAAATATGGGGGCGTGGTGCCGGAAATCGCGTCCCGCCGTCACAGCGAGGCCATTGTGCAGGTGACGCGACAGGCTTTGGAACAGGCTGGATGTGTCCTGCAAGACCTGGATGGGATTGCCGTGACTTATGCCCCTGGATTGATCGGCGCCCTGTTGGTTGGGGTGAATTTCGCCAAAGGGCTGGCGCTGTCCACAGGCCTGCCCTTAATTCCCGTTCACCATTTGCGGGCGCACATCGCTTCCAATTACATCACCACCCCGGATTTGAAGCCGCCGTTTTTGTGCCTGGTGGTATCCGGCGGCCACACCCATTTGATCCAGGTGGAGGATTACACCAAGCTGAGCATTCTGGGCCATACCCGGGACGACGCAGCAGGGGAAGCCTTTGATAAGGCGGCCCGGGCCATGGGTATGCCCTATCCTGGCGGCGTACATTTGGACAAAATTGCCGAGAAAGGGGACCCTAGTCAGTTTGTATTGCCTCATCCTAAGGTGGACGGCTGCCCATATGATTTCAGCTTTTCTGGCCTGAAAACCGCTGTGATTAATTTGATTCACAACGCCAGCCAAAAAGGGGATGCATTGTCGGTGGCGGACTTGTCCGCATCGTTCCGGCAGGCAGTGATAGACTGTCTGACAGAGCGGGTGATCCGCGCCATGGAGGATACCGGCCACAAAAAGCTGGTGGTTGCTGGAGGGGTGTCGGCAAATTCTTTGCTGCGCCGCCGGTTTGCGCAGGAATGTGAGCAGCATGGCTGGTCGCTGTATGTGCCGGAACTGAACCTGTGCGGGGATAATGCGGCTATGGTAGGCGCTCAGGGCTACTATGAATATCAGGCAGGCCATACTGCCGGCATGGATCTGAACGCCTGTGCTGCGATGTCGGTTAGCTTTGACCGCGCAGCTTCAGGGAATTGATTGAGCGGTTTGAACCGAAAGCGAGAAATAAAAAAAGACAGAGGAAGTTTTACAGCCTCTGTCTTTTTTTATAAATTGGTTGTATTTTTCCAAGAATGAGATAGTCGGTAGTAACATGAAAAAAAGCCGCCATTTTTGCCACGGTTTGGATGGAGGGTTGTGTTTTTCCGCTTTCATAGTAAGAATAGGTAGAGCGGCTTATAGCAAGAGCATCGGCCACTTCCTGCTGCGTCATACGATGAAACTGGCGTAAGTGGTACAACCGATTGGAAAAGGAGGTCATGGGAGGGAATCCTTTCTAAAAAATATGTAAACTCACAAACCCGCCAAGGGGTTGCAATTGTTTCGGAAAAAAAGGTATAATAATAAGATAAATGAGGTGATGGAATGAATTCTAAAAAGGGCGCCTTAAGAAATCGGAAAGCTTGGTCAACTACCACAGACGAAGAACTTTATGCCCTCTTTAAAAAACTTTCGATAGATACGCGAATTCCCCTGACGAAATTGTTAGATGAAGCGATTAAAGATTTGCTGATAAAATATAAAGTGCCTGAAATGACGCAACACAATGAAATTGATCCTGTAATTGAGAAAGGCAAAACCATTTCCAAAACCAAAAGTTAAAAAAATAAGGGAAAATATACAATTTTAGTGCTTAGATACCAGGGACGGAATACCATTTCGTCCCTAATTTTTTTTATACTGTCATGATACCATAAATATCAATAAATGTCAATAAACTTATTGAAGTTTATTTAAGTTTAAAGAAGTTAGAAAAATTTTGATATTGTTTCTTTTCTCTTGAAAAAATATAGTAAATCAATCAAAAAATTTTCCATATTTCAATTGATTATTTATTACATTTGTATTATAATGAAAAAGGTAAAAAATTTTTAAAAATTACCATATCATTAAGATTTTTTAGAAGGTGGACCATCATGACAAAAAACAAGAGCGTATTGAAGTGGCTGGAGGAAATGAAAGCGTTGGTTTCCCCCGACCAGGTGGTATGGATCGACGGTTCTGAGGAACAACTGGAAGAACTGCGGAAAATGAGCTGTGACACCGGCGAAATGGTCAAACTGAATCAAGAGAAATTGCCGGGCTGCTATCTGCACCGTACCCATGAGAACGACGTGGCTAGAGTGGAGGCCAGAACCTTTATCTGCTCTCGGGAAGAGAAAGACGCCGGCCCGACCAACAACTGGAAAGATCCCCAGGAGATGTATGAGCTACTCTACAGCATTGCTAAGGACAGCTATCAAGGCAAAACCATGTATGTTATTCCATATTCTATGGGTCCAGTGGGGTCTCCATTTGCAAAAATCGGCTATGAACTGACCGATTCCATTTATGTGGTCCTGAATATGGCCATTATGACCCGGGTAGGCGCGGCTGTGGAGGCGGTTCTCCCAGAGGACAGCGATGATTGGGTGCGTGGCCTTCATGCTAGTTGCAATGTAGACGCGGAAAAACGGTATATCTGCCATTTCCCAGAGGATAACGCCATCATTTCGGTCAACTCGGCCTATGGCGGCAATGTGCTTTTGGGCAAAAAATGCTTTGCCCTGCGGATCGCTTCCTTTTTGGGAAAAAACGAAGGATGGATGGCCGAGCATATGCTGATTCTGGGCATCGAGAACCCGCAGGGTGAAATTAAATATGTGACGGCCGCATTCCCATCCGCATGCGGAAAAACCAACTTGGCCATGATGATTCCGCCGGAAGGCTATCAAGCGAAAGGCTATAAGGTTTGGACCGTAGGCGATGACATCGCTTGGATGCATGTAGGGCCCGACGGAAGGCTGTGGGCCATCAACCCGGAAAATGGCTTTTTCGGTGTGGCTCCAGGCACCAACATGAAGTCCAATCCGAACGCATTGATCACCACCCAAAAGGGAACGATTTTCACCAATGTGGTACATAACCTTAACGACAATACCGTATGGTGGGAAGGGCTGGATAAGAATCCGCCGGAGCTGGGGGTGGATTGGAAGGGCAACCCCTGGAACGGCAAAACAGCCGATCAAAAGGGCGCTCATCCAAACAGCCGCTTTACCGCCCCTGCCAAAAACTGCCCATGTATCAGCGACCAGTTTGACAATGGTGCCGGCGTACCGATTTCCGCCATTATCTTTGGCGGCCGCCGCGCTCAAACTACCCCGCTGGTTTACCAATCCCGGGATTGGAACAACGGCGTCTTTGTCGGTTCCATTATGGCTTCGGAAACCACTGCAGCCGCTACTGGAGCAGTCGGCGTGGTACGCCGCGACCCAATGGCCATGCTGCCGTTTTGCGGGTATCATATGGGCGATTACTTCGGCCACTGGATCGAAATGGGCGAAAAGCTGGGGGAAAAGGCTCCGAAAATCTTTAATGTGAACTGGTTCCGTGTCGATGACAATGGCAAGTTTATCTGGCCGGGATTTGGCGATAACCTGCGTGTCCTGGAATGGATTCTGGCACGCTGCGAAGGTAAAGTGGATGCGGTACAGACTCCGATTGGTTTCACGCCAAACCCAGAAGATATCAACCTGGAAGGCTTGGAAGATTTCGACATCGAAACCCTCAAGACCATTTTGGAAGTGGATCCGGGAAAATGGGCAAAAGAGGCGGCAGGTATTGAGGAATTCTATGAGAAGTTCGGGGACCGTCTCCCAGAAGAGCTGAAAAATCAATTGGCAACCCTGAAAGAAAATCTAAAATAATTGTTTGGAGTCATAACAAAGCCAGCCGGATTTTTTCGGCTGGCTTTTCTCTTGTGAAAAATCGAGCGCAAACGCCAGCGTTTCAAATTCTAATCTAGTCTAGCAAAGCGGGGCATGAGCGGTTGCGCGAGTAAATAGATGGCTCTCGCCGTCCGGGAGTGAGGGAAACGAATCTGAGCGCGGCATCAGGGAAGAAATTTTCCCTCGGCTAAGCGAGAGACCAGCGCATGCGCGGACAAAACGCAAGCTTGCTGGCCGGGGAACTCCTTGAGAAGAGATTCCCCACAGTCCAACGTTCCCTTGGAATGTCAGGCCCCTCCTCCTGATCTTTGGGAAGGCTAAAGGTTTTGTTCTCTGCGGAGAACGAGCTGGGGCTTTGTCCCAACACCCCACCACCTTGGAAGAAAGATAAGAGAAAATGGTTCCCATTTTCTCACAGAAGAAATCCTTTTGCCATCAAAGATGTCAAATTTGCGTGGCAAACCGGATTTCTTTTCGGACGAAACATTTCGGTTTGCTCTTTGGAAGCTTCGGCAGTGTACAAGCCCGAGAGCGACGTTAGTGTTTCAAACTCCCATCTAGCAGAGCGAGGGACGAGCGGCCGCGCGCGAGAAAAGACGGCTCGCCGTCTTGTGTTGTGGAAAGGGTTGTGGTAGAATATTCCACAGATAAAGAAAAGGATGTGGAAAACATGCCTCGATTTTTCATTTGTGACAATCCGGGAAAAACAGTGATCCTCGGCGGTGCGGATAGCCGGCATATTGCCAAATCCCTGCGCATGCAGCCGGGGGAGGAATTGATTTTGTGTAATGGTGAGGGAACGGATTTCCTCTGTGAAATTATCCAAATCCAGGAGGACACAGTAATGGTGGCGGTTAAGGAAACGCAGGAAAGCCGAGGGGAACCAAGCCTTGCTGTTACCGTGTATCAAGGCCTTCCAAAATCGGATAAAATGGATTTTATTGCCCAGAAGGTGGTAGAAATGGGGGCTGTCCGGCTGGTTCCTACGATGACCAACCGGTGTGTATCCCGTCCCGACGCCAAATCGGCAGATAAAAAGTTGGAGCGTTGGCAGAAAATTGCCGAAGAAGCGGCCAAACAGTGTGGCCGGGGAAAAATCCCCCAGGTTACGGCCTTGACCGATTTTCAAAAGGCTATTCTCCAAGCGGAACAGGATGGAGAAATTCTTTTGTTCTATGAGGGCGGCGGCGCCAGCTTGCGGGAATGGATGGATACCGGACAGAAACAGTTATCTATTTTTATTGGTCCAGAAGGTGGATTTGCCCAGGAAGAAGTAGCGTTTGCTCAGCAGCATGGCGCTTGGATCGGCTCCCTGGGAGCGCGGATTCTGCGCACAGAAACTGCCTCCATTGCTGCGCTGGCGGCGTTGATGTTGGCCAGCGGGAATCTGTAAAGGAGGGAATCGGATGCGTGTTGCAGTCGTGACAGGATCATCCCGGGGAATTGGCCGGGAAATTGCGGCCTGCCTGTTTGAAGAAGGCTATCAGGTTGCAATCCATTTTCACAAAAATCGAGAGTTGGCGGAAGAGCTGGCCGCTCAGCTCAATGCACAAGGCAGGGGAAACAAGGCCGTGGCAATCGGTGCGGATATTTCCCAAAAAGCGCAGGTGGACGTCCTTTTCTGCCAAGTACGCCAGATGTTGGGGCCGGTGGATGTGCTGGTGAATAACGCTGGAATCGCTGGACAAAAGCTGTTTACCGATCTTACCGAAGCGGATTGGAATACCATGCTGGGAATCAATTTAAACGGGGTGTTTTATGCTTGTCAATGCGCTTTGAAGGATATGATTCCGCGACAGGCAGGAAAAATTATCAACATTTCCTCTATGTGGGGACAAGTTGGAGCGTCCTGTGAGGTACATTATTCGGCGGCGAAGGCGGGGGTGATCGGCCTGACCAAAGCATTGGCAAAGGAGTTGGGGCCGTCTCATATCACCGTCAACTGTGTGGCGCCCGGAGTCATCGAAACAGACATGAATGGGAATCTGGATGCAGAAACGATAGAAGAGCTGAAAGCAGAAACACCCTTGGGCGTACTTGGAACGCCGAGAGATGTGGCCCAGATGGTACGGTTTTTGGCGTCCCATCAGGCAGATTTTATTACCGGCCAGGTGTTCGGCGTGAATGGCGGCTTTGTCCTTTCAGGATAAAGGAAAAACCAGAATCTTTCAAAAGATTCTGGTTTTTCCTTGGATCAATTTTGATATTTTTAGTCAAAAGACGCTATATTCTTAAAGAAAGGTATCTGGATAAGAATAAGGTCTCAATGACTAAAATCAATGGAATTGTGGATAAGATTCACCAAAAGACCATTGTAATTAACCGACTTACCACAGAGATTTAAATAAAAAAATCTGGGAATTCTTTTTGGGTCGGAGGAATTGCAAAAAAGCACATGGAGAACATTTTTCCGTGCGCTTTTTTATTTTTGATGATGGATTCAGGAGCCTCTCCTTGGATACCCTTCCAATGGAAAGGGTATCCAAGCAAGGAAATCTTTTATGATGGCTCGCGAAGCTAGAAAGCGATTTTTTGAGCAATATATGCCTTTAGGTCGGTGATTGCTACCCGCTCCTGCTCCATGGAATCTCGTTCCCGAACGGTTACGCACTGATCTTCCACGCTTTCAAAGTCGTAGGTGATGCAGAACGGAGTGCCGATTTCATCCTGCCGGCGGTACCGCTTGCCGATTGAGCCGGCGTCGTCAAAGTCCACCATGAAATCTTTTGCCAGTTGGGTGTAAACCTCCCGTGCCTGGTCATTCAGCTTTTTGGAAAGGGGCAGGACCGCCGCTTTATAAGGAGCCAGCGCAGGATGCAGGCGCAGTACCACACGGGTATCCTTTTCATCCAATACTTCCTCATCATAAGCGTCACAAAGGAAAGCCAAAGCTACCCGGTCAGCGCCCAGGGATGGCTCAATCACATAAGGGATATAACGCTCGTTGGTTTCCGAATCAAAATAATCCAGGCTTTTGCCGGAATGAGTTTGATGCTGTTTTAGATCGTAATCCGTGCGGTCGGCAATGCCCCACAGCTCGCCCCAGCCAAATGGAAATAGGAATTCAATGTCGGTGGTTGCCTTGGAGTAGAAGGACAACTCTTCCGCGCTGTGGTCACGGAGGCGCATGTTTTCTTCCGTCAGACCCAGATCCAGCAGGAACTTTTTGCAATAATCCTTCCAATAGTAGAACCAATCCAGGTCGGTGCCTGGTTTACAGAAGAATTCCAGCTCCATCTGCTCAAATTCCCGAATGCGGAAGGTAAAGTTGCCTGGAGTAATCTCATTGCGGAAGGATTTGCCTACCTGCGCTACACCAAATGGGATTTTGCGGCGGGTGGTGCGCTGGATGTTGGCAAAGTTAACGAAAATACCCTGGGCGGTTTCCGGGCGCAGGAAAAGCTCACTTTTTGCATCTTCCGTTACGCCTTGGAAGGTTTTGAACATCAAATTAAACTGACGGATGTCGGTAAAGTTGGCGGAACCACATTCTGGGCAAACCACATGGTTCTCTCGGATGTAATCGGCCATTTGCTCAAAGGTCATGCCGTTTGCGTCGCCGCCTGCTTCCTCAATCAGCTTGTCGGCGCGGTGGCGGGTTTTGCATTCCCGGCAGTCCATCAATGGGTCGGAGAAGCCGCCTACATGGCCGGACGCCACCCAAACCTGAGGATTCATCAAAATAGCGGAATCCAAGCCTACGTTATACGGACATTCCTGAACGAATTTTTTCATCCAGGCGCGTTTTACGTTGTTTTTAAATTCCACGCCCAACGGCCCGTAATCCCAAGTGTTGGATAAGCCGCCGTAGATCTCAGAGCCAGAATAGACATAGCCTCTGTTCTTGCAAAGAGCCACAATTTTTTCCATGGTTTTTTCGCTTGCTAACATGAAATTCTCCTCCAAAAAATGATCCAAATGGATTTACTTGTTATGTTTAAAAATAAAGACTTTGCTAAAAATATAGTTGAGCACGATGACAATCACATTCATCGCGATTTTGGCGACCCAGAAGTTCCCGTGGCATACATCCACCCACAGCCACATGCCCAAGGTGTCGATTCCTAGGGACACCAGTCGGGCAGCGAAAAAGGCGGCGGTTTCCTTGAGCAGGAGCCGCAGTCCAACCTTTGTGCTGCGGAACACCACCAGTTTGTTGGTGACAAACGCAAAAGTAACCGAGGCGATCCATCCCAAGATATTGCTGAGAACCACGTTCCAATGAAGAACCTGTACAAACAGCCCGCATAATCCTATGTTAATCGCCGTGGTCAAAATACCGAAGATCAAATAAGAAATGGTTTCGGGATTGACCAGAGCGGAAAATAATTTGCGGAGCTTGTCCATATTACCCCATCCTTTCGGGAACTGTCAGGCGGGAAAAGCCATACTCTATAATAGTGTAACACTATGTCGCTTGGCTTTCAAGGAGAATTTCCAAAAGGCTGGGAGATTTTTTGAAAAAAGGAAAAAATTTTTCAAAAAACTTGGAGAAAGGGGTTGACTTTGCATGTTTTTTAATATATAATTGTCTAGCAGTCTCAATGAGACACAGAAAATCGAGATGTAGCTCAGTTTGGTAGAGTGCTTGGTTTGGGACCAAGATGCCGCAGGTTCGAACCCTGTCATCTCGACCATCATCACTAGATTTCCACGCTTGACAGCATGGGAGAAGTGTGATACAATAGGCAAGTCGCCAGTTGCGATTTGCAGTGTAACGGGAATTGCGCTGGTGTAGCTCAGTTGGTAGAGCAGCTGATTTGTAATCAGCAGGTCGGGGGTTCAAGTCCGTCTACCAGCTCCAAGTATCTCGTTACACATTATATAGGGGAGAGTTCCCGAGTGGCCAAAGGGGGCAGACTGTAAATCTGTTGCTTTTCAGCTTCGGTGGTCCGAATCCACCCTCTCCCACCAGACTGAGTCTGGACGCAATTCGCGTCTAGACTCTTTTCTTTTGTTCGGGCAAGGCACTCGCGTTTTGGGAGACATCTAAAGTGTCCACCCCTTTCAATTTTGAGTCTGAATGCAGTTAGCGTTCAGACTTTTTATTTTGCTTATGTTTTAGAAAGGAGCCATGAAAATGAAAGTCGAGAAACTTGTGTGAAATCATCAAACCGTCGGGGCCATATTTGGGGAAACGATTATCCGAGATAGCGTGCAGGCAGCCTTGGATTTGATTATGACCGTAAAATACCAAACTGATACCAGTGGAATCATCCTCAATAAAGAAACGGTTACGGAGAATTTCTTTGCGCTGAGCACCGGCTTGGCTGGAGAGATTCTGCAAAAATACATCAATTATGGCATGAAAATTGCCATTTATGGGGATTTTTCTTCCTATACCAGCAAATCGCTGCGTATTGGGTTCGAAATAGAAAAACAGGGCAGGCAATCCGGCTTTTGGATGGCCTGCCCCGATTCACGTTTCCACTAAGAGATGGGAAAGGAAAAAGCCAGAGAAATGATTTCGTTCTGACACGTAATGGATGGTAAGTTTGACATGGTTCCATTCATCCTTGAAAAATCTTCTCATCTTACCGTATGGAAAAGCTTTTTCCCGGCCTTCTCCTTAGTGACTATTAAGAAAATATTCTAGCCATGTTTTCTCAAGCATGGAACAGCCGGGCAATACAAGACAACACATTTGAGGAAAAAGGAGTCTGAACAAAAAACCTGGATGTATCAACATCCAGGTTTTGATTGAAAAACGGTTGATGTTTTTGATGCCTGTTCATGAAGTTTCGGGGATGCTGACGGAATAAAATTTTGGAGATATCGGCGCAAATGGGGATCGCAAACATACACATATGTTCCAAGAATCCCTCGAGTCATGAGCACCGCATAGGTATCCAACAGAAAAGTGGTTAGCTCCTCTTCGCCAACACCCTGTTTGACCTTTCTATCAAAATAATACGCCTTGTTGCATTTGATCTTATCATCCTTTGGATCATAAACCAGATCAGGTCCAATCACCACCCCAGTATAATTCAGATCCAACCCAGCCAAAGAATAGATACTGCCCATTTCTTTTTTGGCTTTCGGATTCTGCAGCCATCCGCCTGTTTGTCGATTCCACCATATCTCACACCCATCTAGCTGGATATCTGGTTTTTCCGGGTTCCCTTTTGATGTCCATTCCCAGCCATAGCCGCTGCACAAACGACATAATTGGACGGTTTCCTCTTTCTCTTCCAGTGCGGTCCACATTTCAGAAAAATTGGAAAAGAGTTTAAAATCATAGTTTTCAAAATGCTTCGGAGCATCTGCCTTCTGAAACAACACCTGGTAGATGTAAGGAACATATTGATCCCCGGCGCAAATACGCATCTGCTCTTTCAGCTCTATGGGCCGAATGCCACGGTTACGCGCCTTTAAGCGTTCTTCAAATTTATCCTGAGAAATGTCAGAAGGGCAAACAATTTGTTTGGGATCGTAGAATAAAATCAAACGATCCGTATTGGTCAGTAGCCAATCCAACTCATCATGATGATTATCTAAATGAAGCCGCTGATTTCCAGCTTTAAAATGTTTCATGTATCGGCCAATATTTTTTGCTTGTCGCAATCTTTGCGCTTCATCACAAATGATAATGTCATAGCGCTGTTTGGTGACATCAATCGGAGCAATAACATCCTTCTTTCGCAGGCCAGGCGTATGACAAAATACCTGCTGTATGACATTCCGCGTTGATGGATTGGCATATACTAGGCCAATTTTTAAATCTTGATACGCTGGATGTGTCTTTAAATAATAAAATAACGTGGTTGCAACCACTGTTTTTCCGGTTCCGGCGTCTCCACTTAATAAAATGGGCCTTGCCAAAAATTCCTTATCTTTATGGGGGTACGTTTCTCTGGAATCAATGGTATGCATGATACTGGTCAAAGCCTCGTGTTGTTGCTGGGTTACATTCATCGTATCCGGGCAATATTTGTACATACCGGTGTTCAGAATCGAATAAAAATGTTTTTCGTTAACCAACCCGATTTTCTCAAGCTGTAACCAGAGCCGATCAAAAGAAATCTCAAAGCCATTTTTCCTTTTATAATGGGTCCATTCCCCGTCTTTGTTGTTTACAACTTCAAATTTCCCATCTGCCCGCATCAGACGGATCAGAAGATCTTCATAGTGCTTGGCTGGGGTTTCTTCAAAATCTTCACTGGTAATTACATAAACCCGTTGGAAATCAAATTTCTGACAGAAATCAGAAGGCCTGTTATGCTCCTTGCTCCGCTGAATGACATCTTTTGTTTCGCCAATATAAACTTGTCGTCCATTTTCTAGTAGGTATAAGCAATGATAGTCCCAAGGCAAACACCAACGGTCAAAATCCTCATAGGTAAATGATCGAATTTCAAGCTGAATCATGGCATTACTTCCCCTTTCTTTCATTTTGCCATCACCTTGCGCACTCTGGCTGGGTTGGTGCCAATATTTTCTGCCAGCACATCGCTGGATCGGATCTGCGCTTTATGATGTCAAAATACCAATCATGCACTGCGATGGTAAATTCACTGGTGATAGGGTGAGGGGCCTCCTTTGTACGATCATTCCTGTTCACTTACTGTTTCATAAGGCCAGCTATGGATGCCTCCGAAATCGTAAACATTGGTGTAACCAGCGGCTGCCAATTTTTTTGCGGCTTGGGCGCTGCGGTTTCCGCTTCGGCAGTAGACCAAAATTTCAGCGTTTAAGTCGGGAAGTTGTTCCAGCGGGGTCTGGCCAATGGTTTCGTTAGGGATGAGGATGGCCCTAGGGATATGTCTTTCTTTGTATTCCTTTTCGGTGCGGACATCAAGCAGAATAATATCATCTCCGGAGTCCAT
The DNA here is from genome assembly GCA_022801595.1 of Clostridiales bacterium. Classification (GTDB taxonomy): domain Bacteria; phylum Bacillota; class Clostridia; order Oscillospirales; family Acutalibacteraceae; genus UMGS1071. Next base: position 145,463 of record JAAWSO010000003.1, on the reverse strand, counting down.
CCGTAATTTAGCGGTCTGTGGAGAGATGGTTTGATAGGAGCCGGGACTGCTGCTGTTCGGTTGCGCTTCCGATTTGGAGGAACAGCCAGCAAGCAAGGCTGCCGTTACAGCAATGGTCATAGTTGCGCCGATCAATCTTTTTATTTTTTTCATCCAATCGCCTTCCATTTTTATTGTCGCAGTTTATATGGTAATCATATTCGCAACAGTTTAGGTTGTCAAGTTTTTTCATCGAAAAGAGTGGAAAGTTTTTCTCAAAGAAATTGGCGATGCCTGGAAAGTCTATGGATACAAATAAAAAAGCCAGAACGAATCGTTTCGTTCTGGCTTTTGTTCTTATGCTAGAAAGGGGAATGCCCATCCTTTTCGGGTTGAGGTAGGGAGCGGTTATTCAGCGGAAGAGACGACCATATTGGCGAAATATTGGTGGGTGTGCCGATCGTCGGTCACTTCTGGATGATAGGAGGTTACCAGCATGTGCCCCTGACGGGCAGCCACAATGTGGCCATGGAGCCGGCACAGGATTTGGACCTTTTTTTCATCCGCTTTTTCGATCCAAGGTGCCCGGATAAAGGTTAGAGGGATGGGTTGCGTGCAGATTTCCGGCACCGTCACCAATTCAGTAAAGCTATCCAATTGGGTGCCATAGGCATTGCGGCGCACAGTGATGTCCATGACCGCTAAGTGGGCCGGTTCCCCTACAATTTCTTTCGCCAGCAGAATCATACCGGCGCAGGTCCCCCAGACGGGCATACCGCCTTCGATTCGCTTACGCAAAGGCTCCATCAGGCCAAAGATATCCAGAAGCTTGGAGATGGTGGTGCTCTCTCCGCCAGGCAGAATTAAGCCGTCCGCTTCTTCCAGAGCGGCTAAGGTCTTGACCGGTATGGCGCGGACATTGGGCAGTTGCTCCAGGCAATGGAGATGTTCCTCCACAGAACCCTGATAGGACAGCACACCAATGGTAATTTGATTGCTCATGGAGATTACCAGCCTCGTTCCGCTAAGCGGTATTGGGGCGGGATTTCATCAATGGACAGGCCTTTCATAGCCTCGCCCAGCCCTTCGCTGACCTCAGCCAGAACCGCTGGGTCATTGTAGTGAGCGGTTGCCTTTACAATCGCACGGGCCATTACCTTTGGATTGGAGGACTTGAAAATACCCGAGCCAACAAATACGCCCTCGCTGCCAAGTTGCATCATGAGAGCAGCGTCAGCAGGGGTGGCGATGCCGCCGGCGGCAAAGTTCACCACAGGAAGCTTGCCGTTTTCCGCTACATACCGCACCAGGTCGAAGGGAGCGCCGTTGTCCTTGGCAAAGGTCATCAGCTCCGCGCTGTCCATGCTCTTCAGTTGGTGGATGGCGGACTGCATGGTACGCATGTGGCGCACGGCTTCTACCACGTTGCCAGTGCCGGCCTCACCCTTGGTGCGGATCATGGAAGCGCCTTCGCCAATCCTCCGCAAAGCCTCCCCGATGTTGCGTGCGCCGCAGACAAAGGGAACCTTAAAATCGTGCTTGTTCAGGTGGTACATATCGTCAGCCGGGGTGAGAACTTCACTCTCGTCGATGTAGTCCACGCCCAAGGCTTCCAGGATTTGGGCTTCTACGATGTGGCCAATCCGAGCCTTTGCCATGACCGGGATGGAAACCGCGTTTTGGATTTCCTTAATCATTTTTGGGTCGCTCATGCGGGCAACGCCGCCTTGCTTGCGGATATCGGATGGCACACGCTCCAGTGCCATGACCGCAACCGCACCGGCCTCCTGTGCGATTTCCGCCTCTTGTGGGGTGGTAACATCCATAATGACGCCGCCTTTCAGCATTTGCGCCAGATTCTTGTTCAAACCGTATTGTTCACTCATGAAAAATCCTCCTGTATTCTCGTTTGGGGTAGTGATTCCAAAAAATATGTGGTATTATTATAACGAAAAACTGATTCCAGTTAAATGGTCAGATTAAGACTTTTTAATAGGGTCAGATTGGAGGATGCCATACGATGGGAAGCTTGACCATTGATTTTAGGCGGGACGGAAAGACGCCCCTTTACTATCAGCTTTACCAATTTATTGTGGAAGAAATCCGCAGCGGCCACTATCGGGAAGGGGAAAAAATGCCGTCCAAACGAGCCTTGTCGGATCATCTGAAAATCAGCCAGAATACCGTTGATACCGCATATCAAATGCTGGTCACGGAGGGATATTTGCGGGCGGTAGCGAAAAGCGGTTTTTACGTTTGCCGCGTGGAAGCCCCTTTATTCCAGCCGAAACCCATGGAAACCATTTCCCAGCAGGCTGCCCCAGGGGAGGAATACGATTTCGATTTTTCCACCAATACCGTGGATGCCGACGCGTTTCCCTATGCTACCTGGGCGAAAATTACCAAGGAAATTATGTACCATCAGCGGGAACTGCTGCGTCATGGCCACGGACAAGGGGATTGGTGCCTGCGGGAAAGCGTCGCCAAATACCTTCACGAGTACCGGGGCGTGGCGTGTTCCCCTGCCCAGCTGGTGGTGGGGGCGGGCATGGAATACCTGCTCACCCTGGTGTGCCAGCTTTTAGGGCCGGATGCTATCTTCGCGATGGAAAATCCCGGCTATCCCAAGGCTTGCCAGACCATCCGAAACAGCGGGAAATCCCTTTGTTTTTTGGATGTGGACCAGCAGGGTATGAGCTTAGAGCAGTTGTATGATTCTCCGGCCAATGTCGCGTATATCACACCGTCCCACCAATTTCCTACTGGGGTTGTCATGCCCATTGGGAGACGGGCGGAACTGCTGGGGTGGGCGGCGGAACGCGCAAACCGTTATGTGATTGAGGACGATTATGACAGCGAATTTAAGTTTTCTGGACGGCCCATCCCGGCCTTGCAGGGGCTTGCGCCAACCGACCGGGTGATTTATATCGGCACCTTTTCCCGCAGTATCGCGCCGTCCATCCGAATTGCGTATATGGTGCTGCCTCACTGTTTGCTGGAGCCGTATCAGGAGCGGTTTGGAAAATATTCCTCCACCGTATCTCGGTTTGAACAGCATACTCTCCACTGTTTTTTGCGGGATGGGCATTTGGAACGGCACTTGAACCGGCGGAAAAATAGTTACCGAAAACGCCGGGAAGCCCTATTGGCCGAGTGGAAAAACAGCCCTTTGGCGCCAGATATCCAAATTTTAGGGGCAAACGCTGGTCTGCATTGTTTGCTCCGGGTGGACAACGGATATACGGAGAACCAACTGATTGCCGCAGCGAAGGAAGTTAGGGTGAAGGTGCAGGGGCTATCCGGCTATTATTTGGCTCCATCCCGTTTATCCTGCCAGGCTCCCACGCTGCTTATGGGCTACGCCCAGCTTTCTCCTGAGCAGATCCGGGAAGCGGTGGGCCGATTAAGTTGGGCATGGGGAAAATCGATTGTTTGATTTTGATTTGGGAGGTTAAAAAGTTATGTGGTTATTTGGAAAGAAAAAGGATCAGGAAGCACCCCAGGGAAATCCAATGGAAACAGTGGTCTCTCAGCAGGAGCAAGAAGCATATTTTGAAATCGTAAAACAAATTGCCCCCCATGACCCGGAGGTTTTGCATGAGCTGAGGGAAGGGTTTTCCAATTCAGAAAAATATGCAGGCCAGCACAGGGAGCGTTTGCAGGAAGAGGGTTTGTTGGAGCATGAGAAAGTGCTGGAGTGTGTGCAGGACCCATGGTGGCTGATGCTGGATATTCTCCAACGATATGGATATGTCTGCGTTCGGGATTGGAAGGATGAATGGCAGGATTTTCGATTTTTTCTGTGCCAAACCAAACGGGCTCAACAGGAAGGGATTCAAATCGAGGCATCCGACCCTGATTTTTTGGAGCAGGGAGACATCAGCGAATGGTGCAGGCAGTTGGACGAAAAGCTAACGGAACGCAATCTTGTGGTAGGAAATATCGACACGGAAAGCGACGCATACGCTGTCTTTTTTTGCACCAGGGAAGAATTGGATTCTTTACGGCAATCCGCCAGCTTGCTTCACCAGAAGATTGATTTTGCAAAAGACGCTTGATGGCAGTCAAAAAGCCTGGACAAAACTGTCCAGGCTTTTTGATCGAAAATCCCCGTTTCCCACCCTCGTTGGCCAGTCCATGCTTGGTAATAACACGTAAGCGATTGCAATATTTTTGTACACAATTGGGGCGTAACGATGCTGGGAAGGCCGTAGCCCTCCGTTCTGCCTGCCCTGCGGCATCACCATCTGTCTTATGGGGTGTGGGCTCATTCTCAGCCACAGAGATCGCATTCGCAACCGATCCAACTACCTGCTTTTTTGGGGGGGTTACAATTCTGTGGTCCAGTTAGTCTGCTGGATTTTGTTATCCAGCAGCCGCAGTTCCTTGGAAAGGCGATCCACGGTTTTTTGTATTTCCTTCACATTTACCGTGCTCAAAATTTTAATCTCCGTTCTGCTTGTCCGGTGGGCTAACTGGCTGGCTTCATAGCTGAGTTTCCGGTAGGCCTCTAGCTTGAGCGTGAGGCAGTCTTTTTCCGCGATCATTTGGGTCAGGCTTTTGCCGTCCACCAAGGTAGCGCAGTTTCGCAAGTTGATTTTTGTGATTAGCTGTTCCAGCAGGAAGACGGACTGCTCCAGTTCCGCCAGCAATTCCTGCGGGTCTTCCGCAGGCTGTTCCCCTTCCTGCACGATTGCGTTGGCGGAAAGCCGGAACTGAAGTTGCTGAATGCGGCGGTTTAAATCGGCTCGTTCCTGCAAGGCCTCTGCCAGAGTCATGGAACCATCCCTTTCTTTCCGGCGTTTCGTTTATCGGTCGTCGCCTGGGTATATTTTCACATCGCTCGCATACATCTTTTCCGAAGTTTTCGCATCCACAATGCCGGTGACCTCTAAGCCGTTGTAAAACTGAAAGTCTTTGACGCACTGGGCGGTGTTGGCGTTAAAATTGCCGCTTGGAGCCACGTACATATAGCCCAGTTCATCCAATCGCTGCTGCATTTTCAGCACTTCCGCGCCAGCATCACCCTGCTGCAAAACCCCTTCCTGCTGAATGCTGGTGGGCGGGGCGGAAACGGCGCTGGAGTTTGAGGAGGCTGCGCTGCTGGCAGGGGTAGAGGAGGTTTGGCTGGAAGGAGCGGAGGACTGTGAAACCGTGGAAGACACAGTGGAGGATGTGCTGGAACTGGTGTTGGAGGAAGAACCGGATTGCAGAAGCTCTGGATATATGGTACTGGCCAATTTGCCTACTGTTTCAAATAAGGTGTGGCCTTGCCGGTTCATGTAGGAAGCGTCCAGTTCATAAACATGGTTGTTCTTAACTGCGTTTAAGTTTGGATAAGTGGCAGTAATTTGAGCCTTGAGTCCGACAGCACAGAAAATATAGTCTGGATTGCCGTATGTCAGGGACTGAATATCCACCGTCCCGCCGGTGCTGTCGCTGAAATTGTTGGTCAGGCCGGCGTACTCGATCAGCTTGCTGGCCAGCATATCCCCGGTAACAGCCTTCGCTTGTTCCGCGCTAGTCAGTTCGTAGAGGTAGCAGGCGGTAGGCTGTGCGGTTTGTTCTGGAACCAGGCGCGCTACTTCGTCCACGCTGAGCAGGGTGCTTTCCGCAGCGCGCTGGGCGGCGGTGTAACCGGTTTTGCCGCCATTCATGGCGGAGCCTACTTGGATGTACAAACGGGTCAAATCCTCCCGGCTTGTGGCCGGAGCAAGTACCAGGATTTGTATGCCTGCGTTTTCCAGAGCAGCGCGCTGGGCCTCAGTCGGCTCCGTGTCCGTGAGCGCTAACGTCACGCCGGCTTCCTTCATAGCGTCCACGCTGTCGATGGTCATATCGGGAAGGATGGAAAGATCCTCCTGGGTGCAGGAAGCGCTTTTTCCCTTGAGGGTAATTTCATAGCCCATAGTCAGGATTACGTCAGCCAGGTTATCGGAAAGAACCACAACGCCTTGCGGTTTTTCTGGAATGGTGACTTCCTGGATCGTGATCGGATAATCTTTCGCAGCAACGCCCTCTGCGATATTACTGCTGCCACTGCAGCCTGCGATCAAAGCGCAGCTCAGCGCGGCGGCTAAAATCACCGCGGTTACTTTCTGGAAAAGTTTCAAACGATTCGCCTCCTAAAAGCATGGTTGATGTTAGGCTTGCTTGATTCGATTTTTTGCACAAATCTATCCTAATCATACTATAAAACGATCTTTTTTTCAATGGGGAACTTTCTCTGAAAGCGGACGAGGAAATTTGGTTAAGAAATGGGTTTTCCCAGCTTAATTTTCGCTTCGCAGGCGTTCATATACTGTCTGGCGCATCGTGGGGAACGTCCGCCACGCTGCAGGGCCCATTGCTCGGCGCCTTTTTCCAGCTCGGGCAGATAATCGCCTAAATCCCGCTGCAAAGCGAGCTGGCGGACGATTTCCAGGAAATGAGCCTTATCCGGTTGGCTGAAGTTCACCGAAAGACCAAACCGGTCAGCCAGGGACAGGCTTTCCTGAATCGTATCTCCCCGGTGAACTTCGTCGCCTTCCCGATCGGAGAATGTTTCCCGGAGCAGATGGCGGCGGTTGGAGGTGGCATAGATTAAGGTATTGGCCGGACGGGCCGCCACGCCGCCTTCCAGGACGGCTTTTAGGGAGGCGTAGGTGTCGTCCTGTTTGGAAAAAGACAAGTCGTCAATAAAGATGATAAATTTCATGGGAAGGGTTGCAATTTGATTCACCAAATAGGGGAAATCCATCAGATATTCCTTAGGCATCTCAATAACCCGAAGGCCTTTTGCATAGTATTCATTGAGGATCGCTTTCACCGTGGAAGATTTGCCAGTGCCCCGGTCGCCATACAGCAGGCAGTTGTTGGCGGGCAGGCCGTTTAGGAAGGAGAGGGTGTTGTTCACCACCAGACTGCGGGGATACTCGTAGCCTTTCAGCTCATCCAGGCTGGTGGGATCGGGGGAGCGGACCGGCTGAATTTCTCGGTTACGCCAGATAAAAGCACGGTAACGGGCATAAATGCCACAGCCATGATCCTGATAATAAGCAGACATCGCGTCCAGACAGAGGGAGAATTCCCCCTGTAAGGGTTCCACGGGAGAGCCGGAGTTCCAACAGGGTAGGTCAAAGGGCAGTCCCAGCGCAGATAACCCCGAAGCTTCCCAAAGCTGCTCTGGAGTGATGGCGCTGGCTTGCAGGATAATGGACAGATCCCGCTGGGCAGCAGCTCGAATCGCTGGGCTTACTGGTTTTCCAGCGGCACTGGAAATAGCGAAGGTATTTTCGTCATACAGTGCAGCTTGGGTCAGACAGCCTGCCAGAGAATCCATCGGAGCCTGGCGGCATAGTTCGGCAAAAAAGTCGCCCCAAGCCTGGTAAAATTCCAGTGGATGGGTTTGGGCGTGTCCTGCGGCGATGAGAAGATGATGAAATGCTTTCGGAGCTGGATGTTCCAGAATTCCCCGATATATGGATAGGGAAGAGAGCTTTAAAGTGATTGTTTGGACTGGGTTCATGATCGTTTCCTCCATCATAAGTTGCGAGTTTCCTTATTGCCTTGGATCTTTCTTTCATTGTAAGCGATTTCCTGGGAGCCTGTCAACGATCTGAGAAAAAGCTCTTGACTTTTCCCCTGGTTATCCCTTACAATAAAAAGCAATCATCACTCCACAAATCGGAAGACAGATCGAAGCGATCATAACGGGCCTGACTCGAAATCGCTATGACGGCAGGTCGGGCCAAAAGCCACAAAGCCGCGTTCCGTCAGGGTTTGCGGGTGATCATGGAAACAGCGAAACGCTAACAGTTATCCAAAAGTGCGTTTTCCCGCTTCAGCGGTTAAATTGAATATTTAACTGTTCTGCCCTGTTGTTCTGTCCTCAGGATTTTTTCAGAATTTCAGGCTTAACATATGGAGAGTTGTCCGAGTGGTCGAAGGTGCAGCACTCGAAATGCTGTGTCCCGAAAGGGACCTAGGGTTCGAATCCCTAACTCTCCGCCAAAAAGTCCAGCAACCATGAGGGTTTGCTGGACTTTTCTTTTTTGTCCAAGTGGTTGAAGACCAATATTTTTGTCGGGACAGAACAGCAAAATGCATATGTTTTTTCACTTTTTAACCGCTTCATCAGAATTTTCTTCTATCTCACTCCATTTGCTCTGAAAGCCTTCAGCGTCCGGCAAAAACGTTCCGACAACCATTGCTTGTGTGGAGGACAACTTTGAAGAATAATCCAAATGAGCATAGATGTTTGCTGTTGTGCTGAAATCCGAGTACTCCAACCAGTCCTGAATCTGCCTTAGAAGAACACCGTTCGCAAGCAGAAGGCTTGCACAGCTGTGTCTAAGCCATGAAACTCGACTTCTGGTTTATATTTCACCATTCCTTTAGTTTTTGAAACAAATTCAAGAAATAGCACTTTTATTATTTCACTATTGATGATATACTGAAAATAGATTTTTCTATTGAGGTATATGAGATGATCTCCTATACAGGAGACTATATTGAGCATATTGACGACAACAAAAAAAGATTTTAAATATTACACATTTACTCCCCGCCCACTGATGCATGGAGATATCTTAAAGCCAAGGATTTTTCTGGCCTACTCATCGACATAACTTTCAATGAGTTCAAATTTTTTTATTGTGTGAGGCTTTGCCTCCGTGATAATTTCAACTTTCTTATGTGGTGACATATAGGCTATCTCCTCAAATTCCTAAAAACTTATTCGAAAAAACCGTCCGTATCAAAAATATGGTCTAATTCATCATTGTTCTGAGATTTAAGCACTTTTTCTCGAGTTGAACCTTTTGCTAGATCCAGACGTTTAAATCTGGTGTTACCGGCAGCATCTTTACCTTGTCGAATCAACTGAATTCTGCCAATTCGTGGCTCTTCTTCAGCGTATTTTGCAAAGCCTTTTGCTTTTCCAAGGTTGTCCTTGAAATCAGCACTATGCGGCTCCAGAATATCGATCACATATTTCAGAATAGGATCTTTACGAATGATGATAAAGTCCGGGTAAGCTGGTTTTGTTTCCCCATTAATTTCATATGGAATACAGAGCGACCAACTACCCCTCGAAGGATTGCGTAACCAACAAACAAAATCAGATTTAACAGCTTCTTCCGCTAAAACGCCTTCTTCCCATCCGTTCAGCTTAATTTTAGCAAATCCGTCATCATCGGCAAAAAGATGATTTTCATATTCTTTTCCGTCTTCTTCAATTCTGGCGCTAATTGTTTCGGGAAGAGTAAAATTATGCTTACTAACAATATCACCATCTGCAATAATGTCACTATACTGTTTCCTGCATCTTTCAGACTTTGTTACAACATATTTCCTATAGTTGTCATTTAAACTATGGAATTTTTCTTCGGCATATCGGTTTAACTTGGCAATGCACTCGTCATCGGCTGCAAAAAGAATGCAGTCAATTTTGTACTCAGAAGGATCATCCAAGCTCCCATAGGCTCGACCGTATTTGTAGGGGAAACCATATGCACCCAACCGAGCATCCGCTGCCCGAAGCTGTCTGTCAAGATTGCTTTCAGAAGCGGTAAAGTAATTGTGCGCCAATCCGTTGTCGAGTGATTCGCCAAAAATGTCAAAGATCCGAACTGCAAGCTTAAATGAAAGCACCTGATTTGCCAGGTCATCGTATTTGCCGGAATTATGCAAATCCTCGATGTATTTATGAATCATTTCAACCACATCGTCTTCGACTTCGTCGTTAGCATTTGCATAAATGTTGCTCTGGGTAAGAATGCCGGCAAGATTTAAAAGCGACTTCAAATAGTTGTTGATTTTTACGCTTCTAACCTGATAAGTAAGAAAACCTTGGTCATTGATGAACTTTGTTATTTCCTCACGGTCTATCAATCCCATATTGAGAGTAGTCTGTTCAGAGTTGTCCTGCGGAATAGCCGTGGTAGGCGCCTGTGGCTTAACAGGGACCAAAACCGTCGGCTCCTGTTGAGGATGCACTTCTTTTTGCTGAGGAATATTTTCGTGATCGTCACTTTCGGATTTTTTTTCGTTTTGAGATGAAACAACAGCAGTGTCGCTGGAAGTGGGGAACATCGAAAGTTGGTTTGGATCAAATGAGGCAGGTTTATCTTTTCTTCGGGGATGTACCGTCCAAGGAACATAAATAGGATCATCTAAAGATTCACCGTCAACCACTGTAGGAATATCTCCGCCTTCGGTACTCTGTAATTCATCAATCACGTCTTTGACGGTATTCATATTGAAATGAGGGAGATACAGTCTGACTTCATTCAAAGAATCGTCTACTAAAATATGGCATTGGAGAGGTGTACGAACCATTCTACCAAGCAACTGTGCAATATAGGTTGCATCGGTAGCACGACGAAAGGACATCATCGTTTCTGCCCTTGGACAATCCCAGCCCGTAGAAAGATTTTCTTTGAATAATACAACACGAATACGTTTATCGTCAGCTATTTCCGAAGGCTCAATGTGAGGAACAGATAGTCCATTGATGGCTATTGTCCCAGTGGAACCAAACGTGTGAACAACTTCGTTTTCCTTAAAGTGAAGATCCAAACGTTCTTCTATCGTTGCAAGAACATCATCTAGATTTGTATCAGAAAGCGCTTTTCCACTGCCTGCAAGCACCTGAATAATAAAAATAGGATTGACTTGGGCATAGTGCTGCTCGTAAGAATACTGATACCAGTGGTCACACTTATTTTTCCATTCATCTGCTGCAGCCTGAAGCACCGCCATCTCGTTGTTTTTCTCAGGATCATTCGGGTATGTAATGACAATTCTATCTTTCAGCAATCCGGAAGCTCGTACATCATTTGCGCTAATAATACATTTCTGCAATGTAGAATTGGTATCTCCAACAAGATTATTGAATCTTGAAGCAGTTGCGCTGATGCCGATTACAACCGGCATTGGAGAAAATTTGAGTTTAGGCTCGCCTTTTAAGAAGCGCTGCATAATGGAAGTGGCTTTGCCTGCTTCACGGCCCTGCATTCCACGGTGGGCTTCATCAATAATAAAATATAGGCGGTCTGATTTCTCTTTTGCCGTATTTTCAAGAGTCTCCCAAATGGTATACTGACGAGTATCCGAATGGCGGCCAAGATTTGCGGCCTTACCCAACTTTTGCGTATTCAAAAAATAAATACGACCATCATCTAGTAGTTCTTGGTCAAAAGATTCATCCTCGATTGTAATGCATTGTCCAAAGCGGATTTTGTCTGCTTTCAAATCAATTTTTTGTTTGGACTGTTCATTTAAAGCAGGTGAGTCCGACAGCCACACAAAAATAGCCTCCGGCTGTTCTGCATACTGGTCCGTGCCATAGTAAATATCTTCAATCAGGGAAGCCATAATGATCGTTTTGCCTGATCCTGTGGGAGCTTGCAGGGAAACCACTTGAGGTGTATGCGTTCTATGATAGGAGCCCATTGCTTCTGCAATTTTCATTCGAAGATCTGCAGTTGCCTTTTTTTGAAAAGGAAATAGTTCTACTTTCATTTTCAGTTCCTCCCTGTGTTTAATCTAAAGTTATCGAGATAGTCTCGATAAAGTTGGTATGTGTGTTTTACTTTTAAGCCCTTTGCCATTGCGCAATATCCCGGCTCATAATCGGTCACAATGTAAACTGTTTCAATTTCAGGATTTTTATCCAGTTCCTGCTCCAACTGAGAGAAGGCATTTTCTTCTGTGAGTACAGCAAAATGATTTTCGGGGAGCATCAGAATTTTAGGGATTTTATCTTCACCGATTACCGGGCAGGGACCGTGCGCACCAGCTTTCATCCAAAGAGTCGGCAGCATTTCTTTAAATTGCCTACCAAGTGCAACGGCATTTTTGTCAAGGAATCCCAGCTTAAAAAATGCAGCATTTGCTTTGAATCCATCGGACATAGACAAATCGCTGCCAAGGTAATTTCCCTTCAAAGGATTACCGTTGATATCGTGCCCTTCCATGCTGCAAACCGTACGAGGCCAAGTCACATAGTGTGCAATACCAAGTTTTTCCCAATCAGGGTCTCCAGGTTTGTATCCCTTTGCAGTCAGAGCTTTATTTTCTGCGTCGGAAACTTCATTATTTGTAACTAAAATGCAGCGACGGTGCCCTCCGTCCTCAGCATTTAGCAAGTTTACTGCATGAAGTGTTGTACCGCTGCCTGCGAAAAAGTCTACGATAAGGGCATCGGGATTATTAGCAACAAAAAACTGGATTGTATCTTTAACGGCATACACTGATTTTGGAAATGAAAAACGTCTATCACTAAAAATGTTATTTAAAAGTGCTGTTCCATATTCGCTTGCAGAATGAGACTTTTTGTGCCATATGGTCATAGGTCTTATATCTTGGTTTTTGGAAGACTTCAATGCAATTATGTATGCACCATCATGATCCTGACCAACGATGTTATATAATCCTTTTTTAAAGTTTTCTTCTTGTCCTTCCGATAAATAATAACCTGTTCTCTTTTCTCCATCCCAACGGCCAAAACTCAAAAAATGTTGGCGATGTTTATCCATCAATGTGGTAGGTTGCAAGTTCCAGGTAAGTTCTGTCCCATTTGCTCCAATAGGCCACATAGCCACCATTCCTTTTGGAGCCTTGTAGCTGTTTCTATCTTTTGCAATATCAAGTACTGAGCCGGGACCGACAAATTTTCCCGTATCTCTTTCGAATAATAGTGGATAGAATAAATTAGGACGATCTGTACGTTTTCCATGATTACTCGCTTGTCTTAAAAGAGCTCTCAATCGTACAGGTTTATCCTTACTGTTCACGGTTTTGTTTTCTGCTATTTCACGCAGCATATCCGTACCGTTGGAAATAATAGCGGCCTTTCCGATATAAACAAAATAGATGTATTCTTCGCAACGTGAAAATTCACTATCTCGTCTGTTACCTTTAGGATTAATAACGGTACTTATCATCTGCATTTTTGACTCAGGAAACATTTCTTCCAATAAGCACCCAAGATGCAAATACTCCTTTTCATCAATAGTGACAATCAACACAGAATCCTGTGGATTCAGCAGCTTTTTTGCCAGCTTCAACCGCTTCTGCATCATTGAAAGCCACTTGCTATGACGATAAGTATCATTGCCATCTACATAATCGTTATTGTATTTCCAATCCTTTGCTCCAGTATTATAAGGAGGATCAATGTAAATACAATCCACCTTACCGGCATAGAGATATTCCAACAGTTGCAGGGCATGATAGTTGTCTGCTTCAATGAGAGTATGCCAAAGGTCACTGTCAGGGGCATTGCAGACAGTGTCAATGGGTTTCAGATACGGATAAATTGGCTCACCAAACTCAGCAATGGTGACAAGATCTGCTACATTAAATTCAACAGCATCCTGCTCACCTTGCTTGATGCAAATTGCTTTTTCACCATCCAATTTCAAGACGGTATAAAAATTATTTACCTTTCCGGTTTTCAGTGCCACTTTTGCACCTCTGCGGACCGGAATATCATACAGTGGAGTGCATTCCGGTAGGTGCTCCTCAAACACAAGTCCAAATTTCTTCTGCTTGGATAGCTTATCGACTTCTTTTTGAATACGTTCCCGCAATTCAGCGTTATCTATTTGACTAATCAGCTCATTAATAGCTGCCATATTGATTCTCCTCTAATTTATATTTTTCAAAGGTTTGTGTTTTTTCATCAGAATTTTGTTTTATTTTATACTCCTTATCTACCGTGGCAACGCTTAAATTTTAAGCCGCTTTCACAAGGACAAGGCTCGTTTCTCCCGACTTTTTTGAATAGTGAAGGGTATGCGCTTGGTGGAAGAGGAACGTGTCCATCCTTTATCATTTCAAACTCCCTGAGTCTATATAGATACTCCGAAATCACAGTTATCGCCTGAAAGAGATGGACTGCTTCATTTTCAAATTCAAGTAGATATGATTTTCCATGTTTTGCCCGATCTCCGGGAGCCGGATAATAAATAATCTCCTGAGTTATTCCGTCATATTTAGAATCGTTATGTCCAATCGCATTTCGCAAATCGGAATTGATAATAACTTTTAACTCTTTTGTATAGAGTTCGGAGTCAACACAATACTGGTACCGTCTTCCTTTTTTTCTAAAACCAATATAGTCTTCAAGCGTTTTGCTCTGCGTTTCCACTACGGCACATTTGTTGTAATCATTCCTGTATTTGATGTTGTTCAAGGCAATAGGAACAACCAAAAGGTTTCCTAAAGTCTCATAGGCATCCAAAGAAAACTGTTTTATTGTGTCAAATGAACTTGTTGTTGTCCCTTCAGTTTCAAAGTCTACGCTTTCCTCATCGCAGTATTGTAGAAAAATTGCTGGTATCAGGTACGGATATATTGACATGAATTCGTCGTATGCTTTATAGACCGCAGCCTGTAATTCCGACAATGAATAACCCGCGTGAGAATTGAGAAAATCAATCAGTGAATTCATCTGCGCCGCAGGCAGCTTCAGCACACTATTACTTAATGAAAGATCAGAAATTATATCGCTCCGCAAAGTTCCGATAAAGTAAATGACTTCTATCATATGAACCGCACGCGATATCTCAAAGTCGTTTCTACACCGGAACTGGTCTTGCGGGAGAATCTTCCATATTTCGTTCAGCAAATACTTTCGATCTCCTCGTTCATATAAATCAATTATTCTTTTATATTGAGCCCAGTGGTTTTGAAGTCGGTTTAACTTCGAAATTGTCTCAGTAAACTCTTTGTATCTGCATCGTCCAGAAAAGCGCATGAACGGAGATAAAACAAAAGTATTGTCAATATCATTTTTATCGAAATTATCAATTGAGGGCTTCAACGTAGGAAATTCGCCAGAGCACTCTACGACATAATCTGCCTTTTCAGGTTTTGTTTCTTCGTCTGCATTCTCAAAAATATATTTTAAGCTCGGCGTTTCCTGTTCGATGAAAACCATCCCATTTATTGATGTTCCACAACGCCTACAAGCAACATTAATAGGGTGCTCTTTAAGATAGCCTACCTGGAGGCGAATTCGTGTGATTGCTCCACAGACCTGGCATTTGATAAAATAATTGTGTACCATAATTCGCTTTCCTTTCCTTAGTGTTGCTCGCTTATTTGTCCAAACGACTTAATATTTCTCACTTATTTTTAACATTCTTCGGCTCAAAGGCGCTATAACCTACTGTGATACAGTTTATATCTTGACGATTTCCTCTATCATATACAACGGCAGATTAACAAGCCATTCCTCTTTTTTATAGTCCGCCATTGAAGTACGAACAGAAATTTCCGGTGAATATTTTTCCCGATAGGTTTTCAGGCTCTTTGCTTTCAAGTTCACTTCTGCTTTCACTTCGACCGGAACAATTTGTTCTCCTGTATCAACTACAAAATCTACCTCGCAGGAACCTCTATCGTTGGTATAATAGTAGATTCCTAAATCCTCAATCGCTTTAAGTTGCTGACAAACGTATTGTTCTGTGAGAGCGCCCTTAAATTGGACAAAAAGATCATTGCCATCAAGCAAAGTACGCTGACGAAGTCTGGTCATACAGCCGAGAAGTCCCACATCAAGAATGAACAGCTTAAATGCTTTTAAGTCTTCATAGGCTTTTAAAGGGATACCCGCCGCATTGACACGGCTAACCTTGTGAACGAGTCCACAATCTGTAAGCCACATAATAGCAGTCTCATAATCCTTTGCACGCCCGCCCTCACGAACAAGACCGTAAATAAACTTTTTATTCTCTTTGGCAAGCTGAGAGGGGATACTGTTCCATATCATACGAATTTTTGGAACAATCTCATTTGGTGCGTGTTTAGAAAAATCCTGCTCATAAGCTGCAAGGATACGCTTTTGAATATCACGTACTTCGTTAAAGTCTTTATTCTCAGCAAAGCTCTGTACAGCTTCCGGCATTCCGCCAACAAAGTAATAGTGCTTCAAAGCATCAATGTACGTTTGCTTAAAGCTTGTAATCATCTGAAAGTCTTTCTTATCAAGCAATTCTGCAAAACGCTCTTGGTTGGTTGCCATCAAAAATTCTTTAAAAGAAAGAGGGAAAAGCTTCAGAAAATCAACCTTACCCACAGGAAAAGATGTACCCTCGTGCAAAGCTATACCCAACAATGAGCCTGCACAGATGATATGATATTCAGGTGCATTTTCATAAAAGTATTTGAGCGATGTCAACGCTCTCGGAACTTCCTGTACTTCATCAAAAATTAGCAGCGTATTGTCAGGGTTGATTTTACGACCTACATATAGCTCCAATCCCATAATTAAACGGTTCGTGTCCAAATCGGAAGCGAACAGTTCTGCCATTCTGGAATTGGAGTCAAAGTTAATATATACAGTGTCTGCATACGCCTGTTTTCCAAACTCTTTCATCAGCCAAGTCTTACCGACCTGTCTAGCTCCTTGAATAATGAGCGGCTTTCGGCGTTTACTTTCTTTCCATTTTAATAATTTTTCAATTGCAATTCGGTACATATAAGCACCTCCACATTTTAATCCAAATATAATATAATACGTATAAACAAAAATTACAATAATAATTTGAATTCAAATTACATTTTTTACAACGAATAAAATATGATTGGGATATAAAAAAGGGCAGTCATAGAATTTCTTCGTACGCCTACCCTTTTGATTACTTTAAGCATTTCATTATAACTTCGTTTATTGTATTGGCATATTTGCTTTGTGCAATCAGTTTATTTTGCAGTTCAAACAAACAACTAATCATTACCCTGTATTTTTCTGCCGTTAAATATAAATGATATTGAAAAAACCCAGTAATGATGCACCTTTTCAGCACGACGGAACTTACTGGTGCTGACGCAGAGTATCTGAAAAGTGAGAAAAGGATAACGCACTCGAAATCAGTTGTACCTTACGGTGCCGTGGGGTTTGAATCCCACCCACTCCACCAATGAGAAATCGAGTAACCATGGGAGTTGCGAGATTTCTCTTTTTTGTGCCCACCTCGAAAAAGATCCTGATTTCGGCTGTTCTTTCCCCCAATACGGGTTTGAGCGATTTTTCGGTCGTATTCGAACTCTCTTGAAATACAGGGCTATTTCCGGCTGGCATAAAAAAATTTTCAAGGGGAAATACACTGCATTGTGTATTTTAACGCTTTGTATTGATTGACTCGTCTTGCTTACATCCTTGCTCAAATGTATAGCGGCGTCGTTATATCCCGTTATGTATTTGACTTTTTGCCAATAGGCGGCGGTATGCCGATTGCCCGTCGGCTTCATATTCTCGGTGCATATTGGGTTTTTATCCTTTGGGTTGCCAAAAGGGCTGATAAAGTATTATACTGAGAAAAATAGAGGTGTGAAATTTGTCGATTTTTTGTAGATCCTCCGCTTTCTTGAGAGAAAGACAAGGTGTGATGGAACGACAGGAGACGATGAAAAACGATAGAGAGTAGATTCGTGGGAGGAACGTATGATTACTGGAGAAATAAAAAATAAAGTGGATCGAATTTGGGAGATATTTTGGTCCGGGGGACTTACAAATCCGCTTGAGGCCATTGAGCGATTACCTATTTGATGTTTATTCGGGATTTGGATGAAGCGGATCGTTTACGGCAAAGGGAAAGCCGTATGCTTGACCTGCCCTTCCAGAGCATTTTCGAGGGAAAAGAGGAGTACCGATGGTCTGTATTTCAGGATAAGCCGGCCGAGGTGATGTACCGCCTCATACAAGGTCAGATTATAGATGGCGAATTACAAGGGGTATTCCCGTTTATTAAAACATTGCATG
This sequence comes from Clostridiales bacterium, assembly GCA_022801595.1. Taxonomy (GTDB): domain Bacteria; phylum Bacillota; class Clostridia; order Oscillospirales; family Acutalibacteraceae; genus UMGS1071. The sequence continues at coordinate 127,729 of JAAWSO010000003.1, read as the reverse complement.
AAAATAGCGGCAGCGCCTATGCGAAATATATGAACGACGCTATTTTTAAAATACCAACCCCTCAGTTATTGCAAAAAATTGTGACGGAGCTGGACGAGCTGTACGAAATTGTGGATAAGCAGCCTGGCAGCAAAACAGACGCCCGGGGAGATTTATATGAATATATTGCTCTCCAAGCTTTCCACAGCAGGCACAAACGGCCAGTTTCGTACCCCGCGCCATATTATCCGCATGATGGTAGAACTGCTGGATCTGCAAATGGAGGACCGGATCTGTGACCCGGCCTGCGGTACCAGTGGGTTTCTGGTAGCCGCGGGAGAATACATCAAAGAAACCTATTTGGGGGAAAACGGTGGGTATACACACGATAAGAAGGCCCGCGACCACTATCACAATCGGATGTTTACCGGTTACGATATGGACCGTACCATGCTGCGAATCGGCGCCATGAACATGATGACCCACGGGATTTCCAATCCCCAGATTGCATATAAAGACAGTCTGTCTGATCAAAATGACGATCAAGGCCTATATACGAAGATTATGGCAAACCCGCCGTTTAAGGGCAGTCTGGATTATGATCGTGTGGCCACAGACCTAACGAAGCTCACAAAAACGAAAAAAACCGAGCTGTTATTTCTTGCGCTCTTTTTGCGCATGCTGAAAAACGGCGGCCGCTGCGCCTCCATCGTGCCGGACGGCGTTCTCTTTGGTTCCAGCAAGGCACACAGGGATATCCGCAAAGAGATTGTGGAGAATCACCGGCTGGAGGCCATCATTTCTATGCCCAGCGATGTGTTCAAGCCCTACGCGGGGGTATCCACCGCCGTCATTATTTTCACTAAGACCGGAGCTGGCGGTACGGATCATATGTGGTTCTATGACATGCGCAGCGATGGCTTTTCCCTGGACGATAAGCGAACCCCGCTGAAACACAGCGATATCCCGGACATCATCGCCCGGTTTCACGCGCGTCAGGAGGAGCAAAAGCGGGAGCGCACCGAACAAAGCTTTCTGGTGTCCAAAGAAGAAATTGTCGGGAATGGCTATGACCTGTCCATCAACAAATACAAAAAGGTGGAGTATGTGCGGGTGGAGTACCCGCCCACAAGGGACATCATGGCCAGCCTGCCCGGTCATCTCCAGCGCACAGTCGGTTTATGGATGCCCCAGCCACCTCGGAAAGCCTACCAAAATAGCTCTGGCTCCAGGTCAGAAGATTTGGGAGTCCAGAGCTTTTTTCACGGGAATTGGCCAGCCGAAGAAAAAGCAGGCTTATTCTTTTCTAGCGTCGGGAGGGTAGAAATCTTTGATTATAAGATTGCTCCATCGGAACCCTATTTTTGAAAGAACAAAAAATTAAGGTATTTCCCGGATTTTATCAAAATAAGTGGAGAGATATGGTATCATATCCGCAGTGAACCTGCAGCGCGGGCATTTGGGCGCATGGATTCCTGTGCAATTTGGCGACCGGAGGGAGCATACGCGATTTGCTCACCGCAGGTGTGGGATCATAACCTCGAAACGCCGACGGAATCAAAGATTCCGGGAGTTTCTGAGAGCATTGAATCAGAAAAAAGAGCTGCGCTCTTACGGCGCTGCCTGATTTGCGCGCTGCGCAAGTTTTTTATGGTATAATTGATTAACAATAAAAATATTTGGTGGAATTTTCGCATACCCCAGAAGCGCGATGGACGATATCGGAAAGAAAGGATGACTGACTGTGTATCAAGGGTCTAATTCTGCTCAGGGACAGGATATTCAAACCTATTTGGATACCTTGCGGTTTTTGAATGAAAGCACCGATGATTCTCTCTATTTAAATGATTTTCAGACCGGACGGATTTATTTTGCCGGACCTATTTATGAAAAATACAACCTCAATTTGCTTGGCAAAGAATCTTGCAGCCAGAAAGACTGGAATGATATTGTTTATGATCGGGATTTGCCTGCGTATCAGGAAACGATGGACCAGATCCAGAGCGGAAGGCTTTTGGTTCACAAGATGGAGTATCGTCTGTTGGATCGGGAAGGCAATAAGATTTGGATTAGCAGCCGAGGAAAATGCCAGTTAGACGTCAGCGGAAAGCCTAGGCTGATGATTGGCCGGATCTCAGATACGGCATTGGATCGAAAGGTAGATTCTCTTACGGGGCTGCTCAACGGCGCTAAACTAAGCGAGGACATGGAAATTTGCTTGGAGGAACACAGCGGAGGCTATCTTTTGCTGTTTGATGTTGACAACTTGAAAAGCATCAACATGAAATATGGCAGGGAGTTTGGAGACGGCATCCTAAAAATTGTCACCGGAGCATTGGAGCGTGTCGTAGATCCTTCCCTGCGTATTTATCGGCTGGACGGCGACCGCTTTGGAGTCAATTTGGTAGGAAAGGATACCAGCACGGTAATCCAGATTTTTGAGCAGGTGCAGAAGCGTGTGTCGAATTCCTGTACCGTATCGGCTGGTGCGGTTTCCTATGGGGAGAAGCTGGATAAAAGCGGCAGGCTTTTGTATCAATACGCGGAAAATGCTTTGGATCGCGCGAAAACCAGAGGGAAAAGTCAACTGGCCTTTTTTTCTTCCGATGACTTTAAGAAAAGCTTGAGCGCCATTGATTTGCAGGAAGAAATGCGGCAAAGCGTTCAGAACAATTTTTGTGGCTTTTCCTTGTGTTACCAGCCGCAGATTGACGGCCAGACCTATCAGCTATTGGGAGCGGAGGCGTTGCTGCGGTATGATTCCCCCAGCCGAGGGACGGTTGATCCCTCGGAATTTGTGCCGATTTTGGAGCGCTCTGAGCTGATTTGTCCTGTCGGGCAATGGGTGATGGAAACCGCTTTGCATCAATGTAAAATATGGAGGGAAGCAATCCCCCGCTTTCATATTAGCGTGAACCTTTCCTACGTGCAGTTGAAAAAAGAAGGCTTTCCCCAAACAGTGTTTCAGGCTCTGGATCAAATTGGGCTTCCTGGGGACGCTTTAACCCTGGAGGTGACGGAAAGCATCCAGCTGCAGGATTACCAATGGTTCAATCAAATTTTTTGTGATTGGAAGAAGCGTGGAATCAGCATTTCCGTCGATGATTTTGGGACAGGCTATTCCAGCTTGAGCCATATGAAAAACATTGAAATTGATGAGATTAAAGTTGATCGCTGTTTTGTCAGCGGAATCCAGCACAGCGCATACCACTACCGTCTGCTTCATCACATCATCCAACTGGCGCACAGCGCCCAGATTCGGGTTTGCTGCGAAGGTGTGGAGTCGGAGGATGAATTGGTTGTCCTAAAAAGGTTACATCCCAATGTTTTGCAGGGTTTTCTCTTCGCCAAACCGTTTGAAAAAACACAGTTTGAGGAGGTTTATATTCAGGAAAACAGCTTGGCTTATCAGGAGCGACTGGCCCGGGATACCGGTTTTCAAAAATTGGATGCCGGAGGGAACCGGGAACTGCAGACCACGGACCCGGGAGAAAACTTTCAAGCCATGTTGGAAGGGATGGAGGATATTGTTTACGTCAGCGATTTGGATACCTATGAGCTGTACTATCTGAATCCCGCTGGCCGCCGGATCACCGGCATCCACGATTATGAAGGCCGCAAGTGTTATAAGGTCTTGCAGGGAAAAGATGCCCCTTGTGAATTCTGTACCAACTCTGTCCTCGAAAAAAAGGGATTTCATATTTGGGGATTCCACAATCCATTTCTCAAGCGCCATTTCATCTTAAAGGACAAGCTGGTCAGCTGGAATCAAAAACTTGCGCGTATGGAAGTTGCCATTGACGTGACTGAAACAGAGGTCATCAGCCAGTATATCAAAGACAAACTGGATATGGAGCGGGCGGCCTTTAACAGCACGGAACGGTCAGCCTCCTCACGGGACCGGACCACGCCACTGTGCTCCTTGGATTGGATGGAGCGGAACGAAGCGGACACGCAACCGAAGGAACCAATGGATTGCTGCTATCAGGACATTCTGAAAGCGGTCCAGCTGGGGGTGTGGATGATCCACATTGACAAACAAAGCGGGGTCTGTAAGATGTTTGCGGATCATACCACGTGTGAGATTTTGGGTTTTCAGAATGACCGGACGCCGGAAGAACGCTATCGCGATTGGTATAACCGGATCAATGACGGCTATTACGACTACGTCAACCTTGCTTTGGGCAACATGATTCATTCCAAGCGGCTGGTGCAGTTGGAATATACCTGGAACCATCCCAGCCGAGGCGAAGTGATGGTGCGGTTGTTTGGGGTCAGGGTCGACGACAGCAACGGTATGATTTGTTTGGATGGATACCTGCGGATTATCAGCGGGGTGGACAAGCCCCGATTTTTTCCAGACGCTTATAACAGTGAAATCTTTGAATACAATGAGGCGAAGCGATCTATCTACTTTCATACGGAACGAAAGTTGCTGGCCGGCGAAGAGGAACGGGAAAATGATTTTCCTGAATGCTGGATTCAATCTGGAATGGTACACCCTCATTTTGTGGAAACATTCCAGGCGGTTTTTTCGCACGTACAGGCCAATCCAGAGCGGGATGACTTGGAACTTTTCCTCAAAACAAAATCGGGATGTTATGAATCCTTTAAAATCAAAACCCGTCGTTTGGGTCAAGAGAAACCGGACGCAAACACGATTGTGGTGTTGCTGGAGCCTGCCAGCCAACAGCGGGTGCTGGAGTTGGAATACAATCGGGTTCATGATTTTTATCACGCAATTTTGTCGGAAACCATTGCATATGCGGAAGTGGACCTGGAAAGTGGTCAGCTCAAAGCGGCAGGCGGCCTCTGGGAATTCTACCAAGCCGAATGTGAAAAGGAGAAGGAGAGCTTTCATCAAGCAGTGTTCCGTCATCTGCATGAAGTAATGCTTCCAGAAGAGCAAGAGCGTCTGCATTCTTATCTCAACAGAAATTTGGAAAAAACAATGTTTCGAGAGGGAGAACACACGAAAAAATGCTGTTTCCGCCGCAAAATTGGGGAGGAGTTCCGTTGGGTCGAAATGGTCGCCCATGTGTTCCAGGATCGTATCACAGAAAATATGTATGCCTTACTATATTTGCGGGATATTGACGTAGAGAAAAAACGGGAGTTGGCTCAAGAGCTGGCAGCCAGCCGCGACCCGCTGACCAATGTTTATAACCGTCGATTTTTTGAATATGAGGTGCTTCGTTATATGACAGAAGGGGAAGGTTCCCGTTACGGAGCCATGGTAGTTCTGGATTTGGATAATTTCAAGACCATCAATGATCAGTCTGGCCATCTGCAAGGAGATCAAGTGCTGGTTCAGTTCAGCCAGATTTTGAAAAACACTTTCCGTAGCAAGGCTTTGGTAGGCCGGTTGGGCGGCGATGAATTTTTAGTATTCCTCAAGGGAGCCCGTCAGCGAAACGTACTGGACCGACGGATGAAGGAACTGTTTGACGCCTTAAAAGAAGTGAAGCAGTTTTCGCTTTCTTGCAGCGTAGGAATTACATTTGTACAAACCGAAACCTTTAATTATAAAAACAGTGTGCGGCAGGCAGATATTGCCCTCTACAAAAGTAAAAAAAGGGGCAAAGGCCAACACTGCTATTTTGAGGATTTGTGAGATGACTTTTTCGACATCATTCCCAAAAACGGAATGGTTGGATGATGGCAGCCGCGGTGCATAAGAGGAAGAAAGCCTTGGAAAGCCGAAAATAAAACCAACGGTTGGTAGGATTATTTTTTATGAAAACTATGGAGATATGCTTTTGCGGGAACAGGAGGGGAAAGGGTGCAGCGGGATGTTATTTTGGAAACCAAACGCCTATGGCTGCGGCGGATGGGACAAGGCGATCTTCCAGGACTTCGCCGGATGCTGCAAGATCCAGACGTGATGTATGCGTATGAACACGCTTTTTCGGAGGAAGAAGTGGAGCAATGGCTGGAGCGTCAGTTGCTGCGATACAAAACGGATGGCTTTGGTTTGTGGGCAGTGATTCAGAAAGAAACCGGGGAGATGATTGGACAGGCTGGGCTAACCCTTCAGGATTGGGATGGGACCATGGTGGTTGAGGTAGGCTATTTATTCCAGAAGGACGCTTGGCATCAAGGCTATGCGACTGAAGCGGCTGCGGCCTGTAAGCAATATGCCTTCGATACGTTAGGATGTTCCCAGATTTACTCCATGATCCGGGAGAATAATGGTTCTTCCCAGCGTGTGGCGGAGCGTAATGGCATGAAACCAGTCGGGACTTTGGTCAAGCATTATTATGGTATGGATATGCTCCATATGGTTTATCGGGCGGATCGTCCAGGAATCGGAGAAAAATAAAAGTTTTAAAAAGCATGGTTCTATCCGTGCTTTTTTATTTTTGGAAAGAAACTTAAAACTTTTTTTTCGTTATTTTTTTCCTTATTAGGTTAAGCGCTACTACTCTGCAAACAAAATTAGATGTCGGTGTATTCTTCCGAGATATTAGAAAGAGATTCTCTTCATTTTGAAGAAAATCTCTCGTTTATTAATATATTGTTTATTTGGTGGATCATTCCAATTTTCGGCTCCGCATTCCGCCTGATAACGATACATGGAACCCTTCCTAAGTTCCGCAATAGCGCCATCATGTAAAACATCAAATTCATTGGGAGTAATATGTTCCAGAAGTTTTCTATGTCCTTGCTCCCACATGATCTAAAAAAGGACTTTTCTTTTTCAACATACATTGCGCAGACGACTGGTTTGTTTGTTAAAAATTGTTGGGAATAGATCGATTTTGCTGCCAAATAATAAAATGAAACAAAATCAAAACAAGAGAATCCAGAAAGGTGGATGATCATGAATCATAAAAAGAAAGAAACCATGTTTCAAGCAGCCAGCGGATCTATGCCGCATCCATCCGATGGGGCGCGGGTGATCCAAATGCCCCAAAAACAGTATGACCAAATGGTGAAAAAAGCATCCCCCGCTAGTACCTATGTGAAAAATTGTATCATGGCTTTTTTGTTTGGCGGCGGGATTTGCGCCTTTGGCCAGCTATTGTTTTGGGCTTATATGCAGGCTGGACTCACGGAAACCCACGCCAGAATTTCGGTGTCTGTGACGCTGATTGGGATTGCCGCCGTACTGACGGCATTTAAAGTATTTGATAATATTGCGAAAATTGCCGGAGCAGGTACGATTGTGCCCATCACAGGATTTGCAAATTCGGTTGTTTCTCCTGCCATGGAGTATAAAAGCGAAGGCTTTATTATGGGTATGGGCGCGAAAATGTTCGTCATTGCTGGTCCCGTATTGGTATATGGTATTACCTCATCTATGGTTTACGGATTGGTTCTCTATTTGATCCGGCTATTCACTTGATGGAGGAGGGAACAAAAATGAAACGAATTGGACAATTTACTCTACAAACCGAAACGAGGCCGTTTGTAGAAAGCTTTGCGGCGGTGACGGGCAAGAAAGAAAAAGAAGGACCTTTGGGGCCTTATTTCGACTATTCTTATGACGATACCACGCTAGGACAAGATAGTTGGGAAAAAGCGGAAAGCCAGTTGCAAACGGAAGCCGTACAGCGGGCCCTTCAAAAAAGGCAGCTTGCCAATACAGACATCGACTATATTTTTGCAGGCGACTTGCTAAACCAATGCATTTCGTCTACCTTTGGGCTGCGCAGCTTACAGATTCCGTTTTTGGGACAGTATGGCGCTTGCTCTACCATGTGCCAGACCTTAGCCATGGCCGCGGTATTTGTGGAGGGCGGCGCGGCGCGGCGGGCTCTGGCTGTGACTTCTTCCCACTTTTGTTCCGCCGAACGTCAATTTCGATTCCCTCTGGAATACGGAGGCCAGCGTCCTCCCACTGCTCAATGGACGGTTACGGCTTCCGGCGCAGCGGTAATCTCCCAATGGGGGATTTCCTCCCAAAAAGAAACCACAGCTTCCCAGTCATCAACGAATAACGGGGAATCTGTGGAAAAAAAGCCAGTAATTTCTGCCATTACAATCGGACGGATTGCGGATTTAGGAGTGAAGGACGCCAACAACATGGGAGCGGCTATGGCGCCGGCCGCAGCTCAAACCTTGGCTGATTTTTTCAGCGATACTAAGACTCGCCCCACCGATTATGACTTAATCCTGACCGGTGATTTGGGCAGTGTGGGCAGTCAACTGTTTGAAGAATTACTCAGCAACCACGATATTTCTTTAGGAAATCTTCACCAAGACTGCGGGAAAATGATTTTTGACCCTCAGAAGCAGGATGTACACGCAGGCGGTTCTGGATGCGGCTGTGCGGGCTCCGTGTTCTGCTCGAAAATTTTAACTGATATCCAGAAGGGGGTTTATCGGAATGTGCTTTTTATGGCCACTGGAGCTTTGATGTCTCCGACCTCTTCTCAGCAGGGAGAAAGCATTCCATCTATTGCTCATCTGATCCACGTGACTGCGCAGTAGCTGTTTCTTTTTCTTCCTTTAAATCCGACGATACGGAATCATCCATAGGAGGTTGATCCTCTGGGTGGTTCCGTTTTTTGAATACAAAGACTTTGACCACTGCGTTCACCACAATATAGATGATTAGCAAATTCATGATTGCGGAAACAATGCTGACGGAAATGCCGCTGTGGGGCTCTGACAATGCTTGCACGAGAAATGCTTTTCCCCCGCGAGATTCAAAAAAAATAGAAAACCAGGAAAAAGGAAAGCCGTAGACATAGGTGGTGATCCCTTCCGTTAACACTCCACGGGTAGGAATGGCGAGAGGAGGGATGATAAAAATGGCGACGCTGATTAAAATAATTCTCCAATCGAATCGTTTCATCAAAATCCCTCCTTATTTTTCCTATTTTTCATAAAAATTTAATCTCTAATTTTATTTTATCATACAAAATCATGATGTCAAGCTGAAATTCAAAACTTATCTCTAGATTTTAGAAAGAAAAATTTTGAAATCGTCCGTCTAAGAAAACCGCAAAAGAATGCCGATATCAACTCAGCCATTCCAATTTTCGCTGAGCAACAAAAAGCCCCCGCACAATTGGAAACGATTCCAAAGTGCAGGGGTTTTTTTATGATAGGATTAGGAAGGGAGAAGCAGGATTATTCTTCAATCACAGGAGCTTCTGCCATTGCCTTGAGTCTCTTATAATTATAAGCAGCGTCCTTCTCAGCTTGTGCGAACAGTTTTTCCGCACGCTCTGGGAATGCACGGGTCAAGGAGTTGTAGCGAACCTCGCTCATCAGGAAGTCGCGGTAGCTTGCAGATGGCTCTTTGCTGTCGAGCTGGAATGGGTTCTTGCCTTCCGCTTGTCTTCTTGGGTCATAGCGGAAATTGGTCCAGTAGCCAGCGGCAACGGCGCGTTTCTCTACTTCCTGTACGCCGCGGAGGCCGCCCTTAATGCCATGGTTGATACATGGAGCATATGCGATGATAATGGATGGACCATCGTAGCTTTCCGCTTCCACAAAGGTCTTGATGCATTGGTTGTAGTCAGCGCCCATGGCAACGTGAGCGACGTAAACATTGCCGTAGCTCATGGCGATGCCTGGCAGATCCTTTTTGCGGGTAGCCTTACCGGCAGCGGCAAACTGAGCCACAGAACCCAGCGGGGAAGCCTTGGAAGCTTGACCACCGGTGTTGGAATAAACCTCCGTGTCGAAGACCAGGATGTTGATGTTTTCACCGGACGCCAAAGCGTGGTCAACGCCGCTGAAGCCGATGTCATAGGCCCAGCCGTCGCCGCCCATGATCCAGATGGATTTCTTATTGAGGAAGTCCTTGTCAGCCAGGATTTTCTTGACCAGCGCGCCGCCTTCCGCACAGTCGCAGCAGCCGTCAACCTTTTCCAGTTCCGCGATCAGATTGGCGGTTGGCACGCGGTTGGCGCCGCTGTCCATTCTGGTATCCAAGTAAGCGGCGCAAGCGGCTTTCAGGGATTCAGGAGCCTTCTCGGAATCCTTGATTTGCTCAATGTAACCAGCCAGACGGTGACGGATTGCTTTTTGCGCCAATTCCATACCTAAGCCATATTCCGCGTTATCCTCAAACAGGGAGTTGCCCCAAGATGGACCCTTGCCTTCTTTGTTTACGGTGTATGGAGTGGAAGGAACGGAACCAGCCCAAATGGAGGAACAGCCGGTGGCGTTGGCGATCATCATGCGGTCGCCAAACAGTTGGGTGGCAAGCTTTGCGTAAGGGGTTTCGCCGCAACCTGCGCATGCGCCGGAGAACTCGAAGAGCGGCTGCTTGAACTGGCTGCCCTTTACGGTCGTCTCCTTAAACTTAGCGATAACCTCTTCTTTCTCGCCAACCTTTTGGCCATAATCAAATACTGGCTGATACTTCATTTGAGAGTCAATTGGCTTCATTACCAGAGCTTTTGTTTTGGCTGGGCAAACATCCACGCAGGAACCGCAGCCGGTGCAGTCCAGGGTGGATACGGTCATCACAAACTTCAGGCCGGCCATACCGGTCAAGTCCTTGGCCAAAGTGTCGGCAGGAGCCTTAGCCAGCTCTTCTTCGGTCATGGCGATAGGGCGGATGACGGAGTGAGGACAAACGTAGGAACAGAAGTTACATTGGATACAGTTCTCTGGAATCCATTCTGGAACGTCTACGGCAATGCCTCGTTTCTCATAAGCGGCAGTGCCTTGAGGGGTAGTGCCGTCCGCACCTTTCAGGAAGGCGGACACCGGCAAGGTATTGCCCTTTTGGGCATTGACTGGAGTCAGGATGTTGGTGACATATTCCACCACATCAGCGCGGCCTTCATGAGCGGCCTGGTGAACAGCAGCGCCTTCGGTTGCGGTTGCCCAGTCAGCCGGCACCTCTACCTTTACTGCGCCTTCCGCACCCCGCTCAATGGCGCGGTGGTTCATGGCGACCACTTCCTCGCCCTTTTTGCTGTAGGACTTGGTAGCCGCGTCTTTCATGTATTGTATGGCTTGCTCAATGGGGATGATGTTTGCGATCTTAAAGAAAGCCGCTTGCAGGATGGTGTTGATCCGCCCGCCCAAGCCGATTTCCTTTCCGATCTTGATGCCGTCGATGGTGTACAGGTTGATGTTGTTTTCCGCGATGAAACGTTTTACGTTAGCAGGCAGGCGTTTGCCCAGTTCTTCCACATCCCATGGACAGTTGAGCAAGAAGCTGCCGCCCTTCTTCAGATCCTGTACCATGTCATATTTATCCACATAGGATGGGTTATGACAGGCGACAAAGTCAGCCTGGCTGATATAATAGCAGGATTTGATCGGATTGTGGCCAAAACGTAGGTGGGATACGGTGATACCTCCGGATTTTTTGGAGTCGTAAGCGAAGTAACCCTGTGCGTACATGTCGGTCTTATCGCCGATGATTTTGATGGAATTCTTGTTTGCGCCAACGGTGCCGTCTGCGCCCAAGCCCCAGAACTTACAGGAACGGGTACCCTCTGGAGAGGTGTCTGGGTTCTCGTTGATGGGCAGGGACAGGTTGGTCACATCGTCTGTGATACCGATGGTGAAACGCTTTTTCCCGTCCGCAGCGCCCATGTTGCGGAACACAGCGACGATGTGGGCTGGGGAGGTGTCCTTGGAAGCCAAGCCGTAGCGGCCGCTGTAAATGGAGCAGCAGCCAAACTTAGTGCCGCTGAGAGCAGCCAGCACATCCAGGTACAAAGGCTCGCCAATGGAGCCAGGCTCCTTGGTACGGTCCAAAACGGAAATGGATGTTACGGTATCCGGCAGAACGTCCAGGAGGTAGTTGGCGCAGAATGGACGGTAGAGGTGAACCTTCACCAAGCCTACCTTCTCACCAGCAGCCATCAGGTAATCAATAGTTTCCTCTGCGGTTTCGCAGACGGAACCCATAGCGATGATGACCTTCTCTGCGTCTGGCGCGCCATAGTAGTTAAACGGCTTGTAGTTGGTGCCGCACTTTTCATTGACCTTGTTCATATACTCCACTACGATTTCAGGAACGGCATCGTAGTAGGTGTTGCAGGCCTCGCGGGCTTGGAAGAAGATATCGTCGTTTTGCGCGGTGCCGTGGAGAACCGGATGCTCTGGGTTCAGAGCACGGCGGCGGAACGCGTCCACAGCGTCCCAATCCAGCATTTCGCCCAGATCCTCGTAGTCCCAGGTTGCGATCTTCTGGATCTCGTGGGAGGTACGGAAGCCGTCGAAGAAATGGAGGAACGGAACCCGGCCTTTGATGGCGGCCAAGTGAGCCACAGCGCCCAGATCCATAACCTCCTGAGGGCTGTTGCTGCACAGCATAGCGTAACCAGTCTGGCGGCAGGAATAAATATCGGAATGATCGCCGAAAATGGACAAAGCGTGTCCGGCCAAGGTACGAGCGGATACGTGGATGACGCTTGGCAACAGCTCTCCGGCCATTTTATACATGTTTGGAATCATCAGGAGCAAGCCCTGGGAAGCCGTGTATGTAGTGGTCAGGGCGCCAGCAGACAGAGAGCCATGCACCGCGCCGGCGGCGCCGGCTTCGGACTGCATTTCCGTCACCCGGACTTCCTGGCCAAACAGGTTTTTCCGTCCGGCGGCGGCGTATTTGTCCGTATCGTCTGCCATCACAGAGGATGGAGTGATTGGATAGATTGCGGCAACATCGGTGAACGCATAGGAAACATGCGCAGCAGCGTTGTTACCATCCATGGTTTTCATTTTTCTTGCCATGTGGTATTTCCCCCTTCAAGGTATGATCATAACATAATGATGGAAAATTTTAAGTAAGAATGACCTATACTTAAGTTAAAGTTTATCATTTTCTTTTGGGATTGTAAAGTAATAATGTGCATTTTTGTCAGGGGGATTTCCATTTTTAATAATGTATTCATACTTGCCTCTCGATTTTTGGGAACATTGCTAAGAAAGATTGCGTATTTTTTAACAATATCCCTAAGAGCTTTTTTTACTTTGTCATAAAATTAAGCAAAACAACAGATTTGATTGAGGAATTGAGATATATTTTCAGCGGTTTTTACAAATATGGGAAAGGGGAAGAAAACAATAAGAAATTTCCAAGGCAATCGGAAGAGGTGGCAAAATAGAAACCTTACGTCGTAATGGAGAAGGGCAGGGAGGTCAAAAAGAAAAGGATGGTTGGGTTCCCCATAGAAATTTTTTAGCGAAACTTTACAAAAAGGAGCGGCAATCTCTTCTCGCCATGACATTGACATCCCTTTGGGATTTGTTATAATGAAAGTATTATTAAAAAGGGGGAATTAGCGATGAAAATGAAAAAACGGATTGGCGCAGGGATTGCGGCTGTTGTTTTGGCGTTATCCTTGGCGGCTTGTGGGGAAGGTCCCGGCAGTTCAAGCGAAGTGATGAGCCAAGTCGGCGCTCAAGGAGCCGCCAACATGACTCCGCAGGCCATCCTAGCCCAGTCTGGAAAAGCTTCGGAAGATCTGACGGATCTCCAAGCCAACCTGAAGGCTGAGATGAAAATGAAGGCCCAAGGCCAAGCGATGGAAATGGCCATTGACATGGATATGATCGCCAAACAAAATCCTGTGCGGGCGCAAATGAACATGGATATGAATGTTTCCCAGGGCGGACAAAAGCAATCCCAGGCTATTGACCTATATATGCTGGAGGAAAACGGCAAGGTTTCCATGTATATGGGAATGGACGGCCAATGGCAGAAATCCAGCATTGACCTAAGCGAGTCTCAGGAACAGCTCAAGCAATACAGCCAGCAGGTGGATACCAGCGTTTACACCCAGGATGCCGAAATCTTTGAGAACAAAGGCGTCCAAAAGGTAAACGGCAAGGAAGTGGTTGTGTTGGAAGGTAAGCTAACCGGCGACGATATGATAGAAGCCCTGAAAGCCTCCGGCATAGAGGATCAATTGACTCAGCAGCTTGGCCAAAGCGGCATGAGCCTGGAAGACTTCAAGACGGAGTCGGGCATGAAAATTGTGGGCTATTACGACGCGGAAACCTTGCTTCCTGTGGAAATGACCATTGACATGAGCGATTATTTCAAAGAGATTATGGAAAAAGTTTTTTCCGCCCAAAATACCAGTGTTCCCAGCGATTTCAATGTAGAAAAATATAGCATGACCATTACATATACCGCGTTTGGTGACGATGTTCCCGAGGTTAAACTCCCAGCCGCCGCTTTCAAAACGCAGTGACGGTAACCTTGTAAATAGCATTCAGAAAGCGCCTGCTGGGAAAAGCAGGCGCTTTTTGTTTATTCCCAACCAGAAACCGCAGAGGAAAGATGGAAAACATGGAAGCGTTTTTCACATTTTCTTGTGATTTTTTGCGGAATCTGATCAGATTTTGTAAAAAAGGCAGGATGGATTCGCTCTCCAGAACTCAAGTTTGGAAGATTTGGAGCAATATTTGTGTGCGGATTAACAATAGGGGATCGGACGAGGCGGGCATACGTTTCACATGGAATGTTTTGCGGATTGGCACAGGCAAAGAACAAAAATATGGAACGTAAAAACGAGGAAAAAATAGGCCGCTTGCTATTCCTGCGTTCCCATAGTAAAATAGAAAAAAGAAAATGAATGTGAAAGAGAGGAACTGATATGTCTCCCGAACCTGGCGAACATCTTGTTTTTGCCATTCTACTTTCTGTGGTCTGCCTGTTTTTATATGGATGGTTTTCCGCGGCTGAAAGCGCGTTCCAGCATGCCAATGAGCGGCAGCTCCGCCGTCTTTCCGCGAGCAATCTGAGGGCTCAGAAGGCCGTCCGCCATATGGAGCGGCAGCCTCGGCTGCTGTCTACCCTGGCGTGGATGACCTTGCTCGCTGGCTTTTTATCCGCTGGCTTTTTGTCCTGGAGCATTGCCCCAGCCTTGGGAAGCGCGCTTTCCTTCCTTCCTTTTTCCGCGACAGTCCATCGCGGCATTGCCATCGCCCTGGTTGAGTTGGGGCTGGCGTTTGTCTTTCTGATTGTGGGGAACTTGATCCCTCGGAAAATCGCCGCCGCCAAGCCGGAGGTCAGCGCCATGCGTACCGCGGGCCTGGTCCATTTATTCGCGGCGCTGTTCCGTCCGGTCACGGCCCTGGCTTCCCTGCTGTCCAATGGCTTGGTTAAGGGTATGGGCCTCAATCCCCACGCGTCGGACAAGCCAGCCACGGAGGAAGAAATCCTGATGATGGTGGACGAAAGCGGGGAGAGCGGCAGCATTGAAGCCAGCGAGAAAGATATGATCGCCAATGTTTTCGACTTTAACGACACCAATGCGCGGGAGATCATGACCCACCGTACCGATTTGGTAGCTGTGGAGGATACGGAAAGCGTTCAGGAAGTGGCCAACCTAGCGGTCCGGGAAGGCTATTCCCGGATTCCAGTGTATCATGAGGACCTGGATAATCTGTTGGGCATTGTGTACGTGAAGGATTTGCTCCGGTATGTGGGGCGTTCCATCAGCCCGAATTTGCGGGTGTCCGCCGTGATGCGGCCAGCTTTTTTTGTGCCGGACAGCTTGCCGGCTAGCCAACTGTTTCATCAAATGACAGAGCGCCGGATTCAAGCGGCCATTTTGGTAGACGAGTACGGCGGCACCCGAGGTATGGTGACGATGGAGGATATTTTGGAGTCCATTGTGGGAAATATTCAGGATGAATACGACCATGAGGAAGAGGAAATCCGCCCTGTCAACGGTCATACCTTTTTGGTAGACGGCGCGGTTCCCGTAGACAAAGTAAACCGCCGGCTCAAAATCGAGCTTCCAGAAGGGGATTACGATACCATTGCTGGGTTGGTGGCTGGCATGTTGGGGAATATCCCGGAAGGGGACGAATGTCCCAGTGTGCAGATCGGTCCGATGACCATTACGGTGGAACAGGTGGAGGAGCAGCGGATTACCAAGCTGCGGATTGAAAAAATGGAACCGATGGCCGAGGAAGATTGAGCGGGCAAAGAAAAAGTGCGCTCCCAAAAAGGGAACGCGCTTTTTCTTGTTTTATGGTTGGAATTGAGATTCTCGTAAGCGAAGTTCAGTTAAACAGCGCCTTGCAGCGGCCGGTTCGGGACCGGCGCGAGGCGGCTGAATTGCCGGGCGAAAGCAGCCAGGCTCTTTTGAATCAGCCGGTGTCCCGCCGCGCTGGGATGGATGCCATCCTGGCAGATCAGGCTTTTATAATCCCGGCTTTTCAAGAATTCGGAGCGGACGTCGATCAGTGGGGTATTGGTTTCCCAAGCCACCTGGCAGACCGCCGCGGAATACAGCTCCTGATGCCGGTAGATAATTTCGGGATCCCGGAGCCACTGGAGCAGATTCTCTTTTTGAATGCCGGTCCCACTGCGGCAAAGCCAGTTCAAATATTTGGTGGAGTCCACCGGAGGCAGGTTCATCATCACCGGAGTCATGCCTTGTTCCCGGACAAACTCCACCATTCCACGAAGCACCCGGCGAAATACCGGAAGTTCGGTGTGGGGATGGAATTCCCCAGAAGGATCGGCATTGATCTGCGCCCAATCATAATCGGAATCGTTGCCGCCGTACTCCAGCAAAACCACTTGGTTTTCCCCTCCGGATTTTTTCCATTTCTCTAGCTGCCGCCGGACGATTTGAAAGCCTTTTTCCACGGTACAGCCAAACTTAGAATAGTTCCGCACAGAGAGGGAGAGCCGTTTGCCCCAGCGTTCCAGGTTGTTCTCTTTGGGCAGGATATATTTTTGATTCGCTTGGTCCAGCTGGACTCCTTTCAAAATGGAATCTCCATAAATCTGTACTTGATGGGGAAACGTCATCATCACCACTCCTTTTTGCATTATTACTATATCTAGTTTTTAATATTATATCATAGATTATTCCTTAATGATATCAAAATTTTAAAAAAAATATAAAGAAATTGTGACTGCTTTTTCGTATAATATGCCTGATTTGATCTGGGAGTGTTGGAAAAAACAGGGTACAAGAGAAAGGATTTTTATGAATAGTACCACACCGCTCTACCACGCTTTATGGAAACATACCCAAAAAAAACAATCTTCCTTTCACACCCCTGGACATAAAGGAAAGGCTAACCTGTTTCCAGACGGTTTGCTTTCCCTGGATTTGACCGAGCTGCCCGATACCGATAGCTTGTTTGAAGCCTCTGGTACGATTTTGCAGGCGGAACAGGAAGCGGCTCGGGTTCTGGGAACCAAACGCACCTTATTTTCCGCAGGGGGATGTACTTTATGCATCCAGGCTATGCTGCGACTGGCCACGCAACGTGGAAAGAGAACCGTGATTGCCGGACGGGTGCTGCACCGAAGCGCCGTCCATACCATGGCTCTGTTGGATTTGCAACCAGTTTGGTTGCTGCCGCGTCCCGACGCTGGGAAAGGCTTTTGCGGCCGGATTCATCCAGAGGATGTGGCTGCCGCGCTGGAACGCCATCCCGACGCCGCCTGCGTGTATGTGACCAGCCCGGATTATTTTGGCGTGCTGGCGGATCTTGAGGGGATTGCCAAGGCGTGCCGGAAATATGACGTTCCGCTGCTGGTGGATAACGCTCATGGGGCCCACTTGTTTTTTACCTCCCAGCCCCATCCGATTGCCCAAGGAGCGGCCATGACCGCTTGCTCCGCACACAAAACCCTACCGGTGCTGACTGGAGGGGCTTGGCTGAATATTGGCGATCCCCGTTTTGTATCCGAGGCCAAGGAGGCTATGGCCCTGTTCGGCTCCACCAGCCCTTCCTATTTAGTAATGGCTTCGTTGGATTTGTGTACCCGCTGGATGGAACAAGAGGCCAAAGACGCATACCGGAATTTGGAGCGGACGGTGCGGCGACTGCGGAAAGCGGCCATGCAGGAGGGGATGGCTCTTCCTCAAGGTCCTGTCGATCCCACCCGCATTTCCCTCAACACCGCGGCGGCGGGCATGTCGGGAGAGCAGGCGGCGGAGCATTTCCGGGCCTGTGGGGTGGAGCCGGAATATGCCGACGACGCTTCGTTGGTATTGATCCCAACCCCCTGGAACGCCAGGCAGGATTTTCAACGGGTGTGCTACGCCATCCACACCATGCCCAAGCGCGCGCCCTTGGAGTTGCCGGAGGCGGCTTTTCCTCCGCTGCCGCCAATGGCTGTGTCTCTGCGGGAGGCTTTGTTTGCCCTTGGCGAAGAGGTTCCCTTGTCGAAAGCGGTCGGACGGATTGCGGCTTCTGCGGCCTGTCCGTGCCCGCCCGGCGTGCCAGTGGTCATGCCCGGGGAAAAAATCACCCCGGAAGCCGCAGAGTTTTTACAGAAGTATGGATTTTTTACGGCAAAAGTGCTAAAATAAAAGAATTCACCAGAAGAAAAAGGAGGCGGGGAATCCATGGAGTTTCCAGGCGTAGCAGGAAATGAAGCAGTCAAAGAATCGTTGTCCCTGGCGGTGGCGGAGCAGCGGATGCCCCATGCCATCCTTTTGGAAGGGGAGCCGGGCAGCGGCCGCCATGCCATGGCCAAGCAATTGGCCATGGCGGCGGTATGCTCGGCCCAGCCGGAAGCGCGCCCCTGTGGGGAATGTTCCCATTGCGTGAAAAGCAAGGCTGGTTCTCATCCAGACATTTTTATGGCGGAAGGCGGGGCTGCCGCCCGTTCCTTTCATGTGGATGTGATCCGGGAAATCCGGTCCGACGCGTTCATCAAGCCCAACGAGGCCGCCTGTAAGGTATATTTGCTGTTTGGGGCTCAGGCGATGTCCCCCCAGGCGCAGAACGCTCTGCTCAAGGTGCTGGAGGAACCGCCAGACCAGGCGCTTTTTATCTTGACCTGTAACGCTGCCACGGAACTGCTGCCTACGGTGCGCTCCCGAACGCAGATTTTCACCCTGGAAGCGCCGGAGGAATGGGATGAGGAGGAACGTCGGGCTATTGCCTGCCAGGCGGGAGAAATTGCCAAGGCTGCCACCGCCAGCCGGGAAGCGGAATTGTTGTCCCTGACCGCTCATTTGGTCAAGGACCGGGAACGGTTCCGGGCGGTGCTGGGGCATTTGGTTTTGATCCTGCGGGATGCCTGCGTTCGCCGGGCGGGAGGGATGACGCTGCTTTCCGACCAGCGGGACGCAGTGACGTCTCTGTGTCAGAACGCTGCCAAGAGCCAACTTTTGGCCATGCTTCAGGTGGTGCAGGAAATCCAGAAACAACAGGAGCGCAACGCTAACGCGACCTTATTGACAACCTGCTTTTGCGCCCAATTGCGCAGGGCGGCGGGAAAATAAAGAGACGGGGAAATCCCGTTGGAACTAGAAAAATCAGAAACGAAAAAGGAGGCTCTTATGGCGGAAGTAATCGGTGTTCGGTTCAAGGACGTGGGGAAGGTTTATTATTTTGACCCGGTAGGCCAGCCTATTCACAAAGGGGAAATGGTGATCGTAGAAACCGCTCGCGGAATCGAATGCGGCGAGGTGGCCATGGAAAACCGCCAGATCCAGGACGAAGGGGTGGTTCAGCCGTTGAAGCAGGTCATCCGAATCGCAACGCCGGAGGATCTGAAAAAGGTGGAGGAAAATCACCGCAAGGAGAAATCCGCCTTTGGAATTTGTGAGAAAAAAATCGCCGACCACAAATTGGAAATGAAGTTGGTTGACGTGGAATATACCTTTGACAACAGCAAGATTTTGTTTTATTTCACTGCGGACGGCCGGGTGGATTTCCGGGAACTGGTTAAAGATTTGGCCTCGGTATTCCGAACTCGGATTGAGCTGCGGCAAATCGGCGTGCGGGATGAGGCCAAAATGCTGGGCGGTTTGGGGGTGTGCGGCCGGCCGTTTTGCTGCTCCACGTTCTTGAGCGGCTTCCAGCCGGTTTCCATCAAAATGGCCAAGGAACAGGGGCTTTCTCTGAACCCAGTCAAAATTTCCGGTACCTGCGGCCGCCTGATGTGCTGCCTGAAATATGAGCAGGACGCTTATCTGGATCTGCTGCGCACAACCCCGAAGGTCAACGCCATTGTGATGACGCCGGAAGGCAAAGGGGTGGTTATCGACCAGAATATTTTGACCGGTATGTTGACCGTCCGGCTGGACAAGGCCAAAGACGCGGCTCCTCAGGTGTTCCACACCAAACAGGTCAAGCTGATTAAGGATGGCCACATTCGGATAGACCGGGAAGAGATGGAGAAATTCAAAGGGTTGGAAAAAAATTAAGTTTTTGTAAAAGTTTGTTATTTGCCCAAAAAAACAGAAATTATTCTTGATTTTTTTTATATTTGTGATATAATAAGGGTAAAATTGAATGGAGGTAATTAAAATGGCATATTTGATTAATAACGATTGTATTTCTTGCGGCGCTTGCGCTGGTGAGTGCCCAGTAGGCGCAATCTCCGAGGGCGAGAGCATTTTTGTGGTAGATCCAGACACCTGCATTGATTGCGGCGCTTGCAACAGCGTTTGCCCAGTAGGCGCTCCAAACCCACAATAATTATTTTTTCAACATAACGGAAAGGCGGGGCGATAGGCTCCGCCTTTTTCTATTGTGACGATATAGACAAATGGGAGCGGATTTGATATGATAATCAGCAAGCGGCCCAGCATGTTTCGCAAGGCTGGAATGGTTCCGAAAGAAGGAGGAAATTCATGGATACCAGTAAGTCGTTTCCGTTACAGGACGGAGAAGGGTGGGAGCCGCTGTCGCCAACCATTTCGGTGATTGTATCTCCCCAGCATACCTTTAATACCGATACCATTTTGCTGGCTTGGTTCGCCGCTCCCCGCCGCCGGGACCGCTGCGCGGACTTTGGAACTGGCTGCGGAACCATTCCCCTTCTGTGGCACAGCCGTTTCCAGCCTGCCCATATCACCGCTGTGGAGCTTCAGGACAATGCGTTTTCGATGGCGTGCCGTTCCGTGGCTCATAACGGCCTGGAAGACGTCATCACTGTGCTCCAGAGGGACATCAAGGCCATCCCCGGCAGCGGGGAACCTTGGCTGGGAACCCTGGATGTGGTGGCCTGTAATCCTCCGTATCAGGAGGCGGGAACTGGGATTGTTAACCCGGACGGAAGCAAACGGATTGCCCGCCATGAGTGCGCCTGCACCCTGGAGGACGTGAGCGCCGCCGCGTCGGCAACCCTGAAGTACGGCGGGAAATTTTATCTTTGCCAACGTCCCCAGCGGCTTTGTGATGCCATGGCGTGTATGCGCAAGGCTGGGATAGAACCCAAACGGCTCCGTCTTGTCCAACAGCGGCCCACAAAAGCGCCCAGCTTATTTTTGTTAGAAGGAAAAAAAGGTGGCCGTCCGGGGCTGATTGTGGAACCGGTCTTATTCATTGAAAATGAATATGGGGATTTTTCCTCAGAAATGTTGGAGATTTACGGGACGTATAAAAGTCATCACAGACGAGATAAACAAAAGGGGGAACAGCATCCACAGGGTTGGAGAGGAGGAAATTTATGAGCGGAAAACTATTGGTTGTAGGAACGCCCATTGGTAATTTGTCTGACTTTTCCCCCCGCGGGGTAGAAGCGTTGGAACGGGCGGATTTTATTGCCGCGGAGGATACCCGGGTAACGCTCAAGCTGCTGAACCATTTTGGAATCAAAAAGTCTTTGGTCAGCTACTATGAACATAACAAACGGGAGCGCGGGGAGATGATCTGCGCCCGGATTTTGGAAGGGGAAACCTGCGCCCTAGTATCCGACGCAGGAATGCCGGCGATTTCCGATCCTGGAGAGTTGCTGGTAGCCCAGTGCGCGGAGCGGGGAATTCCGGTCTTTGCGGTGCCAGGACCGAGCGCGGTAATTTCCGCGTTAGCGATTTCCGGCTTGCCGACGGGACGTTTTACGTTTGAAGGCTTTTTGAGCATGAACAAAAAAAGCCGCCGGGAGCATTTGAAGGAAGTCAAACGCGAGCAGCGGACCATGGTATTCTATGAAGCGCCTCATAAGCTGCCCTCTACCTTACAGGATATGCTTGCCGCCTGGGGTGACCGTCGGATTGCCATTGTGCGGGAAATTACCAAAATCCATGAGGAGGTCATCCGAACCACATTGGCGGAAGCGGCGCAGCGGTTTGCGGACGGCGGCGCAAAGGGAGAGATCGTTCTGGTGATTGAGGGAGCGAAACCGGAAGCGGCGGAGCCTTTGACGCTGGAGGATGCCGTGGAGTTGGCGCGGGAATATATGGAGCAGGGCATGTCAGCATCCGAAGCCGCCAAGCAGGCCGCCCAGGAAACCGGCTGTAAAAAAGGCGAAATATACCGTTCCGTCACCTGCTAGCCAACAAGTTGGCGTTTTGCTCGTCCCCTGCCTTGATGAGCGAAAACTTGAAACTCCAGTGTCGCGCTTGGGCTTACAAACACTGCTATGCTTCCTAAAAGAATAAACGGAAAAATTTCTTCTGTGAGAAAAAGGGAACCATTTTTTCTTATCGTTCTTCCAAGGCGGCGGAGCGTTGAGGCCCCTATTCTTGAGAAAGCGGTCAGCAGGAGGGCAAAACATGAATCTGATTAACAGGAAAAAACGGCCCAGGTAGGCCGTTTTTCTTTGCTTTCTAATAATTTTCCGGTTTCCGTTCAAAGAAGCTGCGGGGGTGCCGACAGACTGGGCACTGCTCCGGGGCTTCTTTGCCGGTGTGCAGATATCCACAATTGCGGCACAGCCAAACAATTTCGTCGCCGCATCGGAAAACAATATCTTGCTCCAGGTTAGAAATTAGCTTGCGGTAGCGTTGCTCGTGGGCTTTTTCCACCTCCGCCACCAAACGCATGACTGCGGCAATTTCTTTGAAGCCCTCCTGATCGGCTACCTCAGCGAACTCCTTGTACATCTCGGTCCATTCGAAATTTTCACCCCCAGCCGCGTCCTCCAGGTTCCGAGAGGTGCCGCCTAAATCGCCGCCTCGCAAATAACGGAGCCAAAGCTTGGCGTGTTCTTTTTCATTGGCTGCGGTTTCGTCAAAAATAGCGGCGATTTGCTCGTAGCCTTCTTTCCGCGCCATAGCGGCATAGAGGTTGTATTTGGTGCGGGCCTGGCTTTCCCCCGCATAAGCGGCCATCAAATTGGCTTCCGTCCGGCTTCCTTTTAACTCCATGATCATCGTCCCTTTCTAAAAAGAATGTCTTTTCTTTAGTATGGGAATTGCGGGGACGAATATTCCAAACCCGGAAATATTATCCGTTGGTTTTAGAGGGCGGAGTTGTTGTTAACAGGGAAAGCACTTGCTGGAGCGTATCCAGTGGAGCGGCATCCGGGGCCATTTTCACGCTGAAATAGGGCTTGGTTCCCGCGCTGAGCATCACCTTTCCCCGCATGGCTTCGGTCAGCGTCTTCACTTGCTCCATATTGACTTGGGCGGGGTATAGAAGCAGGGCGTTGCCTTTCTGTTTGATTTCGTAAATACCAAGGCTGGAAGCGGTGTTGCGCAGCAAAGCCACGTCGATCAAGCCTTTGACCGCATGGGGAGGATCGCCAAACCGGTCGATCAGCTCGTCAATCACATCGCTTGCGTCCTCTGGGCTGCGGATGTCCGCAATGCGCCGGTAAATATCCAGCCGTTGAGCCAGGCTGCCGATGTACCGTTCGGGAATGTGGGCCTGCACCTGCATATCCACCAGACATTCCGCGTCAGCTGGCGGCGGGGTTTCGCCTTTCTCCACGCTGACCGCTTCCCCCAGAAGCTTGAGATACATGTCATAGCCTACGGTTTCCATGTGTCCATGTTGTTCTCCGCCCAGAATATTGCCAGCGCCCCGGATTTCCAAATCCCGCATGGCGATTTTAAAGCCGGAGCCGAATTCGGTGAATTCCCGGATGGCAGACAGGCGTTTCTGGGCGATTTCCGAAAGTACTTTGTTACGGGTAAAGGTCAGGTATGCGTAGGCCCGGCGAGAGGAGCGGCCGACCCGGCCCCGGATTTGATGGAGCTGGGAAAGGCCCATCCGGTCGGCCTGATCGATGATCAGGGTGTTCACGTTGGGAACGTCCACGCCGGTTTCAATGATGGTGGTGCAAACCAGCACGTCGATTTCATGCTCGATCAATTTCCGCCAAACCTCCGAAAGCTCCGCCTCGGACATTTTTCCGTGGCCCACCCCCACCTTGGCTTCCGGGATTTGGGCTTGGATTCCAGCGGCGACCCGCTCGATGCTGTCCACGTTGTTGTGAAGATAATAGGCTTGCCCACCCCGGCGCAGTTCCCGGCGGATCGCATCCAGCACCACCGCCTGGTCGTGCTCCAGCACATAGGTCTGTACCGGGTAGCGGTCGTGGGGGGCCTCCTCAATCACCGACATATCCCGGATTCCCGACAGCGCCATATTCAAGGTGCGGGGGATCGGGGTAGCCGACAGAGTCAGAACGTCCACATTTTGACAGAGGTTTTTCAGCTTTTCCTTCTGAGCCACGCCAAACCGCTGTTCCTCGTCGATGATGACCAGCCCCAAGTCCTGGAATTTCACATCCTTGGAAACCAGGCGGTGGGTGCCGACGATCATGTCAATTTCCCCCCGTTCCAAGCGTTTCAGGATGTCCTCTTGCTGCTTGGGGGTGCGAAACCGGGATAACAGTTCAATGGTTACAGGGAAGCCTTCCATCCGTTTGCAGATGGTCTGGTAATGCTGCCAGGCCAGGATGGTGGTGGGCACCAGCAGGGCGCATTGTTTGGAGTTGGTGACGCATTTGAAAGCCGCCCGCAGGGCAACCTCGGTTTTCCCAAAGCCTACGTCGCCGCAAAGCAGTCGGTCCATAGGAGATTGGGACTCCATGTCGCATTTAATTTCCTCAATGCAGCGGAGCTGGTCCTCCGTTTCCTCAAAGGGGAAATGGGCCTCAAAATCCCGCTGCCATTCCCCATCCGGTTCAAAGGCATGGCCTTTGGCTTGCATCCGCTGGGCATACAGCTTGATCAGCTCCTTGGCCATGTCTTTCACTGCGGAACGTACCCGGGCTTTGGCTTTCTGCCATTCCGCGCCGCCCAAACGGCTCAGCTTCACCAAAGAGTCCTCCCGGGGACCGATGTATTTGGCCACCAAATCCAATTGGGTCACTGGGACATACAAGGTATCCTTTTTGGCATACCGCACCTTGATATAATCCTTGATGATTCCTTGCATATCAATTTTATGGATGCCCTCAAACACCCCGATCCCGTGGGTGGAATGGACCACATAATCGCCCGGCGTCAGTTCCGAAAGACTGTACAATTCCTGGGTATGATTCTTTTTCTTTTTTCCTTTTCGATGAGAAGAGAGGGAATAGGAGCGTCCGTGGGTGATGATCCCAAACTGGGCATTGGGAAATTCCAGCCCCGCGGACAAAGCCCCGGTGGTGATGGTGACGGTGTGGGGCAGGATATCGTCAGGGGTTGGGGAAAAGAGGGCCTCCACCCCTTGCTCCGCCAGGTCGGCGGCTAGGTTTTTGCCGGTTTTCTCGTTGCCGGCCAGCACCACAATGCCCTGCCCAGACATCAGCATGGCCCGGACGTCCTCCGCCAGCAGGGAAAGGCTCCCGCCCCAGGGGGAAAGCTGCCGGGCGGTCACGTTGACCAGGGTACGGACAGGCGTTTCATAGCTGCCCCGGACAAAGGAGTCCAGATAAAGGGTACGGCGCTGCTGGAACTGGTCCAAGGCATAGGTCCAGTCCTGATGGAAGGTATCCAGCCCGCGGCAAAGCACCCCTTCTTCCAAGTAATCCTTGCAGTCCTCCGCCCATTGCCATTGGGTGGTGCGCACCCGCTCCTTCTCCTTGGCCGGCTCGGAAACCAGCGCCAGGGTATCCAGCGCCGGGAAATAGTCGAACAGGGTAGCGGTGGTGGGATAGAGGAAGGGGAAAAATTTGTCGGCACAGGTCAGACGGCCTGTTTGGTTCAAATGCTCCACTGCCATCAGAAGCTGTTCCTTGGCCTTCGGCGCGGCTTTCCCCCGCAGGGTAGCCGCATGGGCTTCAATTTTTTTCGCCAGGAGGTCCGGCTGGGCAATTAGCGCCTCGACGGACGGGGAAACGGTTACGGAATCAATGGGGTCGGTACGACGCTGGGATTCCAGGTCAAAGTAGGACAGGGTGTCGATTTCATCGCCCCAAAACTCCACTCGGATGGGATAGGGCACGTCTGGGGTGAAAAAATCCAGGATACCGCCCCGCTGGGAAAACTGTCCAGGTCCGTCGATTTGCTCTGCCCGCTCATAGCCGCAGTTTACCAAAACCCCAGTCAGCTCCGCCATCGAAATGGTTTGGCCGGTTTGCAGGGTTCGGGTGCGGTTTTGCAGCTCGTCAGGGGGAATGGTGTGCTGCAAGGCCGCGTCAATGCAAGCAATGACGCAGTCGCAGCGGTTTTCCAGCACGTGGCACAGGGCTTGGAGACGCTGGTGCTCATACTCGTGGGAAACGCTTTCCACTTCCCGGAAATTGAAATCCCGGGCAGGATAGAAAAAGGCGCGCAGCCCCATGGCGTTCAGGTCACTGCAAAGGCGCTGCCCTTCGGCTTCCTCCGCGGCTAGAAACAGCATGGGACGCTGGGGCTGGAGTTTCTGAAACAACCCATAGGCGAAGGCCGCCTTGTGAATCCCGGAAAGGCCGGCGGCAGCAGCGGGCAAAGCATTGGTTTGAAAGGCGGTTTCCAACGTTTGAAATTCGGTGAGCCTGGACAGGGCACTGGCTAAAAAGTTCATGGCAGCTCCTTTTGCGGATCGTCGTCCATTATGAATTGAATTGGTTCATCGCTTGGGCCTCCTGGCCGTTGACCATGAGGGCCAGCGCCTCACAGGCGTTTTTGGCGGCTTGGGTCAGTTCCTTCGCTTCGCTTTCTGTGAAGCGGGACAGCACCCAGTCTGCCAAATCCCACTGTGGGTTGGGTTTGGCCCCGATCCCCATTTTAATCCGGGGAAAGGTATCCGCTCCCATCAGGTAAATGATGTTTTTCATCCCATTTTGCCCGCCATCGCTTCCTTTGCGGCGGATGCGCAGCTTACCGGGCGGCAGGGAGATATCGTCGTACACAATGATAACCTGTTCGGGAGGCAGTTTATAAAACTGCATGGCCTCCCGAACAGATTCCCCGCTCAGGTTCATGTAGGTAGAGGGCTTGAGCAGGAGAACACGTTTGTCCCCCACCACAGCGTCGCAGGTTAAGCCCTTGAATTTTATGCGGTCGATGTTCACCCCGCATTGCTCCGCCAGGGTATCCAGAACGAAAAAGCCGGCGTTGTGGCGGGTGCCCTCGTATTGGCGGCCAGGGTTGCCCAGCCCAACGATGATGGCATCCACCGGGCCTGGAGAGGGTTTGTTGCGAGAAAATAAATGCAGCATAATGGGTGATTCCTTTATCGAAAAATATAGATTTACGGTTGCGGACAAATAACGCAAGGGCGGGACAGCAACCCCACCCCGCCTGATTTTGGTATTATGGTATGCGGATTTTCTCCCGATCATGCGGGGGAACTCTGGTTTGTTTGGAAACAAGCATGGAATCTGGGATTCCATCGGCTTATTATAGCACAAACAGCAAGGGGCAAGCAAGCCCGCTGCATCGCTGTTCCGCTCCCCGTTTTAAGGAACCAAACAAAAAATCCATGGAACGCCCATGGATTGGAAACAGAAAGGATTATTTAAACATAGAAGAAACCGGCTTGTCCTCATAAATCCGGCCGATGGCCTCGGCGAATAAGGGAGCCACGGGAAGCACGTTGATTTTATCAATTCGTTTCTCGGGAGGCAGTGGGATGGTGTCCAGCAGGACAACTTCCTTGAGGGGGCCGTTTTGGATCCGTTCAATGGCTGGGCCGGACAAAACGCCGTGGGTGGCGCAGGCTACCACCTCCTTTGCCCCGCCCTTTTCTAAAATCGCGTTGGCGCTGTTGCACAGGGTGCCGGCGGTGTCGATCATGTCGTCCACCAGGATGACCTTTTTCCCCTGCACGTCGCCGATGATGTTCATCACTTCGGAAACATTGGCTTTTTGGCGGCGCTTGTCCACAATGGCCAAGGGGCAGCCGATCCGGGCGGCGAAGGTGCGGGCGCGGGTAACGGAACCTAAGTCTGGGGAAACGACGACATAGTCGTCTATGTTTTCTTCCCGCTCTTCAATGCGATCCTTGAAGTAGTGGGCCAGCATGGGGGAGCCAAGCAGGTGATCCACAGGGATATTGAAGAAGCCTTGCAGCTGAGGAACGTGTAAATCCATACTCAAGACCCGGTCGGCGCCGGCGGCTGTGATCAGATCCGCCACCAGCTTGGCGGAAATCGGGTCGCGGGCCTTTGCTTTCCGGTCTTGGCGGGCGTAGCCGAAATAGGGGATTACGGCAGTAATGCGGGCGGCGGAAGCCCGTTTCATCGCGTCCATCATGATCAAAAGCTCCATGATGTTGTCATTGACAGGAGCGCAGGTGGACTGGACGATGAAACAGTCGGAGCCCCGAACCGATTCCAAAAGGGATACGGAGATTTCGCCGTCGCTGAAACAGGCTACCTCCGATTTCCCCAAGGGGAGATGGAGATGGTCGGCAATTTGCTGGGCCATTTGGGGATTGGCGTTGGCAGCGAAAATCTTAATGTCTTTGCCATGGTATGGATTTACATTTGTCGTATTCATTCGAATCCTCCTAAACTTCAAATGTCCCGGCCGGATGGAGGCCGGATGTAATATGTAGACCGGCTGGAGGGATGGCCCAGCCGACAGTTACTAAGATGAATGATGCGTTTGCGCCGGCTTACCGAGGGAAGTGAACGGAGCCGGGGATTCGGTGATGGCGCAGTTTTGCGCGAAGATGGAAACCAGGGTCAGGCCGTCGCCTACCACCACATCCTCCAGTTGGGTATGGGCCCCGATCTGGCAGCCGGTCCCGATCTGGGTGCAGCCCCGAAGAATCGTGCCGGGCAGAATACAGGTGTGAGCCCCGATGGCCACGTCCGGCCCGATGATGACCCCGTCCTGGCAGGGGATTTCCACCCCGTTGGCCATGTGCTTTTGCAGGAGCTGTCGGCGGGCAATGGCGTTGAGCTGGCCGAGCTGTAAGCAGTCGTTGGCTCCCAGCACAGTGTTGGCGTCGCTGGTGGCGAAGGCGTCCGCCCGCTTGCCTTGTTCCAGAAGCAGGCTCACTGCGTCCGGCAGATAATATTCCCCTTGGGCGTTTTGGTTGCCGATGCGATACAGCACGGAAAGCAAGTCGTCCACCCGGAACCAATAAGCCCCGGAGTTGACCTCTTGAATCCGCTTGACGGCAGCGTCCGCGTCCTTTTCCTCCACAATGGCTTGTAAGGTTCCGGCCTGGGGGTCGCGGACGATACGGCCATAGCCAAAGGGGTTTTCCAGCTCGGCGGAGATTACGGTCACAGCGTTTTGCTGCGCCATGTGTTGGGCCAAAGCATCCTGAATAACAGCGGGGCTGAGGAATGGCGCGTCGCCGTTGAGGATCAATACATTGCCGCCCCGGTTCTCCTGCAAAAAGGAGTCCGCCATTTGTACGGCGTGGGCGGTGCCCTTGCGCTCGAGTTGAAGAGCGATGGACAGCTTCATATCCAGGCCTTCCATGCAGACTTGGGCTAGATAGTCCTCCACGGTTTCATGCTGAAAGCCAGCCACAACGCAGAGCCGATGCAGGCCGGCCTCCAAGGCCGCGTCCATGACCCAGCGGAGCATGGGTTTAAACAGCACCGAGGAGAGCACCTTGGGACGGTTGGATTTCATCCGTTTTCCTTCGCCCCCAGCCAGGATGACGGCGCAATTCGTTTGGGAGTGTTCCAATATAATCCACCTTTCATTCCATTGATTTTAAATTTTAAAGAAAAGAATCCTGCCGCCAATACAGAATTGCAAAGGGTTACAGGAATCGTGAACATTGCTTTTTACAAAAAGGAACAAAAACAAGAAAAAACAGGGAGTTTGCATAACTCACTCTATTATCGCACAGGATAGGAATCATTTTCAAGACATTTTCGGACATTTTAAAAATTTATTTTAACATTCTGCTGGGGACGGAAAATTTTTGGCTTTTTCGTTAAAAAAGAGGTAGCATTTTCCAGCATTGTTTGTTATAATTATAACAGGTTTGGACGCCTGCGGGAAGGATTTCACAAGAAGAACAAAGAGACAGTCATTCCATCGCGACGTTCCTTTTACCAAGATATCTGAAATTGCAGCCTTATGGGCGCGTTTTTCAGTCAATATTTAGGAGGATTGATGATCATGGGTCACAAATTTGTCTACCTTTTTTCAGAAGGTAATGGAAAAATGCGGGAGCTGCTGGGCGGAAAGGGCGCAAACCTGGCGGAAATGACTGTGCTGGGTATGCCGGTTCCCCAGGGCTTCACCATCAGCACCGAGGCATGTACCCAATATTATGAGGACGGCCGTCAAATCAATGACGCGATTCAAAAGGAAATTTACGAAAACCTTACGAAAATGGAAGAGATCTGCGGCAAAAAATTCGGCGATCCCGAAAATCCCCTGTTGGTTTCCGTTCGTTCCGGCGCGCGGGCTTCCATGCCCGGTATGATGGATACCATCCTGAACCTGGGCCTCAACGATACCGTGGTGGAGGGCTTGTCCAAGTTTACCAATAACCCACGGTTTGCCTACGATTCCTACCGCCGGTTTATTCAAATGTTCTCCGACGTGGTGATGGAGCTGTCCAAGAAGCGGTTCGAGGACATCATCGACGCGAAGAAGGA
This sequence comes from Clostridiales bacterium, assembly GCA_022801595.1. Taxonomy (GTDB): domain Bacteria; phylum Bacillota; class Clostridia; order Oscillospirales; family Acutalibacteraceae; genus UMGS1071. The sequence continues at coordinate 97,224 of JAAWSO010000003.1, read as the reverse complement.
AGAAAAGGGCGTGAAGATGGATACCGAACTGGACGCTGAGGACATGAAAGACTTGGTGGTTCGCTTCAAGGCCTTCTACAAAGAAGAAAAAGGCGAGGACTTCCCATCCGACCCCAAAGTGCAGTTGATGGAAGCGGTGAAAGCGGTGTTCCGCTCCTGGGATAATCCTCGCGCCAACGTATACCGCCGCATGAACGAGATCCCATACAGCTGGGGCACCGCGGTAAACGTACAATCCATGGTGTTTGGAAACTCCGGCGACAACTCCGGTACCGGCGTTGCCTTTACCCGCGACCCTTCCACCGGCGAGAAGAAACTGTACGGCGAGTACCTGTTCAACGCCCAGGGCGAGGACGTGGTTGCCGGTATCCGTACCCCGGAACCGATTGCCCACCTGGCGGACACCATGCCGGAGGTTTACAAGCAGTTTGTCGAGATCGCCACGAAGCTGGAAAACCATTACCGCGACATGCAGGACATGGAATTCACCATTGAAAACGGCAAGCTGTATATGCTGCAAACCAGAAACGGCAAGAGAACTGCCGCCGCCGCTTTGAAGATTGCCGTGGACCTGGTGGATGAAGGCATGATTACCCAGGACGAGGCGGTTCTGCGGGTAGAGCCAAAACAACTGGATTCCCTTCTCCATCCCCAATTTGACGCCAAAGCCCTCAAGGCCGCATCCCCAATCGGCAAAGGCTTGGCCGCTTCTCCCGGCGCGGCTTGCGGCCGGGTGGTATTCACCGCCGAGGATGCCAAAGAGTGGGCGGAGAAAGGCGAAAAGGTTGTTCTGGTGCGCCTGGAAACCTCCCCAGAGGACATTGAAGGCATGGCTGCGGCTCAGGGTATCCTGACCGTGCGGGGCGGCATGACCTCTCACGCGGCGGTGGTGGCTCGGGGCATGGGTACCTGCTGTGTATCCGGCTGCGGCGAAATCACGGTCAACTACGATGACAAGCTCTTTACCCTGGACGGCAAGACCATCCACGAGGGCGACTATATTTCCATCGACGGCTCCACCGGTAACATTTATGGAGAAGCCATCCCGACGGTGGCCGCTTCCATTTCTGGGGATTTTGGCCGTTTCATGGGCTGGGCCGACAGCGTGCGCAAGCTGAAGGTATACACCAATGCGGACAATCCCAAGGATGCTGCTCATGCCAAGGAGTTCGGCGCGGAAGGCATCGGCCTGTGCCGCACCGAGCACATGTTTTTTGAAGCCGACCGAATCAAAGCGGTCCGCGAGATGATTGTGGCAAAGACCCAGGAAGAACGCAAGGCTGCCCTGGCTAAGATCATGCCGTATCAACAGGGCGACTTTGAGGGCATCTACGAGGTGATGGAAGGCCGTCCAGTGACCATCCGGTTCCTGGACCCGCCGCTGCATGAGTTCCTCCCAACCAAGGAAGAGGATATCAAGGAGCTGGCCGATGACCTGAAGATCAGCGTGCAGGAGCTGAAGGATGTCATTGCTGGCCTTCACGAGTTCAACCCAATGATGGGCCATCGCGGCTGCCGTCTGGCGGTTTCCTATCCAGAAATTGCGGAAATGCAGACCACGGCCGTGATCAACGCCGCCATCCATGTGATGAAGAAACATCCAGAATTCAAGATTGTCCCAGAGATCATGATTCCTCTGGTTGGCGAGGTGAAGGAGCTGAAATTCGTCAAGGATGTAGTGACCGCCACCGCGGATAAGATCATCCAGGGCGCTGGGGTGGATATGGCCTACATGGTGGGCACCATGATTGAAATCCCACGGGCCGCTTTGACTGCTGACGAGATCGCCAAGGAAGCGGAGTTCTTCAGCTTCGGCACCAACGACCTGACCCAAATGACCTTTGGATTCAGCCGTGACGACGCTGGCAAATTCTTGGATTACTACTACGATCACAAGATCTATGAGTCCGACCCATTTGCCCGGTTGGATCAAACCGGCGTAGGCAAATTGGTGGAAATGGCAGCCAAGCTGGGCCGTCAGACCCGCCCGGATCTGGTCTTGGGCATCTGCGGCGAGCACGGCGGCGACCCAAGCTCGGTGGAGTTCTGCCATCGAGTGGGCCTCAACTATGTTTCCTGCTCTCCATTCCGTGTTCCCGTAGCACGGTTGGCCGCGGCGCAGGCGGCGATCAAAGAGAAGGCTGCAAAATAAAATAGCGTTAAATAAAGAGACCCTCATGCTGTTTGGCATGAGGGTTCTTTGTTATTTTTTTATTGGGCACCCTTGTTTTCCGTGGAATCTTTCATAGGAATCCAGTGAATACAGGCTTTTGCGGTTGTGCTTCGGTGTCGGGTTCGGGGAGGACGCATGCAGTGGCCGTACCAGACTGTCTGATATTTTTCCTTTATGCATACGAAAGGTTGAAAAATATAATGCTGGATAAAATAACCGCAGCTAGCGCAGGTATTTTCGTTAGCTCCTTTCATCATGTTCACTCTCCTAAAGATTGTTACCATAAGTATAGCAAGCATAAAACATAAAATTGACTTTTGACAGGATTTGTGTCAAAGAATATGGATTTCTCTTTAAAATCAAGATAAAACACAACAGGAAGTGGCAGACTTTTTAAATTTGTCCAGGAATGCATACAGAAACTATGAAAATAATATTCGGGAGATTCCGGTTGAAATATTAAGTAAGCTTGCAGAGTTTTATCATACCAGCGTGGATTATTTGATTGCCGCACCCATGAGCCCAGCCCGTATCCGCCCAGTCAAAATCAGCAGCCGATTTCCGACCGATGATTTTGTAGGATTTACCTCTTGTGTCAGGCGGAGAAAGAGCGTATAATAAAACTACTTTATGGGGGTGACGGGATGGAAAATCAGGACTTGCTCCAAGCAATCCGCCAGATTGTGCAGGAAGAAACCCAGCCAATCCACCAGCGGCTGGACGGCATCCACGGCCGGTTAGGTGGAATTGACAGCCGGTTGGACAAAGTGGAGAAACGCTTGGATAAAGTGGATGAACGCTTAGACAAAGTGGATGAACGCTTAGACAAAGTGGAGAAACGCTTAGACAAAGTGGAGAAACGCTTAGATAAAGTGGATGAACGCTTAGACAACATCGAAATGCGACTGGATACTTTGGAAGAGGATTCCAAGGTAACACGGAATTCTGTGAATCTTCTGTTGGATTGGGCGGAAAATGTGAGCGATATTTTAAAAGTACCGCTTTTAAAAAAGGCGGAATAGAAAAAACAGCGGGACCGATTGGAAGGGTCACGCTGTTTTTTTATGTGCCAAATAACAGATCGGCAATCAGGGCGTTGGAAACCAAAAAGCCCTTGGGGGTCAGGGAAAAGCCAGGTTCCCCTTCTGTCCACCGGATCAAGCCGGGAGGGACAAATTTTTTTGCCCGCCGCAGATAGGCCGATGGAAGGGGCTCGCCAAACCGTGCCTGCCAGACGCTTTGGGAAAGCCCCCGCTTCAGGCGCAGGGCAAGCATGGCGAATTCCTCCCGGCCGCCGCCGTCCCCGTCCGGGATGGGAGGCTTACCAGCCAGGAAGGAATCGAGATCTGGAGGGGAATAATACCGTTTCCCTTGAAAAAAACCATGAGCCGCTGGGCCGATTCCCAGGTATTCTTCTCCCCGCCAGTATTTGGTATTATGACGGCTTTCCAGAAGAACGCCCTGTTCCCGCTTAGCAAAATTGGAAATTTCATATTGTTCCAAGCCCCGCCGTTCCAATTCCTCCACTGCCAACAGATACAGCGCTTCCAGTTCCTCCTCATTCGGAAGGCAGGGAAGCAAGGCGTCTTTGTTCGTGAAAAAGGACGTGCCCGGCTCAATTTTCAACAGGTAAGCGGAAATGTGTGAAATGTTTGCTTCGGCGCAGAATTCAATGGAACGCAGGAGGCTTTCCTTGGTCTGGTAAGGAATGGCCAGTATCAAATCCAAGGACAGGTTGGAAAAACCAATCCGATGTGCCGTTTTCACTGCGTTCCACGCCTGCTCCGGGGTGTGACGGCGGCCTAGCGCTTGCAGCTCCGAAAGGTTGGCCGATTGGAGGCCAAAGGAAAGCCGGTTGACTCCGGCGGCAAACAATCCCTCAAACAGTCGTTCCAGCCAGGCTTCCTGGGCGGTGGGATTGACTTCCACGGTGATTTCCGCCTGTTCCAGTCCAAAGGTTTCCCGGGCGGCGGCCACAATTTCTCCCAGCCGTTTCGCCCCCAATAGGCTGGGGGTGCCTCCGCCAAAGTACAGGGTGTCTGCCAGCAGGCCGTGGGGGGCGTAGGAATGGATGGCGCGGATAACTGCCTGGGTGTAGGCGCCCATCCGGTCAAAGGAGCGAGTCAGGGAATAGAAATCGCAGTAGGGGCATTTTTCGTTGCAGAAAGGCACATGAATATAAACGCCGATCTTGGTGTTTTGAGTTCCAAGATCAACGGATTGGTTGGAGATATGGGTGTCCATGGTTTGGTTTCTCATTCGTCCAGCTTCAGTACGCTCATAAATGCCTCCTGGGGCACCTCCACCGTGCCTAGCTGGCGCATCCGCTTTTTGCCTTCCTTTTGCTTTTCCAGCAGCTTTTTTTTCCGGGTGATATCGCCGCCGTAGCACTTAGCCAGCACGTCTTTGCGCACCGCTTTCACCGTTTCCCGGGCAATGATCCGGCCGCCGACACAGGCTTGGATTGGCACTTCAAATAGCTGGCGCGGGATTTTTTCCCGCAGCTTTTCGGCCATTTTTCGGGCACGGGGATAGGCTTTATCGGCGTGGATGATGAAGGACAAAGCGTCCACCACCTCGCCGTTGAGCATGATATCCAGCTTGACCAGATCGCTTTTTTGGTAGCCGATCAGCTCATAGTCAAAGGAAGCATAACCCCGGGTGCGGGATTTTAAAGCGTCAAAAAAATCATAGATAATTTCGTTGAGGGGCAGTTCATAGTGGATGTCTACCCGCTCGGTGTCGATGTATTTCATGTCCTTAAATACGCCTCGGCGGTCCTGACAGAGATCCATAATATTACCCACGTAGTCGCTGGGGGCATAAATATGGGCGTTGGTCATGGGCTCCTCCGCCATTTCAATGAGAACTGGGTCGGGATAGTTGGTGGGGTTGTCCACCATGACAACTTCCCCGTTGGTTTTGGTAATCCGGTACACAACGCTGGGAGCTGTAGTGATTAAGTCGAGATTGTATTCCCGTTCCAGACGCTCCTGGATGATCTCCATGTGGAGCAGCCCCAAAAAGCCGCAGCGGAACCCAAAGCCCAGGGCAATGGAGGTTTCCGGCTCGTAGGTGAGAGCGGCGTCGTTGAGCTGGAGCTTTTCCAAAGCGTCCCGCAGGTCGGAGTAGTGGGCGCCGTCCGCGGGGTAAATGCCGGAGAACACCATCGGCTGTACCGCCCGGTAGCCAGGCAGAGGCTCGGCGGCTGGCCGATCCTGGATGGTGATGGTATCGCCCACATGGGCTTCTTTTACCGCCTTAATGGAAGCGGCGATGTAGCCCACTTCGCCGGCATACAGGCCGTCGGCCGGCTCGGTGCCGCCGCCTGCCCGCATATAGCCGCACTCCACTACCGTAAAGGTAGCGCCGGTGGCCATCATACGGATGGTGTCGCCGGGATGCACCTGCCCTTCCTTCACCCGCACATACACAATAACTCCTTTGTAAGCGTCGTAGTAGGAGTCAAAAATCAAGGCTTGGAGCGGCTGGTCCGGGTCGCCTTCCGGCGGCGGCACCAGCTTGACAATTTGCTCCATCACCTGATCGATATTCAGGCCAGTTTTGGCGGAGATTCGGGGCGCGTCGTCGGCTGGAATGCCGATCACATCCTCGATTTCGGCGCAGACATGATCCGGGTCGGCACTGGGCAGGTCGATTTTGTTGACAACCGGCACAATTTCCAAGCCGCCATCCACCGCCATGTAGGTGTTGGCCAGGGTCTGCGCCTCAATGCCCTGGGAGGCGTCCACAACCAGGACTGCCCCTTCGCAGGCGGCCAGGGAGCGGGATACCTCATAGGTAAAGTCCACGTGGCCGGGGGTGTCGATCAGGTTGAATACATAGTCCTGGCCATCCTTGGCGGTGTACACCAAGGTCACGGCGTGAGCCTTGATGGTGATGCCACGCTCCCGTTCCAGATCCATGTTGTCCAAAAGCTGGTTTTCCATATCCCGCAGGGCCACTGCTTTGGTCTGCTCCAAAATCCGGTCGGCCAGGGTGCTTTTCCCATGGTCAATGTGGGCGATGATGCTAAAATTTCGGATGCGATCCTGTGGTACAATTGACAAATTCGATCACCTATTTCTTTCCTTCAAATTCTCTATCTGTCCATCCATAGAATAAGACTTTAATTGTAATATATCATTATAGCATAGAAATGCTTGGAAAGGAAGAAGAATGAAGGACAAAGAATCTTGACGTATGAATAAACTATGTTACAATAAATGGGAGGGAAACAAAGAATGGAAGAATGGAAAAGCTTGTTTCCAAAAGATATCATCAGAAATTTTGAAATCTTAAACTATAATCATGCCGCAGAAATTATTTCACAATCTTTTTCGGACGAATTTCAAGATGTTGTTCAAGCATTACGAGCTTTCAAAATTACCATTTCGGAAATGACGAAATCTGGGGGTTTTCCTATAAAACAAACTTGGTATGGGAAAAAGTAAGAAAAGATGGAGAGCCAGACGGGCGTGGAGTAGGATTTTATTTTAGAAATGTAACGGAATTGCTTTTATTTGGCATAAAAGGAACAGATAATCGAACCTTACAGCCAGGTAGAAGCCAGGTGAATCTATTGAGATCTATGAAAAGAGAGCATTCGAGAAAACCAGACGAGTTTATTTCGTTGATTGAGGCCTGTAGTCCTGGACCATATCTAGAAATGTTCGCGAGAGGAATTCGACCGAACTGGACATTATGGGGAAATCAAGCAACGGAGGATTATGAACCTGATTGGGCAACGTATGCGAACCATACAATCGCCAAGTGCGCGGAATAAATGGCTCCAAATATTGATTGGATCATTTCCCATGCGGCTATCTCTTGCCATTGGCGAAAAAACCATTTATAATAGAACAATATGACGGAAAAACCACGGAATACAAAAGCAGGGGAACCTCCCGCTTTGGACAAAAAATAACGGAATGGAAAGAGGTCAACCGATGAAATTAGGAATCGTGGGTCTGCCCAATGTGGGCAAAAGTACCCTGTTCAATGCGATTACAGATGCAGGCGCTCAGTCTGCCAACTATCCTTTCTGCACCATCGAGCCCAATGTGGGCGTGGTCGCCGTGCCGGATCACCGGATGGAGCGGCTTCGGGAAATTTACGATTCCCAGCGGGTGGTGCCGGCTGCCATTGAGTTTGTGGATATTGCCGGCTTGGTGCGGGGCGCGTCCAAGGGAGAAGGTTTGGGCAATAAGTTCCTGGCCAATATCCGGGAGGTGGACGCCATTGTCCATGTGGTGCGCTGTTTTGAAAACGACGACATTATCCATGTGGAGGGCAGCATTGGCCCAGCCCGGGACATTGAAACCATTAATTTGGAATTGATTTTGTCCGACTTGGAAATCCTGGACCGGCGCATCGACAAAACCCAGAAGCTGATGAAGGCCGACAAGAAGTACCAGGCGGAGTACGATTTTTTCCAGCGGGTCAAGGCCGCCCTGGACGCTGGGAAATCCGCCCGCAGCGTGGAATGTACCCCGGAGGAAAAGGAACTGCTTTCCACCGTTTCCCTGCTGACCAACAAGCCGGTGATTTACGCCACCAACATGAGTGAGACGGATTTTGTGGAAGGCATTGAGAAGAACGCCCGTTACCAGGAGGTTAAGAAAATTGCCGACGAGGAGCATGCCGGCGTACTGCCCATCTGCGCGGAGATTGAGGCGGAAATTTCCAATATGGAGCCGGAGGAAAAAGAGATGTTCCTGGCGGATATGGGATTGCACGAGTCCGGCCTGGATCGGCTGATCAAGGAATGTTACGCCCTTTTGGGCTTGATTTCTTATCTGACCGCTGGTCCCCAGGAAGTCCGCGCCTGGACCATTGAACAAGGCACCAAAGCGCCCCAAGCCGCCGGAAAAATCCACAGTGATTTCGAGCGGGGCTTTATCCGGGCGGAGGTGGTTTCCTATGACGACCTAAACGCCTGCGGAACCATGAACGCCGCTAAGGAAAAAGGCTTGGTCCGTTCCGAGGGCAAGGATTATGTGATGAAGGACGGCGACGTGGCGCTGTTCCGCTATAACGTGTAAGGGACTGGAGGATTTTGATTCTCTGGCTTTCTTACCAAAAAGAAGAAAGTTTCGCCAAATCCGTGGAGCCGTGGCGAAACTTTTCTTTTTTATCTCATGAAAAATTGGATGAGCATCCCAATCCCATAGATGATCGGCTGATGGAGCACATAAACCACCAACGCATGACGGCCCAGGAATGCCAGGGGCGGAATCCGGGAACGATAGGTGAAGGCAGGGAATTTGCCCTGGGAGGCAAAGCGCCCTAAGATCGTGCCGCCAAGAAAAACGAATAGCCAGGGAAAAATCGGGAAATAATCCGAGGAAAAAAAGGAGGGGCTGTAAATGCCCAAGGGCATGAGCCAATCCGTGGTGTACCAGGAGCGGGGCAGAGGAATCAGCGGGATAGACGCGACGCCCAGAAAGCCACGATAAATGTACATGGTGAACAGGAAACCGGCGGCGCACACGGTCAATCCAATCCAGGCCGGGACTTTGTCCAGCCATTTTTTGGTTAGCCCTACCAGGATCATGGCAACGGAAAGCAGGTGCAGGATGCCAAAATAGATCGGCTCCGAGGGAACCACTAGGATGGTCACAGCCGAAACGACTAGGGCTACCGCCAAAAGCCGGACGCCCCGTTTCAGGTTGGAACGGGACAGGTTGGAAGCGATGCCGGAGATAAAAATAAACAGGCCGGCAAACCATGGTTCGGCGGGCCGGAAGAAGTTCAGCAGATCCTTGCACCATTGCCAGTTAAGCAGGAAGGACAGGGTATAGAAGGCGTGGTAAAACACCATGCAGAACACGGCGAACCCCCGCAGTTCGTCCATGAGATGGATGCGGCGATAGGCGGGAGGATCGGATTTTTTGTGAAAGAATTTCAGAAAAGTCATCTCCTTGACTAGGATTCCCAAAGAATCGGAAATGTGGTATAATATCCGCAGTGAGCCTGCAGCGCGGGCATTTGGGCGCATGGGTTCTCGTGCCATTTGGCGGCCGGAGGGAGTGTGCGCGACTTGCTCCCCGCAGGTGTGAGATCATGGAAGGCGGACCGTCTCTTCGCTGGCGCGGTTAGCAGATAGATAGCCAAACGCTTGGTGTGCACTCGATGTTTTTCCCGGATGTCTATTTTGGCAGCATTAGGAAGCCTCCACGCGAGGTAGCTGGACTCCTTTTAAGCGGAGCGGCCCCGCAAACGAAACGCCAGCGTGCCGGCTGGCCGCCTTTATTTTATCATAACCATAGGAGGAAATTCAATGAAAGAGTTAACAATCGGGCAGATAGCCAAACGGGAATTGACAGTAGGGCCGGAGCATTTGGCGTGCCGGGTGGGCAGCGGCAGCGTAGAGGTCTTTGCAACTCCTATGGTGGCGGCGCTGATGGAAGGGGCCGCTTCCGACTTGGTTCAAACCGGTTTGGAGGAACTTTATACCACTGTGGGTTCTAAGCTGTGCATTGAGCACCTTTGCCCCACGGCGGAGGGCGTTACCGTGACCGCTGAGGCCGAGTTGACGGAGATCGACGGTCGGGTTTACCGGTTTGCGCTGCGGGCCTTTGACAATACCGGACTCATTGCCAAAGGGACCCATGAGCGGGTTAGCGTGAAGCGGGAAAGCTTTGAGAAAAAAGCCCAGGAACGCAAGTGTTCCGCCCAATAGGTGAGGAAAAAAGTGAGGTTATCCAATATGAGACGAATGTATGACGCGGTGCTTCTGGATTTGGATGGCACCATGGTCAAATCCGATCCAGGAATCATTGCTTCCGTGAAGAAAATGCTGGCGGAAGTGGGCTGGGAAATGCCGGCTGATTTTGATTATACCCAGTTTATTGGTCCGCCAATCTTTGAAAGTCTGCTACAGTTTGCGAAGATGCCGGCGGATCTGGCCGAATCTTGCATCAAAATTTATCGGAAATACTATAATGCCGGGGAGATTTTTAACAGCGTTTTGTATCCCGGAGTGATGGATTTGCTCCGCAAGCTGAAGGCGGAAGGGCGCAAGGTCTGCGTGGCCACCTCCAAGCCCCAGCCGATGGCGGAGGTGGTGCTGGAACATTTTGGCCTAACCCCTCTCTTGGACTGCGTTTCCGCAGCGGATACCTCGGATAAGCAAAGCAACAAGGATGAGTTGATCCTGCGGGCTTTGGATACCTGCGGCGTACCGGTGGAACGGGCGGTCATGGTGGGAGACACCAAATTTGATGCGGATGGAGCCAGAAAAACCGGCATCGATTTCATTGGGGTTCTCTATGGCTACGGGAAGCGCGAGCAGATGGAGGAACAGGGCGCCTACTGTTTTGTGAAGAGCGTGGCGGAGCTGGAGCCGCTTTTGCTGGCGGAGGAATAAACGGATTGTCGGATTTTTTGGTTCTTTTGTCGATTTGGCCTTTTCCAAACGGTGCTTTTGTGTTAAAATAGGAACAGACAGCCCCATAAAAGAAGATTGAGGTATCAATTGGATGAAGATAACGTATAAATTTGATGAAAAAGAATTATTTGATTTTAACATGTTTCGCGCCATGCGGAAAAATTCCAACACCATTCCCCGCGCGATTTTTATTTCTTGTGGATATTTAGCTGTGCTTCTGCTCATTGGGTATTGGGTGAAGTTCCCTTGGTGGGTGTATTTGATCTTTACTGCGGCGGCAGTGCTGCTGTTTTTTGGCATGATTTGGTTTACCCGCAACCGGATGAAACATTCCGTACGGGTGCTGATGTATCGCCAAAGCAAAGAGGACATTATGCCCCAGACTACGTTGACGCTGGAGGACGATTATCTGGAGGTTTATACCGTCACCCGGACCAGCGAGATCGGTTATGAGGATGTGGAACGGGTGGAGATGACCAAGCAGTTTCTTTATATTTTGTTGACGGAAAACGGGGAACTGGGCGTGCCCCTCCGGGCTTTTGACGATGAGGACGCTAAGCGGCAGTTTATCACCCGTCTGAAAGCAAAGACAACGAAAGCTGTCCATGTTGGAATCCCATATTCGTAACAAAGAAAGCGCACAGCATTTGCTGTGCGCTTTTTGGTTCTCACGCAGCCAGAGAGCTGGCGTTTCGTTCGTGTGTGTGCTCGTTCCTCGCTTGGCTAAGAAAAAATCTCTTCCCTTTTGCTGCTTTCCTTTTGATATAAAAGAAAAGCAGCCTTGACGGCTGCTCGTTGCAACGTTACGATTCCTTTTCTGGTTTTTGAACAGGCAGAGAAGCCATCAGAGGTTTTCCATCCGGCCCCAATAAGGGGGTTAGACCGCCGGCATGTCCCGTGGAGTGATACAGGTATTGGACGCCGGTTTCCGTATCCACCCAAATCTCATTGATATGAAAATTCCCTTGGCAGAGAATCCGCTGAAATCGTACATTTTTACTCATGGTCATCACGCCTCTTTTCTTTTGAGTTACCCGATCAATCTTTCAGGACATACCAGGGCAATCCCTTTTCTATCTTCTATTTTACGAAAAAATCAATCCAATGACAAATGGGAATTTGCACAAAGATTTCCCTTAAATTTCTCCTAAAGCAAGAAGCGGATGTCCGTGTTCAATTCCTAAAGTGACGGTGATGTAAAGCACCACCGCGTCGCATTCGGTATGATACGCCTTCCGCACATTGCCGAAATAGTCGGTGATTTCCCCTAATTTGTCACCTTTTTTCAGGGTTTGTCCCACCTGGACACAGGGATACCAGCAGCCGCTGAAATCCGCGTCCAAATAAATGGCGTTGGTAATTTCCTTTGGTTCCGCCGGGACGCAAGGCTCTCCCTCCAACACATGGAGATGGCGAAGCACGTTGGTCACGTCTTTTTTGTACGCCTCCACTTCCTCATGGTTCCAAAGCCCGCTGCCGCCCCGTTCAATGAGCAAGCTGGGTACGCCTTGGATGGCCGCGTAATTGTAGGCTCCGGTGGTGGCGTTGGAGCGCACCATGTAGGAAACGTCCACCAAGCAGGCCGCGGCACGGGAGGCGGCAATCACCGATTTTTCCGCTACGCCAGGATAGTAAACATAGGGCGTGACCAGTTCGTCCAAATCGCCGCCGTGGAGATCCAGATAAAAATCCGCCAGGCTCTGGAAATCCCGGGTGAGGGCATAGGCGGTGCGGTGGGTGATGGTGCCCATATTATTGCCGGGAAAGGCCCGGTTTAGATTTTGTCCGTCCTCCGGCATGACTTGCTTGGAGCGGGTGATGAAGGCGGAAACATTGACCGGATGGATGAACACCACTGCGCCGTGTACCTGCTGGGGAGAAAGCTCCTGGGCAAGCTCGATCCCGGTTTGGACGCCGGGATATTCCCCGCCGTGAATACCGCAGGTAATCAACACGATTTTCCCTTCTTGGCAGCCGTTGATGATGGTCACAGGCATTTGGATGGTGCTCTTTGGCAGGGTGTAATACCCCTGTATTTTTTCGCCGGCAGCAGCGGAAAGCGTGCCGATTTGGATGGTTTTTTTCATAAATAGCGCTCTCCTCTTGGTTGGAAATCGGAATCAAAAATAATTTGTTTCATTATAAAATCCGTTGAAATATTTGTCAATTCTGTTATTGCCTACTTTTTCTCAAAAAATCCTCCTTTTTTCGAAAATATTCTTGTGCGTTTCCAGGCGTGGTGCTATACTGGAAACAACAACGGATCAGGAGGAGCCAACATGAAGAAAATCGGAAAAATTCTGTCCGCCATTACCGTGATCACGTCTATGGGCGTGATCTTATCCATGGGGCGGGATTTCTGGTTGTCCAAGTCCGGCCGCGGGGTGGGGGAGTACTGTGGCCCAGAGTCCCAACAATTTGGCAGGCATCCTGCTTATGCTATGAGCCGGAATCTAGCGGGAAAGCTGATTTTTAAAGACGCTGGCCAGGCGCTGCGCCGGTTCCGGGAGGATTACCCCAACGAAGGGAAAACGTTGCGGGAAACCTATCGCTTGCCCAAGCTGCGGACGGATACCTGGGAACTGTACCAGGCGTATCAGGAGTGGGCTTCCCCTGGGAAGCCGGCGGACTCCAAGCTGGCGGCCTTTTTGGAGATTTACCAAAACAGCGCGGCAAACTAGTCAGCCCGCTGGATGAGACAAAGCCACAGTCAATTTGAAAAAAAGAAAAAGCACGCAGGGAATGTTCTCTGCGCGCTTTTTGTTTTTATTTCTTATGCCCAATGGAACCGTCCTTGACTTCCGAGTTAATAGGGGGATTTTCTACGTGAACGGCAGGGTAGAAATGGTTGCTGTTTGCGTTTGAAAAAGGATGTTGGATAAATGGAATCCCCGGTTTGTTGGGATTGTTTCCAATCCTAGGGCATCCATTTCCAAGGTTAGCAAATGGATTCGTCATGTTCGTTCTTTCCTTTTTCCATCCATCTGATTTTGAAAATCTTTCGCAGGCCAATACCTCGGAACGTAGGGCCTCCCCTCCTGATCTTTTTTCTCAGGCTAGGTTTTTCGTTCCCTGCGGAGAACTCCGTCCCTCCGCCCTGCAGCCTTAAAAGATAAGAGAACATGGTTCCCATTTTCTCACAGAAGAAATCCTTTTGCCATCGAGGACGTCAAATTTGCGTGGCAAACCGGATTTCTTTTCGGAGGAAACTTTCCCGCTTGCTTTTTGGGAGCTTCGGGAGCGTCCGCAAGGTCGAGCGCGACACGAGGGTTTCTAGTTTTCGCTCATCCAAGCGAGGGACGAGCGGCCGCGCGAGCAAATAGGCGGCTTGCCGCCCGCGTGAGCGAAACGCCGCCTTGTCGGTTATTCTTCGTTCCAGGAGTACATTTTGCGCAGCTCTTTGCCCACGGATTCCAGCAGGTGCTCGGACTCGATCCGGCGGCAGGAGTTAAAGTGGGAGCGGCCAACCTTGTTTTCGTTGATCCACTTGGATGCAAAGGTACCGTCTTGGATCTCGGTGAGAACCTTCTTCATTTCCTTCTTGGTTTCCTCGGTGATGATGCGTTTGCCGGTTTCGTAGTCGCCGAATTCCGCAGTGTCGGAAATGGAGTAGCGCATCATGGAGAAGCCGCCTTTGTAGATCAGGTCTACGATCAGCTTCATCTCGTGGACACACTCAAAGTATGCGCTTTCTGGAGCGTAGCCAGCCTCCACCAAAGTCTCGAAGCCAGCTTTCATCAGAGCGGTCACGCCGCCGCACAGAACGGCCTGCTCGCCGAACAGGTCGGTTTCGGTCTCCACTTGGAAGGTGGTCTCCAGAACGCCTGCACGGGAACCGCCAATGCCTGCCGCATAAGCCAGGCCGATATCCTGGGCTTTGCCCGTAGCGTCTTGGTGAACCGCGATCAAGCAAGGAACGCCTTTGCCTTCTACGTACTCGCTGCGAACGGTGTGGCCAGGGCCTTTTGGCGCGATCATCAGAACGTCAACGTCCTTTGGCGGCTGGATTTGGCCGTAGTGGATGTTGAAGCCGTGAGCGAACATCAAAGCCTTGCCCGCGGTCAAGTGAGGAGCGATGTTGTTTTTGTACATGTCCGCCTGACGCTCGTCTGGGATCAGAACCATGATCACGTCAGCGGCTTCAGCGGCCTGGTCGGCGAACATGACCTTTAAGCCGGCTGCTTCCGCTTTTTCCCAGCTTTTGCTGCCTGGATACAGGCCAACTACAACATGAATGCCGCTCTCGTGCAGGTTCAGCGCGTGAGCATGGCCTTGGCTGCCGTAGCCGATGATGGCAACGGTCTTGTCCTTGAGTACGTTTAAATCACAATCGGATTGGTAAAAAATTTTTGGCATTGGTAATTCCTCCTAAAAAATCCATTGGTTTCTTATTCATTATATATCTGAAATCCATCCGTTGCAAGAATAGATCCAAGATTTTGTATCAAATTCGGACTTTTTGCAAAAAATCCGGTTATTTGTGGGCGGTGGCGGCTCCTTTTTCCAGAGCCACCGTGCCGGTGCAGACGCTTTCCTTGATCCCATAAGGCCGCAGCAGGCTGGTCAGGGTTTCAATGTTTTCCGGCGTATCCGCGATTTGCAGGGTTAGGGAGGTTAGGGCCACATCCACAATTTTTGCGTGCATCAGTTCGGCGATCTTCATGATCTCCGGGCGTTGCTTGGCGGTGCAGTTGACCTTGATCATGGCCAGCTCCCCATGGATGAAGTTGCCGCCTTCGGTCAGGTTTTTCACCTTGATGACCGAAATCAGCTTATTGAGCTGTTTTTCCACCTGCTCCACAATGTGTTCGTCGCCGTCCACCACAATGGTGATCCGGGAAATGTTGTCGTTTTCCGTCACGCCCACGGCCAGGCTGTCGATGTTGAAGCCGCGGCGGGAGAACAGGCCCGATACCTTGGACAGCACGCCGGGCAGGTTCTCAACCAAAATCGAGAGGGTGTATTTCATAGTTTGGTTCCCCCTTCCGTTAAATGGACGGTGTGTCCGGGTCTACGTCGCACACCAAAACATAAGGCTGGTCAGAAGCCAGCATTTCTTTGGCCAGTTTCTTGGCTTGCTCGTTGCTGGTGGCCAGGGCGGTCTGAATGCCGTAGGCGCTCACCAGCTTGACAAAATCCGGGTCTCCGTTTAGGATGGTGGCGATGTACCGGCTGCCATACAGACGGGTTTGAAATTCCCGCACCATGCCCAGCCGCTGGTTGCGCATAATGATAATTTTGATTCCTACCTGGTTCTGGCAGACTGTGGCCAGCTCGCACATGGACATTTGGAAGGAACCGTCGCCGCAGATGGCCACCACCTGGCGGTGGGGTTTGGCCAGCTTGGCGCCAATGGCGGCGGGCAGGGAGTAGCCCATGGTGCCCATGCCGCCGGAGGTGAGGAACCGGCCTTCCTTCACGTTGAAGTTGTTGGCGGCCCAAATTTGGTTTTGGCCCACGTCGGCGGTCAAAATGGCGTCCTCCTCCATCATGGCGGAGAGATCCCGGACGAATTGCCGCGGCTCCACAAAATCAGTCCTTGGCTCGCCTCGTGGGACATAGTCCTTTTTGTATTGGCGCACGGTCTGCACCCACGGGTTGCAGGAACAAGGGGAAACTTGATCCGCCATTTCCTGGAGCACCTGCTTGATGTTGCCCACAATCGGGATGTCCACGGAAAGATTCTTGCCGATTTCCGCTGGGTCAATGTCGATGTGGATGATCTTGGCGTGGGCCTCCAGGACGTTGGGGGCGGTGACGGCGCGGTCGCCTACCCGGGCGCCGCACATGACGATCACATCCGCCTCATTCATGACCTGGTTGGCGAAGGATTTGCCGTGGGTGCCGATCATGCCCAAATACAGGTCGCTGTCCTGGGGGATGACCCCAAATCCCATCATGGTGGAGACCACCGGGATCTGGCTTTTCTTTGCGAAGGCCACCATTTCCTCCCGCGCACCGGCCAACACAACGCCGCCGCCGCAGCAGATGACGGGACGTTTTGCGCCGGCGATGGTTTCCAGCGCTTTTTTGATCTGCATGGCGTGGCCCTGCACCCGTGGCTTGTAGCCGACGATGTCGGCCTTTTCCGGGTAGATAAATTCCGCAATCTCCCGGGTCTGCACATCCACGGGAACGTCGATGAGCACCGGGCCGGGCCGGCCGGTTGTGGCGATGTGGAACGCCTCTTTAAACACCCGGGGAAGATCCTCGGTCTTTTTCACAAGATAGCTGTGTTTGGTAAACGGCTCGCATGCGCCGGTAATGTCCGCTTCCTGGAACACATCCCGGCCCAGCAGCTCGGAATTTACCTGTCCGGTGATGGCCACCAGGGGGATGGAATCCATATAAGCGGTGGCGATTCCGGTAATCAGGTTGGTAGCGCCGGGGCCGGAGGTGGCGATACACACGCCGGCTTTGCCGCTGGTGCGGGCAAATCCGCTGGCCGCATGGGCGGCGTTTTGTTCGCTGCGCACCAGCACGTGTTCAATATCCGATTGAAAGATATAGTCGTAAAAGGGGCAAATGACCGCGCCGGGGTAGCCAAATGTGATGGTAACGCCTTCTTTTTCCAGGCATTTTACCATGATTTCTGCTCCACTGATCATGGGTAGCCCTCCTTTCAAAGAATGGTTTATCTATCATTATAGTAGGTCATGAAGCGTCCGTCAATATGGGAAGCCACGCAAATTGACAAAAATCCCGGGTTTTTGCAAGTTTTTCCGATCAAACCCGGCAAAAATCGTGGAAAAAAGAAAGATACGGGCTATTTTCTGGTAATTTTTGAAAAAAGGACCGGATTTCTTGCGTTTTCCAAGGGGGCTCTGGAAAGCCGGAGGGCGGATTTCCGAACCGTCACCGTTATGGAAGGTCCCAGCGTTGAGCGAGGAGCTCTCGCTCCTGACCCAAGACTGATTTGCGCGCGTCTCATTCGGTTTCCTCCAAATGAAATGGATGACGATTGCGCTTTCGCGTCTTCCCAAAGCGTTAACCGTGATGGAAGAAAGTGTACAGACCCCTTTCTGCTGGTAAGATAAGAAAAGAAAAAGAACAAGGAAGCCCCATGGAAAAATCACTCCTTTTTGAGAGAATTTTGTAGAAGCGCGCTTGATTTTACGTCTGATTGATGTAATAATATGTGAGATATGAGAAAGGCGAGGCAGCCTTTTTTGGGACGCGAGACGCTGGAGCATGAAAATCTTTGTTTTCCTGGCGGTGAAATTGCAGGTGTTGGGCGTGGGCATTGACCAGCAGGCCATCAGCAAAATCCAACGGAATGCCCGTATTATCACGGATTATGAGGTTTTTTGTTTGGTTAAGGCGTTTGGAGTCATAACAGATGAAATTTTGCAAGAAGAAGCGTAACAGGAAAGATTGGGTGTAACCTTTCCTGTTTTTGTGCGAATAAGGAAAGGAAGGCAAAGGGGCGGTGTGACATGGCAACCTCAGATCAGGAATATTACAAGGCCTTTCTCCAGGGGGACGTAGCGGCTTTTGAAGCGTTGGTGCTGCGCCATCGTCACGCCGTGGTGTACTTTACCCTTGCCTATACCAAAAATTTTGAGTCGGCCGAGGACATTGCCCAGGAGGTATTTGCCTGGTTTTATCTGCATCCCGACCGGTACCAGCCCCGCTGCCAGTTGAAAACATTTTTGTTCACCATCGCGAAACGCCGGGCCATCGACCTGATGCGGAGGCAGGGCAAGGCGGCCCAAACGGATTTGGAGTCGGTGCAGGGGCTGGCCGACCGGAAAACCCTGGAGGATTTGGTGTTTCACCGGGAGACCATGGAGGCTCTGGAAGCCGCCGTGAAACGGCTGAAGCCGGAGTACCGCCAGGCGTTGTGGCTGACCCAGTGGAATGGGCTTTCTCTGGCGGAAACCGGGGAGATTTTGGAGAAAACGGTGGCGGCCACCAAGGTGCTGGTGCACCGGGCCCGCAAGGCCCTGCGGAAAGAAATGGAAAAGGAGGATTCTTTATGAAAACGGATCGGGAGTTTTTGGACGGCGTTTACGAAAAAGCCTCCCATGCCCAGGAAGAGATGGATGATCTCGACCTGGCTCCCCTTCCAGAAAACAAGCCAAAACGAGCCTTTTTGGTGATGCTGGGAACCACCACGGCAGCAGCGGTTGCGCTGGTCTGTATTCCGATGTTGCTGTTTGGCTCCAACCAAGCTTCACCTTCGGTGGCCCATACCCCGGAACCAGCGGCCTTTTCCGTGTCGGAAGCGCCGGGGGAACCGAAGCAGGCCCGGAGCGATCCGTTGGATTTGTTGCTCAACCAGGCGGAGGCGGCGGTCAAAGTGGAGGCTACCGGGGACCCGCAGGAGCCGTTCCGACTAGCCAAGGTGTGGAAAGCGCCGGCGGGCTGGGAGCTGGGGCAGGCTCCGGTTTCCATGGAGCGAGCGATGGACGGATGCCCGGCGGCCCTCTTATTTTTTGGAAGGTGGGAAGGGGAGCAGGTGTTGTTGGACGCTTATCGGCAGACCGACCCCGCCAACCCCCAACGCTATGAAAATGTGGACGGCCAGTGGATTGAGGAAAGCGATCTGGGATAACAAATGGTATTTTTCTTGAAAAAATTAACAATAAGTAGGGAATTGATTATTACAAATTGTAGTTTAGTATTAATATATTACAAATTGTGGTTGAATCATCGGAACGAAACCAGAATCAAACCCATTCCGAAAGGTTCCAGAAAGCCCAATTGCATCTATAACAAAATGGAGAAAAAATAAAAATATAACAAATAGTATTGCTTTACGCAATGCCGAAAGGGGTAACTAGACCATGAAAAAAATAATAATTGCACTTTTGACCACCGCTTTGGCGGCAGGGGTATTGGCAGGCTGCGGCGGCGACAACAGCAGCAGCGTGGCCAGTATGGAGTCTGATACGGCTTCCTTACTGTCCAGCCAGACCAGCGACAGCTCTGACCTGGAATCCGGGGCGGAAAGCACGGTTTCCAGCGAGGGTTCCTCCGCGCCGGAAAGCTCCAGCGCGGTTTCCTCCCAGGTTTCCAGCACGGTTTCTTCAAAGCCGTCCTCTTCCAGCACGGCTTCTTCCAAACCAGTGGCCTCCAAGCCTAACGCCTCTTCTTCCGTCAGCTCGAAGCCGGCAGAATCCAAACCTTCGGTTTCTTCCGCCGCGCCGTCCAAGCCTGCGTCTTCCTTGACCCCCCAGCAGGTCGCCAAGGGAGTGGCGAAAGCCTATGGGAGCGATTATCTGCCGGATATGCAAATGAGTGAAGATATGATTTACGGGCTATTCTCGGTGGACAAGAATTTGGTGGAAAGCGCGTATGGCGAGGCGCCTGCTATCAGCGCGAATCCAGACCAGCTGATCGTGATGAAGGCGGCAAGAGGCAAGGGCGCCCAGTTGGAAACCGCTATGAACAAGGCCCGGGACCAGTATGTGGAAACGGCATTTGTGTATCCCAAGGATGGTGCGAAGCTGAATGCCTCCCGTGTGGTGCGCAACGGCGACTATGTAGCCTTCATCATGTTGGGCGCGGTGGATGAGGCCAACGATGACGTTACCAGCGCGGAAGCCATTAAGTTCGCGCAAAATGAAGTGCAGAAAGGCGTCAACGCGTTTAACGCCATGTTTTAATTCGGCGATGGCAGATGGTGTGTTCAGCCGACGGGAAAAAGGAGGGGAGCCTCTGGTCAAGGGGTTTCCCTCCTTTGGGCGTTGGAGGAGTTTGGGTTTGGAGAGCGGCGGGAGCGTCTGCCAGCCGAGCGCGACGCTTGAGTTTCAAGTTTTTGCTCATCCAAGCGAGGGACGAGCGAATTGTCAGCTCGCTGGCCTCCCCTCCTGATCTTTTTTCTTAGGCTAAGGGTTTCGTTGTCTGCGGAGAACGAGGGAGGACTCCGTCCCTCTACCTTGCCACCTTGGAAGAAAGATAGGAGAAATCCTTTTGCCATCGAAGATGTCAAATTTGCGTGGCAAACCGGATTTCTTTTCCGAGGAAACTTTCCCGTTTGCTCTTTGGAAACTTCGGGAGCATCTGCAAGATCGAGCGCGACACGAGCGACTCGCGCGAGCGAACAGGCGGCTTGCCGTCCTCGCCGTCCGAACGAAACGCCAGCTCTCTGGCAAAGAAAGGAAGGAAAAGATGGATCGAATTTGCATGGAGCTGGTTCAGACAGCGGAAAAGATCAAAACGCTGGCGGCTTTGGCCAGTGGCATTTGGCACGAATATTTCCCAGTGATCCTCACGGGGGAGCAGATCGACTATATGGTGGAGCGGTTCCAGTCCGCTGCCGCCCTCACCCAGCAGATTCGGGAGCAGGGATACCAGTATTATTTTTTAATCGCGGAGGGGCGTCCGGTGGGGTATTGCGGGGTGCGGCCCGATGAGAACAAGCTGTTTTTAAGCAAGCTGTATCTGAAACAGGAGTGCCGGGGCAAGGGCTATGCCAGCCAGACTTTCGCGTTTTTGGAGGAGCTTTGCGGACAAAAGGGCTACGAGGCCATTTGGCTGACGGTCAACCGGTTCAATGAAGCGGCCGTCGCTGTGTACAAAAAGAAAGGATTCACGGTCGTCCGGGAACAAAAAACGGACATTGGCCATGGTTTTGTCATGGATGATTACGTGATGGAGAAAGTGGTTGAAGAAAAGCCGGTGGCTTCTGTGGAAAGAGCTGAATATTAACCGGAATTTTATGGAAAGATTAGAGGCCTTGTGGGCAAGAAATCATTTGCAACACTTATCTTTTGCGGTATAATAGAAAGTATTGGTTTTTATTGGTTTTTGGATAAACCTTGCTCCAAAAACGAGTTCACTTTGGGATGGAGGGGCTATATGGTCTTTAGTAGCCTAAACTTTATGTTCCTTTTTTTCCCCCTTGTGCTGGGGATCTATTTCCTCTCCCCGCGTCCGATCAAAAACCTGATTCTATTTTTGGCGAGTCTGGTTTTTTATGCATGGGGAGAGCCAATTTATGTCCTGCTCATGATTTTTTCCACGCTAGTGGACTATTTTCATGGCTGGATGGTGCAGAAGTATCGGGGGACCGGGAAAGCGAAAATTTTCTTGGTTTCCTCGGTGCTGATTAACCTGGCGTCGCTGGGCTTCTTTAAATACAGCGAATTTATCATTGAAAACATCAACGCGATTACGGGGGCTTCCATACCGGTTTTGAACCTGTCGCTGCCTATTGGCATTTCCTTTTACACCTTCCAGACCATGTCGTATACCATCGACGTGTATCGGGGGGACGCCCAAGCTCAGCGGAATATCATTTCCTTTGGCGCTTATGTGGCTCTGTTCCCCCAATTGGTAGCGGGGCCCATTGTGCGGTACTCCACCATCGCGGAGCAGCTCAACCACCGCAGGGAAACCACCGATCTGTTTGCCGACGGCGTGCAGCGGTTTGTCCTGGGCTTGGCCAAGAAGGTGCTGCTGGCCAACAGCATCGGCGCTATTTGGACCGAGCTTTCCGCCATGCAGGTGGGGGAATTGAGCGTGGTAGGCACCTGGATCGGCGCCATTGCCTACACGTTCCAGATCTATTTCGATTTTTCCGGCTACTCGGACATGGCCATTGGCCTTGGAAAGATGTTTGGCTTTCATTTTTTGGAAAACTTCCAATACCCGTATATTTCCAAAAGCGTCACGGAATTTTGGCGCAGGTGGCACATTTCCCTGGGCACTTGGTTCCGGGAATATGTATACATCCCCTTGGGCGGCAACCGGAAGGGCATTCCCCGCCAGCTTGTGAACATTGCCATTGTGTGGCTGTGCACCGGAATCTGGCACGGGGCAAGCTGGAATTTTATGGTGTGGGGCGCGTATTACGGCGTTTTGCTCATGTGCGAAAAGCTGTTCCTGCTCAAGCTGCTCCAGAAAATCCCGGCGGTTTTCGGACATATTTACACCATGTTTTTCGTTATCATCAGTTGGGTGATCTTCGCCTTTGACGATCTGGGCAAGGGCTGGGAATATATCAAGGCCATGTTCGGTTTTGGCGGCCTGGCCTTTGTGGACGACCGGGCCATTTACCTGCTGATGACCAACGCCATCCTGCTGGTGATCCTGATTCTCGGCTGTACGCCGCTGCCCGCCAAGGTTGGGCGTACCCTGATGCGGGTGTGGGAGGACCGGAAAATCCTGCCCGCTGTGGTGCAAAATGTGGTGCTGGCAGGGTTCTTCCTGATTTCTGTGGCCTATTTGGTGGATAGTACCTACAATCCCTTCTTGTACTTTCGGTTTTAGGAGGTGGGAACGTGAAATACAAAAGAAAGCCCGAAACCAAACGGTTCAAAGCCATTTGTGTGGTGGTGGTTTTTGTGGTGATCCTGGGGGCTTTGGCAATTGTCAACGTGGCCTGGCCCAAGAAAAGCTTTTCTGAAAACGAAAACCGGGTTCTGGCCACCTTCCCTGAATTCTCCTGGGATAACCTGATCAGCAGCAAGTTTACTGACGGCGTGGAAACCTATGTCACCGACCATTTCGCGTTCCGCGACGTGTGGGTGGGGGCCAAGACCATGGCGGAAGTGGCCTTGCTGAAAAAGGATTCCGGCGGGGTTTACTTTGCGAAAGACGGCTATCTCATCGAGATGCTGGATCAGGTGGACCGGAGCAAATATACGGAAAACCTCCAATCCGTCAAGACGTTTGCGGAAAAGATCAAGCAGGAGTTTGGCGTTGATGTGCGGACCATGTTGGCGCCCACCGCCAGCTATTCCTTACAGGACAAGCTGCCGCCGTTTGCGCCGGAGGTAGATCAGGATGAGCTGATCCAGGAGGCGGTTGACACGATCCCGAATTTTGTGGATGTGCGGCAGGCTCTCAAGGACCACAATCAAGAATACATCTATTATCGGACCGACCACCACTGGACCAACCTGGGCGTGTGCTACGCCTATCAGGTTTGGTGCCAGGCCGTAGGGCTGGAGGTGAAGGCGCCGGATTGGTATCAGCAAAAGGTGCTCAGCGACGCTTTCTATGGCACCACCTATTCCAAGGCCAGCCTGTACACCGCCAAGCCCGATACCATCACGGCTTTCCTGCCTGGGCAGGAAACGTCGTTGACGGTGGATTACAACCAAGGCAAAAAGGTAACCAACACTCTGTATGAAACCAGCCATCTGGAAACGAAGGATAAATACTCGGTTTTCCTGGACGGCAACCAGCCCATCACTAAAATTACCACCAGCAACAAAAATGGCCGGAAGCTGATGCTGATTAAAGATTCCTATGCCAACAGCTTCGCCACCTTTGCGGCCAACGATTACGAGGAAGTGTATCTAGTGGATCTTCGGCATTACCGCGCGCCCATCTCCCAACTTGTGAAGGAAAGCGGAGTCAATGAAATTTTGGTTTTGTATAATATCAGCGGCTTCGCCAGCGATGCGAACCTTTCCCTCTTAACCCGCTGACAACTTGTCTGGCGGAGAAAAATTTCCCGGCCGGTTTTGGCGCGGAATAAAAAAGAAAAAGCAGAGTTCCTGTCCAAGAAATTGGGGCGGGGACTCTGCTTTTTTTATATAAAGTATTCTGTTTTTTCTTCCGGTACCATTCCGAATTCTTCAAACACCCGGTCGCGCAGGTGGAAAAAGTCAACGCTGGTGCGGTCTCTGGGACGGCCCAGATCCACGGGAATGATGCTTTTGATTTTTCCTGGGTTTGGCGTCATCACGACAATCCGATCCGCCAGATATACGGATTCATCAATATCATGGGTCACGAACAGGATGGTTTTTTTTTGCGTCACTTGGATTTGTGCAATTTCATCCTGCATCTTCATGCGGGTCAGCGCGTCCAAGGCTCCAAATGGCTCATCCATAAAGATGATTTCTGGGTTCACCGCTAAGGCTCTTGCAATCGAGACCCGCTGCTGCATACCGCCGGAAAGCTGGTGGGGATGGTGGTTTTTGAATTTTTCCAATCCCACCAGGTCAATATATTGGCTGGCAATGGCGTGGATGTCCTGTTTGCTGAGGGATTTGTTGGATTCCAGGCCAAGCTCCACGTTTTTTTGCACATTCCGCCAGGGAAGCAAGCCGTAATTTTGAAAGATGGTGACATTTTGAATGGACGGTTCCTTGACTGGTACGCCGTTGATGGTAATGCTCCCTTGGGTAATGGGAACAAACCCAGCGATGGCGTTGAGCAGTGTGGTTTTTCCGCAGCCGCTTGGTCCCAGAAGGCAGATGAATTCCCCTTTCTGAATGTCCAGATTCACATGACTGAGCGCCTGAAAGGTGACGCCCTTCTGTACATACTGTTGCGAAACATCTTTAATTTGAATCTGCATTAGGCCCCTCCTTTTCCGGCTGCAGCACTCCAATTTTTCGACGCCAGCCGTTCGATTTGCCGGATACCCGTATCCAGCAAAAATCCGATGATGCCAATGACAATCATCACCGCCATCAAATGGTCCGCCCGCAGATTGTTGCGGGAATCAATGATCAGGTATCCCAAGCCGGATTGGGCGCCCACCATTTCGCCGGCCACCAAAAATACCCAAGCGGTTCCCAGAGCCAGACGCAGGCCATTCATAATCTGGGGGAAAATGGCGGGAAAAATAATTTTGAACAGAATCTGGGGCTGCTGAATCCCGAAGTTTTTCGCAACCTTTAAATAGATCGGGTCCACCTTCACCACCGCAGATACGGTGGTCAGCAATACCGGGAAAAACGCAGCGTAAATGATGATGACAATGGCCGGGAGATCGCCGATGCCAAACCATAGCACAATGAAAGGCATCCAGGCGATGGGGGAAATGGGGCGTAACCATTGAACAACTGGGTTGACAAAGCTCCAAGCTCGGCTAAACCAGCCCAGCACCAGACCTAGGGAAATAGCCAGTACCGCTGCAATGCAGTAGCCAATTAAAAAGCGGATCATGCTGTCCTGAATGCCAATCCATAACGTTCCGTTTCCCGCAAGCTCCCCCAGGCCCAGCAACGCTTGCCAGGGAGAGGGAAACAGGGCAGGGTTGAACCCAGCAAAGGAAGCCACCAACTGCCAAATTAGCAGCAGGCCCCCAAATCCAACGAGGATATGCAGCGCACCTTTCCAAATCTTTTGCATCGTGTGTCCTCCTCTTTGTTTCTTTATTGACCCAACAGGGAAGCATCCACGAAATCTTCATAGGAAGGCGGATTTTCTAAGATCTGAAAGGTTTTCATCTTATTGGTTAAGTCCGCATACGCCTCTGGGGTAATGGCCAGTTGGTCGTAGGAAATCCACTTCATGGAGAGCGGAAGCACAGAATCGTCCACATTCAGATATTCCTTGGCAATGGCGTCGGTTTCCTGTGAGTGCTGCCCAATGTAAGCGCCTGCTTCGGCGTATTGGGAAACGAGTTCTTTGGCTGCACCTGGATTCTTTTGGATAAATGTATTGTTTAAGACCAGCGCGCAGCAAATGGAGTCGTTCCAAAGCTCTGGAGACTCATAAAGCACTTTCCCTACATTCAAGGACACGGCTTTTGCCCCAAAAGGCTCCGCCACACAGTAGCCGTCAATTTGGCCCTGGGCTAGCGCAGCCGGCATTTCGGTGGGGCCCAGCTCCACTACGTTGAGATCATCGATAGACAGGTCGTTTTCCTGGAGCATTTGGCAAAGCAGAATATAGTGGGAGGACTGCCGGTGAGGAATGGCAAAGGTTTTCCCTTTTAGGTCGGATACTTGCTGAATAGACTGGCTCGCTACTACGACATTGCCGTCCCGGTGGCCCAGGGCAACCGCTTTCAGATCAATTCCCTGTGTTTTTGCTTTCATGGCCAATTCAATCAGAACCGAAGCACCATCCACTCTTCCTGTGTTTAAGGCATCCATCAGTTCCGGCCAGGAGCCGTATTTCACAAGCTCGATTTGGATGTCTGGGTTTTGTTTTTGCAGCTCCGATTCCACAAAGAGCGGCAGCCCATGGGTAATGGGCAGGTAGGAAATTTTTACCACCTTTTTTTCGGTTTGCTCCCCGGCTTGGGCAGACGTTTGCGATCCTGGGGTAGCATTGGAATTGCCGTCGGCACAGGCAGTAAGGCCGATGGTCAGGGCCAATGCCGCACAAATGGCCAATCCTTTTGCGGCTGTTTTCGCTTTGTTCATGATTCATAATCCCCCATTATTCTTTGATATTTAGGCTTTCCAGCCTAGCTGGTTTCGTTTTTGCTTAAAGTCTTGGACGATTTTTTCGGCGAGGGAAAGATGGTTTAAGTCTACCACCATTTTGGACCCGAACCGCTCGACCGTCCCTTCCATCATATAGTTCATCACATTGGCGGAACCCTGTACCGGCGGATAGACGCAGTGATAAGAGTTCATGCCTAGCATACGGAAGCTCAATGCGGCAGCCGTGCCTTTTTCATTGGACCATTCCGGGCTGGAAAATGCGAACGGAAGTGCTTTGATCGGTTGTTTCGCTGCGTCGGAAACCCCTTTGAAAATCGCCGATGCTCTTGCGTTGTCCAAACACTCGCCCATGTGCAGAACCGGAGGGAGGTTGTGCTCCTGCAAAAATGCCCGGAGCGGTTGGCCAGCCTGCTGGGCTGCTTTGGTTTGGCAGAAGCCCAATTTTAACAGCGGGAAGGAAGCACATCCATTGGTCATGATTAAAATATTGTTTTCAATCAGTACGGAAGCGACTTCCGCTACTGCTTTTTCGTAGACCACTCTGGGGTTGTTGCAGCCAACCAGGTTGACGATCCCCAAAATGGAGCCGTTTTCGATGGCCTGTTGCAAAGGAGCCAGGCTGCCGCCAAACAGTGCAGTCAAATATTCCGCGGAAAACCCAACGTCCGCCTCCACCTCGTATTGAGGGATAAAGACGGGAACATCCCGGCGTGCCGCAAAGCTTTCAATGCCGCGACGAACAATTTTTTTAGCCAGAGCTTCCGTTTCACCCAGATTGGAATGGTCGTGGGTATAGCCGTAATGCTCTGCCTCTGGTAAGCGGGCGGAATCACTGGTGGTTACGACGGTGGTGCGGAAGCATTTGGCCACCTCCATAATGGAAGGGAAAACGTCCTGCACGTCCGCCACCCACAAATCAATGGCGCCAGTACCCAATACCAACTCGGCTCCTACGGCATTGGACAGAGGAATCACGTTGCCATAGCGATACATGGCGGACAGACCGGAGCAGCAGATTCCATAGAACTGGATGCCAAGCGCCCCCTGTTCCTTGGCAAGCCGGACGAGCTCTTCGCTTCGCCCTTGCTTCACAATCTCTTGAACCAAAACTGGAGAGTGGCCGTGTACGGCAATGTTGACATAGCCTTTTTTGAGAGCGCCCAGGTTGACTTTGGAGGTGTTCCGGTTGGGCAGGCCAAATAAACTGTCCATGGCGATGGAGGAACCCAGCACACTGGACCAGGAAAAGGCCAGGCCACATCGTTCAAACTGATGCATGACGTGTTTCCAGTCCCCGTTGGTGCCCACGCTGGTTTGATGCAGGCTTTCAAAGGATTCGTGGTAGGCACTAATGGGAAGGATATCGAGATCCGTCCAGGTTTGCAGACGTTCCGGAGCGGCAAATGCCCGCAGGGTCCGGTGCTCGGCCGGAATGGTTCGGGACAAATCTTCCAGCAAAATGTCTGCGATTTGTTTGGCCAATTCCGCAACGGATTTTCCCTCTGTCGCCAAACCAAAGACTGCCGCAGTTTTGCGGATTTTCCCTTCCCCTTCTATGGGGATATTGATGGTCCCTTCCGCGGCATATTTGAGAGCCAGCATGCTTTCCCGCCCTCTGGCCCCATGGGCGGCCACGCCCGCTGCCAGGGAGCGCAGCAGATTTCGAGCCACAATGAGATCCGCGTCGGCCCCGCATACCCCCCTTGGACTTTTGGGGGTGATCTTACAGGGACCCATGGAGCAGTTGCGGCAGCAAACCCCGGCAATCCCAAAGCTGCATTGCGGCTGCTGCTGGTCGAACCGATCAAATGTGGTTTCGCATCCCATCTCTTGCAACCGCAGGAGCATTTCCCGCACGGCAGGGTCAGGGGCCTGCTCGATCACATCCTGTTTGGACGGAAAGCTCTTTCGATATTCCGAAACCGCTTTCATATAGTCGTCCACTACCGTTCCCACCGAACTGGAACGGTGGGAGGGTTCTTTGGGTAAGATGGAATCTTCCAATTTTTCATGGTGCCATCTCATAGGCAGCTTAGCAAAATACAGCATGTTCTTCCCTCTTTCTTGAGTAAATAGATATAACATATAGGATTAGTAAGGATTATATTCCTTTTCCTTCCTGTTGTCAATTTGCTTTTTCTTTTTTCTTGATTTCACCAGCTTTATCAAACAAAATAAAATTATTTTGTGATAATTTTTCATACCCCCATGATAGGGAAATCCAGTTGGTTTTTCCCTGAATGGGGAAACCTATGGATACCAAGTCCTTTGATCCGTTGGGAAAAAGCTAGGTAGGACGAGGGTTTCCGGGATTTTTACAAGGTGGGAATGTGGTTGTATGCGATCGCATTTTTTGCAATGCGATCGATGCCAATACAAAGACAAAGAAAAAGAAGAGGACAAAGACAATACTCTCCCCCTAAATCCCCCAAGGGAATGGGACATAAAAGGTTTGTATATGTCTGTTCCGGAACGAGATCCATTTGTCTAGCGGGAAGTTGCAGAGATGAGGGAAAGTTGTGTGGATTTTTTGAGGAGGAAAAGAGTATTTCAGGGTGGTGATGTGGACAGAATGGAAATCGTGAGAATAAGAATCCAGGAGGACAGTAAGGAGAAGATCAAGCGCGCGGCTTGTGTTTCAAGGATTGACTCATCGGAGTGAGGGACGAGTGACATGTGGGCTCGTCGGCTTGCCTTCATAATTCTTTTACATTTAAATTCTTGACATTGGCTGAAAGAAATGGTAAATTAGTAATAGGGTTAGCACTCGAACCACAAGAGTGCTAAAACGATCAAAATGCAACTTTATAATGAGGTGAAAGGAATGGAGTTCGGCCCAATCAGCAGACTGAGCCAGCGGAAACAGAAAATTCTGGCAGCGGTAGTGGACGCGTATGTTGAGACTGGGGAACCGGTGGGTTCCAAAGTGCTGGCTGAACAGCTGGGGGTGTCCTCGGCAACCATTCGCAATGAAATGGCAGACCTGGCAGAGCTGGGACTGCTGGAACAGCCTCACACCTCCGCCGGGCGGATTCCGTCCCATTTGGGTTATCGGGTTTACATCGACCATCTGATGGGAAAGCTTTCGATCCCTGCGGAGGAACAGCGTTACCTGGACGGGATGCTGCTGCTCAACGCCTATGAGCCGGAACGCCTGCTGGAAAATGTTTCCCAGGTGTTAGCGGGGATGACCCGGTGCGCCGCGGTGTCCACCACCCCTTCCGGCAGCGAAGCCATGATTCGCGGGGTTCAGTTTGTGCAGACCAGCCGCCGTACCGCTATGGTAATCCTGATGACCTCCGCCGGCACCATGAAAAACCGGATTTTCCGCTGTGATTTCGATCTCACCCCGGAGATGATGCGGATTTTCTTCCGGGTGCTCAATCAACATTTGGCTGGGCTCCCGGTGGCGGCGGTCACGCCAGGGTTCATCCAGTCCTTGGGCGCGTCCCTGGGGGAACTGGCCATCTTAATGTCGTCGGCGCTGCTGGCGGTGCTGGAGGTGGCCAGGGACTCCATGGAAGCCGAGATCCGGCTCAACGGCCAGACCAACCTGCTGTTTTATCCAGAGTTTACCGACGGGAATGCCCGCCGGGTCATGGACTTTCTGGAAAGCCGTCAGGAATTGAGCCGGCTGCTGTTCCGCAAAACAGAGGACAGTAGGGCGGGCAGCCATGTGCAGGTGCTCATTGGAGAGGAAATCCATCGCCCGGAGCTTTCCGATTCCAGTTTGCTGGTGGCCCGCTACGCCATTGACGGCCAGGATGCCGGCGTGATTGGGATCTTGGGCCCCACCCGAATGGACTACGCGAAAGTGATGGCCCGGCTGGATTATCTGGCTGTTTCCGTGGGCAGAATGCTAACGGAGCTGTTGCAGGAGGAAGAATAGCAACGTGCTTTTGAAATGATATTTGGAATAAATCGACTGTATGGATGGATAAGGAGGCAGAGTATTGTCAAAAAAGGATGTGGCGCACGAGCCGGAGAATTTGGAAAAGGATACTGAGGAAACGGCGAAGAAGTGCAAGAAAAAAGAAGCCGCCCAGGCGGAAGATCTGCAAGCGCAAGTGGAAGAACTGCAGGCGAAGCTGGAGGAAGCCGCAAAAAAGCAGGAGGAGACCAAGGATCAACTGCTGCGCACACTGGCGGAATACGACAATTACCGCAAGCGCACCGAGCGGGAAAAAGCCGCCACCTACGACAACGCCGCCAAGGACACTGTGGCGGAGTTTCTCAATATTGTGGACACCATGGAAATGGCGTTGGCCCAGAAGGACTGCAGCGCGGAGGATTTGCGCAAGGGTGTGGAGATGATCGGCAAGAATTTGCAGGATGTCCTGGCCAAGCTGGGCGTCACCGCCATCGGCGAAGTGGGCGATCCCTTTGACCCGGAAATCCATCAGGCGGTGTCCCATGTGGAGGATGATGCATTGGGTGAGAATGTGATCTCCATGGTGTACCGCAAAGGCTACCGCATCGGGGATCGGATTGTCCGTCATGCCACCGTTGTGGTCGCCAATTAACGGCAGTCTTTGGTATGTTTGGAACTTTAAACCAGTGATTTTATATTGATAATCAGTTTTGGAGGTAATCTTTTATGGCAAAAACAATTGGTATTGACTTAGGTACAACAAACTCCTGCGTGGCTGTGATCGAGGGCGGCGAGCCGGTCGTCATCGCAAACGCGGAAGGTTCTAGAACCACGCCGTCCGTCGTAGCGTTTTCCAAGACCGGCGAGAGAATGGTGGGCCAAGTGGCAAAACGCCAGGCCATCACCAACCCGGACCGCACCGTTTCTTCCATCAAAAGAGAGATGGGCACCAACCACAAAGTGACTATTGACGACAAAAGCTATACCCCACAGGAAATTTCCGCAATGATCCTGCAAAAGCTGAAAAGCGACGCGGAGGCTTATTTGGGCGATACCGTCAACGCGGCGGTCATCACCGTTCCGGCTTACTTCACCGATGCCCAGCGTCAGGCAACCAAGGATGCTGGCAAGATCGCCGGCCTGGACGTAAAGCGGATCATTAACGAGCCAACCGCAGCGGCTTTGTCCTATGGCATTGACAAGGGCGAGGATCAGAAGGTGATGGTATACGACCTGGGCGGCGGTACCTTCGACGTTTCCATCATCGAGATGGGCGACGGCGTGCAGGAAGTTTTGGCAACCGCCGGTAACAACCGTTTGGGCGGCGACGACTTCGACAAGCGGATCATGGACTGGATGATCGCCGAGTTCAAGAAGGAAACCGGCGTGGATCTGGGCAGCGACAAAATGGCGGTGCAGAGAGTGAAGGAAGCCGCCGAGAAAGCCAAGATCGAGCTTTCCGGCATGACCACCGCCGCCATCAACCTGCCGTTTATTACCGCGGATGCAAGCGGCCCGAAACACTTGGATATGACCCTGACACGGGCCAAGTTTAATGAGCTGACCGCAGACCTGGTGGAAAACACCATTGTTCCGGTTCGCCAGGCTCTGAAGGATTCCGGCCTGGATATCTCAAACATCAATAAAGTGCTGCTGGTAGGCGGTTCCTCCCGAATCCCAGCCGTACAAGAGGCTGTGAAGAAGCTGACTGGCAAAGATCCCTTTAAGGGCATCAATCCAGACGAGTGCGTTGCCATCGGCGCGGCTCTCCAAGCCGGCGTTTTAGGCGGCGAGGTGCAAGGCCTGCTGCTGCTGGACGTAGCTCCTCTGTCCTTGGGCGTTGAGACCATGGGCGGCGTTATGACAAAGGTGATTGAGCGCAACACCACCATCCCAACCAAGAAGAGCCAAATCTTCTCCACCGCCGCCGATGGCCAAACCTCCGTTGAGGTCAACGTGCTCCAGGGTGAGCGTGAGTTCGCCCGGGACAACAAGCAGCTTGGCATCTTCAAGCTGGACGGCATCGCCCCAGCTCCAAGAGGCATTCCCCAGATCGAGGTTACTTTTGACATCGACGCCAACGGCATTGTAAACGTATCCGCTAAAGATAAAGGCACCGGCAAGGAGCAGAAGATCACCATTTCCAACAGCACCAGCATGAGCAAGGAAGAGGTGGAAAAGGCGGTTCAAGACGCAGAGAAGTTTGCGGAAGAAGACAAGAAGCGTCGGGAAGAAATCGACGTGAAAAACGAGGCGGAAAACCTGGTTTATTCTGCGGAGAAGCTGGTTGCGGACAGCGGCGACAAGATTGAGGAAGCCGACAAAAACGAGCTGAACCAGAAGATCGCCACCATGAAGGACACCATTTCCGGCGGCAATATCGACGCGATCAAGCTGGGCAAGGAGGATCTCCAAAAGACCATCTACGCCGTTTCCGAGAAGCTCTACAAGCAAGCTCCGCAAGACGCCGCTCCAGGCGCAGAGCCACAGCAAACCGCTGACGGCAACACCGTGTACGACGCGGAGTACAAGGATGTGGACGAGAAGAAGGACGACAATACCGAAAATAAATAAGGGATTGCTCCGTAAAAATAGAGAGTTGGCGTG
Source organism: Clostridiales bacterium (assembly GCA_022801595.1). Classification (GTDB taxonomy): domain Bacteria; phylum Bacillota; class Clostridia; order Oscillospirales; family Acutalibacteraceae; genus UMGS1071. The sequence goes on along the minus strand of JAAWSO010000003.1, from coordinate 64,093 downwards.
TCGATTACACGCCAATTTTCGCGAATAATGTTGACTTTATTTCGCTTTTCATTTATGATAGTAACAAAGCTTAACGTACTAGAATAGCATGAAGGGCGGTCACTGACCGCCCTTACTGTATGTTTCAGGAGTGATTTAGATTTGGCTGATAAAAGGGATTATTATGAGGTTATGGGTGTGCCGAAAAACGCCTCCGACGATGAAGTGAAAAAGGCTTACCGTAAACTGGCCAAGGAATATCATCCAGACCTGAATCCGGGTGATAAAAACGCCGAGGCGAAGTTCAAGGAAGTGAACGAAGCCTATGAGGTGCTGTCGGATAAGGATAAGCGCGCCCGCTACGATCAATTCGGCCATGCCGGGGTAGACCCCAACTTTGGCGGCGGGGCAGGCGGCAGCCCGTTCCAAGGCGACTTTGACTTCGGCGATATTTTCAACAGCGTATTCGGCGGTTTTGGCGGCTTTGGCGGCCGCCAGGCCAATCCCAACGCCCCCCGCAGGGGAAGCGACGCCGAAGCGGTCATCGACGTTACCTTTGAAGAGGCGGCCAAGGGCTGCAAAAAGACCATCACCTATCAGCGGGTGGAAGACTGCGCCGACTGCCACGGCAGCGGAGCCAAGGCTGGCACTTCCCCCGCAACCTGTTCCAACTGTAGCGGCACCGGCCAGGTGAGGGTGAACCAGCGCACGCCCTTTGGCGTGGTGCAGACCATGCGTACCTGCGATAAATGTAAGGGCAAGGGCAAGATCATTGACAGCCCCTGCAAATCCTGCGGCGGCACCGGCAAAAACCGGCGGCAAAAGACCCTGGAGATCAATGTGCCCGCAGGCGTAGCCGACGACCAGCTGCTCCGGGTATCCGGCCAGGGAAACGCCGGAATAAACGGCGGCCCGACCGGCGACTTGCTGCTGGGCATCCACGTCCATCCCCACCCGATCTTTGAGCGCAAGGGCAACGACATCTGGTGCGAGATTCCGATCACCTTCACCCAGGCGGCGCTGGGCGATGAGGTGGTGGTGCCGACCTTAGACGGCGACGTGAGCTATCAAGTCCACGAAGGCACCCAACCCGGCGATATTTTCAAGCTCAAGAACAAGGGCATTGAAAATCTCACTGGCCGTGGCCGCGGTGACCAATACGTGCGGGTAATGATCGAGGTTCCCAAGAACCTTTCCAAGGAACAGAAGGAAATCCTGCAGCAGTTTGAGGCGACCTCCAGCGACAAAAACTATCAGAAGCGCAAAAGCTTCCGTGAAAAGCTGTTTGGCAATAAAGAGAAAAAATAAGGCCCTTTGGGAACAGCGGCGGCACAGCCGCTGTTTTCTTTTGCCCGGAGGATGGAAACCGGAAGGGTTTTGTGTTACAATAAAAAAACCGTGTCCCTTATGTTCCAAAGAAAGGAGGCTGCGGCTTATGTTGTTGCGCGAGTGGTGGACAGCTCTTCGGGACGACTTGGCCACCGGCGCGGAAGCCTTGTTTTTCGCGTCCCTGGGGGTGGTGGCGGAAGTCCCAGGGCTGCTCCGGTTCCACAAAAACGCCCACGCCCGTCCCGCCCCATCCATGAAGAAAAAATTCGATTTCCGGTATGCCCGGGCGGAAAACGGCCGGAAGGTTTATTTGATCCGCCCCAAAAGCGGAATCCGCACCAAGAAAACCATTTTGTATTTGCATGGCGGCGGCTATGTGGTGGAGTTTTTCCAAGAACACTGGTATTTTATGGGCCGCCTGGCGGAGGAACTGGGATGTACCGTCGTCGCCCCGGATTATCCGGTGGTGCCCTCCGGGACCTACCGGGAGGTGTTCGCGATGATCGAGCCCATTTACCGCGCCATTGTTGGGAAAATCGACCCCAAGGATGTGGTGGTTATGGGGGATTCCGCCGGCGGGGGCATGAGCCTGGCCCTGTGCCAAAAGCTGGCCCAGGACGGCCTTCCCCAGCCGGGCCAGGCGATTTTGCTTTCCCCTTGGATGGATGTTTCCATGACCAACCCGGAAATCCAGCGGGTGCGGAAAAAAGACCGGATTCTGCACCCAAAATTAAAACGGTTTGGTTTCGCTTACGCCGGGGATACCAGCGTGATGAACTACCTGGTCAGCCCCTTGTACGGCTCTTTCCAAGGCTTGGGGAAGATCACCCTCTTTACGGGCACCAGCGATATTTTGAACCCCGACGCGCGGAAATGGGCGGAGCGGGCCAAAGAAGCGGGTTTCCCTCTGGACTACCGGGAAAAACAGGGCATGCCCCATGTGTGGATGCTGTTCCATAAACGGGCGCTGGCTTCCGAGCATGTGCTTAGGCAATATGACCGGAATGGGGCCCACTACGCCGAGGAAACGGTGCAGGAAATTTTGGCGCTGCTGCGGGAGCAGGAAGAACCGGAGAGCGCTGGAACATAAAAGGCGGGGAAGCCTCCGCTGGCGTTCCAATCAACAAAAACAGCCGATGGGAGAAATTCCGTCGGCTGTTTGCTTTTCTTTGGGCAAAAAGAACCACCCGCCTAGGCGAGTGGTTGTTTGGGCCAAACAGGTTTTTGTCCTGGATGGCGCGTTGAATCTTAGTTTTGCGGGCCGGCATGCTCGTTGCGCCCGCAGCAGCGTTTGTATTTTTTTCCGCTGCCGCATGGGCAAAGGTCGTTGCGGCCCACTTTCGGCTCTTTGGCTTGTTGCGCGTCTTCCTCGTCGTCCACTAAGGTCAAAACCGGCTTGTTGGGGGTTTCCACCGGAGGCCGGCGCTGGATTGGCTTTTTCATGCCTAGCTTCCGAGCCTGTTGGTTGGCTTCCTGGTTAATCATTTTGTTAAACTCTTCCGCGGAAGTTACCTTCTGGATTCTGGCGCTGAGAATGAACCGGGTCACGTCGTCCCGGATGTTGTCGATCATCTGGTCGAACATATCGAAGCCTTCCAGACGGTATTCCACAACTGGGTCACGCTGGGCGTAAGCGCGCAGACGGATGCCCTTCTGGAGCTGGTCCATGGCGTCGATGTGATCCATCCACTGGGTATCCACGCACTTGAGCATGACCACCCGCTCCATTTCCCGGGTGACTTCTGCGCCGTACTCGGCCTCCCGGTCGTCGTACATTTCCTTGGCCCGCTCCACAAGCAGCTTGGTAATGTCCTCCGGCTTGAGAGCGGCCAGCTCTTCCTGGGAATACTCCAGGTCGGTTTCGTTGAGCAGCCAGCCCAGATAGAAGTCCCGCAGGCCCACCAGGTTCCATTGGCTGTGCTCGGATTCCGCCGGCACGAATTTTTCCACGTTTTTGGTGATGGACTGTTCCATCATCTTCAGGATTTCCGGCTTCAGGTTGTCGCCTTCCAGCACCTGGTCCCGTTGCTTGTAAATGATCTCACGCTGGCGGTTGTTCACGTCGTCGTATTGGAGCACGTTTTTCCGAATGCCGAAGTTCCGGCCTTCCACCTTGCGCTGGGCGCCCTCGATGGTGTTGGAGAGCATGGTGTTTTGGATGGGGGTGTCCTCGCTGACGTTGAGGCGGCCCATCAAAGCGGCGATCCGGTCGCCGCCGAAGAGACGCATCAAATCGTCGTCCAAAGCGATGTAGAACCGGCTTTCGCCTGGGTCGCCCTGACGGCCGGCACGGCCCCGGAGCTGGTTGTCGATCCGGCGGGACTCATGGCGTTCGGTGCCGATGATATACAGGCCGCCTGCTTGGCGCACCTCCTCGGCCTCTTCCTCGCTCTGTTTGTCGTATTTCTCCACCAAATCCCGGTATTGCTCCCGCACCTTCAGCACTTGGGTGTCCTCGGTTTGCTGGTAGCCAATGGCGGCGTTGATGATTTCATCGTCAATGCCTTGGCGGCGCAGTTCCTTCTTGGCTTTGAATTCGCCGTTGCCGCCCAGCTTGATGTCCGTGCCGCGGCCCGCCATGTTGGTGGCGATGGTCACTGCGCCTTTGTGGCCGGCCTGGGCCACGATCTCCGCTTCTTTTTCGTGGTATTTGGCGTTGAGCACCTCGTGCTTGATGCCCCGTTTGCGCAGCAGCTTGCTCAGCTCTTCGGACTTGCCGATGTTGATGGTGCCCACTAGAACTGGCTGTCCTTTTTTATGATGCTCTTCAATGTCGTCGATGACGGCGTTGAATTTGGCTTTTTGGGTTTTATACACCACGTCTGGGTGGTCGATTCTAGCCAGCGGACGGTTGGTTGGGATTTCCACCACGTCCAGCTTATAGATTTCCCGGAATTCCTCTTCTTCGGTCATGGCCGTACCGGTCATGCCAGACAACTTTTTGTACAGGCGGAAGAAGTTCTGGAAGGTGATGGTGGCCAGGGTTTTGCTCTCCCGGGCCACGGTGACGCCTTCCTTGGCCTCAATGGCTTGGTGGAGGCCTTCGTTATAGCGGCGGCCATACATGAGGCGGCCGGTGAACTCGTCCACGATGATGACCTCGCCCTGCTTGACCACGTAATCGATGTCCTTCTGCATGATGCTGTTGGCTTTGATGGCCTGGTTAATGTGGTGCTGAATGGTGATGTGCTCCGCGTCGTTCAGGTTCTCAATCTGGAAGTATTCCTCCGCCTTCTTGATACCCCGTGGAGTCAAAGTGGCGCTCTTGGCTTTTTCGTCCACCAGGTAGTCGGTATCGGAGTAAAGCTCGTCGTTGTCCTCCTTGGAGTCCAGCTCCGCAACCTTGACGAAATGCAAGGTTTTGGCGAACCGGTCGGCAACGGTGTAAAGCTCAGTGGACTTGTCGCCAGGGCCGGAAATGATCAGCGGGGTTCTGGCTTCGTCGATCAGGATGGAGTCCACCTCGTCCACGATGCAGTAGTTGTGGGGACGCTGCACCTTGTTTTCTTTGTAGATCACCATGTTGTCCCGCAGGTAATCAAAGCCCAGCTCGTTGTTGGTGGCGTAGGTAATGTCCGCTTGGTAAGCCCGTTTCCGATCCTCGTTTTCCATCTCGTGGGCAATCAGGCCCACGGTCAGGCCCATGAAGCGGAAAATCTTTCCCATTTGCTCGGAGTCACGCTTGGCCAGGTAGTCGTTGACCGTAACGACATGAACGCCCTTGCCGGACAAGCCGTTGAGGAAAGCCGGGAGAGTAGCTACCAGGGTTTTTCCTTCGCCGGTTCTCATTTCGGCGATCCGGCCTTGGTGGAGCACAATGCCGCCGATGATCTGCACCGGGAAGTGGCGCATGCCCAGCACCCGGTCGGAAGCCTCCCGGCAGGCTGCGAAGGCCTCGGGGAGGATGTCGTCCAGGGTTTCGCCATTTTTCAGCCGCTCTTTGAGCAAGGGGGTTTGGGCTTGCAGCTCCGAGTCGGACATGGCTTTATATTTATCCTCCAGCTTGAGGACAGCGTCGCAGATGGGCTGGATGCGCTTTAATTCGCGTTTGCTGTAGTTGCCAAATAAAACACTTAAAACACTCATATTGTCAGTTTCACCTTTCCTGGGACCGACCCCGGCCCCTGATCTTCATTTTCATCAATCTGGAAAAGAACCGCATTCCAAGATGGATTACGGCTCTCAGTTGTGAAAATCATTCCTTTGTGTTTCAATATAATGATAGATACGCTTCATTATAGCACAAAAATCATAAAAAAGGAAGGAATTTTCCGAAAGAATTCTCTGGATTTTTCCTCGAAAAAACCTAGTTTCCCCTATTGCTAAAATTCACAAAATTGTTTATAATTAAAGGGTACTTATATGTTATTTAGTCAGTATTTGACAAGGAAAACCCAAGATGAAAGGAGTACCATCATGATTTATTCCCACGAAGTGGAAAATATGTGTACGGTAATGAAAGGGCCAAACCACGGCCCGGCGCCCATCCCGGAAGAGGGGAAATGGGTCAAGGCGTATGAAATCAAGGATATCTCCGGCCTGTCCCATGGGGTGGGCTGGTGCGCCCCGCAGCAGGGAGCCTGTAAGCTGACCCTCAACGTCAAGGACGGCATTGTGGAGGAAGCCTTGGTGGAAACCATCGGTTGCTCCGGCATGACCCATTCTGCCGCCATGGCTTCGGAAATCCTGCCGGGAAAAACCCTGCTGGAGTGCCTCAACACCGACTTGGTTTGCGACGCCATCAACGTGGCCATGCGGGAATTGTTCCAGCAGCTGGTCTATGGCCGCAGCCAGACCGCGTTCTCCGAAGGCGGCCTGCCAGTAGGCGCTGGCCTGGAGGATCTGGGCAAAGGCTTGCGCAGCCAGGTGGGCACCATGTACAGCACCAAGGCCAAGGGCGTGCGTTACATGGAGATGGCGGAGGGCTATGTCCTCTCCACCGCCCTGGACGAGAACGACGAGGTCATCGGCTACAAGTTTGTCCGCTTGGGCAAAATGCTGGAGGACATCCGTCACGGAATGAGCCCCAACGAGGCCTATGAGAAAAACATCGGGCAATACGGCCGCTATGACGGCGCAGCCAAGTACATTGACCCGCGGGAAGAATAAGGAAAGACCATATGGAAAAGGAGGACAAAACGATCATGGCTAATGATGTCATTTTTGAAGGCAAGGAAAGAAGAATTGCCAAAATAGAAAAATGTCTTGCAGAATATGGCCTTGCCAGCTTAGAGGAAGCAAGAGAACTGTGCCTGGAAAAAGGCTTTGACCCCCACGAAATTGTGAAAGGGGTGCAGCCAATCGCTTTTGAAAACGCTGCTTGGGCTTATACCTTGGGCTGCGCGGTGGCGTTGAAAAAAGGCGTTTCCTGCGCCGCCGACGCCGCGGAAGCCATTGGCATTGGCCTGGAGGCATTCTGCATCCCAGGCTCCGTTGCCGAACAGAGAAATGTTGGTCTGGGCCACGGCAACTTGGGCGCTATGCTGCTCCGGGACGAGACGGAGTGCTTCGCATTCCTGGCTGGCCACGAGTCCTTTGCCGCCGCGGAAGGGGCCATTGGCATTGCCCGCACCGCAAACAAAGCCCGGAAAAAACCTCTCCGGGTTATCCTCAACGGTTTGGGCAAGGACGCCGCTTATATTATTTCCAGAATCAACGGTTTTACGTATGTGAACACCGAATATGATTTCTACACCAATAACCTGGAAATCAAAGGGGAGCGCGCTTTCTCCGACGGAGAGCGTGCTTTGGTGAAATGTTACGGCGCCAACGACGTGCTGGAAGGCGTAGCCATTATGAAGCAGGAAGGCGTGGACGTTTCCATCACCGGCAACTCCACCAACCCCACCCGCTTCCAGCATTTGGTTGCCGGAACCTACAAGAAATGGGCCATGGAGAATGGCAAGCAATATTTCTCCGTGGCTTCCGGCGGCGGCACCGGACGCACCCTGCACCCGGATAACATGGCGGCAGGCCCGGCTTCCTACGGCTTGACCGACTCCATGGGCCGGATGCACGGCGACGCCCAGTTCGCGGGTTCGTCCTCTGTGCCGGCTCACGTGGAAATGATGGGCCTTATCGGCATGGGCAACAACCCAATGGTTGGCGCAACTGTCGCCTGTGCCGTAGCCGTTTACCAAGCCACCGCCTAGCCGACTCGGACGGCGAGCCGTCTATTCGCTGGCGGAGACGTTCGTGCCTCGCCCTGATGAGCGAGAGTTTGAAACGCAAGCGTCGCGCTGGATTTTCTCCCGATTCCCGCTGCTCCAAAAGGGAAGCGATATCAAACAAAAGAAAGCGTACGGAGAAGGTAAGATTCTCCGTACGCTTTTTGTTTTTGGGGTGAGAGGAAGCGCCGTCTTGAGAATTGGTGAGAGAAAATTTCGTGAAAGGCGGCGGTTTTTTGTTTGTGACAGGACGTTTCCAAGCTGGGGTTCCAGGGAGCAGGCGGCGGGGCCAGGGAAATTCCCGCCGCCTGCTCCATAGGCTGAGAGGAAGATGGCTGTGGCCTGGCGTTATTTTCGAATTATGGCGCGGCGCAGGAGCAGGTAGCTCAGGCCGGCGAAAATCATGGCTAGGACGGTGAAAGAAACCACGGCATAGTAGGGGTTGCAGTTGCCGTTGAAGAAGCCCATGATAAATAGAAAAGCTTTTCCGATGCTTTGGATGATCACGCCGTGGGTGACGTTGATGTCAAATAGAGGAAGCCCCAAAAGCAGCAGAGCGGGCACGCCGGCGGAAACGATAATTTTCGTGATTTTATTCATCCGGTAGTAGAGGGTAGAGAGGAAAAGTCCTAGCATAGCGCAGAATAAGTGGGCGCATACCAACCAGAGCAAGCCCTCGAAAAAGGTGCGGACGGTGTAGCCGTCTGGGTAAAACGCGGAATACATCTTCTGAAAGGCAAAGCCGGATTGGCCGCAAATCAGCCGTAAAATCAACACGTTGAGAGAAGCCACCAGAGACATGCCCACCGAAAGAATCGTACTGTTGGCCACATTGCTCACAAACTGGGTGTTGCGGGAAACGCCGTTTTGCAGGAAAAAGGAGAATTGAACCCGCATGGTTAAGGCTCCCCAAATCAGCAGAAATCCACAGGTAGAAAATTCAGTGCTGGAAACCGAAATATTGTTCATGCTCTCATTGATGATGATTTGGAAAATCAGGAGCGCGTAGATAATGGCGTAAACGATGATCAAGCCGTATCGAAGCTCAACAATTTGGTATTTGACGGCGGACTTAATTTTCATAGTGGATACCTCCTGGGGAAGCGGTGAGTTGAATGAATAATTTTTGCAGGTCCAAAGGGGAAACTTCCAAGTCTCCAACCGGCCGGTCTACTTGGCCCAGAACATAAGCGGTTTTCAGGCCGCCGATCACATCCGCGCCAAGCACCTCTTTGCCCTGGATAAACGCGTCTACTTCACCGGATTTCCCGCTGACCGTAAACCCGGAATGGGTCAGTTCCTCACAGGATTGATCCCGGATCACGCTGCCATCCTTAATGATGATGACATGTTCCAGAAGACCTGAAATTTCCTCGATCAAGTGGGTGGAAATCACGATGGTACGGGGCTTTTTCAGGTAGGATTCCATCAGGATTTTGTAGAACATATCCCGATGGTTGGCGTCTAGGCCCAGCACCGGCTCATCCAGGAATACATAGGGCACATCCACGCACAGGGCGGTGATGATTTTAAAAATGGAGGAATAGCCGGTGGAAAGCTGGCCCACCTTTTTCTTGACGTTCAGTTGAAAGAGATCCCCCAAATAAGCGGCATAAGCGTCGTCAAAACCGCCATAAAACTCCTTGGTCCAGCGGAATACCCGCTTGACGGTCATATCCTTGGGGTAGGTGGAACCTTCCGTCATGAAATAAAGATTGCCTTGCGCCAGGTCGTTTTCCACGGCGTTCCTGCCATTGATGCGGACTTCGCCGCTGTCGGCGAACAGGCGGTTGTTGATGATGTTGAGCAGGGTGGATTTTCCGGCTCCGTTGCGCCCCAGAAGGCCATAGATTTTGCCTTCCTCCAGGGTCAGGTTGATCTGTTTCAACACGGGATTCCCCTGGAAGCTTTTGTTGACGTTTTTCACTTCGATTCGGTTCATTCTTCAAACCCTCTTTCTAGCAGCTTCATCATTTCCGGGAGCTGGAGATCTAGTTTTTTTGCTTCGGAAATCAATGGTTTTACATAGTTTTGATAAAATTCTTTTTGCCGTTTTTCTTTGATGGTTGTGGACGCGCCTTCGCAAACAAACATGCCAAGCCCTCGTTTCTTATAGATGATGCCCTCGTCCACCAGAAGATTGATGCCTTTGAGCACCGTAGCCGGATTGATCTTCAGGCTCATAGAAATTTCCGTGGTGGAGGGGATTTGGGTTTCTTCTTCAAACGCACCGATGAAAATGGCGTCCTCAATCTCCCTAGCGATTTGCAGGTAGATGGGGATTTCACTCTTATGATCCAGATGCATGGCTCACCACCTCGCTTGCTTAATTGGTTAATTACTTGTGTAATTAACTATACTACATACAGGTTTTCTTGTCAAGAAATTTTTCCTTCTTATCCAAAAAATATAAATTTTTGGGTATAAAAAAGCGCACAGGGAAAGATTCTCTGTGCGCTTAGAAATATTTTCGTATGTGGTTTTTTTGCTAAGGCTTGTTTGGGAATTCATTGATTTTTTCCGTTGCTCTTTGGAAGCGACGGGAGTGGGAGAAAAGATCGGGTGCGACGCTTGCGTTTCAAATGTTCGCCCATCAGAGCCAGAGACGGGCGAAATGCCAGCTTGCTGGCCTATTAGGGTCTTCGGATGCGGGGGATGAGCAGGATGGTCAGGCTCCAGAACAGCTCATAAATGAGGATTGCCAGGGTGCTAAGCTGTCCAAACGCGGAGCAGCAGGCAAAGAAGGCAACCAGCACAAAGCCTAAAATAATGGAAACTGTTTGCAAGACCACCGCGATGGAAATGTTCCCTTTTTGACGGATACAGGCAGCCAGCATCCGCATCATGGAATACGCTTTGCCCCTGGTTGCCAGAGTAACGTCCGCTTCCTCCGCAATCTCGTTGAGGGCGTTGTCGCAGTGTTCGCCCAGCCGGGAGGGCAGGATATGAATGGCTCTTGGGTCTAAGTCGAACCGTTTGGCCAGGAATTCCGGCGTGATGTTGGGGTCCAGCGTGCGCACGATCATGGCAATGCCGTTTTGCTCCAAACGCTGGATTTCTAAGGCCATTTTCCGGTCCGGCTCATAGGTCAGGATAAACATAGCCACCAGTTCCCGCTCCACAGCAAGGTAAATGACTTGTTTGCTTCTGCTGACATATTGCCGCTCAAAGTCCAATTCCGGCGGGTTGACATGATACTTGTGAAGCATCTCCCGGTTGCCGACCAAAATCTGTTTGCCGGCGACCCAGCCGATGATGCCGGCCTTGTCCTCATATTTTACATTTTCCACAGGCGGCAGCTTGCCCTTACGTTCCTCAATCACCGTTTCAAAGACTTCCCGCAGGGTGCCGCCTGTGGCGGACATCAAAGCGGCAGCGTCCAGAATCGCCCGGTCAATCCGCTTTTCGCCAAAGGTTTTCATGCCGCTCAGGGAAATGGAGCCTTTTGGGAATAGGTCGGTGGAATCCACCATTACGGCGTTGGTTTCGCTGACCGCTTCAATGGTCTTGTACCCGACCATCATAGCGCCGTTTTGCCGGGCAATCCGGCAGAGCCGGGCGATGGGCAGATTGACGCAAAGCATGTTGGCAATCGGGGTACAAATACAGGTGGCAACGGCAAAGGCAGTCAGGCCGCTGATGGCGTTTCCGGTAATGATGCTGCATACGATACACAGAACCAGAGAGGCCACGAACGCAATCGGCGCCACGATTTGAGAGGTGTTTTCGCTGGGGTCCGGCTCATAGGAATTCCGCAGGAACCCTTTTAGGAACCGGGTTCTCCGCTGATAGGCGATATGGGGCGTTTCGGAAATGCAGTCTTTGGCTAGCTGAATGGCAATGTTATAGTCGTCGTATATTTCCACGCTGCACCGGCTTTCCGACGAGGTAATAAATTTAAAGTTTTTTCGGATCCGGTATACCATAGAGAATTTACCCAGGGTATTGAGGAAAAGGGCCCCAATCGCGATGGACGAATACAAATGGATATTGCCATGCATCACATCGCCTTGGGCAAAGAACAAGGAAACCGCGTGAATAATCCCGGCCAAAAGAGCCACCGCTACGCTGCTGTCGGAGCTGGCCTGCAGCTTGACTAGGGAACGAATCCCGTGGAATATGGTCATGTAACAGAAAGCGGACGGAATCAAAAGAAAGACCAGATTCAAAATCAGGTATACCAAAGAAAGGTTCTGATTCCATAAGAACCATTCAAATGCAAAACCGATCCCTACTGAAATAACGGAGCAAAGGCCGGCGACCAGCATCCGCAGGGTAAGCTCCCGGACGCTGGCGTTTAGCTCCGTAGAGACCGCGCCGATGTCGTCGGGACTGTTGTAATCCTCCAGTTCCGGCAAAGGCGGCTGGAATTCATCCTCAGGATCGTTGTCTTCCTCGTCGTCTCCTTTTAAGAGGAACCGTTTCTTTTTATGTACCGGTTCGCCATCCTCCGGCGGTAATTCAAATTTATTGCGCTTTCGATGGCGGGAAAGCAAAGGCTCCGAATGCTGGGAGGTTTTTTCTGCCGGCGGTTCCAAATCCGCTTGGGGCGGCTGGAAATCTGGCTTTTTCAAGGGTATGGGAGTGATTTTTGGCATGGAACGGGTGCTGCCCTCTCCGGCCGCGGCTGCTGGAGGCTGTGCCTGGGCGCCTTCTGGGGCAGGAGGTACAGTCTTCGGCATAGGTTCCGTGGTATCAGGCCCGGTCGTTTCCGCCGGCTCGGAAAAAGCTGGTTGGCTTTCCGACTGGGGAGATGGGAGCGGGACTGGGTTGGACACGGCTGGAGGGACAATAAAATTTTTGATTTCCTCCTCCACAATCTTGTCCACGTTGGTCAGTTTAAAGATACGAACGGGACGCTGATGGAAGCGGTAACGATCCAGCGGCTCTTTGGGGGCGGGAACCTCCGGTTCAGGGGCTGGAACGGCTGGCTGAGGCATTTCGTCGATTTTGACTGCTGTTTCTGCCTGGGCGGCTTCCACCGCTTGTTCGATGTCAGAAAGGGCTTCCTTATGGGTATTTTCGGAAATGTTTTGCGCAATCTCCGAAACGGTTTGCGGCTCTGGCGTGCCTATGGAGGATTCCTCCAGGATATCCAGAATATCATCCTGGGAAGAACGGGCGACCCGCTCGAAAATGGAGCTGGTGGACTTGACTTGATTCAGCGCTTGCTGGATCAATTGTTCCACTTCCAGTTCTTTGGCTTCTATGGAGTCGGAAGCGTTCACTTCCACCGGCAGCCGGGTTTCCGGCTTTTTCAGGCCGTTGGGGAAGCGGTTGAGCACCTTAAACTGCAAGGTGTCGGAGCTGACGGCTGCCGGTGGATCGATTGGCAGGTCATCCTGGGCGGAAACCGGCTGGGGCTGGGATTGCGCCGCCGGTTCGGGCTGTGGGGAAACCGCCGTGGCAGCGGCAGCTTCCAAAGCTTCTGTCCCCATTGGGGCGGACGGCGTCGGAGTGGCGTCCATCACCGGCTGAGCGGCTGGGGCAGGTTGGGCAACCGGCTCCGACTGCGCCGTGGTTTGCGCGGCCTGCGCAGCGGCTAAATCTGCTTCTTTGATAATCGGGATCGACTGGGTATTCCGCTTCCATTCGTCATAGTCGAAATCCAGGTCGCTTTTTTCCTTACACAAGGAGAAAATATCGTCGGTTTCCACACCGGCTTCCAAAGCGGCTTGGGCGACCCGTTCCTGCCGTTCCTTGTGCAATTCCTCAAATTTTTCCGAAAGGTCGGGGAGCTGCTGGGTCCGGTCGAACAGGTAAGCGAAGGAAGAGGTGGGCTCGCTGGCCGTCTGGCTGCGTCCGCTTGCCTCATATTCCTTTTTGTATTCCTCAATGGGCTTTAATTTCAAGCCGTAGTAAATATCGTCGGTTTCCTCCCCAGTATCGGGAATCCAATCGTCGAATTCTTCTGTCTTTTTCTTTTTGTGAAACCAGGAGAATCCTTTTTTCTTTTTTTCCTTGACGGGCGCTTGGGCGGAAATCTCATTGCCCGACGGCCGCTGAGGCTGCTGGGGAACCTCCGGCATAGGAGGCTGGGGGATCTCCGGAGCAGCAGGAGGAGAAGCCGGTTTTTCCGGGGCAGGCTGCTCGGCCGGACGGGTCCGCACCGAGTTGGGGCGTTCCTTGATGTTGTCGAGGGTGCGGAGACGCTTGGCCTCCGACATGATTTCCTCGTACAGATCTTGATCCTCCAATGCCTGCGCAGCTTTCTTTTTCTTGTTTTTCATCATATACTCTACGCTCCTAAATCGGTCGTTAAACATTCCTCACAAGTTGGTTCGATTGGAAACAACCAGGTTCGGGGTGGGAAGCTTTATCTGGCCCGCAATCCCTGACGCTGCCGGGCAACCTCGTAGCACAAAATGCCACAGGCCACGGAAGCGTTGAGGGAGCTTATCTGGCCAGCCATGGGCAGGGTGACGACAAAGTCGGATTTTTCCTTGACCAGGCGGCTGACGCCATGGCCCTCGTTGCCGATCACCAGCGCCACCGGGCCGGAATAGTCCACGCCGCACCAGGTTTCACCGTCCAGGTCGGCAGCGTAAACCCAAACCCCCCGCTCCTTAAGCTCCTCCACGGCGGCCGCCATATTGGTGACGCGGGCAACCGGCACATATTCCACCGCGCCGGCGGAGGCCTTGCCTACTGCATAGGTCAGGCCAACCGAACGGCGGCGAGGGATGATCACGCCGTGGGCGCCGGCGCACTCGGCCGTCCGCAGAATCGCGCCTAGATTGTGGGGGTCTTCCAGCTCGTCGGCCAGAATAATAAAGGGAGCTTCCCCGCGCTGCTGCGCCAGAGTGAACATGTCCTCGACGGAGGCGTATTCCTTCACGGCGGCCACGGCGACCACCCCTTGATGGTTGGCATTGCCGCACAGGAAATCCAGCTTTCGGGCGTCGGCCTCTTTAATGGCGACGCCTTGCTCTTTCGCCTTGGCAATCAGGGCGGCCAGGGAACCGGTATGGTTTCCGCGGGCAACGTATAGGCTGTCGATGGTCCGGCCAGACCGCAGTGCCTCCTGGACCGCGTTTCTTCCAGCGATGATATCGTCGCCCCGCTGGGATTCCCGTTGATGTTTCGTTTCCTGCATTGGTCAAAAACTCCTCAAATTCTCGTATTGTTGACATCTTTGAAAAACTATCCAGATGCATGATCTCAAATATTATAGCATATTATAGCATAGAAAACAAAGAAATGGTAACAAAAACGTGAAATTTATCTGATTTTCGTACCAGGATATTTTTGGGAGAATAACTGACCATTTTTGATCAATGGACGGGACGGATTCTCAAAAAGCAAACGCGCAAATCGCCATGATTCCAGCGCCCAGGCCGGCGGCAGCCAGGAGCCGGATGAACCAAGCCAGCTTGGTGTTGGCCCGTTTCATGCCGGAAGGGGCGTCCATGCTTTTGAGAACCTTGCGGGCTTCTTTTTCCAAAAGCTCCCGTTCCGCGCTGGCGAATTCCGGTTTGACCACCAAATAGGCCCGTTCGTAATACGTGCTGCCAGTGTCCTGTACGTCAATAATTTGTCGGTTGATTCCTCGTATCATGTTTTTCATCCTCGTCTCTTTTAGAATGGTGTTGGAAAACTTTGTGGAAAATGTGGAAAAAGTTTTGGTTGACAATATTTTTCTCTCTTTTGGAAGGAATATTCAAATATACAACCAGTTATTTTATTTTTTGGGCAAGGCCGGAAATCCGATGGAATTATTACGAAGGGTAATCAACGAAGGGAGGGGGCCTTTTTCTGGGGAAAACCTTGGGGAGAATGTGGAAAACCCTGTGGAAAGTGTTAATAAGTGGGGGAAAGCAAGGATTTTCCCTTTTTCCACACTTTCCACAATCAAATTGTGGAAACGCAAATCCTCTATTTTTCCGACGATTTTCCATCAACTTTTCGTATAATTTTTCTGGTTCAACAAACTGTATAATCCTTTCGTAACGAAAAATTAAGGAAAATTTCGAAAAAGAAACCCTGTTTTTTTGCCACAAGATATGGTATGATGATCATTGTCAAGCCATATTGTTCTACCACATACCTTGTCGAAAAGGACGATGGTTTTCAACAAAACGCAGAAAAAGGATGGGGAAAACCATGAATTTTCATCAAACCGGGCGGGGCGTGGAAATCCCGCTCACCATTGACTTTGACCTAGCCCAAACTCTGGAATGCGGGCAGTGTTTCCGTTGGGAGAAAACGGAGGATGGCGCCTTCCGGGGCATGGTAAATGGCAAGGCGATTTTGATTCGGGAGGATATTGACGCCAAAGCCATCGTGTTGGAGGGTGTTTCTCCAAAGGATTTTTCCATCATCTGGGCCGATTATTTTGACTTGGATTTTGATTATGCCGGAGCTAGGGCCCAGCTTTGCCAGGCCCACCCAGGCCTAACCCCAATGGCCGAGTTTGCGCCAGGAATTCGGCTTTTGCGTCAAGACCCTTGGGAGGCGCTGTGCTCTTTTATCCTTTCCCAAAACAATAATATTCCCCGGATCAAGGGGATTGTGCAGCGGCTGTGCGAACATTTTGGCCAGCGGACACAGGACGGTTTTCTGTTTCCTACCCCGGAGCGGATGGCTGCCCTAACAGTGGAAGATTTGGCCCCTTTGCGCAGTGGCTTCCGGGCAAAATATTTGCTTAGCGCGGCGCAGTTAGTATCGGCCGGCCAGGTAGACTTGGAGGCGTTGCGCGTTATGCCCATGGAGGAAGCCAGGGCGTCCCTCATGCAGATCGTGGGTGTGGGGCCTAAGGTGGCGGAATGCGCGTTGCTGTATGGGCTTCATCGGCTGGAGGCATTCCCGATGGACGTTTGGATGAAGCGGGCTATGGAAGCCCTTTTCCCCGGATATCGGCCGGAGGATTTTGGGGAATATGCTGGGATTGCCCAGCAGTACATTTTCCACTACAGCCGCAGCAACCCCAAAATCTTCACCGATGAGTCATCTGTTGGCTCCCGCGAGTCGCTGGTCCCTCGTTCTGCTAGATGAAACCTTGAACTCCAGACGTCGCGCTCAATCTTTTCCCAACTCCCATTGCCCCTTGAAAGCAATGGGATAGTTTCGTCCAATGCTGGTTTCCCATAAGCTTCGCTGGGGAATCAGCAACAACCATGTTTTCTTACTTTTCTGAAAGAAAAGAAAACTTAGTTAACGAAAATTTTGTGTTTTTTCCATAAAAATCTATTGTTTTTCAAAAAAATGTGATATAATGATGCCATAGATGGGAACATCCCAAGGATACCGGGCAATGGAGAAGGGAGGAAGTAGGATTCCTTCCCCTGTGGTTTTTGGTACATCCCCGGCAGCCTGTGGCGGTTCCGTCGTCAAGTATTGTAAAATTTTTAGGAGTGTGATTCCAATGGCACTGGTAAATACTACCGAAATGTTCAAAAAAGCGTATGAGGGCGGCTATGCCATCGGCGCGTTTAACGTCAACAACATGGAAATTGTGCAGGGGATTACCGAGGCGTGCAGTGAGCTCAATGCCCCGGTGATCTTGCAGGTGTCCGCCGGCGCGCGCAAGTACGCCAATCATACTTACCTGGTGAAGCTGGTGGAGGCCGCTTTGCAGGAAAATCCTCAGCTTCCCATCGCCCTGCATTTGGATCATGGCGATTCCTTTGAATTGTGTAAAGACTGTGTGGACGGCGGTTTTACCTCTGTGATGATCGACGGCTCCCACCACGATTATGAGGACAATGTGGCCCTGACCAAGAAAGTGGTGGAGTATGCCCATTCCAAAGGCGTGACGGTAGAGGGGGAGCTGGGCCGTTTGGCTGGCATTGAGGACGACGTCAACGTCAGCGACGAGGACGCTTCTTACACCAATCCGGCTCAAGTGCAGGATTTTGTGGAGCGTACCGGCGTGGATTCTTTGGCGATTGCCATCGGAACCAGCCATGGCGCTTACAAATTTAAGCCAGGGCAAAAGCCCCAGCTCCGCTTCGATATCCTCCAAGAGGTTTCTCAGCGGCTGCCAGGCTTCCCCATCGTGCTCCACGGCGCGTCCTCGGTTATTCCCGAGTTTGTGCAGATGATCAACCAAAACGGCGGCAATATGCCGGACGCAATCGGCATTCCCGAGGATATGCTCCGCGAGGCGGCTAAGATGGCGGTTTGCAAGATCAACATCGACTCCGATCTGCGGTTGGCCATGACCGGCACGATCCGAAAATATTTCGCCGAGCATCCCGAGCATTTTGATCCTCGCCAATACCTTGGCCCTGCCCGCGCGGCCATTAAGGACATGGTTGCTCATAAGATCCAGAATGTTTTGGGTTGCGACCATAAAATCTAACCTTTCGTTCCCGGAAACCGGCGGACGTTTCCCCCTGTCCCCTCCTGTGGCAGGGGGATTTTTCTGCCGCAGGATTGGCAAGCGCCTGGTTTGTGGAAAATGGCTTTCGTGTAATTCACTATAATTTAAAATTAGAAATTAGGTATTGTGCGGAAATTTCCATTTGGCAGGGATTTTTCTTGTAATATATGTAAAATCGAGATATAATTAGAAAAAGAAACCTAGGTTGATTTGTGCTATTTAACAAAAAGGTTTCTTTTGAAAGGAGTCGTCAACCAAGATGAAACAATATCAAGCGAAAAATATTTTAAATGTTGCGATTGCTGGCCATAGCGGTTCCGGGAAAACGACCGTGGCGGAAGCGATGCTCTTTCTGTCGGGGGCTTCTGATCGGTTGGGTAAGGTCAGCGAAGGCAACACCATTTGCGACTATGATCAGGAGGAAATCCGCCGCAAAACTTCTGTGACCACTGCGGTGGCGCCCTTGGAGTGGAGAAATTATAAGATTAATTTTATCGACACCCCTGGGCTGTTCGATTTTGAAGCTGGGATGTGCGAGGCTGTCCGGGCGGCGGATACGGTTTTGATCACCGTATCCGGCAAAAGCGGCGTCAGCGTCGGCACCGAAAAGGCGGAAAAAGCCGCTGCCAAACGGGGCTTGGCCAAAATTTTCTTCGTCAACGGCCTGTGCGACGAGGGCGCGGATTTCTATAAAGTGTTTGAGAATTTGAAAGCCAGTTTTGGCCCCTCGGTTTGCCCGGTGGTGGTTCCGTTTTTGCAGGACGGCAAGGTAGCCTGCTACATCAACCTGCTGGAATACAAAGCTTATGAATATAAAGACCACAAGGCGGTGGAAGTGTCGATGCCGGATATGGGAACGCGGCTGGAAGGCCTGCGTACCGCCATTTATGAAGCGGTAGCCGAAACCAACGACGAGATGTTTGAAAAATACTTCTCCGGGGAAAAATTCACCCCGGCGGAAGTGATTTTGGGCATCCATCAAGGCGTGAAAAGCGGCAAGATCAGCCCGGTGTTCTGCGGCGACGCCCAAAGCACCGACGGCATTGATGAGCTGCTGGACGGCCTGATTTGGCTGGCTCCCGTTTCCAACGAAACCGGCGGCGAGCTGGGCGTGGACATAGACGGCGAGCCGGTAGAGCTGACGGTGAACCAGGACGGAGCCACTGCGGCGGTTGTGTTTAAGACCATCGTGGACCCATTTATCGGGAAGCTTTCCTATATTAAGGTGATTTCCGGCAAGCTGTCCGCTGATTCCCAATTGGTGAACATGCGCACCGGCAACCAAGAGCGGGTGGGCAAAGTGCTGACCATGCGGGGCAAGAAGCAGGAGGATGCCGATTACATTGGCGCGGGCGATATTGGCGCCGTCCCAAAACTGCAAGGTGTCAACACCGGGGACACCCTCTGTTCCCCAACCCGGAAAGTCACCCTGGACCCGGTTGAATATCCGGCCCCAACCCTTTCTATGGCCATCCTGCCCAAAAACAAAGGCGATGAGGATAAAGTGGCCCAAGGCATTTTCCGCTTGATGGAGGAAGACCCCACCATCCGCTTTGAAAACAACGCGGAAACCCATCAGATGGTAATTTCCGGCTTGGGCGAGCAGCATTTGGATGTGATTGTTTCTAAGCTCAAGAGCAAGTTCGGCGTGGAAGTGACCTTGGAAAAAGCGAAAGTACCCTATCGGGAAACCATCCGCAAAAAGGTGCAGGTACAAGGCCGCCACAAGAAGCAGACCGGCGGCCACGGCCAGTTCGGCGACGTTTGGATTGAGTTTGAGCCTTGCGACAGCGAAGGCCTGGAGTTTGGCGAACGGGTTGTCGGCGGCGCGGTGCCAAAAGGCTTTTTCCCAGCCGTGGAAAAAGGGTTGCGGGAATGTATGCTCAAGGGCGTTTTGGCCGGCTATCCCATGGTGGGCCTGAAGGCTACCTTGTATGACGGCTCCTACCATCCGGTAGATTCCTCGGAAATGGCCTTTAAGATGGCCGCCGCCGCCGCTTACAAAGCAGGTATCCCACAGGCCGGCCCGGTTCTGCTGGAGCCAATCGGCGTTTTGAAAGCCACGGTGCCGGATGACAACATGGGGGATATTATGGGCGAGGTGAACAAACGCCGGGGCCGTGTTCTGGGCATGGAACCAAACAGCGAGGGATTACAGATCGTAGAGGCGGAGGTTCCGATGGCGGAGATGTCCGACTTCTCCACCTTCATCCGCCAGACCACACGGGGCAGAGGCAGCTTCACGTTTGCCTTTGTCCGGTATGAGGAAGCGCCCGCCCATGTTGCCCAGCAGATCATGGAGCAGGCAAAGGCGGAAGGCCACGAATAATCCATTACCTTAGAAAGAACATAAAAAAACCGAGGAAGCAAGAACGCTCCCTCGGTTTTTCATATTTCCCAGACCTCCGGCATAGATATGGCTACAGGAGGTGTGGGGCGTATGGTTGTGGTATCCATCAAGACAAAACTGAAATGGGTGTTGGCCGGGATTGTGGTTTTGATCTGCCTGGCGATTTTGGTGATGGCAGTTTCCCTGAATATCCGGGGGGAACAATGGGCCATTGCCGCCGATTTAAAATATAGCCTGACTGCAGGGGATTCCAACGAACGGATTGCCTTTTTGAAACAGTTTGGCTGGGATGTGGAGGAAGAGCCGGTAGAAGTGACGGAGGTTGTCATTCCAGAAACATTCAATTCGGTATATGAGCAATACAATGAAATCCAAAAGCAGCAGGGGTTAGATTTGAGCAAATTTGGCGGGGTGACTTGCAAAAAGTGGGTGTACCAAGTGACCAATTATCCCAAACCTGGGGAGAGCGTCCGCGCTACTTTATTGGTTGCCGATGGAAAAGTAATCGGAGGAGACATCAGTTCGGTGGCCTTGGATGGTTTCATGACCAGCTTTTTGGGAGAAAACACGGAAGTGAAGCAAACCGGCGCGCAAATTTCTGACCAGGTGGAGGAAGCTACGCCGGTAGAGGCGGCGGAGATCCCAGCCGACGCCTGGCCCACCGACTAGGCCGACTCGACCAGCGAACTGGCGTTTTGTTCGTCCCTCGCTCTGTTTGATGAAAACTTGAATCGCTCGTGTCGTGCTCGATCTTGCAAATGCTCCCGAAGCTTCCAAAGAGCAAACGGAAAAGTTTCGTCCGAAAAGCCCCGGTTTGCCACGTAAATTTGACATCTTGGATGGCAAAAGGATTTCTCTTATTTTTCTTCCAAGGTGGCAGGGGGGAGGGACGGAATCCCCCTCGTTCTCTGCAGAGAATGAAAAAACTAGCCTGAGAAAAAGATCGGGAGGGGAGGCCCGGCGTTCCGGTGGAACATTCGGATGTGAGGAACTCGATCAAGGGGTTCCCCGGACGGCAAGCCGTGGTTTTGTTCGCGCATGCGCCCGTTCCTCTGGCAAGGAATGGAGCCCAAGCCTAAGAAAAAGATTCGGAGAAGAAGTCAAAGATTCCAAGAAATCCTTTCCGTCAGGAACCCGAAGGGGTTCCTTTTTTATTTGCGGAGGTTCCATTTGTTGCCCCGCCTGAGAGAAACAGGGCTGGCATCCAGTTTGAATGCGGATTTGCTGGGTTTCCATTCTTCCTTTTCCTGGCGTTTTATGATACGATTAGAAAAACATATGTAGAAAGGTTGGACGGAGCATGAAACGAGCATTTTTGTACCCAGAATTGGCCGATTATACCAAGAAAAAGAAAAAAGCGGAGGTCGTATTCAAGAACGCCCGCGTTTTGAATGTCTTTACCGAGGAAATTTTGCCAGGGGATGTGGCCTGCCAGAACGGTGTGATTGTGGGAATCGGAGCCTATGACGGTGTGGAAGAAGTGGACTGCGGCGGGAAAATCTTAGTTCCCGGCTTTCTGGACGGACACCTCCACATGGAATCTACCTTGGTCACCCCCAGCGAGTTGGTAAAAAATGCCGTTGGGTTCGGCACCACCACCTATATCATTGATCCGCACGAGGCAGCCAATGTGGCGGGAGCGGATGGAATTGACTATTTGATTCGGGATACGGAGCATGTCCCGGCTAATGTGTTCGTTATGATGCCGTCCTGCGTGCCGGCCACCTTTTTTGAGGATAACGGCGGTTCCTTTTCCGCCCAGGACATGGCGGCTTACCGGGATCATCCCCGGGTGTTGGGTCTGGGAGAAGTGATGGACTTTCCGTCGGTAGAGGCCGTGGAGCCGTCCATGATGGAAAAACTGGCTTTGTTCCAGGATCGGGTGATGGATGGTCACGCGCCAAATTTAACGGAACAGCAATTGCAGCTCTATGCACTGGCCGGGATTCGCACCGACCACGAGGCCACCACCTTTGCCTATGCCCGCCAGGAAGCCCGCAATGGGATGCAGGTGCTGATCCGGGAAGGGTCTGCCGCCCGGAATTTAGACGAGATTGTCCAGGGAATCGTGGAGCATGGCATGAATACCGACTCCTTCAGCTTTTGTACCGACGACAAGCACATTGAGGATATCCGTCGGGAAGGCCACATCAGCCACCATATCCGCCGTGCCATTGCGCTGGGGATTCCCCCGGTGAAAGCCATTCAAATGGCTACCATCAATACTGCCCGCACCTATGGCCTGCGCCATTTGGGAGCCATCCGGGCAGGGGCGCAAGCAGATTTGGTTTTGTTGGATGATCTGGAAACCGTTTCCATTGCGGACGTGTATTATCGGGGGAAAAATGTCCGGGAGATGGAGCCGCGCCCGGTTGTCCCAAATGAGAACTTGACCCAGACCGTGCACATCAAACCGGTGCGCCTGGAACAGTTGGCTTTGCCGGTGGATGGGGAGGGCGACGTGATCGGCGTGATTCCCGGGCAACTGATTACCCAGCATCAACGGGCGGTTCTTCCCCAAGCAGGCGGATTTTTCACACCCAATGGGGAGTACAATAAGATTGCTGTGGTGGAGCGTCACCATGCCACCGGGAAAATGGCGGTGGGAGCCATCGCTGGGTTTGGCATCACAGGCGGGGCCATCGCGTCCAGCGTTTCCCATGATTCCCACAATATCATTGTAGTGGGAGACAATGACCCGGATATGCTTTTGGCCATTCAGGAGCTGGAACGGACGGGCGGCGGGTATACCATTACCGCCGGAGCAAAGGTATGCCATACCCTGCCCCTGCCCATTCTGGGGCTGATCAGCGATTGGCCCCATGAAAAAGTGGACAAGCGGGTCAAGGAAATGACGGCACTTGCCTACCAAATGGGGGTGAATCCTGGGATTTCTCCCTTCATCACCCTGTCTTTTATGGCCTTGCCGGTGATCCCGGAGCTTCGCTTGACCGCAAGGGGTATGTTTGATGTGGTGAAGTTTGCGTTTTGTGACGAAAGGGGGAGCTGGGATGGCGGAACGGCTGGATAAGGTATTGTCCTCCCAAAATTTTGGGAGCCGGAAAGAAGTGGGAAGCTTGATCCGCAAGGGTGTGGTGACGGTCAATGGCGAACTGGTAAAACAGCCGGATTACAAGGTGAACCCGGAAGCCGACACGATTTCAGTTCATGGAAAGCCGCTGTTCTTTGAGCGGTTCGTCTATTATATGATGAATAAGCCGGGGGGGGTTTTGAGCGCGGCTCGGGACAGCCAGGCGGAAACGGTGCTGGATTTGCTGCCGCCGGAACTGGCGCGGCGGGGGTTGTTTCCGGCAGGCAGGCTGGATAAGGATACGGAAGGGCTGCTGATTATCACCGACGACGGGGATTTTTCCCATCGGATGCTGGCGCCCAAAAGCGGCGTGGAGAAGGTCTACCATGCGGTTTTAGACGCTCCCATTGAGGCGGCGGATATGGAAGCCTTTGCCCAAGGGTTGGAGATGAAGGACTGGACATGCCTGCCTGCCAGGCTGCGGGTGCTGGAAGAGGGAGAAAACCCACTGGTGGAAGCGACCGTCTGCGAGGGGAAGTTCCACCAGGTGAAGCGGATGTTCGCCGCCCGGGGGAAAACGGTTTTGTTTCTCAAGCGAGTCAAAATCGGCAATTTGGAGCTGGACCCCAGTCTGAAAACTGGAGAGGTGAGAAAACTTTCTTTTCAAGAGCGACAGGCGGTTTTTTCCCGGACGCCAGATTCTCCGGCAGAACAAGGGGAAGGATGAGGGAGAAAAACCAGTCCACAGGAATCTTTGGTCTCCCGATCTTTTTTCTCAGGATAGGTTTTTCGTTCTAGGCGGAGAACGAGGGGGACTCCGTCCCTCCACCCCGCCGCCTTGGAAGAAGATAAAAGAACATGGTTCCCATTTTTTCACAGAAGAAATCCTTTTGCCATCGAAGACGTCAAATTTGCGTGGCAAACCGGATTTCTTTTGGGACAAAACTTTTCCGTTTGCTCTTTGGAAGCTTCGGGAGCATCTGCAAGATCGGGCGCGACACGAGTGATTCAAGGTTTCATCGAACAGAGCGAGGGACGAGGGAAATGAGAATTTGTTGGCGGGATTGTACAAAATAACGAGAAAGGGGCAAATTTTTAGGCGGGTTGGATGAGAATCCCAAAAATGCCTATTTTTGGTGGAATTGTGGAAGTTAAGTGTGAATATTTTGTAAAAAATGTTCTAGATTTCAAAGAAATTTTAGGAATTCTTGCTTTACTAGTTGAAATATTCATAAAATTTGTGTAGAATAAATAATACAGTATGAAAGAATCAAGTAGCAAAGTTAACAAACTGTAGGAATAAATCCCGTATACATTACCAAGCTCTTTGGGGATTTTGCAACAAATGCGGCTTTGCCCAATCACAACTAAGTTTATGAAGAGATAAGTGAGGGAGAAAACATATGTCAAACAGACTATTCCAAGGAGTTATTCATCAAATGCGCGACGCCATTGACCGTACCATCGGCGTTATGGACGAAACTTCCGTCATTATTGCCTGCAGCGAGTTGGGCAGAATTGGCGAAGTCAACGAGAGCGTGACCGCAGAAACTATGGCTTCCACCGGTACCTTCACTCTCAATGGCTACACGTATAAATCCTTTGGCAACCATCCAAAACCGGAATATGCCGTATTCGTTTCTGGAAACGACAGCGAGGCGGTGAAATATGCCAATCTGTTGGCCGTGTCCCTGGGCAGCATCAAGCAGTATTATGATGAGAAGTACGACCGCAGCAATTTTATTAAAAATGTCATTTTGGACAATATCCTACCTGGCGACATCTATTTGAAAGCGCGGGAACTCCGTTTTAACTCCGATGTGACCCGCGTGTGTATGCTGATTAAAATTACCAATAAGTCGGATGTTTCCGCTTACGATGTGATTCAAAATTTGTTCCCGGATAAAAACAAGGATTTTATTATCAATATCAACGAAACGGATATCGCTTTGGTCAAGGAGATCCGCAACGATATTGATACCAAGGATTTGGATAAGCTGGCAAGCTCCATTGTGGATACCCTGTCCAGCGAGTTCTACACCCACTGCATGATCGGCATCGGCACCATCGTCACCGGGATTAAGGATTTGGCCCGCTCCTTCAAAGAGGCCCAGGTGGCAATGGAAGTAGGCAAGGTGTTCGATACGGAAAAAACCATTGTCAGCTACGACAATCTGGGCATTGCCCGCCTGATCTACCAGCTTCCCACCACCCTGTGCGACATGTTTCTCAAGGAGGTCTTTAAGCGGGGTTCCATTGAGTCTTTGGATCACGAAACCCTGTTTACCATTCAACGGTTCTTTGAAAATAACCTAAATGTTTCCGAGACTTCCCGCAAGCTGTTTGTCCACCGGAATACCTTGGTTTATCGGCTGGAGAAAATCAAGAAAATTACCGGCTTGGATCTGCGGGAATTTGAGGACGCCATTGTCTTTAAAGTGGCCTTGATGGTAAAGAAATATTTGTCATCAAATCCTGTGAAATTTTAATTTTTCTCCATTTTCTATGAGAAAAAACAAATTATTACAAAAAATTAATGGTTAATTCTAAAAAAGAATTATAATTCTTTCACCCATTGGTATTATGGAGACAGATACCAATGGGTGTTCTTGTTTCTTTTAGAAACACTGCCCAAATATGGGCGAAACTGCGAGGGTTTGAATCGGAAAGAAGATGAATACTAGGTTTAACCAGACTGTGCGGAATTTTGTAATCTTTTGTAAGATTTACAAGGGTTTGGCCGGCAGTTTGGGCAAATATGCGTGTAAAACAAAGATATGGAGAGATTATTTTGATACAATTTAGAAATGTTTCTAAGACGTATTCCAATGGCACGGTTGCGCTTAGGAATGTGAATCTGGATGTGGATAAAGGCGAATTCGTTTTTATCGTGGGTTCCTCGGGGGCTGGAAAAAGTACCTTTTTGAAACTGATTATGTGTGAAGAGCGGCCGGAAAGCGGCGAGATCGTGGTTAACGGCCACAAGCTTTCCGAGGTTCGGAAAGGCGACGTTCCCTATCTGCGCCGAACCATGGGCATTGTGTTCCAGGATTTCCGCCTCATCCACACCATGAATGTGTACGACAATGTGGCTTTTGCCATGCACGTGGTGGGCGCTTCCAACCGGATGATCCGCAAGCGGGTTCCTTACATTTTGGGCGTGGTTGGCTTGCAGGATAAGATGAAATGCCGGCCAGCGGAGCTGTCCGGTGGTGAGCAGCAGCGTGTGGGCCTGGCCAGGGCGCTGGTGAATAATCCGAAAATGATCATTGCCGACGAGCCCACCGGAAACGTGGACCCGGAGCTTTCCTTTGAAATTGTGGATCTGCTCAGCGAGATTAACCGGCGGGGCACCACCATTTTGATGGTTACCCATGAACACAATTTGGTGCGCCACTTTAATCGGCGTGTCATTGAGATCCACGACGGTTCGATTGTAGCCGATACGGCGGCGATGCAGGAAGAGGTGATGGCATGACCCCCAGCAGCTTGAAGTACCTCTTAAAAGAAGGGTTTAAAAATGTTTGGTGCAACCGCACCATGTCCCTGGCTTCGGTTGTGGTTTTGATTTCGTGTTTGCTGCTGACTGGCGCCGCCGTGGTATTTTCCATGAATGTCAACGAGGCGATGGCGTCGCTGGAAGCCAGCAATTCCCTGACCGTATATCTGGATGAGAACCTAAACAATTTGGAATCCATCGCCGTAGGCAATGAGATCAAAAAATTGGACAATATTGATCCCACCCAATGTGTTTATGTCCCTAAGGATGACGCCATCCAGAAATATACCAATATTCTGGGCGAGGATGGCGAGATCCTCAGCGGTCTGACGGGAGAGAACAACCCCCTTCCCAACGCTTACCGGGTCACCTTGATTGACCTGGAGAAGTATGACGAAACCGTGGCGCAGATTTCCGCGCTGAAAGGGGTTTATAAAATCAATGACGTTTCCGATATCGCGGACAAGCTGACCAGCATGGATCAGATTGTGAAGATTGTCTGTATTTGTGTGGTTACCTTCCTGGGCGTGGTGTCCTTGTTTATTATTTCCAATACTATCCGCGTTACCATGTATTCCAGAAGGCTGGAAATCAGCATTATGAAATCCGTGGGCGCGACAAACGGGTTCATTCGGATTCCGTTTGTGGTGGAAGGTATGATTATCGGCTTGATTTCCGGCGCGCTTTCCAGCGCCTTGCTGCTTTTGGCCTATGGCCCGCTGGCAGGCGCGATTTCCGGGATTATGGCGTCGTTCCAGGCGATCCCAATGGTCAGCTTCGCCTGGTGGATTGTGCTGGGCTTCCTGGGAGCCGGTATTTTGGTTGGTATGGTTGGCGGCCTGATTTCCATGGGCAAGTACTTAAAGAAAGAGGGAGATTCAATTGACTGGTAAGCGTGAAAGAAGATCTGGAAAGAAAACCTGCCGTTTTCCAATAAAGGCGGTGGTGGCGCTGGCGCTCGTGGCTTCTTTGGCCATGACGCCGGCATTGGTTTGGAATACGGCTCCAACCAGTGCCGCCAGCTCCATTACGGACTTGAAGAATAAGCAATCGGATATCCAGAAAAAGCAGAAGGAAACCGCCGCTCAACTGGAAAAGCTGAAGGCGGATCAAAGCCAGCAGCAGGCCTATAAAGAAGCCTTGGACACCCAGCTTGCCAATGTTCAGGAGGAAGTGCGGGTGATCACGGAGAGGGTGAACTTGCTGGACAGCCAAATCAAGCAAAAGGAAAGCGAGATTGCCGATCAGCAGACGAAAATTGACGGGCAGTTTGACGAGCTGAAAGAATACATTAAGGCCATGTACTTAACCGGAGAGGCTTCGAACTTGGAGATTCTTCTCAATGCAGAAAATATCCTGGATTTCTCCGAAAAATTACAGGTTGTGCAGAGCATCAGCAGCTACGAAGCCCAACTGATTGACAATTTGCAGGCCGCTTTGGCGGAAATTGCAGACGAGAAAAAAGCGATTGAGGAGAACCGCACCGAGGTAGCCCAGGCAAAGAAAGAGCTGGAGACGAAACAAGCCCAGGTAGAAAGCCTGGTGGCGGAAAGCCAGAAGGTGCTGGAGCAGTTGAAGTCTCAGGTAAATGAACAAAACAAAGTGGCGCAAGACCTCGCCGCTCAAAAGGCCGCTACGGATAAGGAAATTGACGCTTGGTATGCGGAGTATTACCGCAAGCAGGAAGAAGAGCGGAAACGCCGGGAAGAAGAGGCCAGAAGGCAGCAACAGCAGAACGGCGGCGGTTCTTCTGGCAGCAGCAACAACAACAGTACCCCACAGGTAAGCGGCACAGGCCAATTGACTTGGCCTTGCCCAGGAGTGACAAAGATTACTTCTTACTGGGGGGATGGGCGAAATCACCAGGCTTTGGACATTGCCGGCGCAGGCGCTTATGGCAAAGCGATTGTAGCGTCTGATAGCGGTACGGTGATTCGTACCAATACTTCCGGCTGGGGCGGCGGCTATGGTCAATATGTAATGGTTGATCATGGAAATGGGATCTCCACTATGTATGCCCATTGCAGCAGTGTGGTTGTGAGTCCGGGACAGACGGTAAGGAAAGGACAAACCATCGCTTACATCGGCAGTACCGGCGATTCTTCCGGCCCTCACCTTCACTTTGAAGTGCGGGTAAACGGCGTGAAAAAGAATCCGTTGAATTATCTCTAAAGATAAAATTGTTGCTTATGAAAAAGGCTTTTCCTGTTGGGAAAGGCTTTTTTCTTTCGGAAGGAGGAAACCGTATGATCCGAGATTTTCAGCGGAAGGATTTGGAGCCGGTCATGGAAATTTGGCTTTCTTCCAATTTACAAGCGCATGCTTTTGTGGCCCCTAGTTATTGGATGAGATGTGCGCCGGAAGTGCGGGAGATGATTCCTCAAGCGGAAGTTTTGGTGGAAGAGAAAAATGGGGAAATTCAGGGGTTTGCCGGTATGATAGAGGATCATCTAGCAGGGATTTTTGTCCGCGAGGAGCGCCGTTCCCAAGGGGTTGGCAAGCAGCTGCTGGACGCGGTTAAGAAACGGCATTCAAAAATTACGCTTCAGACGTATCAGAAAAACAGCCGGGCAGTTGAGTTTTATCAGCGGGAGGGCTTTTCCGTATGTGGGGAGCGGATCGAACCAGACAGCGGGGAAATGGAATTCCAGATGGTCTGGGAACGATGAAGCCGCCGGCGCGGCGTGGAGAGAAGATTCCTGAAATTGATCCGGTTTTTGGACAGAAAGGATGAAATTTTTACATTGACATCCCTGGCTATGTTTACTATAATAGAAGAATATCAACCGCAAATTTAGATAGCCAGGGCGGCCATGCTGTCCCAATATTTTATGGAAAGGAAATCCCTCTTTCCTCCATTTCGGGGGGAGAGCGTGGGAAGGTGAAGCGAAATATGGCAAAACAGGTAATTTTGACCGAAGAGGGCTTGGCCGCTCTGGAAAATGAGCTGGAAGAACTGAAATCGGTCAAGCGAAAAGAGATTGCGGAAAAAATTAAAGTTGCCCTTTCCTTTGGCGACTTGTCGGAAAACAGCGAGTATGATGAGGCGAAAAACGATCAAGCCATGATTGAGGCTCGGATTGCGGACATTGAAGCAATGCTGAAAAACGCCACGGTCATTGATGAAAGTGAACTCGGCACCGATAATATCCACATTGGCTCTAAAATTGAGGTCAAAGTCACCGTGGCTTCCACTGGGCATACCAGTATGAAGGAGTACCGGATTGTGGGGTCCAACGAAGCGAATCCAAGAGCTGGACGCATTTCCGATGAGTCTGCCATTGGCAAGGCTCTGCTGGAGCATGCGGTGGGCGATGTGGTGGAGGTTGAGGTTCCGGCTGGAACCATGATCTATGAGGTTTTGAGCATATCCAAGTAAGAGGTTTGGGGCGGAGTGGAGGTTTTTCACCCCGTCCTTGTTTTATAGGAACCAATTCGAAAAGAGGGAGTTTTAAATATCATGAGCGAAATGGAAAAGGAAATGACCGCTCCAGAGGAGCAAGAACAGGATTTGAGCGAACTGCTCCAAATCCGCCGGGACAAGCTGGCCGCTTTGCAGGAGGAAGGCAAAAATCCATTTTTTGTCAATACCAGCGGAAAGGACGCCAACGCCCAGGACATCCACGATCATTTTGAGGAGATGGAGGGCAAGGATGTGTGCATTGCCGGCCGGATTATGAGCTGGCGGGACATGGGTAAGGCCAGCTTTTTGGATCTTCACGACCGCAGCGGCCGCATCCAGGTATACCTAAAAATCAACGACATCGGCGAGGAGGCTTATCAGGGCCTGGGTAAGTGGGACATCGGAGACCTGGCGGAGGTCAAAGGGTTTGTGTTCCGTACCCGCCGCGGGGAAATTTCCGTCCATGCCAAGGAAATCCGTCTGCTGGCCAAATCCCTGCTGCCGCTGCCCGAGAAGCATCACGGCCTGAAGGATACGGATTTGCGGTATCGGCAGCGCTATGTGGACTTGATTGTCAACCCAGAGGTGAAAGACACCTTCGTGAAGCGCAGCGAGATCATCAAGACCATGCGTTCCTTCCTGGACGAGCGGGGCTTTATTGAGGTGGAAACCCCAATCCTGAATACCATTCCAGGGGGCGCGGCAGCCAGACCCTTTATCACCCACCACAACACCTTAGACTTGGATTTGTATCTGCGCATTGCGCCGGAGCTGTATCTGAAGCGCCTGATTGTGGGCGGTATGGAAAAGGTGTATGAAATCGGCCGCCAGTTCCGCAATGAGGGCATGTCCGTAAAGCATAACCCGGAATTTACCACCATTGAACTGTACGAGGCATACACCGATTATCACGGCATGATGGACATTACTGAGCGGATGATCAACGCCTGCGCCCAAACGGTATGCGGCGGCGAGGTGATTTCCTACCAAGGGGAGGAGGTCAGCTTGGCGCTGCCCTTCCGCCGGATGTCTATGAACGAGGCGGTGAAGGAATACACCGGCGTGGATTTTGATTCTTTCGCGGGCGACAACCAAAAAGCCCATGCCGTGGCCAAGGAGCTGGGGCTTTCGGTGAAGCCAAGCCATGTTTGGGGAGATATTTTGAACCTGGCCTTTGAGGAAAAGGTGGAGGAGCAGCTTTTGCAGCCCACCTTCATTTATGACTATCCGGTGGAGGTTTCCCCGTTGACGAAGCGGAAACCGGACCGTCCCGAGCTGGTGGAACGGTTTGAGTTGTTTATCACCCGCCGGGAATTCGCCAACGCCTACACCGAGCTCAACGACCCGATGGATCAGCGGGAGCGGTTCCAGTATCAGATGAAACTGCGGGATGCTGGCGACGAGGAAGCCAACATGATTGACGAGGATTTCCTCACTGCCCTGGAATATGGTATGCCGCCAACCGGAGGCATGGGAATGGGCGTGGACCGCTTGGCTATGCTGCTCACCGACAGCGCCTCCATTCGGGATGTGCTGCTGTTCCCCACCATGAAGCCAAGAGAGTAATTATTTGTGAACTAACCGGCTTAGTAAGCCGGTTTCCAGAAAAAAGGAGATGGATGTTCCATGAGAAGTAATGCGTTGAAGGAAGGATGTACCCGTGCGCCCCAGCGTTCCCTGCTGCGCGCCTTGGGCTTGTCCGATCAAGAAATGAAGCGCCCTTTTATTGGCGTGGTTTCGTCTGCCAGCGACTATATCCCAGGCCATCGGCATCTGAAGGATATCAGCGAAGCGGTGAAGGCGGGAATCCGCAATGCAGGCGGCGTGCCGTTTGAATTTGAGACCATCGGGGTTTGCGACGGTTTGGCCATGGGCCACGCCGGGATGCGCTATTCCCTGTGTTCCCGCGAGCTGATTGCGGATTCTGTCGAAGTGATGCTGACCGCCCACCCGTTGGACGCGGTGGTGTTTATCCCCAACTGTGACAAAGTGGTGCCGGGGATGCTGATGGCTGCCTGCCGGCTGAACCTACCCAGTATTTTTGTCAGCGGCGGCCCCATGCTGCCAGGAAAACATAAGGACACTCGCTTTGGCCTGTCGGAAATGTTTGAGGCGGTAGGCTCCCACGCAGCCGGAAAAATTGACGATACTGAGCTGCTGGCTTTGGAAAAATCTGCTTGTCCGAGCTGCGGTTCCTGCTCCGGTATGTATACCGCCAATTCCATGAACTGCCTGACCGAAGCCATTGGCATGGCCCTGCCGGGAAACGGCAGCATTCCTGCGGTGATGTCCGCCCGGATCGCCTTGGCGAAAGAAGCCGGCGAGCAGGTGATGGAGCTGCTCAAACAGGATCTGCGCCCCAAGGACATCCTAACTGCAAAATCCTTTGAGAACGCCCTGCGCAGCGACATGGCCTTGGGCTGCTCCAGCAACACGGTTCTCCATCTGCTGGGCATTGCCCATGAAGCTGGGGTAAAGGTGGATATGGACACCATTGACGAGATCAGCCGGACAACCCCCCAGCTTTGCAAGCTGAATCCGGCCAGCCAGGTGTTTATTACCGATCTAGACGAGGTGGGTGGCATCCAGTCCGTGCTCAAGGAGCTGGCAAGGAAGGGCCTGATCCATGAGGATCTGCCTACGGTTTCCGGTAGCGTGAAAGAGCGCTACGCCAACTATCCGGCAGCGGACGGCGAGATCATCCGCAGCGCGGACGACCCGTTCCGCAAGGACGGCGGAATCGCCATCCTTAAGGGCAATATCGCTCCAGAAGGCGCGGTAGTCAAGCAAGGGGCCGTGGCTCCAGAAATGATGCAGCACACTGGCCCAGCCCGTTGCTTCAATTCGGAGGAGGAAGCCTCCGAGGCGATTTTGGGCGGCAAAATCCAAGCGGGGGACGTTGTGGTCATCCGGTATGAAGGTCCAAAGGGCGGTCCTGGCATGCGGGAGATGCTCAACCCAACCTCCGCCTTAACCGGCATGGGCCTGGGTTCCAGCGTGGCCCTGATCACCGACGGACGCTTTTCCGGCGCGACCCGTGGCGCGGCCATCGGCCATGTTTCCCCGGAAGCGGCAGCCGGCGGCGTGATCGGCCTCATTGAGGACGGCGACCTGGTTGAGGTGGACATCACCAACCGGTCGCTGAACGTAAAGGTCAGCGACCAGGCGCTGGCGCAGCGGAAAGCGGCTTGGAAGGCTCCGGAAAAAGAGCTGTCCGGTTACTTGAAACGGTATGCCCAGCACGTCACTTCCGCTTCCCAAGGCGCGGTTTTTGATATGTAATGGCGGTATTGCAGAGGGTGGGCTGATTTGCCCGCCTTTTTTTGTGGGGGAAAGAAAGCGCCGGATTTGACGGGAGCCGACGGGATACTTGCATTTCAGACCAAATGGATTTATAATAAACACATAGGATAGGACTACAATTTTTAAAATACAACATGATTTTTAAATGTTTGGAGGAGATCAAAATGGGAATGACGATGACGCAAAAAATCCTGGCCGCCCATGCCGGTTTGGATCATGTGGAGGCGGGCCAGCTCATTGAAGCGAAGCTGGATGTGGTATTGGGAAACGACATTACCAGCCCGGTGGCCATCAATGAGTTTGAGAAATGCGGCGCTTCTTCCGTATTTAGCAAGGACCGGATTGCGCTGGTTATGGATCACTTTACACCCAATAAAGACATCAAAGCGGCGGAGCAATGCCGCCAGGTGCGGAATTTCGCCGATCAATACGACATCAAAAATTTCTTTGACGTGGGCCAAATGGGGATTGAACACGCCCTGCTTCCAGAGCAAGGTGTGGTGGGGCCTGGCGACTGCATCATCGGCGCCGATTCCCACACCTGTACCTACGGCGCGCTGGGCGCATTCTCTACTGGCGTGGGCTCCACCGATATGGCCTGCGGCATGATTACCGGCACCGCTTGGTTTAAGGTACCGTCCGCCATCAAGGTGGAGTTGGTGGGCAAGCTGAACAAATTTGTCAGCGGCAAGGACGTTATCCTCCATTTGATCGGGAAAATTGGCGTAGACGGCGCGCTGTACCGTTCGTTGGAATTTACCGGCGAAGGCGTGGCCAGCCTCTCCATGGACGACCGTCTGTGCATTGCCAACATGGCCATTGAGGGCGGCGCGAAAAATGGTATTTTCCCGGTGGACGACGTGACCTTAGCTTACTGCAAAGGCCGTTTCCAGAGGGAGCCGAAGATTTATGCGGCCGACGAAGATGCGGTTTACGATGAGGTGATTACCATTGACTTGTCCGCTTTGCGCCCCACGGTAGCATTCCCTCATCTGCCGGAGAACACCAAAACCGTGGACGAAATCGGCGAGAAAGAGATCAAAATTGACCAAGTGGTGATCGGTTCCTGCACCAACGGCCGCTTGGAGGATTTGAAAGCGGCGGCGGAAATCCTGCAGGGGAAGAAGGTAGCCAAGCATGTGCGCTGTATCATCATCCCCGGCACCCAGTCCATTTATCTGGAAGCGGTGCGCAGAGGATGGGTAGAGACCTTCATCGAAGCCGGCGCCATTTTCTCCACCCCAACCTGCGGCCCTTGTTTGGGCGGCCACATGGGAATTTTGGGCAAGGGAGAAAAGGCGGTATCCACCACGAATCGCAACTTTGTCGGCCGGATGGGTCACATTGATTCGGAAATTTATTTGGCTAGCCCGGCGGTTGCCGCGGCCAGCGCCCTGACCGGATACATCACCGACCCAACCAAATAAGGAAGTTATGGACAGAGTTATAGAAGGAGAGTTATACCATGAACGCACACGGCACCGTACATAAATATGGAGATAACGTGGACACCGATGTGATTATCCCTGCCCGTTATCTAAATACCGCTTCCCACCAGGAGCTGGCTCACCACTGCATGGAGGATATCGACAAGGAGTTTGTCCATAAGGTAAAGCCTGGGGACATCATCGTGGCCAATAAGAATTTTGGCTGCGGTTCTTCCCGGGAGCACGCTCCCATTGCCATCAAGGCAAGCGGGATTTCCTGCGTCATCGCCAGCACCTTCGCCCGGATTTTTTACCGCAATTCCATTAACATTGGCCTGGCGATTTTAGAATGTGACGAGGCGGCGAAAGACATCCAGGACGGGGATGAGGTGAAGGTGGATTTTGACACCGGCGTGATTGAAAACGTCACCACCGGCAAACAATATCAGGCCCAGCCGTTCCCGCCGTTTATCCAGAACATTGTGGCAAAGGGCGGGCTGCTCAACAGCATTGAAAAATAAATCATCCTTCCTCGAGGAAACGGGGACAGAAAAGACATGCCTGGGGAGATCCCGCTTAGGCATGTCTTTTTATATTTGGTTTTTGCTTTGTTAGAAATTGGAGAAACTTATGCCGAAGAGCGGGTACTGCGCGCAAATTTGGTATCAGTTTCTCTGGCCTGGCGGAAGATACGCCTGACCGGGTACGCGCTGACGCAGATCGAATTTTCCGATTTCTTGTTCCGGCATTGTTTCAATAGGATCGTGCTGTTTCATTTTGGAAGATATCGAGCTTGTGGGAATGCAGGAAAACGGGGATCTTTGTTTTTATATGGAGATAATATGTAAATGAATGGGTAGGAAAGGAAACAAAAAAATAGAGAAAGGAAGTTTTTTCGAAAGTAAAAAAGCCTACGTTTTAAGAAATGAATCTTAAAAAGCAGGCTTGGTTAGAGGAGCTTTTGTTGTTTGACCATGGAGCGGGCCAAAGAAGCCAGTTGTTTTTTATCCTCTCCAAACAGAGAGCGGTAATAAAGTAAAAGCTGCTTTTCTTCTCCAGAAAGGTTGAGAGAGGGATCGTGGCCCGATGGGGGGGAAGAGGGAGGAGAAAGAAAGGAGACTTTGGTTTTCCGTTTGGATGAAAGCCGGAACTGGCTGAAGTCCGTGTTTTCTTGGGAGAGGAATCGAAAGAAATCCCCGGGAGAAATCTGAAAGATCCCACAGAGCTGAAGAACAGTGGGCAGGTCAGGGTGAGTGGTTTCTCGCTCGTAATAGCTGTAGGTGGAGCGGTCAATCAGCAACGCATTGGCAATTTGTTCTTGGGTATAGCCAAACGAAGTTCGGATACTGCGCAATTTTTTTCCTAGATGCAGGAGCGGCTTACGTCGTTTCAAAAGAACGCCTCCTTTTGTATCTTTTCGGTAAGGGATCAAGAGAAAGAAAATTCCTCGTAATCAATAGGAGTTTTCTTCCTTTTATATCCTATATATAGGACACGGAATATTTGATTTAAGTATATAATACGAAATATTCCACTGTCAAGGAAAAAAAGAAGTGAAATTGATAGAAAATAATCGGAAAATGGAGGTGGTTCGGATTTTTCATTCTTTATAGTCGATTAATCGGAGCACGTTTTGCGTACAATTAAGATTTTTTGTGTTTTCCTGTATTTTGGATTGGCGGTCTGGGGAAGGGGAATCCCACGGTTTTTCTTAGGACATCGAGTGATGATCGGGATAGGCGGACTCAGAATCCGGGGTGTGTTGGGAGGCGAGGGTTCGCGGTAGGTTAGAAATCAGAAATTGGCCGCTTTTTGTTCTTTTTATAAAATATTCATCCTTTCAAGAAACCTTTCCTGTATAATAAAAGCGAAATAGACATTTATGATTTTCGGATCATGGAAATAGAGGAGATGTTTTATCATGACTGCTGGGAAAATTTTAATTGTAGACGACGACCAAAATATCTGCGAGCTTTTACGGTTATATATTGAAAAAGAAGGATTTGACGTGCGTATCGCCAACGATGGACGCAGGGCTTTGGAAATCTTTGAGAAATACAATCCAGATTTGATTATGTTGGATATTATGCTGCCGGAGCTGGACGGCTGGCAGGTCTGTCGGGAGGTACGGAAAAAATCCAAGTGCCCCATCATTATGCTGACCGCCAAAGGCGAAGTGTTCGATAAGGTATTGGGCCTGGAGCTGGGCGCGGACGACTATGTGGTGAAGCCATTTGAGACCAAGGAGGTTGTGGCGCGGATTAAGGCGGTTTTGCGCCGATCCGGCACCAATGAGGAGGAACAGGTGAAGGAAGTGAAGTATGATAAGCTTTCCATCAACCTGACCAACTATGAGCTGCGGGTCAATGGGGTTCCAGTGGATACCCCGCCAAAAGAGATGGAACTGATTTATCATCTGGCCAGCAATCCAAACCGGGTATTCTCCCGGGATGAGCTGCTGGACCAAGTGTGGGGCTTTGATTATTACGGCGATTCCCGGACGGTTGACGTACATGTGAAACGGCTGCGGGAAAAATTGGAAGGGGTATCCGATAAATGGGCGCTGAAAACGGTTTGGGGCGTGGGGTATAAGTTTGACGTCAAGGAATAAGCCTGGGATGAGCCAACCGGAATTCTGGGCTCATGGCAGTAACCGGCTACCAATTTTTCAGAAAGGAGCAGTTGCATGGCAAGAACCCTGTTTAAAAAATATTTGAGTATTACTTCTCTGATTATTGTGGTCAGTTTCGTATTTCTTGGCACGGTGATGGTGGTGTTTATCTCCCGCTATTGGCAGACGGAAAAACGGGAGCTGCTGAAGCAGAACGCCCAAGGAGTGGCGAGCATTGTGTCCACCAGCGTGATTAAAGAAGAAAATAACGAGTACCGGCTGGATAAGACCGGCATTGCGAAAATGCAGACCTTTGTCGGGGCTTTTTCCGACAATGTAGACGCGGATATTATTGTGACAGATGTGGAGGGCGCCCAGCTTCTCCACTACTACAGCAACGATATGCATCCGGCGGACACCCCGATTTCCGCTGGCATTATCAGCCAGGCTCTCAATGGGCAATACAACGAAATGAGCACCTTAGGGGAAAAATATCCTCGGAAATGCTACGTGGTGGGCGTACCGATCAACGTGACCAGCGACCAAGGGGAGGTCGTCAGCATTGGCGCCGTGTTCGCGGTGTCCGACTTGGGCACCTTGGCCGTGTTCCGAGAGGAAGCGATTAAAATGTTTCTGCTGTCCGGCATTGCGGCCTTTATGATTTCCTTCGGCATTGTTTGGATTTTTTCCTACAAGCTGGCCCAACCCTTGCGGAAAATGGCTTCGGCTGCCCACTCCTTTGGCGCTGGGGACTTTTCGGTCCGGGTTGAGGTGTGCAGCAATGACGAAATTGGCCATTTGGCCCAGGCGTTCAACAACATGGCGGAAACCCTTTCCGCCAGCGAAAGCATGAACCGGAACTTTATCGCCAATGTTTCCCATGAGCTGAAAACCCCCATGACCACCATCGCTGGGTTTATTGACGGAATTTTGGATGGGACGATCCCAAAAGAAAAGGAAAATTACTATCTAAATATTGTCTCCCAGGAGGTCAAACGGTTATCCCGTCTGGTCAAAACCATGTTGGACCTCTCCAAAATCGACAGCGGCGAGCTAAAGTTGCGGTCTGCCCGGTTTGATTTGAGCAATACCATTTTTATTGCCTTGCTTTCCTTTGAAAAGAATATTGAAGACAAAAACATTGAAATCCGGGGGCTGGAAAATTGTGAGCCGGATTTTGTGGACGGCGACCCTGATATGATCCATCAAGTGCTTTATAACTTGTTGGAAAACGCAGTGAAGTTTACCAATCGGGACGGTTACATTGAGATTTTAATTCGGGAGCAGGCCGACCGCCATGTGGTGACCATCAAAAACAGCGGGCCTGGCATTCCAGCCGACGAGGTGGGGATGATCTTTGACCGTTTTTATAAAACCGATAAGTCCCGCAGCCAGGATAAAAACGGCATGGGACTGGGGCTTTATATTGTTAAGACCATCATCAAGCTTCACGGCGGCGACATCAGCGTTACCAGCGTGGAAAATGAATATACCCAATTTGAATTCTGGCTGCCCGACCTTGGCGATAAGGACGGAAAGGACAAGAAAAACGCCAAGCCGAAATCCTTGATGAAAAATGGCAAGCCCGGCAAAGTGGAAGTGGTGCAGACCATTGAAAAGGTGGAGCCGGAAATTGTGGGAGAGGAAAAGGCCAGCCCAACCGCGATTGTAGACATTACCGACCAAGTGGTGGACGCGGAAACAAAGCCCGATCCCCAGGCCAAGGATTCGTGATTTGGAATAGAATCTGGGCTTTTCCCATATGCTTACCGATAGAAGATGAAGATTGATCTGGAAAGGATGTTTTATGAGCGAGTATCCATGGAATCAGAAAAGCCAGCCGGAGCCGAAAGAAGAAAAAGAGGCTCCGAAAGACGAGCCCTTTTCTTTAGCCCCAAAGGAGCCGGATGATGGGGATGGAGAGCATGTCCCGCCCGTGGAAGCGAAAGAATCCCTTGAGGCGGATGCTTCCCCAGATCTGGATGAGGCAGCCCAAGCCCAGCCTGGCCCGGATGAATCTCGTCGGGAAACGGTTCCGGCTGGGGAAGGGGCCGATCCAACTGGGGAGCAGCCGGGTTTCCCAGACGCTGAGGAAGCGCAGTCGGATATGCCTGACGGAGAGCCTCAGAAAGGCAAAAATCCGGAGGAGGCGACGGCGAAAACCCAATCGGAAGCAGCGGGGCCAGAACATGAAACCGCAGAAACACCGTCCCAAAGCGAGACTCAGCAGGCAGGGGCTTGCCGCGGCGAGCAGGAGGCTTCCCAGCCTCCGATGTGGGGACAAGAGCCGGGGGCTGGGTGGGAAACGCCGCCAGGTCAGCCTCCCTATGGGTATCCGCCCTACGGAGGATATCCGCCCCCTCCCTATCCTGGCAACCAGGGCCAGCCGCCCTATCAGGACCCTTACTATGGTGCCTATCCGCCGCCTCAGCAGCCTTGGTACGACCCGGCTGGGTATTCGGATTATACCCCCTATAACGGCCAGCCGCCCCAGCCCATGAACAAAGGGATGAAGGCGTTTATCGGCATTATGATTGGCTTGGCATCTATTTTTGTGCTGGGCTTTCTGATTTGGGGCATCGTTTTCTCTATAAACCGGCAGCATGCGCCGGAGATCCCCCGCCCTTCTTCCTCTTCCAGTTCCTCCCAAGGAAGGGAAGATTCCAATTCTTCCTCGGAAAACCAAGGGCAAACACCGATGGATAACACAGTGGGCAATCAAACCAACCCGGATTTTCCTGGGATTGCGCTCCTTCCGCCAGCCCAACAGGAAATGGAGCCAAAGGATATTTACCGGAAGGTGGAGCCAGCGATTGTGGGCGTTGTGGCGGAGATTTCCCAGTCCGGCCAGGAGAAGATCTCCATGGCCTCCGGTATGATTGTGACTTCCGACGGCTATATCCTGACCAATGCCCATGTGATCGGCTATTCCCGGGACAGCAAGGTCCATGTGGTGCTGAGCAACAAAACCGAGCATGAGGCGGTGGTGGTGGGCTATGACCGCACCTCCGACCTGGCGGTTTTGAAAATTGAGGCGCAGGGCCTGACCGCAGTGGAGTTTGGCTCTTCCGATGCGCTGTCCGTAGGGGATTGGGTGTTTGCCATCGGCAATCCCCGCAGCCTGGATTTTTCCGGCACCCTGACCCGCGGCATTGTGTCCGCCTTGAACCGTCAGATTCAATACCAATCCGCCCACGGGATGACTTACATCCAGACCGACGCTGCCATTAATCCGGGTAATTCCGGCGGGGCTTTGGTCAACATGTATGGCCAGGTGGTGGGGATTAACTCCGCCAAGATCAGCCTGGAAAATTATGAGGGCATGGGCTTTTCCATTGAGATTAACAAGGCCAAATCAATCATTGAAAGCTTAATCCGCTACGGTTATGTGAAAGGACGGGTGCGGATGGGCATCACCGGCATGACCATTACGGCGCAACAGGCTCAGGGCCAAGGCGTGCCCCAGGGGGTTCTGATTGTCAACCTGGCCAGCGACAGCCCGCTGAAAAAGGCGGGCGCCCGGGTGGAGGACATCATTACTGGGCTGGACGGGGAAACTGTGTCCTCGATGGATGATTTGGACGATCTGCTGCTGGAGTATCAGCCGGGGGATGAAGTTACCTTAACGCTGTATCGGGAAGGGCAAGGGGATTTGGAAGTGACCATTTCCTTATTGGCCGACCAGGGTGAACTGCAAAATTAATTTTTTAAGAAAAAAGCTGTGAAAGAAGCGATTCTTTTGCGGCTTTTTTCTTTTGTTTCCTTTTTCGCGGCAAAATCATAGGGTTTGGTTCCAATGGCTGAAGGGAAGGAGGAAAAGAAATGGACGAAGAAAAGAAAGAAATCCGAAGGCGGATTCGGGAAGGCTTGGAGCAACTGGCCTTTGGAAGCGTCAACGACGCGATCCGGCTTTTGTTCTGCGAGGAC
Organism: Clostridiales bacterium; assembly: GCA_022801595.1. Lineage (GTDB taxonomy): Bacteria > Bacillota > Clostridia > Oscillospirales > Acutalibacteraceae > UMGS1071. The sequence goes on along the minus strand of JAAWSO010000003.1, from coordinate 22,743 downwards.
CCGGATATGCGCACCCTGCGGCGGCTGAACCTGTTTTCGGTGGCGGAGGTGCGGCGGCCAAAAGGCGGAGGGATGGAAATCAAGTTTGTGGACCGGATGGAGGCGCTGCAATGCCTAAAGGAATTTTGTGAGCAGGAGGACGATGACCGGGAGCGGCTTTTGCCCTTTTATCAGGCCTTGGAAGAAAACGCCCGGATTCTGGAGCGGCAGGAGGCGGAACCTTCATGACGGCGCTGTCGTTTTCCAAAAAGCAGATGGAGGTTCTGTGCTGGTGGTTTGATTCCCATTCGCCCTATCACGCAGTGATCTGCGACGGCGCGGTGCGCAGTGGAAAAACCATGTGTATGGGGCTTTCTTTTGTCCTATGGGCGTTTTACCGGTTTGACGGGCATACCTTCGCGTTTTGCGGGAAAACCATCCGGTCGCTCAAGCGGAATGTGATCCGTTCCCTGATGGAACTGCTCCAAGGTTTGGGATTTGTTTGCCGGGCTGTGTTTTCTGAGAATTATTTGGATATCAGCCTGGGAAAACAGAAAAACCGGTTTTATCTCTTTGGCGGAAAGGATGAAGGGTCTTCCGCGTTGATTCAGGGGATGACCTTATCCGGCGTGCTTCTGGACGAGGTGGCCTTGATGCCCCGCTCCTTTGTGGAACAAGCCTTGGCCCGCTGCTCGGTGGAGGGCGCCAAGTTTTGGTTTAACTGCAACCCGGAAAGCCCCAACCATTGGTTTTATCAGGAGTGGATTTCGCAGGCCCAGGAGAAGCAGGCCCGGTATTTCCACTTTACCATGGACGATAATCCTTCCCTTTCTCCGGCTGTCCGGCAGCGGTATGAGCGGCTGTATTCTGGAACCTTTTATCAACGGTTCATCCTGGGGGAATGGACGGCTGCCCAAGGCTTGGTATATCCGTTTATGACCCCGCAGCAGGCTTGGGATGCGCCGCAGGGAATGGGAGAACGGTATGTGATTTCCTGCGACTATGGCACGGTCAATCCGTCTTCCTTTGGATTGTGGGGAAAGTTTGGCGATCATTGGTACCGGGTGGAGGAGTACTATTACGATTCCCGACAGGCTGGGGCTTCCCGCACCGATGAGGAACATTATCAGCAGCTAGAGGCGTTGGCTCATGGGAAATCGGTTGACTGCGTGGTGGTCGATCCATCCGCCGCCAGCTTTTTGACCGTGATCCGCCGGCATGGAAAATTCCGAACCGTTCCTGCCCGCAACCAAGTGGTGGATGGAATCCGGCAGGTTGGGGTAGCGCTGAAGCAAGGGGACATTCGGATTTGCCGCAACTGTATTTATAGTATGCGGGAATTTGGGCTGTATCGCTGGAACGACGACCGAAGCAGGGATGCGCCAATCAAGGAAAATGATCATGCGATGGATGACATCCGGTATTTTGTGGCGACGATTTTGCAGGGGGAGGAAGATGGGCTGATCGCTCTGGCTGCTCCCCGCCGTCCTGCCGGATGGAGAGGAAGGAGGATAGGATGAAATTATTTCAAAAGCAACGGGGAAAGCCGGAGCCAGAGTTGGCCCCAGTCCAAACGGCGAATCCGCGCCACCGTTTGGAGCCGCCGTTTCATGGATGGCTTCCGTCTGGATTTATGGGAGCGGCAGAGCGGCAGCTTTATCGTTCCCTGCGTTTTACGGTGCCCATTATTGACGCGGCGATTCATAAACTGCTCCGGCTGATTGGGGAATTCCAAGTCCATTGCCCCAATCCCCAGGCGGAACAGGAACTGAATGATTTTCTCCAAACGGTGAAGGTCAATGGGTGCCAGTATGGGATTCAGAATTTTATCAGCGGGTATTTTGATCAGTTATTGACTTATGGTACGGCGGTGGGAGAAATCGTCCTCACCGGAGATGGACGCAGCGTGGGCGCGCTTTATAATGTGGATTTGGACGAGGTGGAGTTTCAGCGAATCGATTCCCCTTTGAATTTGACCGTTTGCCGGAAAACATCCGACGGAGATCCGGTTCCAGTACCTTATCCAGAGCTGGTGCTGACCGCCGCTATGAACCCGCCTCACGGAAGCGGGCCTGGGGTGTCGGTGTTGAGCGGGCTGCCCTTTGTCAGCGGTATTCTGATGAAGATTTATCATTCCATTGGGGTGAACTGGGAGCGGCTGGGCAACCTTCGCTTTGCGGTGACGTATAAACCGTCCAGCGACAGCGCCGACCGGGCCTATGCCAAAGAGCGGGCCCAGCAGATCGCGGAGGAATGGAGCCGCGCCATGCAGCCAGGGGAGAGCGTCAGCGATTTTGTGGCGGTGGGGGATGTGAATATCCGGGTGATCGGTTCGGATAACCAGATTTTGGACAGCGAGGTTCCAGTTCGGCAAATGCTGGAGCAGATTGTGGCCAAGCTGGGAATCCCGCCGTTTTTGCTGGGGTTGTCCTGGTCGTCCACGGAGCGGATGTCCAGTCAGCAGGCGGACATTCTCACCAGCGAGCTGGAAAGTTACCGGCGGCTACTCAATCCAGCAATTGGGCGGATTTGCCGGTTTTGGCTGGCGTTGCAGGGATGGGAACCCCAGTTTACCATTTGCTGGGATAACATTACCTTGCAGGATGAGGTGGATTTGGCGGACGCCCGTCTGAAAAACGCCCAGGCTGCTCAAATTGAACAGACATTAAAACAGGAGGAAGAACCATGAACGGTATGGTGATCAAAGGAATTTCCTCGGTTTCGGAGGAGGATTTGGAGCGAATTAACCGCTATACTCGGCGGCCGATGGAAGCTGGGGAGGTGTATACCTTTTCGGTGGCGCTTTGTGACAATGAGGTAGACCGGGATCTGGAGCGGTTCAGTATTCCGGCTCTGGAGAAGCTCAAGGAGCTGTTTTTGGGGAAAACTGGGATTTTTGACCATGCTCCAAAATCGGAAAACCAGGCGGCGCGGATTTTTGACACCAGCCTGGAAACCGATCTGGAACGCAAAACCATGGCGGGAGAACCCTACACCCGGCTAGTGGCCAAGGCCTATTTGCCACGCAGCGAAAAACAGGAGCCCTTGATCTTAGAGATTGACAGCGGAATCAAAAAGGAAGTCAGCGTTGGGTGCTCGGTTTCCCGGCGGGAATGTTCCATTTGCGGGGCACAGCGGGGGAGGCAGTCCTGCAAGCATCAGAAGGGGAAGACCTATTCGGTGCATGGTAAGGAGCAGGTTTGCCACGATGTGCTCAGCGAGCCGTCGGACGCTTATGAATGGTCCTTTGTGGCGGTGCCTGCCCAACGGGAAGCTGGCGTGATCAAAAGTTTTTTTCAAGAAAAAGAATTCGGTACGGTGGAACAGGTTCTCAAGGAGATGAGGCGGTCAGATACGGAGTTCGTATTGAGCAAGGATGCGGCGCGGCAGCTTTTGGACTACCTGGCCCAATTGGACGAACTGGCCCAGCAGGGCAAGGAATACCGGGCGGAGGTGACCCGGCAGGTGCTGAAATTGTCCCGGTTGGTGCAGCCGGAAATTTCGTCCGACGTGATGGAGCGGGTAGCCGGCGCTATGAGCCTGGCGGATTTGCGGGCGTTTCAGGAGGCGTTCACCGAAAAAGCCGGTGCGATGTTGCCGATCAGGCCCCAGTTGGCTCGTGATGGAATGGAAGCGGGGAACGCAAAATCCCACAATCAGGAATTTCAGATATAACAGGAGGATATTACCATGGCATATTACGATTCAATCAAGTTGGAAAAAGGCATGTATGGAATTGGCGGAAAAACCTTTACCCAGGCGCTGGAGGAGATGGACCCTTCCGGACAATATGAAAATACCGATCTGGCTGGATTGGACGCTTATCAGCGTCAATTGAAGCGGTTTGACATTAAAGTGGGGGGAGAAAATTCCGATGTGGTGGAGCGGTTTTTCCAAAGCGGCGACAGCGCCGCTTTGTTCCCGGAATATGTGGCCCGGGCAGTACGCCAGGGCATGGAGCGAGCCAATCAGATTCCTGGTGTGATCGCTACCTTGACCAAGGTGAACGCGATGGATTACCGCACCATTGCCGCATCGGTTTCCGAGGAAGCCGGCGATCCAGTGACCGAGGGCGGTTTGCTGCCCCAAACCACCATTTCCAACCAGAAAAACCTGGTGTCCCTGAAAAAACGAGGCCGGATTCTGGCCTCTTCTTACGAAGCCCTGCGTTTTCATAAGCTGGACTTGTTTACGGTGACGTTGCGGCAGATCGGCGCGGACATCGCACGGGAGCTGATGAAGGACGCGGTGGACGTTCTGGTCAATGGCGACGGCAACGACAATGCGGTCGCACCAACCAAGCTGGCCGGAAAACCGACCTATGGGGATATGGTAAATTTGTGGGGCGCCGTTTCTCCCTATGAGCTGAATACCATCCTGGCTTCCACCGAAACCATGAAGGATTTGTTGGCGATTGCGGAGTTTCAGGACGCCACGGCAGGCCTGAACTTCCAAGGTACCGGAAAGCTGGCTACTCCTTTGGGCGCGAATTTGATTCATGTGCCATCCCTGACTGATAAGCTGATTTTGGGACTGGACAAGAACTGCGCGTTGGAAATGGTACAGGCTGGGGATATTGTGACCGATTATGATAAGCTGATCGACCGCCAAATGGAGCGAGCCGCCATTAGTACCATTGCCGGTTTCTCCAAGATTTTTGCGGACGCGGTCCAGGCGGCCAATTATGATTGAGCAGGAGGAAGGGCTGGGCCCCTTGGATTTTATCTTCCAGCGGTTTCTTCTGTTGTCCCAGCTATCTGAGGAGGACGGGGAGAGATGGAAAATTTTGTGCCAGGACGCTTGGTTTCAGATTGCGTCCCAACTTCGTCCAAAGGAGGAGGAGCCCACCCCGGAACGGGAAAATCTTTTGTTTGCCGCTGCGGCCGCCCTGGCGTTTTATCAATACGCCTTGATTGAAGGGGCGGCAGGAGGGGAAGAAGTGTCCTTGGGAGACATGAAGGTTTCCCAGAAAAGCGGAAACCTGGATTTGGCCCGGAAGATCTGGGATGACGCCAGAGCCAGGGCCGCTGGGCTTTTGCGGGATGACGGCTTTTATTTTGAGCGGATCGGAGGACGGAAGGATCATGGCGACCAAGCAAGCGATTGACCGGATGCTGAAACGCTGGGGAAACCGGATGGTGGTTTCCTTCTCCAATGGACAGACGGAAACCTGCTATGGCTGGATTCAGCCGCTGAACTACAAGAAAATGCCGGTTTCCGACGAGGTCGGGGTCTTGCAGGGCGGTTACGACAGCGAATCCTATTTTTACCTTGGCCCTACGTCCTGTCGTTTGGACCAGGCTCAACAGGGAACTACGGTTTTGGAGGAATCCTCCGGTCGGGAATATCAGGTGGCCAGGGGATACTGTGTGCTGCTGCGCAACCAGCCGATTTATGTTTGGGCGGTGCTGCAAAAGAAGATTTCGTAAAGAAAGGAGCTGGCTGGAATGGAAGAATGGGAAAGCCTGGATGTATCGGAACGGATCTCCCAGGAAATGGAATTGGATTACCGGCGGTATCCCCGTCCGCTTTCGGAGGAGGATGGGGTATGAAATTGCCTGCCATGCGGTTTAAAGGGTTTTCCTGGCCCAAAAACCCGGGGAAACTGCAAATCGAAACCCAGCGAGATCTCAAAGAACACACGCTGCCCTATGCCGGGTCTTTGATGCAGGATTACGGGCGGAAACGCCGGAAGGTATCCGGCGAAGGGGTGTTTTTGGGAGAGGAGGCTTTGGCCTCTTTTCAGGAGCTTTCCGCTTTCTTGGAGCAGGGAGGGAGCGGGCTGCTGATTCTGCCCGAGCTTCCGGCAATGACGGCGGCGTTGGTGAAGCTGGAACTCGTTGGGGAAACAACCCCCAATGCAGTGCGGTATTGCTTTGAGTTTTGGGAGGATCTCTCCGCAAGCGGGGAAGGGGCCAGAGCCGGAACCGGGCGAAGCTACCGCTGCAAAGAGGGGGAGGACGTGTGGGCCATTGCCAACCGTTACCGCACCCAGGCGGAGGCGGTTCTGGCGGTCAATCCCCAGATTCAGTGGCCCAATTTCCTGCGGGAAGGGGAAGTGGTGAATTTGCCATGAGATACGAAGGCGTTACGGTTTTTGGGAAAGCGGTTTCTCTGCCGGCTCCCATTTCCGTGAAAATCCGTATGGACGAGGATGCGCCGGCTCACAGTTTTACCGGGATTTTTCCTGTGGATACCCCGCTGGTTTCCTTTTTGACCTGCCGGATCTGGAGGGGAGACGAATTGGTATTTCGTGGGATTTTGGACGAGCAGTCCGTTTGCGTGGAAAAAAGCGGCATGACCCTGCGATTGGTCGCCCGGAGTGAAGCGGCTTTGCTGCTGGACAACGAAGCCCTGCCCCAGACCTATGTCAATCCCTCCCTCAAGCAACTGTTTGACCGTCATGCCGCTCCCTATGGGTTGGCTGGAGTGGAGGGAAATCAAGGGGCGTTCCGGGGGAAGCTGACGGTGAAAAAAGGGATGAGCGAATGGCAGGTGTTTGAGGAATTCTGCGGCTATTTCCTAGGGACGACCCCCAGGGTTACGTGTTCGGGTATTCTGGACGCTACTGGGAAGCCTTCGGAAAAACAGGCGTTTTTTTCCAACCAAGGCGGGATTCCATACCGGTCTTTGATCCATCACCAATGGTATCACAAGCGGATCAGCCAACTCCATTTGCAGGCGGGCGTTGGGGAGGGCTACAAGGGTCTGGTCACCGATGTAGAAACCGCGGAAATGGGAATCCAGCGCAGACGATACCGCACCGCTACCAACTACATGGGAAACCGGAGTTTGAAAATTGCCCGGCGTTCCGCGGAGGAATGGGTGTTGTGTTGCCCGTCGCCTCTGGTGGGAGAATTGGGAGCCCATGCCCAGGTGTCCGACCCAGCCTTGGGAACGATAAACGGCGTGACGGTGGCGAAACTGGCGTATCAGTTGGACAGCAGGGGGGAACTGTGTAACGTAACCTTGCGGAAAGAAGAATGGGGGCTGTGACCCAGAAGAAAGGATGAATGTTTGATGTGGATGGCAAGAAAAATCATTGCGTCCCGGCCGGAGGAAGGAGCCCTCCAACTGGGAATGGTGACCCGTGCCGGAGAAAGCCGGGTGGCGGTTCAAGGGGAGGGGGATTATTATGACCTTCCGCTCGCCGCTCCTTGGGGAATGGCTTGTGTGCCCCCAGAGGGGAGCCAGGCGATGCTGATTCCCGGTGGACCTGAGGGTGGAGTTTGCTTTGGGACTGTGATGCAGGCGGACGGTCTGAATGCGGGAGAAATTCGGCTGCGTTCGGCTGGCGGCGCGGAAGTTTTGCTCAGGAACAACGGGGATGTGGTGGTCAACGGCCAGGTGTTCGCCAAGCCCAGGGAGGAGGATGCGTAGTGGATACCGGATTGCGAGACGGGGATTTTGCGGTATCGGAAGGCGGGATTCCCCTCTCTGTGGAGGGGTTGGAGGAAGTTTTGCAGCAGGCACGGATTCGCCTGACGGTGAAGCAGGGAAGCTTTTCTTATGACCCAAAGCTGGGAAGCCAGTTGGATACTCTAAGGAAAGACGCCCCCGACGGCCCCAACCAGGCGCTCCATTTGGTTCAGGAGGCGCTCAGCCCGTTGGTTTCGGTGCAGGTCAAAGGAGTGAGGCTGACCGATACTGGGGCGTTGGTAGATTTGCTCACCCCATATGGAGAAGGACAGGTAGAAATTTTGCTTTGGGAGGAGGATGAGGATGGAAGCGCAGACCTATGAAAGCATTTTGACAAGAATGAAAGATACCTTTCGGCAGGAAGCGGGCCTGGAAGCCGATGACGCTTCGGATTTAGGCATCCGCATGAAGGTGTTGGCTGGGGAGATTTTTTCCCTGTTTCACAGTGTGGATTGGCTCAAGCGGCAGGTGTTCCCCCAGACTGCCCAAGGGGAATATCTGACCATGCATGGGGAACAGCGGGGGCTGAAGCGGAAACCGGCGTTGTCCGCGGCCGGAACGCTGACTTTTTCCCGTCAAAACCCGTTGGCCTATGATTTGGCGATCCCGCTGGGCGCGGTCTGTTCCGCGGAAGGGGAAACGGCTCCCCGCTTCCAAACGGTCCGGGAAGCCGTCCTCAAAGCAGGGTATCGTTCTGTGGCTGTGGAAGCGCAGGCAGTGGAACCGGGAACAGCGTCCAATGCGGCGGTGGGAACCGTTACGGTCATGGTTACGCCTCCGGCTGGCATAGAGGCTGTGACCAATGAAGCCCCCTTTACCGGCGGCGTAGACGGTGAGAGCGACGAGGAGCTGCGGGAACGGATTTTGCAAAGCTACGCCCAGGTATCCAATGGAACCAACGCGGAATTTTACCGGTCCTACGCCTTACAATATGAGGAAATCCGGTCAGTTGGCGTGGTGCCCAGAGAAAACGGCGTGGGAACGGTTTCCCTGTATTTGGCGGCCAGAGGCGGCGCGCCCAGTGAGGAACTGATTCAAAAAATCCAGGAGGAGCTCAACGCATTGCGGGAGATCAATGTGGATGTGCAGGTGAAAGCGGCGGTGGAAAAAAGCGTTCGGCTGGCCTGTTATTTGCAGCCGGCGGATGGTTACACCTTCGAGGAGGTCAAGCCCATTTGCCAGGCGGCGCTGGACCGCTATTACTTGAGCCTGGGGGTGGGCGAGGCCGTGATTTTGACCCACATCGGAAAACAGCTTTTGGAAACCGGTGTGTTGAAGAATTACAAATTTTATTCGGTCAGCGCGGATACGGCGGTTGGGGTCACGGAAATTGCGGTGGCTGGAACCACGGTATGGAATCCATTGACCGGCGGCGTATAAGGGGAGATAGTTTTGAGTATGGGGAATTCGCTGCTGTCCATGCTTGGGAAAATTAAGGACATTGGGCTGTATGCCTGCACAGGATCCACCCTGGTGGAAGCGGAATTAAAAGCGTATGCTTCCGGTTTGGAATTGCTTTGCCAGGCACTTTGGGAGCTGGAGCGGGAAAGTTTTGTGTTGACCGCAAGCGAGGAAGGCCTGGAACTGCGGGAGCGGGTTTGCGGCGGGCTCCGGGATTTTTTGCCCTTGGAGGACCGGCGGGAAATGCTGCTTTACCGGATGGCAGTGACGGGCAACGATTATACGGCGAAAGGCTTGGAACAAGCGTTGCTGGCAGTGGGAATCCGGTCGGCGGTCAGCGGAACGGCGGAAGGATCGGTTTATATCAATGTGTTGGGCACGACAGGAGAACGGCAAAAATCCCAGGAGGAAATCCAGGCCGCCGCCGCGGAGTTCCTGCCTGCCCATGCGGAGTGGGCTTTTGATTTTGGTGTGCTGTCTTGGAATTATATTGACGCAAAGGAAAATACCTTCGACCAAATGGACAATGCCGGACTGGCTTGGTCAGAAATCGACGGGTATACCGAAAATACGGAGTAGGCTTGTAAAAATATGGCGACAAAAGAAAGGATGGGTGCGATGCCATCAACGAATAAAACCCCTCATTTTGGGTTAAATAATTGGAGCGGGACGGACAAACCAAAGCGGACCGATTTCACTGAGGATAACCTGCGGCTGGACTCTTTGCTGCAAACCCATTTTACCGATACGGACTTGCATTTCACCCCGGAGGATCGGGAACGGTTTGCACAGGCGTACGTATCTGGATTTTATAACGGGACAGGCGCGGCCTCCAAAAGTTTTTCCCTGTCCTTTTCTCCGTCTGGATTTTTTGTATTCCAGGTTGGGGCGCCTTTGAGCGGTTATGACAGGGAATTGGGGGCAGTCCAGGTCAACAGTGGGTTTGTTTCCTCCCACGGAGGTTCGGCGGGGATTGCCTTGACTGGGCAGGAAGTGACGCTGAAGCAATCCCAGGGAACATCAGAGGCGGACGGGGTGTTCCTCAACTTGAATCAAGCCGGAAAAATGTATGGATATTTGGCGATACGTTAGCAGTTTTTAGTCGAATTGGGAGGATTTTTGTTGACGATGGCGTTATTCTGTACTATCATAGAAGAAATACAAATGATATGCTCCCGGAACGGCGAAGCGGGGCAGAAGAAGGGAGATCGACATGGCCAAAACCGACCTTTATGAAAATGAGGAAATCCAGGAACGCGCGCTGTTGGTATCGGTGGATACTGGGGAGTTTGATGCCCAGGCGTCTCTGGCGGAGCTGTATGAGCTGACCCGGAGCACAGGCGCGCAGCCTTATGGTTCTATGCTCCAGAAACGTCCAGCCTATGACAAAGCCACTTGCGTAGGCTCCGGGATGCTCCAGGAAATTGCGGATTTCTGCGCCAAAGAGGAGATTGACCTGTTGATCTTTGACTGTGAGTTATCCCCAACCCAACTGCGAAACATTGAGCAGGCGGCCAACGTGCGGGTCATTGACCGAACCATGCTGATCCTGGATATTTTCGCGACCCGTGCCATGACCAAGGAAGGCAAGCTGCAAGTGGAGCTTGCCCAGCTCAAATACTTGATGCCCCGCTTGATGGGACAGGGAACGGCGCTGTCCCGGCTGGGCGCGGGCATTGGAACCCGCGGCCCGGGTGAAAGCAAGCTGGAAACGGACCGCCGCCACATCCGCCGCCGGATTGACAGCTTGAAGGAACAGTTGGAGCAGGTGGAAAAGCACCGGGAACAGATCAACCGCCGCCGCCAAAAGGACGGGGTGGTTACGGTGGCGTTGGTGGGCTACACCAACGTGGGGAAAAGCACCTTAATGAACTGTCTTACTCAGGCTGGGGTGCTGGCCAAGGATATGCTGTTCGCTACCCTGGACCCCACGGCCCGGGCGTTGAAGCTGCCCGGCGGAAAAACTGTGATGCTGATTGACACCGTTGGTTTGGTGCGCCGGCTGCCCCACCATTTGGTGGAAGCGTTTAAGTCTACTCTGGAGCAGGCCGCTACGGCGGATATCATTCTCAATGTCTGCGATGCTTCCAGCCCGGAGGCCCAGATTCATTTAAGCGTCACCAGGAATTTGTTGGAGGATTTGGGCTGTAAGGATCAGCCGGTGATCGCGGTGTTGAATAAATGCGACCTGGTGCCCAGTATCCACGACATGCCCTTGATCGGCAATGCAGTGCGGATCAGCGCGGCCACCGGGGCGGGTATCCCAGATTTGCTGGAGGCCATTGAACAGAACCTTCCCGTCAAAAACGCGCGGGTGTCCCTGCTGCTGCCCTTTGCCAAAAGTGGATTGGCGGCGGAAATCCGGCGGGATGGGACGGTGCTGTCTGAGGACTATGTGGAGCAGGGGCTTCGGCTGACTGCTATGGTGCCGCCGTCTTTGCTGAATGTAGTGAAGGATTATGTGGTGGAAGAAGAGGTATAAATGCATAACTATGCAATATATTTCTGCCGTTATACAAAAATCTATAGTTTTCCCATGAAAAAACAGGAGCAGGCCAAAGGGAGGCCCCAATCATAATAAAGAAGTTAAGGGCAAGACAAGCCTCAATGGTTTGTCTTGCCCTTTTATACTGTATAACCCAATATGATACTTTCAGGGAAAATATCTGTGACAGGAAAGCGAGAAACTGGAAGTTTGTTTCGAAGTCAACGAATGATTGCTTATCTGTATTTCGATGAAATTCTATGATATTATCCGTTTTCCGATTTGCAAAAATCCCTCCGTGGCCAGTTGTGAGATTATAAAGAACGCTCCCTTGCAGCTTGTCCATGTCACAGTAGGACGGTTTTTTCTCTTTTCGTATCATATTTATCCTGTTCCAAGTTTCGATTTGTCGGTTCGTTCATTATAAAGCAATGCCCGCTGAGAAGCAGATCGCTTTTCAGCGGGCATTAGTTTCCTTATGGTATTTCCCCAAAAGGCTTGCTCCTGTTTTTGTGTTTTCAGATCATAGGCTGGAATCAGTCTTTTTTCAAAAGGGCTTTTACGATTTCCCCCACGTACATTTTGTGGTAATCTTTGGTGGGATAAACCTCCCCGTCGATGGTATCGTCCAGGAAGCAATTGGGGTCTAGGAACTGGCCGTGCATTTTCCGGCAGATAAATACGATGCGGGCCTGCTCATAGTAAGGGGCGGCCTGGTCATAGAGGGCGGTCAGGCCGGTTTCCTTGTCTTTATCCACGTCGCGGCCGGAGTGGGAACCGCAATAAGACAGGGCGGGGCGGTACTGTTTATCGAAGAAGCACAGGGAATAATAGTCCTCGTGTTCCAGAAATTCCATGGAGTACCGCTGCGGGCGGACAAAAACGAAAGAAACGTATTTTTTCCAAAGAACGCCCAATCCACCCCAACTGGCGGTCATGGTGTTGTGTTTTTCCTGGTTGCCGGCAGTCACCAGCATCCATTCCTTATCAATCCATGTAAAGGGGTTAAAGGATAGATCGGCGGGGCTGATTTCCCGCCATTGGCTTTCGTTTGCTTGGCTCATGGCTTGTGAACCTTCCTCTCTGCCCTGGCTGACTTTGGGAATTCTGATTTTTGCAGGGCGTTTCTCTATTATATTAATCCTTGGCAGGAAAAAATGCAAGGTTTGTTTGTCAGGATTTTGTTGTGATATGTGCCAACTTCCGTTTCAAAAAGGGGAATATTTTAGAATGAAGTGAAAAAATAAAGGTTGTGTGAATAAATATACAAAACATCTTGATTTTTTCGATTTTTGGCGTATAATTATAACCATCAAACCGTGAAAGAAACATCCTTCTCTTTCATTGATCAAAGTATTTCAACACAAGTGAGGTATCGTGTTATGGCTCAAACAAAAGAAATTAAAAAAGTAGTACTCGCTTATTCCGGCGGATTGGATACTTCCATTATCATTCCTTGGCTCAAAGAACATTATAACAACTGCGAAGTTATCGCGGTTGCTGCGAACGTGGGGCAAGGGGATTACGAGCTGGAAGGCCTGGATGAGAAGGCAAAGAAAACCGGCGCTTCCAAGCTGTATATCGTGGATCTGAAAAAGGAATTTGTGGAGGATTACATCTGGCCAACCCTGAAGGCGAACGGCGTGTATGAAAACCGCTATTTGCTGGGTACCTCCTTTGCCCGTCCTCTCATTGCGGAAAAGCTGGTGGAGATTGCCAAGAAGGAAGGCGCCGACGCCATTTGCCACGGCTGCACCGGCAAGGGCAACGACCAAGTCCGCTTTGAGCTTTCCATCAAGGCGTTTGCTCCCGATATGCCGATCATCGCTCCTTGGCGGGTTTGGGATATCAAATCCAGAGAAGAGGAAATCGAATACGCGGAAGCTCACAATGTTCCTTTGAAAATCACCAGAGAAACCAACTACTCCAAGGACAAGAACCTGTGGCACCTGTCCCACGAGGGCTTGGATCTGGAAGATCCAGCCAACGAGCCAACCTATAACAAGGAAGGCTTCCTGGAGCTGGGCGTTTCCCCCGAGCAGGCTCCCGATACCCCAACCTATATCACCCTTTCTTTCGAAAAGGGAATCCCGGTTGCGCTCAACGGCGAGAAGCTGGACGGCGTGGCTATGGTGGAAACCCTCAATAAGCTGGGCGGCGACAATGGCATCGGCATTGCGGATATTGTGGAGAACCGTTTGGTGGGCATGAAATCCCGGGGCGTATACGAAACTCCAGGCGGTACCATCCTGTACCATGCCCACAACAAGCTGGAAGAAATCTGCTTGGATAAGGACACCTACCACTACAAGCAGCAGGTTGCCATTACCTTTGGCGAACTGGTATACGACGGCAAATGGTTCACCCCCCTGCGGGAAGCCCTGTCCGCGTTTGTGGACAGCACCCAGGAATTTGTAACCGGCGACGTGAAGCTGAAGCTGTACAAGGGCAACATTATGGACGCTGGCGTAACCTCTCCATACTCTCTGTATGATGAGGAAGTGGCTACCTTTGACGAGGACGAGGTATACAACCAAGCCGACGCCGCAGGCTTTATCAACCTGTTTGGCTTGTCCATCAAAGTACGCGCCAAGAAAGGTTTCGCCCAATCCAAATAAAACCGTTTAGAGAAGGAGGCAGCCTCATGAAGCTTTGGGCCGGACGTTTTTCCAAAGAAATTGACCAAAAAACCAACGATTTTAATTCTTCGATTTCCTTCGATCGTCGCATGATCCAGGAGGACATTGCCGGGAGCATTGCCCACGCCACCATGCTGGGGGCCTGCGGGGTCATTGACGAAAGCGAGTCCCAAAAGATTTGCGACGAACTGGAGAAAATCCGGGAGGATATCCTTAGCGGGGCGCTTCCCATCGACCCCAACGCCGAGGATGTTCACACTTTTGTGGAAGGGGAGCTGACCCAGCGCATCGGCGTTTCCGGCAAGCGGCTGCATACCGCCCGCAGCCGGAACGACCAAGTGGCTTTGGATATCCGTTTGTATCTGAAAAAGGAATGCGACGCCTTGTGCAGGCAGATCAAGGAATTGATCGCCGTGCTGTGCAACCAGGCCATCACCCACAAAGGCGCCGTAATGCCGGGTTACACCCATTTGCAGCGCGCTCAGCCCATCACCTTTGGCCACCACCTAATGGCCTACGCTGAGATGTTCCTCCGGGATCTGGGGCGGATTGAGGACGCCAAGGCCCGGATGGATGAGCTTCCTTTAGGAGCGGGAGCCTTGGCCGGCACCACCTATCCTCTGAACCGGAACCTGACCGCGGAGCTGCTGGGCTTTGCCCGGGTCACGAATAACAGCCTGGACAGCGTGGCCGACCGTGATTTCTGCGTGGAACTGGCCAGCGCCATTTCCCTGGCTATGGTGCATTTGTCCCGCTTCTCCGAGGAGATCATCCTGTGGTGTTCCTGGGAATTTAAGTTTGTAGAGCTGGACGATGCGTTTTCCACCGGCTCCAGCATTATGCCCCAGAAGAAAAACCCGGATATCGCCGAACTGGTGCGGGGGAAATCCGGCCGGGTATTCGGCGACCTGATGACCTTGCTGACCATGCTCAAGGGGTTGCCTCTGGCCTACAACAAGGATATGCAGGAGGACAAGGAAGCCATTTTTGACGCGGTCGATACCCTAAAGCTGTGCCTCACCGCCTTTATCCCCATGGTGGAAACCATGAAAGCCATCCCGGAAAACATGCGCAAGGCGGCAGCCAAGGGCTTTATCAACGCCACCGACTGCGCTGACTATCTGGTGGGCAAGGGGGTGGCCTTCCGGGACGCTTACAAGATTACCGGCTCTTTGGTCGCCCATTGCATTGAGACGGACCAGACGCTGGAAAGCCTGCCGATTGAGAAGTATCGGGAACTGTGCGACGCCTTTGACGGAGATGTGTACGACGCCATTTCTCTGGAACGCTGCGTCAACGGCCGGAATGTGCTGGGCGCACCGGCTCCGCAAAATGTACAGGCGCAAGGGGAGCGGGTACTGGCTTGGCTCAAGGAAATGAAATAGATACGCAGGTTTGGTGGGAACTTCTGTCGAAAGGGATGGAGTTCCCCAAACGTGCTTTTGGAATGAATGATTGGTATTGATAATGTGAGAATTTGGAAGAAGGAGGAAACATGGGTACCATGATAAAAGCGGGAATTGTTGGCGCCACCGGTTATGGCGGCGCGGAATTGGTTCGGCTGCTGCTGGGGCATCCCCAGGCGGAAATCACCGCCCTCAGCTCGGTTAGCTTTGAGGGGATGCGGCTCAGCGAGGTCTACCCTTCCTATACCGGGCTGTGCGATATGGTTTGCGGAACTCAGCAGGAAGTGGTGGAGCAGTGCGACGTTGTATTTGCCGCGCTGCCCCACGGCCTCTCCCAGGACTTGGCTCAGGAATGCCACGACCACGGCAAAGTGTTCATTGACCTGGGAGCGGATTTCCGTCTGGAAAGCGAGGAGGCCTACAAGGAATGGTATAACGGGGATTTTAAGAATCAATCCCTCCATGACCAGGCGGTGTACGCCATCCCGGAACTGTTCCGCGACCGGATCAAGGGGAAAAAGGTGATCGCCAATCCGGGCTGCTACCCGACGGCGGTGGCTTTGGCCTTGGCTCCAGCGTTGGAAAAGGGCTTGATTGAGCGTACTGGTATCATTGCCGACTGTAAGTCCGGCGTGACCGGTACTGGCCGGAACCCCAGCGCCACCACCCATTACGCCAACTTAAACGAGAGCTTTTACGCTTATAAGATAGCAGCTCACCGCCATACGCCGGAAATGGAGCAGACCCTGACCCATATGGCTGGGGACCAGCCGGTGAAGCTGACGTTTGTGCCTCACTTACTGCCCATCAACCGGGGGATTCTGGCCACCTGCTATGCCCGGCTCCAGGACGGCGTGACGGAACAGCAGGTGCGGGAAGCCTATGAAAAGCGGTATGGGGATGAATTTTTTATCCGCTTGCTGCCAAAGGGAAAATCCGCTGACGTGAAGCAGGTTCGCTGCTCCAACTTCTGCGATGTATCCCTTCACACAGACCAGCGGGCGGGCATTTTGATTGCGATTTCCGCCATTGACAATATGGTAAAAGGAGCCGCCGGCCAGGCCATTCAGAACATGAACTTAGCCTTTGGGCTGGAAGAAACCGCCGGGTTGGTTTTGGTTCCGCCAGCGTTTTAGAACGGTTTCCCTCAGATACGACACCCCATGAAAGAGGAGAGAAAAAAGATGTCATATCAAGCGATTGGCGGCGGGGTAACTGCCGCGAAAGGATTTCAGGCCTCCGGTTTGCATTGCGGCATTCGCAAAAATCAGTCCAAAAAGGATTTGGCCCTGATTGTCAGCGATGTTCCCTGTAACGCCGCTGCTGTGTACACCCAGAACTTGGTGCAGGGCGCACCCATTGCCGTGACCAAACGGAACCTGGCTGACGGGACTGCTCGGGCGGTCATCTGCAACAGCGGCAACGCCAACACCTGCAACGCGGATGGGGAAGAGAAAGCCCAGATGATGTGTGATCTCATCGCGGCGGAGCTGAAAATGGAGCCGGAGGATATCATTGTGGCTTCCACCGGGGTGATCGGGCAGGTGCTGCCCATTGAGCCCATCGCCAGCGCGGCGGCTCAGTTGGCAGCGGCTTTGTCCCCCACCGGCTCCCAGGACGCGGCGCAGGCGATTATGACCACCGACACCGTAGCCAAGGAAGCCGCGGTGGAACTGGCCCTGGGCGGGAAAACGGTGCGGATCGGCGGGATCGCCAAAGGCTCCGGCATGATCCACCCCAATATGGCCACGATGCTGGCCTTTTTGACCACCGACGCGGCCATTTCTTCCCAGATGCTGGATCAGGCTTTGCGGGAAGCGGTGGCGGAAAGCTTTAATATGGTCAGCGTGGACGGCGATACTTCCACCAACGACATGGTTTCCATCTTGGCTTCCGGGTTAGCGGAAAATCCAGAGATTACCGAAAAAAATGCGGATTATCAGGCCTTTACCCAGGCTTTGACCCAGATGTGTATCAGCTTAGCCCGGATGATGGCCAAGGACGGAGAAGGCGCCACCAAGCTGCTGGAATGCCGGGTTAGCGGCGCTAAGACCAAGGAAACCGCTCGGAAAATCGCCAAAAGCGTGATCTGTTCCAGCTTGTTCAAATCGGCCATGTTTGGCTCCGACGCCAACTGGGGACGGGTGCTGTGCGCCATCGGTTATTCCGGCGCGGACATCGACATTCACCTGGTGGATGTGTATTTCCTTTCCCGGGCAGGGAAGGTCAATGTTTGCATGAATGGAGCGGGAGTACCGTTCAGTGAGGAGACCGCCAAAAAGGTGCTGTCCGAATCGGAAATCGTGGTGCTGGTCAACCTCCATGAAGGAGATCAAAGCGCCGAGGCCTACGGCTGTGACCTGACTTATGACTATGTAAAAATTAACGGCGACTATCGTAGCTGACCGAATCATAAAAAGAAGGATGAACATGAAGATTTCAAACAACGACCGGGCCAAGATTTTGGCCCAGGCCCTGCCTTATATTCAAAAATACGCCGGGCAGACCATTGTAGTCAAATACGGCGGCAACGCCATGATTAACGAAGAGTTAAAAGACGCCATGATGAGCGACATTGTGCTGATGCAGTCGGTAGGAATTAATGTGGTGTTGGTGCATGGCGGCGGCCCGGATATCAACCGGATGCTGGAGCGGGTTGGCAAAGAAAGCAAATTTGTCAACGGCCTGCGTTATACCGATGAGGAAACCATGGAGATTGTCCAGATGGTGCTGGCAGGCAAGGTGAACAAAAGCCTGGTGCAGCATTTGGAGCAGCGCAGCGGCAGAGCCATTGGCTTGTGCGGTTTGGACGGCGGGATGATCCGCGCGAAGAAAATGGAAGGCGTGGACCTGGGCTGCGTTGGAGAAATCATCGAGATTAATACCAAAGTCATTACCGACACCATCGCCGATGGCTATGTGCCCATTATCGCCACGGTTGCCGGCGGCGCGGGCGGCGCGGTTTACAACATTAACGCCGACATTGCGGCAGCGTGGATTGCGGCGGAACTGGGCGCGAAAAAGCTGATTCTCATGACGGATATCCGGGGCCTGCTCCGGGATAAGGATGACGAGGAAACCTTGATCCCGGTGGTCAATATCAGCGATGTGCCAAAGCTACAGCGGCAGGGGATCATCAGCGGCGGCATGATTCCAAAAATTGACTGTTGCGTGGAGGCGGTCCGCCGGGGTGTGGGCCGGGCTCATATTTTGGACGGACGCATCCCACATTCTATTTTGATTGAACTATTTTCTGACGAAGGCGTGGGTACCATGCTTTATTGAGACGGAAAGGAGAATTTGCCATGAACTTTTCGGATATTCAAAAACAGGAGCAGCAGAACATTATGCCGACCTACGGCCGTTTTCCTGTGGCGATTGTCCGCGGAACCGGCGCTGCCGCGGTAGATAGCGAAGGAAAGACCTATCTGGACTTTACGAGCGGAATTGGAGTCAACGCTTTGGGCTACAGCGACGCCAAGTGGGCCCAGGCCGTGGCGGAGCAAGCGGCCACCCTGCAGCACACCTCCAATCTATATTACACCAAGCCCCAGATTGAACTGGCCCAAATGCTTCATGAAAAGTCTGGGTTTGGCAAGGTGTTTTTTGCCAACTCCGGCGCGGAGGCCAACGAATGCGCCATCAAGCTGGCCCGGAAATACAGCACGGATCAATATGGGGAGCAGCGCACGAAAATTGTGACCCTGGTTAATTCGTTCCACGGAAGAACCATCACCACCTTGGCCGCCACCGGACAGGATACCTTCCACCACTATTTCAACCCCTTTACCGAGGGCTTTGTTTATGCAGAGGCCGACAATATGGACAGCGTCCGGGACTGTGTGGATGATCATACCTGCGCGGTGTTTATTGAGTTGATCCAGGGGGAAGGCGGCGTGCGGCCTCTTTCCCCGGAATTTGTCAGGGAGCTGGCGGCGTTTTGTAAGAACCGGGATATCCTGCTGATGGTGGATGAGGTGCAGACCGGCATTGCCCGGACGGGCAAGCTATTTTGCTATGAGCATTTCGGAATTCAGCCGGATGTGATCACCAGCGCGAAGGGCTTGGGCGGCGGTCTGCCCATCGGCGCTTGCCTGTGCACTGAGGCTTTGGGCCAAGTGCTTAACAGCGGTATGCATGGCTCTACCTTCGGCGGGAATCCGGTTGCCTGCGCAGGAGCGTTGTCCGTTTTAGAGCGGGTGTCGGAGCAGCCGTTCCTAAAGGAAGTGACGGAAAAGGGCGCCTATCTCCAGGAGAAGCTTTCCAAAATAGAAGGCGTTTCGGAAGTGCGGGGCATGGGCATGATGCTGGGAGCTGTGCTGGAGAATACACAGGCCAAGGATGTGGCCGCCGCTTGCGTGGAACATGGCCTGCTGATTTTGACGGCAAAGACCTTGCTTCGGCTGCTGCCGCCGCTGAATATCTCCTATGAAGAAATCGACCGGGGGATGGAGATTTTGGAGCAGGTGATCCGTTCCTGTAGTGCGTCAAACAAAAACAGAAAAGGTTGAGGAGGTTTTTTGTACGATGAAACATTTGCTGAAATTACTGGATTTATCCGCTGAAGAAATCACGGAGATTTTAAATTTGGCTGATCAGCTCAAATATGAGCAAAAGCACGGCATTGAGCACCACCATCTGAAGGGCAAGACCCTGGGCATGATTTTCGCCAAGGCATCCACCCGTACTCGGGTGTCCTTTGAAACCGGTATGTATCAATTGGGCGGCTATCCCATGTATCTTTCCGCAAACGATATGCAGATTGGCCGCGGCGAGCCGATCCAGGATACAGCCCGGGTATTGTCCCGGTATTTGGACGGAATCATGATTCGCACCTTTGAGCAGAAGCAGGTGGAGGATTTGGCTGAGTACGGCTCGATCCCGATTATCAACGCCCTGACGGATTTTGCCCATCCCTGCCAGGTGCTGGCAGACCTGATGACCATCCGGGAAAGAAAAGGAAGCCTGGAAGGATTGCAGGTATGCTACATTGGCGACGGCAATAATATGGCAAACTCTATTATTGTTGGCTGCCTGAAAATGGGGATGCATGTGGCGGTTGCTTGCCCGGACAATTACCGTCCTCACGAGGATGTGCTGGAATTTGCCAAAGCGTATCCAGGATTTAAACTGACCAATTCCCCAAAAGAGGCGGCAAAGGGAGCCGATGTAATTTTCACGGATGTGTGGGCTTCTATGGGACAGGAAGGCGAGGCTGAAGAACGGAAGAAGGCGTTTGCAGGCTACCAAGTCAACCAGGAGCTTTTGGCTCTGGCAAAGCCGGACGCCATGGTTCAGCATTGTCTGCCAGCACACCGCGGCGAGGAAATCACCGCGGAGGTCTTCGAAGGCCATGCAGACGAAATCTTTGAAGAGGCGGAAAACCGTCTCCACGCCCAAAAGGCAGTTTTGGTTACCCTCATGAAAAACAAGTAAAGTGGATGAGGGAACCTTGAGCGGCAAAAGGAATTTCACGCTCAAAATAAGGCATGCCTTGCCTTTGAGAAAGAAAAAGCGCACAGAGAACTTTTCTCTGTGCGCTTTCTTAATTTTGTTTCCAGAAATTTTAGGGACGCAGAACAAAATCCGAGCGCGGCACTAGGGTTTCAAGTTTTCGCTCATCAGAGCGAGGGATGAGCGATTCGCGCGAGCAAAAGCCAACTCGTTAGCCGCACGAGCGAAATGGGAACTGGCTCCCTAGACCACTAGGGTGCCGCTGTCGTCGTGGACAATAATAAAGATTTGTTCCTCCATACCGGTGGCGGCGTTGATATAAACCAAGACCTCCTCGCCGTTGGAACCGGCGCAGAGGAATTCATAGCACAGCACTTCTTTCATGCTGGCGGTGGGGATCACCGCCAGACCAGCTTTCTGGATGCTCAGCCGGTCGCTGACCTTGTCGGCAGCTTGCTGTTCGGTCAAGGCTGGGGACTGCTTTTGACGGTCGTGGTGGTTCATCAGATATCCAGAGCCGTTATATTCCATGATTTCCCCATTGTCCAGAGCCACGGACACCTTGATGAGATCGGGGTAAAAGGTGATATCGTCCTGAGCAAAGGCATATTGGATGGTGCAGATGTTGTCATAAACCACATAGTAGCTCTCTGCCAGATGGTCCATACCGTTTTTTTGCAGAAAGGCCAGGGCTTTTTCTTTGGCTTGATCAATGGTCAGGGAGGCTTCCTCTACCTTGCGGGAGTTGAGCAGGGAGGAAGCCAGGCCTCCGGCCTTGGTGATGGAAATCCGCGCCTGCTGGGTTGTGAAGTTATAGGCAGGGAAATTGCCCGCTGTTTCGCCTGCGTTGGCAAGCTGAGCAGAATCAATCTGAAAGAATTCCGCGGCCTTTTTCTTGGCGTCATCTGCGGAAATCTCCGCTTTCCCTTTCAGCCACAACGGCTCTTTTTGAGCGATATGATCGGAAAAGGGGCCGTCATAAATTAAGGTTGGATAGTCTTTGAAATCGGAAGCGGTGGTTTCCAGGGAATTGCTGAATGCCGGAAGGGATTCCTCCAAATCTAAATTTTTCAGAATCGATTTGGTTTCCCCGATTTGCAGGTTTTGCTCGGCAAACTGTTGGTTCACTTGAGCTAGGTTGCTTTTCAGCAGAGCGGCGTATTGTCCTAGTTGAAACAGGGTGTTTTCATCGTCGTCGGTCAAGGCTCCCCCTGCGGAAATCTTTGTGGAGAGGGAGGAGGAAAAGTCCTCCACCTGAGCCACAAATTTTTGAACCGTATCCATGGAATCGCCGCCTAGAGGAAGCACTGCCAGGGACGCTTTGGCGCTGCTGGCTTCCTTCATGAGAAGAGCGGTAATGCCGTGCTGTTGCGTTGGGGTGTTGGCGTAGGTCACTTTATTCAGGGCGTTTTCCATGCCGGTGACGTGTTCGCTCAAGTCGTTAAAGGCGCGGCGATACCCGTATTCCAAATCCGTGCGGTAACGGCCAGCTAACACATAGCCGCTTATGGTTGTGCCGATCAGGGCGACCAAGGCCGCGGCGATGACGCTGATGAGCTGTATTTTTCTTCTGCGAGTCATGGAAATTCCTCCTTTATATTGATGGAAATCATGGGATTCTCCGATATTTTGCGCCAAAACTGGAATCCTATACACCTGTTTCCTTGGAAGAAATTTCCCAGAAACTGTTGTGCCGCAAAGAAAAGGTTTGCTGAATATTGATAGATTGTTTTTAAAATGATGTTAAAATTTGGGTGAATTTAATACTTTTATACAGAAAATATTGTTTAATATATTAATTGTACTTACATGATTAAGATGATACAATGAAAGAAAAAGGAATGGAAGGGAATGATTCCAATGGTTTGTATATTTTTCTAAGATCACGGATTAAAACGTATAAAAAGGAGAGTTTCGTTTATGAAAAGAAAAAGATTAGGCGCGATTATCATAGCATTGA
>JAAWSO010000015.1 GCA_022801595.1 Clostridiales bacterium | reverse complement strand
TTTGTACCCGATGAACCATCAGAACACCCATAAAATAACCGGATGCTTCCGTGAGCATCCGGTTTGTTTTTTATAGCTCCGATTCTCATTGTAGCTTGTCGCTAATTATGGTACAATAGTCCCACATAGGAAACGACGTGTGCGGATCGTGTTTTTCAATAAGAAACGGTAACGTGCGCGACGTGCCCACCGCAGGTGTGGAAAAGAGGAGAAAAGATGAGAACAAAAGAAAAAACAAAAGTATTTTTCATCGTTAAAATTGTGCTTGGAATCGCTTCTGTGTTATCCTTTATCTGGTTTTGCCTTCCCTTATTTTGGGGTGTGAAAAATATTGGTAATCTTTTGGGAATGCTGGTTTCGATTTTTGTGGTATCGTATTTGGTGGTGATCACGAAGTTGGCGAAAAAAGGCTATCACAAGATTGTGAAAATCCTGAACCCAATTATGATTTCTCTGGGGGCATTGTGCGCGGCTTGGGTGGCATTTTTGAGCGGATGTATGATTTATGGAGCTAGTTCTACGCCACCAAAAGGCGCAACTGTAGTAGTTTTAGGCTGCCAGGTGAAGGGTACTAAACCCAGTAAGCATTTGAAATTGCGTATTGAAGCGGCGGCCAATTATCTCAGGGAGCACCCGGAAGTTCCTTGTATTGCCAGCGGTGGGCAGGGAAATGGGGAATCGCTTTCCGAGGCCCAAGTGATTGCCAATTATTTAGTGGATTTTGGGATAGAACCGCAACGGATTGTATTGGAGGATCGGTCCACCAATACCAAGGAAAACCTGGAAAATTCACTGGGGATCATTCAAGAAAAAAAGTGGAGTGAAGAGTTGGCTATCGTCACGGATGAATACCATCAGTTCCGGGCAGGGATGATTGCCAATAAGCTGGGAGCAAACTCCTATGCGGTGTCCGCCCACAGTCCATGGTACACCTTTTCCGCTAACTATGCCCGAGAATTACTGGCGATTACCAAAGAGTTTTTCTCCCATTAAACCAAGGAATGCGTTTTTAGAATTTACCCTAAGGAGAAATTATGGTATAATATCCGCAGTGAGCGTGTAGCGCGGGCATTTGGGCGCATGGATTCCTGTGCAATTTGGCGACCGGAGGTAGCATGCGCGACTTGCCCGCCGCAGGCGTGGGATCATAACCTGCAAACGCCAATGGAATCTGAGCATACAGAAATTTTGAAAATGAGAGAAAAGCAACCTAATTCGTCTAACAGAAACGGCAAGTTGCTGCATAAGGAAGCAAAGATGTGTTTGTGCAAAAAGCGAATTTTGTCGCAAACCGACTAGGTTGTCCGGGGAGTTTAAAGAAAAATTTTAGAGAGAGAGGAAAGGAGAGAAAGATTCATGGGAAAATTATTGATTCAACACGCTAGAATCCTGGATCCGTCTCAAAATATGGATACGGTGGGGGATCTATTGATAGAAGATGGAAAGATTGCCCAGGTAGGCGGGGAAATTGTCTGTGCAGATGCTCCGGTGATTGACGCGGGCGGACTGATTGCTGCACCTGGTTTGGTGGATATGCATGTCCATCTTCGTGACCCAGGCCAAACCGATAAGGAAGATATCTTCACAGGCTGCAAAGCTGCCGCCGCAGGCGGTGTGACCAGTGTGCTGGCCATGCCCAATACAATCCCCGCGGTTGATAATGTGGAAACCGTTCAGGCTATTTTGGAGAAGGCTGAGCAGGCGGACGCCCGGGTATATGTTTCCGCGGCGATTACTCATGATTTGCAAAGTGAAACCATGAATGACTTGCAGGCGCTGCGGGAGGCGGGAGCCATTGCCTTGAGTGATGACGGCCGTCCGGTCACAAATACCCGGTTTATGGCTGACGCCATGGTACAGGCACCTAAGCTGGGGATGCGGGTTGTTTCCCACTGTGAGGATTTGTTCTTGGCTCACGGCGGCATGATGAACGAAGGGGAAATATCCCGTAAGTTGGGGATTCCTGGGATTCCAGCCGCTGCCGAAGATTGCGGAACCGCTCGGGACATTGCGTTGGCTGCGGCTTATCAGGTGCCGATCCACATTTGTCATGTCAGCACCCGGACTTCTTTGTCCTTAATCCGGGATGCCAAGGGACGAGGGGTTGCGGTGACAGCGGAAACGGCTCCCCACTATTTTGCCTTAACGGACCAGGAGCTGCTGAAACAGGATGCGGACTACCGGATGAATCCACCTTTGCGTACCGAAGCGGATCGCCTAGCTATGATTGAGGCTCTGCAGGACGGTACGATTGACGCCATTGCTACCGACCATGCACCTCACACTCCTCAGGAGAAATCCAATTTTGCAACTTCTCCCAATGGAGTGGTGGGAATGGAGACCTCCTTATCAGCAGGCATTACCACATTAGTGAAAGGTGGATTCCTCAGTCTTTCTGAGTTAATTCGACTGATGTCCACCAACCCAGCCAAGATTTTAGGGATTGAAGCCGGCACCCTTTGCGTGGGAGCTCCAGCGGATGTCATTTTACTAAACGATCAGGAAACCTGGACGGTTGATGTGGAAAAACTTCATGGAAAGAGCCGAAATGCAGTCTTTAAGGGAAGAACCCTAACTGGCAAAGTCAAGCTGACCATTTGCCGAGGAAACATTGTTTTTGATGAGCGTCCCTAGTCTAAATATAAAATAAAAATCTAATAATTAAAATAGAGTTATGAATTGAGAGGAACGAATTATTATGTCTTTTGATCGGTTGATTGAGGGGATCCTTCGCACACAAAATCCAACGGTTGCAGGGCTGGACCCCAAACTGAGTTATATTCCGAAGTCAATCCAAACAGCCTGTTTTGCTCAATACGGCAAGAATTTGGAGGGAGCCGCCGCTGCTTTGCTGGAGTTTAATAAAGGACTGATTGACGCGCTGTATGACATTGTGCCGGCAGTGAAACCGCAATGCGCTTACTATGAAATGTATGGATGGCAAGGGGTGAAGGCGCTGCACGATACCATTGCTTATGCCAAGGAAAAGGGAATGTTTGTGATCACCGATGGCAAACGGAACGACATCGGTACAACCATGGAAGCTTACGCAACCGCCCATTTGGGAGAAGTAGAGGTGGACGGAGCTTGGTTCACGCCTTTTGGCGGGGATGCTCTGACCGTCAACGGTTATCTGGGATCTGATGGGATTACTCCTCTGCTGACCATTTGTGAAAAACAAGAGAAAGGAATTTTCGTTTTGGTGAAAACTTCCAATATGTCCTCTGGGGAGTTGCAGAATCTCAACGTTAACGGTGGTGATACCGTGTATTTTACAGTGGCCAAGCATTGTGAAACCTGGGGGGAGACCACTATGGGCAAGTATGGCTACAGCGGCGTTGGAGCGGTGGTAGGCGCGACTTACCCGGAACAGCTCAGTGAATTGCGGGAAGTTTTGCCGACTACTTTTTTCTTAGTACCTGGCTATGGCGCCCAAGGAGGCGGTGCAGACGATGTCCTTCCCGCTTTTGATCCAAAAGGTTTGGGAGCGGTTATCAACTCTTCCCGCGGTATTATGTGCGCTTGGCAGAAAAAAGGGTTTGCAGAACAGGATTATGCCAAAGCTGCCCGGGAAGAAGCCATTCGGATGCGGGATGAATTGGTGGGGAAACTTGGAACCATCGGCTAAATACATACATGATACAAAACGGGAGGCATGTCTTGTTCCCGTTTTATTGGAATACAAGAGAGGGAGGATCTCCTATGAAATATGAGGTAAGACAATGCCGGATCTTGGAAAAACAAGAGCTGGCCAAAGGAATGTTCAGCTTTGTCGTAGAGGCAGGAGAGCTGGCGGATATGGCTCAGCCGGGCCAATTTGCTAACATTTTGGTTCCAGGCAAAACCTTGCGCCGCCCGATTTCCATTTGTGATATTGACGCAGTAAACCATACCCTACGGTTTGTGTTGGAAATCCGCGGGGAGGGAACCCGAATTTTGGCGGGCTTTGGGCCAGGTGAAACGATGGATCTACTGGCCCCCTTGGGGCATGGATTTGAATTGGGCGATACCAACCGGAAGGCGCTGTTTGTTGGAGGTGGCATCGGGACTCCACCGTTGCTGAACCCTGCGAAAGCCTTTGGAAAAAATGCTACGGTTGCCTTAGGATTCCGCAATCGGGACGCAGCGATTCTCACTGAAGAGTTTCAGCAGGCCGGCTGCAAGGTATTGGTTGCGACGGATGATGGCAGCCTGGGACATCATGGCCTGGTGACCGAATGCCTGAAAGATGTGGAAGCGGATATTATTTTTGCCTGTGGTCCCATGCCCATGCTGAGGGCTCTGTGTAAGATTGCGGAGGAACGGGGAATTCCGTGTCAGATTTCCCTGGAAGAACGGATGGCTTGTGGAATCGGCGCTTGTTTGGGCTGTGCCTGCAAGGTAAATCGCAGAGAAGAAAACGGGGAAATCAGCCAGACCTATGGTCATGTGTGTAAAGACGGTCCAGTATTCGACTATCGAAACATCGCATTTTAACCGATGTTTGATAAATTTATCAAATTTAATTATAAAAATATAGAAAGGTGGTTTGAATACCATGGCAGATATGCGCGTTACAATTGCAGGGGTGGAGTTTGCAAATCCCATCATTGCGGCGTCCGGTACTTTTGGCTTTGGCCGCGAATATATGGAGTTTTACCCGCTGTCCACCTTGGGAGGAATCTCCTGTAAGGGGATTACATTAAAAGAACGTGCAGGAAATCCACCGCCTCGGATTGCGGAAACGCCATCGGGTATGCTCAATGCAGTCGGTCTGCAAAATCCGGGCGTGGATTATTTCATCAAACACGACTTGCCTTGGCTGAAAACCCAGGGAACTAAGATTATCGCCAACATTGCGGGGAATACCCAAGAGGAGTATTGCGAGATGGCGGAAAAGCTGTCGGATACGGACGTCGATATGATTGAGCTGAACATTTCCTGCCCCAATGTCGAGCAGGGCGGCGTGCAGTTCGGTACTTCCTGCGCCAGCGTTGGAGGCATTACCGCAGCGGTGCGTAAACATTGTAAAAAGCCGCTGATGGTAAAACTATCGCCCAACGTAGCGGACATTGCAGAAATTGCCCAGGCAGCGGAAGAAGCCGGAGCTGACGCTCTCTCCATGATCAATACCCTGACAGGCATGCGGATTGATATCCGTACCCGTCGTCCGGTTATTCGGAATAATACAGGAGGGCTGTCTGGCCCGGCAATTCTGCCGGTCGCTGTCCGTATGATTTGGCAGGCAGCCAGCCGGGTGAAAATCCCGATTGTGGGAATGGGCGGTATCTCTAAGTGGGAGGACGCTGTGGAGCTGATGCTGGCTGGGGCCTCCGCGCTGCAGGTAGGTACTGCGTTCTTCCTGAATCCTTATGCCCCGGTAGACATTCTCAAGGGGCTTGCGGATTATCTCGATCAAAATAATATGGCTTCTGTTACGGAATTGACCGGCAAGATCCAGGCCTGGTAAGGATTGAATGATGGTGACAAAAGTGATGGTAATCCGTCATTGCGAGGCGGAAGGAAATATTAAGCGTGTGTTTCAGGGGCACACCAATGCGGCCATTAGTGAAAACGGACAAAAGCAGTTGGATTTGCTTCGGCTCCGGTGTCGGAATATGCCCATTGATGTGATTTATACCAGCCCTTTGCAGCGGGCCTATGCAACGGCGGAGGCAGTCAATAGTTTTCGCCAGGTTCCAGTTCATATTTGCGATGATCTGATTGAGATCAATGGTGGTGTTTGGGAGGGGAAAAAATGGGCGGATCTTCCAGCTCTGTATCCAGAGGACGCCAGGATATGGAATATGGAGCCTCATAAATTTGCTCCTGAAAATGGGGAACCAATGCGCCATGTATATGAGAGGATGAAACGGGCAGTGACGGAAATTGTCTGCCAAAATCAGGGAAAACAGATTTGTATTACCAGTCATGGCTGTGCGATTCGAAACCTCCTGTGCTGGGCGATGGGCAAGCCGATCGAGGAATTGAATACCGTGGATTGGTGCGATAATACCGCAATCAGTATTTTAGAGTTTGACGAGCAGTTGCATCCCAAGGTAACGCTTGCCAACGATGGTTCTCATATGGATCACGAAACCTCCACCTTTTCCAAACAAACGTGGTGGAAACCGGAAAACCGTACGAAAGCGACCTTTGACTAAGGGGGCGCAAAAATGAAAATATTAGCAGTAGATTTGGGAAAAGCCCGGACGGGTTTGGCGATTTGCGATGAACAGGAAATGCTGGCGTCCCCTCTGAAGGTGATTGCAGAGCGGAACCTGGAGAGACTGGCGGAACAAGTTGTGACGGAAGCGCAGGAAAATAGAGTGAAAATGCTGGTGGTTGGGCTTCCCAAAAATATGGACGGCAGCGAAGGAGAAAGCGCGCAAAACGCCCGTGCATTTGCCCAGCGCCTGGAAGAAGCTAGTGGTCTTCCCGTTGCCATGCGGGACGAGCGGGGAACCACCGTCAGCGCTCATGGCTACTTGAATACGACCGATACCCGAGGGAAAAAACGTAAGGCGGTAGTGGACGCGGTGGCGGCCACCATTATTTTACAGGAATTTTTGGATTACCGAAAAAATCATCGGGATTCCCTAGAATAGAAGAGCCAGAGGATGACCCATATCCGTTGGAACCTTTTGTTAAAAAATCGGTTTTATGCAACCTTTGAAACCTTTGCTTCGTATGATTGGGAAGGGGGAGAAGAGTTGGATTACACAGAAAATAAAAATCCCCGGATAGCAAGGAGAAAAATGCTGTCCGGGGATTTGTTGTTATCGTTTAAAATATTTTTTTGCGTCAATGGGCTTTCCATGGCCAGGGTAGATGGTAACGGCCTTGCTTTGCCGGATAACCTCCAGGCTGTGGAGCATGGCCCGTTTGTTTTCATAAATGAGAGAAGGGGAGGGGCGGAGGATGTTCATCATGGCGTCGCCAACAATAAAATCCGTCTTATCCACCAGAATGCCAAGGGAGCCCTGCGTATGACCTTTTAGTTCCACGACGGAAGCGTCGATACCATAGGAGGAAAAGGTCTGCCCATGATCTAGAAACAGAGCGGGGCGGAAGGGAGGAGCAGTCCTTTTTACTTTTTCAGAGCCATATTTCAGCAGTGTTCCGAGGAAGGAATCGGATTGAAACGGACGGAGCTGCTTGCCTTGGGTCAGCTTAAAATCTCCCCGGTGCATGGCAATGGGAAGGTGCAGGTTTTTGGCCAGAAACGCGGCGTTTTCAATGTGATCCGTATGTCCGTGGGTGAGAACAAGCAGCTTGACATTTTTATCCCGGATTGCTTCATATAAAGCGTCCCGATTTTTTCGGGTGCCAGTGTCCACCAGGATTGTCTGTCCGTGTCCTCGGATTAAATAGCAGTTTACCATGCCAAAGGATAGCCGTTCCACCATGTCGATTTCCTCCTACAGATTTTGAAAAACATTGTTTCTTTTATTCTATCACGGGAAACCTATTGTGACAAGAGCTGGAGCGGGAAATCCGTCTTTCAGAGGTGAGACTTACGGCGGTGAAATAGGTTGCAAAACCACATGGCTGGCAAAGTCAGAAAACACCAGGCAATGGAAAAGGGCAGACAGATCTGGCCCATTACGTTAAGGGGCATGGAGGAGTAATCCCACACATTGCGTTTGCCTACCACATTGACCGCCAAACCAATGATAAATTCCACCCCGGTAATGATTCCAGATCCAGCAATACAGCGGAGGGGGAGCCGTTTCTTCTTCATACAGCCGTTACAGACGCGGTCGATCAAGCACAGACAGATTCCTCCAGCAAAGGACATGGAAATATGGGTTTTCTTGCGCCATGCCAATTCAATGCCGGGATATAGGGAGCCACCGGCCAAAAATAAACAAAGAGCCCGCTTCATGCAAGTTGATCCTCCGGTTTTCAAAATCATTCCCTTTCATTGTGCGCCAAACTAGGAAGAATATACCGAGAATCCAGTGGTAAAATGGGGAAGCGGGTTAGTAATAAGAAAAGGGAGCTGAAAAATTTTTTCTGTTTCCTCTAAAGAGTGGAAAAATCCGTTGGTTTTTCTTTCCATAACCCAGTGGTTTGTGGTATAATATCCGCAGTGAACCTGCAGCGCGGGCATTTGGATGCATGGATTCCTATGCAATTTGGCGACCGGAGGGAGTGTGCGCGATTTGCTCACCGCAGGTGTGGGATCATAACCTGGAAATGCCAGCGGAATCCAAGGTTCCAGGAATTTCTCAGAACATTGAATCAGAAAAAAAGAGATAAGTTTTGCGGTCGGCTCTCTCTTGTGCGTTGCGCCATGATTTATGACAGAATTGTCAATACGGGCAATCATTTTTCCATAGTGGGATTGTTGGGAGCCAAACGTCCCTACCGTAAGAACAGAAACCGTTTTTCCATTGAAAGGAGCATACCATGAATGTTTTAGTAACCGGCGGCGCTGGGTATATCGGAAGCCATACTTGTGTAGAACTGTTGGAGCATGGATATGGCGCCGTGATCGCGGATAATTTAAGTAATAGCAAACGGCAAGTGATTGCCCGGGTTGAGGAGCTATCTGGGCAGTCGGTGCCGTTTTATGAGATTGATGTCCGAGATGCCAAAGCTTTGCGTAACTTGTTTGAGCGGGAATCCATGGATGCTGTGATCCATTTTGCTGGATACAAGGCGGTAGGGGAATCCATGCAAGACCCGCTCAAATATTATGACAACAACTTGAATGCGCTTCTCACGGTATTACAGGTGATGCGGGAATATGAAGTAAAAAATTTCGTATTCAGCTCATCGGCCACGGTTTACGGAACGCCAGATTTTGTGCCGATGCGGGAAGATTTTCCCTTTCATAAAACCAGCCCTTATGGAACTACCAAGCAGATGGCGGAACAAATTCTCATGGATATGGCGCAATCGGATGTTTCTTTCAATCCGGTTATTCTCCGATATTTTAATCCGGTAGGGGCACATCGGAGCGGCCGTCTCGGAGAGGACCCTAATGGGATTCCCAACAACTTGATGCCATATCTTTCTCAAGTGGCAGTAGGAAAACAGAAATACCTGAATGTTTTTGGGGGAGACTATGAAACTAAGGACGGAACTGGCGTGCGGGATTATATCCATGTGATGGATTTGGCCGCGGGCCATGTGGCTGCTCTCAAGCTGTTTCAGCAGGACTGCGGCCTGCAAATCTTTAACTTGGGAACGGGCGTTGGCTATTCGGTGTTGGATGTGCTTCACGGGTTTGAGCGAGTGATCGGGCGGAAAATCCCCTATCACATTGCTCCCCGCCGCCCAGGTGATATTGCCAGTTACTATGCCGACCCAAAAAAGGCAGAGGAGGAATTGGGGTGGAAAGCAAGACGTACACTAGTTGAAATGTGTGCCGATGCCTGGAATTGGCAGAGGAACAACCCCAATGGATATGAGGAGGAATAACCAATGAAATTTGGCCATCATATTTGCGCGTATGAGGAGGAGATTGTCCAGGCTTTGGCCAAACTGATCGCCATCCCTTCGGTTTGTGGAGAGGCGGAGCCAGGACGCCCTTATGGGACGTCATCCGCTCAAGCTTTGTCCTGTATTCTTTCCATGGCGGAAGAGATGGGATTTTCCACTCGGAATGTGGAGAATTATGCTGGGCATGCGGAATATTCCTGCGGGCAGGAAGGGCTGGCCGCAGTATTGGCACATGTGGATGTGGTTCCTGCAGGCATGGGCTGGGATACGGATCCCTTTACGCTGACGCGAAAAGGAAACCTGCTGTTTGGCCGGGGCGTGCTGGACGATAAAGGAGCGGCGATTGTGGCTCTGTATTGCCTGAAAGCGTTGAAGGATCATGGCGTAACCGGGAAACGGAATATCCGCGCCATTTTTGGAGCTGGCGAGGAAGTAGGGATGGAGGATCTGAAGGTTTATTTCCAGCAGGAGCCGTTGCCGGATTTGGCCTTTACGCCAGATTCGGATTATGGCATTTGCAACCGGGAAAAGGGGATTCTGCACGGTGATTTTTCTTGTGTCAACGATTCGACAGTGATACAGTCTTTTTTAGCCGGCAGCGTGGTCAATGCCGTTCCCGACCGAGCTACGGCTGTCTTGCGCTGTTCCTCAGAAGACTTTGTGACGCTCCAAAAAAATAGCCGGGAGATGGAAGGGGAATTCTTGTTTGAGGAAAGCCCGGATGGCGGAAAGATCATATCCAAAGGTGTGGCTTCCCACGCTATGTGCCCGGAGGAAGGAAAAAATTCCGCCGCATATCTGCTCCGGCTTTTGGCGACGGTATTTTCCCCCCAGCAGATGGGAACCTTGTTGTCCTTTTTACAGAAGAAAATTGGGATTGAGCTGAATGGGGAAAGCTTGGGCCTCAAGCAGGAGGATGCACCATCTGGCCCGCTGACCTTAAACCTTGGCATTGTCCGTTTAGACGGGGAGGACGCTCTTGCCCGGATTGACATTCGTTTTCCTGTTACTGGGGACAGTGAAACCATTGTTTCTGCCCTGCGAACACAAGCCGAGCAGGCGGGAGTTCAGTTCTGGGCTTCCACGTTGAATCCGCCTTTGTATTTTCCAGAGGACGCCCCTTTGATTGGGATTTTACAGGATGCTTATGAAAGCGTAATGGGAGAAAAGCCAACGCTGTATGCTACCGGCGGCGGCACATACGCCCGAGCGGTGCCAGGGCGCTGTGTGGCGTTTGGCCCAGCGTTCCCAGATGAACCGGACCGCCGGATGCACAATTCAAACGAGCACATTGATCTGGAGCGGTTTATGCTCCATGCCCAAATCTGTTTGGAAGCCATGTACCGTATGATTATAGAAGGCTAAATCCGAAATACAAATAGAAGCGGGGATGCTTGGAAGCATCCAGTTCCATGAATGAAAGACAAAAAGAAAACAACCACCAAATAAGCAGTTTTGCTTTGGTGGTTGTTTTTATTTATGGTATCTGATGTCCTAATTCCTTCAGACACTCCAGGCAGATATTTCTTCCTTTAAACTGTCGGACATCATCCACACTGTTGCAGAAAATACAAGCAGGCTCATACTTTTGCAACACAATGGAAGTGTTGTCCACGAAGATCTCTAACGGATCTTTTTTGTCGATATTTAGAATTTGGCGTAATTCTTTTGGTAAAACAATGCGTCCTAATTCATCCACTTTTCGAACAATTCCAGTCGATTTCATACTACCATTCCTTCCTATTCACAAGTTTTGCTGCTAAGGCCAAAAACCTCATCATTTGATGATATCTTCAATTTTTTCTGTGCTTATTATACCTTTTTCTTCCAAAAATGTCAATTGTTTATTATTTTCGGTTACAATTTATTTACAAATTATTCCAATATGTTTTCCAATAGAAACCTAGGATTACTGGAAATTTTTCCATTTTTAGAAGCTTTTCTTATTCATATTCCCCTAGGTTTGTACATACCAATGAATCGGAGGTGGTCAATATGATGAATCTGATTTGGGCAGCCTTGCTGGTCATCAGTTTTGTGTGCGCGATTGTCACCGGACGGATGCCGGAACTTTCTCAAGCGGTGCTGGACGGCGCGGAAAACGCGGTGGGTTTGGTGATCGCAACCTTGGGAATGATGTGTGTTTGGACTGGGCTGATGAAGATTGCGGAAGAGGGGGGATTAACCTCTTTTTTGGCAAAATTATTTTCCCCCATTTTCTGCCGTCTGTTTCCAGATTATGAGAAAGACAGCCCGGCCGCCAAAGCGATTTGCATGAATTTGACCGCCAATATTTTAGGACTGGGCAACGCGGCGACTCCTCTGGGGATTGCAGCCATGGAGGAAATGCAGGCTGCCCGCAGCAATCCGCTGAGCCGCACGGCCAACAACAGTATGGTGATGTTTGTGGTGATGAATACCGCGTCCATTCAGCTCATCCCCACCTTTATGGGCACCTTGCGGGCGAAGTATGGATCAGCGGCGCCATTTGATATTTTACCGGCGGTGTGGTTTGCATCCATTATTTCGCTGATTGTGGGAATTCTTGTGGCAAAGGTGATGCAGGGACGTAGGGAAAGGGAGCGAGACCGATGAGCTGGATTAATTTAAATGCGTTTAGCGCCTATGTCATCCCAGTGGCGGTGATCGCGATTGTGGTGTTTGGATTGGTGCGCCGGGTGCCAGTATTCGATACCTTTTTATCCGGCGCCAAAGAAGGCTTGTCCTCCTCCCTTTCCATTTTGCCTTCTTTGGTGGGACTGATCGTGGCCGTGACCATGCTGAATGCCTCCGGCGCTTTGGAGCTGCTCACAAGTTTTTTGGCTCCCGTGACCAATGCCTTGGGATTCCCCTCTGAAGTGATGCCTATGGCCTTGCTTCGGCCAATTTCAGGAAGCGGTTCCACAGCTATGTTGACCCAAATCTTTGACAGCTTTGGGCCGGACAGTTTTATTGGGCGGGTGGCGTCGGTGATTATGGGCTCCACGGAAACCACTTTTTATGCCATTGCCGTGTACTTTGCGGCGGTGGGGATCAAGAAAACCCGCCATGCGGTTCCGGCCGCTTTGGCCGCCGATTTTACCGGTTATGTCATGTCCGTACTGAGCATTCATCTTTTTTTTCGATGAATCCAAAAGAAAACGCGTATGGGAGCTGTCCATACGCGTTCTAGATCAAAAGAACTTTCTTTCCTTATTTATGATATTGTTCCACAATGTCGGCGACTGCGTTGATGATATATTGGGTTTCCTCGTCGGTCAGGGTCGGGTACAGCGGCAGGGAAATGATCCGGTCAAAATGCTTCTCCGCGTTGGGGAAATCCCCTTCTTGGTAGCCGAATCGTTTTTGGTATGCGCTCATCAGGTGCACCGGAATAAAGTGGACGCTGGTGCCTACATTCCGCTGGTTGAGCTCCTCAATGAACCGATCCCGGTCGATGGTCAGAACCTCCGGCACAATGCGGATCACATACAAATGCCAGCAATGGGCGGTGTAGTCCGGCGTCCATGGAATGTCAATGGCGTCCATTTTGCCAAAGGCCTCCTGGAACCGGGCGGCAATCCGCAGACGGTTCTGCTGCATCTCCTCCATCCGTTCCAGTTGCTTCAGGCCCAAAGCGGCCTGGATATCGAACATATTGTATTTGAAGCCTGGCTCCACAATGTCATACAGCCATTTGCCGCCTTTGGCATACCGGTTCCAGGCGTTCTGGCTCATACCGTGGGTGGTCAGAATCCGAGCCCGCTGTGCGATTTTGTCATCATCCGTAGCCAGCATGCCGCCTTCCCCGGTGCAAAGGTTTTTGGTGGCATAAAAGCTATAGGAGGCAGTCCCTCTCAATTGATTGCCGATCAGCCGCCCCTTGTACCGGCTCCACAAGGCATGGGCGGCGTCTTCGGATACGAACAGGCCATGCTTGTCCGCGATTTCATAGATGCGGTCTAGATCGCAGGTTTGGCCACTGTAATGAACCGGCACAATTGCCTTGGTTTTGCTGGTGATTTTCTTTTCGATTTCATCCGGGTCAATGCAGCCGGTTCGGTAGTCGATGTCGGCGAATACGGGGGTCGCGCCGGTGTGTACAATGGTGCTGGCGCTGGAAGCGAAGGTCATGGGGGTGGTGATGACCTCATCTCCGGCTCCGATATCTTGGGTCATCAGAGCCACATGGAGGGCGGCGGTACAGGAGTTCATGGCGATGGCGTGTTTAGCGCCTACGTATTCGGCGAAGGCTTTTTCAAAGGCGATGGTGCGAGGGCCTTTTGCCAGCCAGCCGGATTTTAGGGTTTCCAGGACTTCGTTGATTTCCAGGTCGGTGATGTTGGGGATATTATAAGGAATAAAGGTTTCCCGAATAGTAAATTGGCTCATGAAGGGTTCCTTCCTTTCGTTTCTTTCCATATCTTTGCCATTTTGGTAAATTTTTATTTTCCGAGATTAGTATATACCGTTTTTTCCAAGAATGCAATGGAAAGCGGTTTCTTTTTCCAGTGCAGAGAGACAGAAACTGGGGGATGCCCTCGGATGTTTCTGCCTTTTCTCAGCAAGTTTTCCTCATGGAATGATTGACTATGTGGCATAATAAGGATATAATAAGGAAAGATTTACAAAGGAAATGGTGATGAATGTGAAGGATACAACCGGATATTTTGTTCACGAAAGTTCCTATGTGGACGACGGCGCTCAAATTGGCGAAGATACCAAGATCTGGCATTTCAGCCATATCAGCGGCGGGGCCACGATTGGGGAAGGCTGTACGTTGGGGCAGAATGTGTTTGTAGCCTCCGGTGTAACGGTGGGAAACTTCTGTAAAATCCAGAATAATGTTTCCCTGTATGAGGGTGTGGAGCTGGGCGACTATGTGTTTTGTGGTCCCTCTATGGTCTTTACCAACGTGCAGCGTCCCCGGTGCAAATATCCCCAGCGGGGCACGGAGTTTTATGCCCGTACTCCTGTGGGGGAAGGGGCTAGTATCGGCGCCAATGCCACCATTGTATGCGGCCACACCATCGGAAAACATGCGTTCATCGCCGCTGGCAGCGTGGTGACGAAAGACGTGCCGGATCACGCGATTGTCATGGGCGCTCCCGCTCGGCAAAAGGGCTGGGCCTGTGAATGCGGGGAAAAGCTGGGAGAAGCTTTGGTTTGCTCCAAATGTGGACGCGCCTACCATGAGGAGAAGCATGGATTGATCCAAATCAATGAGAAATAGACGTTTTGAAATCTTACAAGGAAAGGAGATTTTCCACAGGACTGGGACAAGCCGTGGAAAATTATAGTTTGGAATGGCTTATGGCAAGCATAGCATTTAATGATTTGAAAGCCCAGTACCACCATTTGAAAGAGGCGATCGACACAAATATTGCGGCGGTGCTGGAAAGCGGCGCGTTTATTTCTGGGCCGCAAGTCCAGGAACTGGAGGATGCCCTGTGCAGGTATACCGGCCGGAAATACTGCGTTACCGTTTCCAACGGTACGGATGCTTTGGTGATGCCCCTGATGGCAAAAGGAATTGGGGAAGGGGATGCGGTTTTCGTACCCTCTTTTACCTTTGTAGCTACGGCGGAAGTAGTCAGCCAGCAGGGCGCGACCCCGATTTTCTGCGATGTGGACGACGTGACCTTTAATCTGGACCCAGTTTCCCTGCGGAAGAAAATCCAGGAGGTCCAGGCAGAAGGCAAGCTGACCCCCAAAGCGGTGATTTCCGTGGATTTGTTCGGCTTGCCGGCGGACTATCACGCCATCCGGGAAATCTGCGACGAGTTCGGTCTGCTTTTGATGGAAGATGCGGCCCAAGGCTTTGGCGGTGAGATCAACGGGGTGAAGGCGTGCAACTTCGGCGATGTGTCCACCACCAGCTTTTTCCCGGCCAAGCCCTTGGGATGCTATGGAGACGGCGGCGCGATTTTCACTGATGACCCAGAGCTGTATGAAGTCCTGGCCTCTATCCGGGTACACGGAAAAGGCACGGAAAAATACGACAATGTGCGGGTGGGTCTTAACGCCCGTTTAGATACCCTTCAGGCTGCCATCCTGCTGCCCAAGCTACGGGAATTCGATACGGAAAATACCAACCGGAACAATATGGCGGCTTTGTATACCCAGTTGCTTCGGGACAAATACGACACGCCAGTGGTTCCGGAAGGATACTATTCCAGTTGGGCTCAGTACACCATTAAGGCGAAGTCGCCGGAACACCGAACGAAGGTGCAGGCCGCGCTGAAGGCCGCGGACATCCCCTCCATGGTATACTATCCAAAGCCGCTCCATAGGCAAACGGTTTATGAGCCGCTTGGCTATCGGCCGGGAGACTTGCCGGTTAGCGAACGGCTTTCCTCCGTGGTGTTCAGTCTGCCCATGCACGGTTATTTAACCGAGGACATTGTGCGCAAGATATGCCAGATACTCAATCAGGTAGAAGATTAAGCAAGGAATTTTGCGGAAAATACAGGAAGAAAGTAGGAACTTCTATGTCTCATTTCAAAGAAATTTTAGAGAAAATCGAAAACAAACAGGCCGTTGTGGGAATTGTGGGCCTTGGCTATGTGGGTTTGCCTCTGGCGGTGGAAATTGCCCAGGCCGGTTACAAAACCATTGGGTTTGACGTGCAGCCCCAAAAGGTGGATATGGTCAACAAAGGCATCAATTATATCGGCGATATTGTCAATTCCGTACTGGAGGATGTGGTCAAAAGCGGCAAGCTGTCCGCCACTTCGGATTTTTCCTTTATCAAGGACGTGGACTGCGTGGCCATCTGCGTGCCCACGCCTTTGGATCAGTACCAACAGCCGGATATCAGTTACGTAAAAGGCTCCACCGAATCGGTGGCTAAGTATCTCCATAAGGGCATGCTGGTGGTTTTGGAATCCACCACCTACCCGGGCACTACTGAGGAGCTGCTCCAACCGATTCTGGAAGAAGGCGGCCTGAAATGCGGCGAGGATTTCTACCTGGCTTTCTCCCCAGAGCGGGTTGACCCAGGCAACCAGCAATACAAGACTAAGAACACCCCCAAGGTTGTGGGCGGTGTTGGCGAAGACTCCACCAAGGTGGCCGCCGCGCTGTACCGCAATGTGCTGGAGGGCGGCGTTCACGAAGTTTCCTCCCCAGCTGTGGCTGAGATGGAAAAACTCTTGGAAAACACCTACCGCAACATCAACATCGGTTTAGCTAACGAGATGGCTATTATTTGCAACCGAATGGGGATCAACGTGTGGGAAGTGATTGACGCGGCCAAAACCAAGCCCTATGGCTTCCAGGCGTTCTATCCAGGCCCTGGTTTGGGCGGTCACTGCATCCCTCTGGATCCCTTCTATTTGACATGGAAAGCCCGGGAGTTTGATTATCACACCCGCTTGATCGAAACCTCCGGCGAGATCAATACCGCTATGCCGGAATACGTGGTAGACCGGGCTATGAAGATTCTCAACCACAACAAGAAAGCCATGAATGGCGCCAAGGTTTTGGTTTTGGGCGTGGCGTATAAGGCGGATATTGACGATTACCGGGAAAGCCCGTCCCTGAACGTCATGGATCATTTGATTTCCCAAGGCGCCCAGGCGCAGTTTTATGATCCTTATATTACCGAGTACCGTCATAAGGGCGTTACTCACAAAGGCCTGACCGAGCTGACCGAAACCGCTCTGTCCGAGGCGGATATTGTCATTATCTGTACCGCTCACGCCTGCTTTGACTACGATTATATCCAGAAGCACGCCAAGGAAATTTTCGATACCCGCAACGCCACCAAAAACGTAGCGGATAAGTCCAACATCGAGCTTCTGTAAGAAAAAACTGCCAGTTTCCTCCGCTCTGTTTCGCAGGGCGGGGGAATCTTTGGTATCATGGACCCTTATTTTATTTTCGAAAGGTATGGAGAAACAATTATGGGAAAATTACGTTTTGCTTTGATCGGCTGCGGCCGGATTTCTAAAAATCATATCACGGCGATTGCCACCAATGGGGATGTGATGGAACTGGTTGCGGTATGTGATCCCATTGAGGCTTGCGCAAAAAAACAAGCGGACAGCTATTTGGAGCAATCGGGAAAACAAACCGCGATTTATGCCGATTATCAAAAGGCGTTGAACGAGCTGGACATTGACTGCTGCGCCATTGCCACGGAAAGCGGCTATCATGCGGAAATTGCCTTGACCTGCATCCGCAAAGGTAAGCATGTCCTGATTGAAAAGCCGATGGCTCTCAATACCAAGGATGCAGAATTGATGATTGCCGAAGCCAAAGCCCACAATGTAAAGCTGGGGGTTTGCCACCAAAACCGCTTTAACGCTCCCATTCAGGAGCTGCGCAAGGCTTTGGACGCCAACCGGTTTGGCAAACTGATTAACGGAACTGCCCGGATTCTGTGGAACCGTTCCATGCCTTACTACGAGCAGGCTCCTTGGCGGGGTACCTGGGCTCAGGACGGCGGTACCTTGATGAATCAATGCATCCATAACATCGACTTACTTCAGTGGAGCCTAGGCGGCGAGCCGGACACCATTATGGCCATGACCGGCAACTATATCCGGGACATTGAGGCGGAGGATTTCGGCGCGATTTTAATCCGTTTTAAAAACGGAGCTATCGGTATTGTGGAAGGCACTGCCTGCGTGTATCCCAAAAACCTGGAGGAAACCCTTTCGATTTTCGGGGAGGAAGGGACGGCGGTCATTGGCGGCTTGGCGGTCAACCGGGTGGAAACCTGGAATTTCGCCGAAGCTTCCCAGCAGGATGACGTGGTGGCAGCTTTGGCTGGCACCGATCCGAAAGATGTGTATGGCAGCGGCCATAATCTGTTGTATGCCGACTATGCCAATGCCATTGCAAACGACACCCAGCCCCTGGTCAGCGGGGAAGACGGGATCAAGGGCATGAAGATTATTCTGGCCGCTTACCAATCTCAAAAGATCGGCAAGCCGGTGAAATACGACGACCTGTCCTTCTCTACCTTGGACATGTCCACCAGCGACATCAAACAATAAGGAGGGATTGGATTGAAAATTGTAACGATTGTTGGGGCAAGGCCTCAGTTTATCAAAGCGTCTGTCGTATCCGCCGCCTTGAAGCGCATGTGCGACGAAGTGATCGTGCATACCGGTCAGCATTATGATTCCAATATGTCCGATGTATTCTTTCAAGAGCTGGGGATTCCAGAGCCGGTTTATAATCTGGGGGTTGGCAGCGGTTCTCACGGAAAGCAAACCGGAGAAATGCTGATGAAAATTGAGCATGTCATTCTCAGCGAAAAACCGGATCTTCTTTTGGTATACGGCGATACCAACTCCACCCTGGCTGGCGCGTTAGCCGCATCGAAAATTCACATTCCGGTGGCCCATGTGGAGGCGGGTTTGCGTTCCTATAATATGCGGATGCCGGAGGAGCAAAACCGTGTGCTGACCGACCACATTTCTAAATGGCTGTTCTGCCCAACCCAGACCGCGGTGGAAAATCTGAGGAAGGAAGGCATTACCCAGGGCGTTTCTATGACCGGAGATGTCATGCTGGATTCCGTGCTCCATTTCCGGGAAGTGGCCAAACAAAATCCATCCAAAATGGCAATTTTTCGGGAATTGGGCCTCACTCCAAAGCAATACCGCCTGGCAACCCTGCACCGCGCGGAAACCACCGAGGGCGGCTTAACCGCCATTCTGAAGATTTTCAAAGCCTTTGAGCAGCTTCCAGAAAAGGTCGTGTTGCCGATCCATCCCCGAACCCGTTCCTTAGCGGAACAGGCGATCCAAGAAGGTGGTTTCCAGAATATCCAATTGATTGATCCAGTGGGCTATTTGGAAATGTTGCTGCTTACCGATTCCGCAAGCCAGGTGCTGACAGATTCCGGAGGCCTGCAAAAAGAAGCCTGGTTTATGGAGGTTCCATGTATCACCCTGCGGAAAGAAACCGAGTGGGTGGAAACCCTCAAAGGGAATTGGAATGTTTTAGCGGATCTGGAAACCGCGGATATTTTGGAAAAAGCGCTCCATACGATACCGGATCCGCAAGCACGTACCTCCATGCCGTTTGGAAATGGCAAAGCTTCAGAAAAAATTGCACAAATCTTGAACTTGTTCTGACCAATCGAAAGGGGCAAAGTCTGGGCATGAATATTATTTATATCAACCATTACGCTGGTTCCAGCCGCCACGGCATGGAGTTCCGTCCATTTTTTATGGCGAAACGCTGGGTGAAAGAAGGACATCAGGTGACCATTGTGGCAAGCTCTTACTCCCACCTGCGGAGCAAAAATCCAGACATGCAAGGCAGGAAAACGATGGTGGAAACCATTGACGGCGTGCGTTATTTCTGGATCAGCGGGCCACCCTACGAGGGGAATGGCCTGGGACGGATTCGAAATATGATGTCCTTTTTAAGCGGCTTGAAAAAATACCAGGTGGAAATCTGTGCCCATGGAAAGCCGGATGTGGTCATCGCCTCCTCCACCTATCCGCTGGATATTTATCCGGCGAGAAAGTTGGCGGAACGTCACAACGCTATGCTGATCTACGAGGTGCATGATTTGTGGCCGCTGAGCCCCATTGAGCTGGGCGGCATGTCGCCCAAACATCCCTATATCATGCTGATGCAGCGGGCGGAAAATCAGTGCTACAAAAGCAGCGACTATGTGGTTTCCCTGTTGCCCTGTGCGAAGGAGCATATGCTGGAGCATGGCATGGCGGATCATAAATTTATTTGTATTCCCAACGGGATTGTGAAAGAGGACTGGGAAGTCCCAGCGGAGGAAACCACACCGGTTTACTACGGGAAATTGAAACGGTACCACGATGAGGGGTATTTCCTCATTGGTTACACTGGCGCGCATGGCATCGCCAACGCTTTGGATAGCTTTGTAGACGCTGGGGAACAGCTCCGGGATCAAAAGATCAAGCTGATTTTGGTGGGGCCGGGGCCGGAGCGGGACCGGCTGATTCAGAAGGTGAAGGATCGCAATTTACAGGATGTCGTGGAGTTGTTGCCTGCCGTAAAGCGGGGCGATGTTCCTGGCCTGCTGCAACAGATGGATGCTTTATATGTTGGTCTGCAGCGTCAGCCGCTGTTTCGGTTTGGTGTCAGCCCCAACAAACTGATGGATTATATGATGGCGGCGAAGCCGGTCATTTTCGCCATTGAAGCTGGCAACGATATGGTAGCGGACGCCCAGTGTGGAATTTCGATTCCGCCGGAGGATACGGACGCGATTGTGGCGGCGGCTAAACAATTGGCTGCCACGCCAAAAGAAGAACTGGAATCCATGGGGCAGCGGGGCCGCGCTTATATTCTGGAACACCACGAATATGATGTATTGTCCAGCCAGTTTCTGGATGTGTTTCGGATGCCGCGGAACCGGTAAACCGTTTCGATTTGGCCGGTTGAGCAAAGCCGGTTGAAATTTTAGACAATATCAAAAAGCGCACGGATAATAAGATTCCGTGCGCTTTTTGGTAGGCTGGTAGGCTCCGAGAGCGTGTTTGAAAATTGGTGCAGACACTCCCGTTGTTTCCAAAAAGCAAACGTAAAACTTTTGTCTAAGAGAAGCCAGTTCCCGGATTCCTTTGCTTTTCTCAAAGGTGACAGGGGGGATTTGGAGGATTTTTGATGTTGGCAAACGCTGTTTTTGTCGGTTTGCAGGAGATTTTCTGGTTTCAAATACACTCTAAAGCTCTTTGGTCCAGTATTTGCGGTCCAGACTGCGGTACTGAACCGCCTCTGCCACATGATGGGGTTGAATTTCCTCTTCTTGCTCCAGATCAGCGATGGTACGGGAGACTTTCAGCACCCGGTCGTAGGCCCGGGCGGAAAGTCCTAGTGTTTCAAAGGCTTCCTTCAAAAGCTTGTGAGCGGATGGGTGAAGATGGCAGACCTCCTGCAAACGATCTGGCGTGATTCTGGCATTGCAGGAAATGCCGGAGCCGCGAAACCGTTGGTTTTGAATTTCCCGGGCTGCGTCCACC
The DNA here is from genome assembly GCA_022801595.1 of Clostridiales bacterium. Taxonomy (GTDB): domain Bacteria; phylum Bacillota; class Clostridia; order Oscillospirales; family Acutalibacteraceae; genus UMGS1071. The sequence continues at coordinate 17,355 of JAAWSO010000015.1, read as the reverse complement.
CGACGTTTGATTTCTTTAGAGCTTTCTGCTTTTTGCTGAGAGGAGAGATCGTCAAAGTCTACGGCGGGCACTTCCACATGAAGATCCAGACGGTCCAGTAAAGGGCCGGAAACCCGGGAAAGATAGTGGGAGACTGTCTTGGGAGAACAGGTGCAAGGCTTGGTAGGATGGCCAAAATAGCCGCAGGGACAAGGGTTCATGGCGGCTACCAACATAATGGAGCAGGGATAGGATACAGTGCCATGAACCCGGGAAATGGTGACTTTGCCGTCCTCAATGGGCTGCCTCAGAATTTCCATGGCGCCCCGGGAAAATTCTGGAAGCTCGTCCAGAAACAACACGCCGTGGTGGGCCAGGGAAATCTCTCCTGGCTTTGGAATGCTCCCGCCGCCAGTCAGGCCAGCCGGGGATACGGTATGGTGGGGAGAACGGAAGGGACGGGTGGAAATTAGTCCGGAGCTGTTTTCCAGAGTGCCGGCGATGGAATGGAGCTTGGTGGCCTCAATGGTTTCTTCTAAGGTCATGTTGGGCAAAATGGAGGGCAGCCGCTTGGCAAGCATACTTTTTCCAGAGCCGGGCGGCCCGATCAGCATCACGTTGTGGCCACCGCTGGCCGCGATTTCCAAGGCGCGTTTCGCGTCCGATTGTCCCCGGACATCAGAAAAATCAGGTAGAGTCTGGGAAGAGAATTGTCCAGAGGGAAGGGGCTGTACGGAAGCAAGGGGTTGGCGGCCGGACAGATGCTCCACCAGTTGCGAAATGTGCGCTACTGGGTAAACCTCTAATCCTTGTACGACGGCGCCTTCCTGCGCGTTGGAGGCGGGGAGGAACAGCCGACGGAAACCTAGCTCTTTGGCCTGAATCGCCATAGGAAGCGCCCCTTTTACTGGCCGGACATCTCCCGATAGGGAAAGTTCTCCCAAGAACACACAGTCATCCAAGGATGCTTCCAGTTGTCCTGTGGCACACAAGAGAGCAGCCAGCAAGGGCAAATCATAGACCGGGCTTTCCTTACGGCGGTCAGCAGGAGCCAGGTTAACGGTGATCCGGTTAATGGGAAACTCAAATCCACAATTTTTTAAAGCAGAACGCACCCGGTTCCGAGCTTCTTTCACAGCGGCGTCCGGCAAGCCCACCATATCAAAGCAAGGCATGCCCCGGGAGACGTCCACCTCTACTTCTACGGGAAAAGCCTCTACGCCATAAAGTCCCATACTGAATAAACGCGCAAACATTTCCATTTCCCCCATTTCCATTTGTTCCCTTCCATTTTATCACAAAGTTCAGAATTTTTCATGGATGTTTGAGAAGAAAATAGGAATTTTGATTCGTAAAGATTGCACAAAAACAGAATTTTTTCAGGAAAAACCGAATGTCCCTGGGAAGAAATAGAGAGAATTCCTTGTTGTCGTGAGTAAAATTCGTATGATACTGACAAGAAATTTGGAAGATGTTCGGGGTTATCTAGATATAACAATCATGACTTTTTCAAGGAATTTCATAATTTTTTCATATTTTTTACAGTTTTCATAAAATTTTGATTGACTTACTGCCAATTATCGGTTATGATAAAGATAATATCAAAATGTATGCCGTGGGGTGTTTCAGTTTTGTTGCAGGATATGGTGGAGTACAGCGACCATCAGCTGGCGTCGTTGGTTTGTCAGGACGATCCAGATGCGTTTGTGGAACTAACAAAACGATATATGTCGCTGATTCGTGCTAAAGCTGCTGCGTTTCATAACACCGTGCTGGAAGCAGATGACCTATATCAGGAAGGGCTTTTGGGTCTGTTCAGCGCCGCCCGTACCTATGATCCCAACGGAACAGCCAGTTTTCGTACTTATGCGGGAGTATGTATTTCCCATCGGATCATTGCGGCCTATCGTTCTTATTTTCGACAGAAGAACCTGCCGCTGAATTCCTCGATTTCTCTCAATGATGACGATAACCCTATGTTAGAGGATTCCTTTGCTCAGTCCGTTTCCAATCCAGAAACACTGCTGATCGCACAAGAGAATTTACAGATTGTAAATGACCGGGTCCGACAGCGCCTTTCCAAGATGGAACAGCAAGTGCTGTTTTTGTATCTTGGTGGCTGTACCTATTCTGATATTGCCCGTAAAATGGGGATTTCTACGAAATCTGTGGATAACGCCATTCAGCGGGTACGCCGCAAACTCAGGGATTCTTCCCTGTGAGCAAATATCCCATATGCCCCGGTAGCTTAAGTTAGAGCGTTGGTAAATCAAAGGCGGCGGTGCGAATCCGTCTAAGGGCAAATATCTTATATTCCAAAAGCGAGGTAAATCGAAATGTACGAAGACAAGACTCTCATCTGTAAAGAATGTGGCGCTGAATTTATTTTCACCGCTGGCGAGCAAGAGTTCTACGCATCCAAAGGCTTTGTGAACGAGCCGCAAAGATGCAAGAGCTGCCGCGATGCACGCAAAAACGCTGCCAAACCAGAACGCGAGATGTACACTGCTGCTTGCGCTTCCTGCGGTAAAGAGGCAAAGGTTCCATTTAAGCCACGTGAGGACCGCCCCGTATACTGCAGCGAGTGCTTTGCAAAGATGAGAGAAGAATAAGGTTTTAGAATAAGTTTTTGTTATCATATTTCTTATTCTTATTTCAAAAAAGGGGATGCTCTAGGGAGCGTCTCCTTTTCTTTTTTTATCTGTGATCCTTTGGTAAATTTTCTTCATAAACTGGCTGTACTATTGCATAAAGGGTTTGGGAATGGTATACTTTTAAGAAGGAAAACTGCCGTTTGTATGTAAAAGCAAGCGGAAGAAAAGGAGTGATTGCCATGCCAAAAGAAACCCTGGGACTGAAATGCGGGGCAGTGTCCTTGGTAGAGCCGTCCAGAGAAGAGTGGAACGCGGCGGTGAATCAGGCGGCTGCCGACTGGAAGTCGGTATTAGGGTCCTCTGTGGTAGAAGTGGAAGAAGTGGGCAGCAGTGCGGTGCAAAATCCTCGTGTGGCCGTTCACAGCAAGCCGGTTGTGGACGTTGTGGTAGCGGTGACCAGCTTAGATGCAGTAAACGAAGTCATCCCAGAGCTGGAAGCCAAAGGGTATGCCCATCATAGCAAGCGAGATACGGAGCAACAGCGGATCTTTTTGAAAAAAGATCCAAATGGTTTCTGTACCCATCATATTTATGTAGTGCAGTATCATAGTGAGGCTTGGAATAGTCTGCGGAATTTTCGGGATTACCTGAATGTGAATACGGACAAGTTGCGCAAGTACAATGCCCTAAAACAGGAGCTTGCCGAGAAATATCCCAACGACCGCCATGCGTATAATCGAGGAAAGGCTAAGTTTGTACAGAATGTTGCTTCGGAGGCCAACGACTACTTTGTTTTAGGAAAAACCGTCACCGTTACCGTCACCGATCCTATTGGCCCGGGATGTCCCATCAATTATGGTTATCAGAAAGCCTTGATGGAGGAAACTGGACAGAAACAAGTGGTTTATATACTGGGAGTTGACGAGCCGGTGGAGGAATTTACCGGAACCGTAATTGCAGTCGTCAAGCATGATAATGCCGCTGATAAGCTGGTGGTCGCTCCGAAAGGCGTTGTGTTGTATGAGCCGGAAATTGCCCACATTCTCAGCTTTAAAGAAGGCAGCTCCAACGCTTCCTATCGGTGTGGTCATGAAAAATCCTGTGGCGCCGTATTGTTTCTCGAGGAAGACGGAATCCGGAAATATTTGCTGATTAAAAACCGTTCGTTCCATGCAGGGTTTCCCAAAGGACATGTGGAATACGGAGAATCTGAGTTGGATACGGTGCGCCGGGAGATTTTGGAGGAAACTGGTCTAACGGTCGAATTGATCGAAGGTTTCCGCCGTGCTTATGACTATAAAGTTAAATTTTTTATCAACAAAACTGCGGTATATTTATTGGCCCGGTTCCACGATACCAATATCATTCCTCAGGAAGGGGAAGTGCTGGACTATTGGATTGTTCCCTTGGAGCAGGCGCTGGATTTCTTGGAATTTGAACAAGACCGGAAAATCCTGCGGGATGCGGATGCATTTTTAGGTGGTCTGCAATCTTAAGAAAAGAGCGAGGAGAATTTTTTCTCCTCGCTCTTTTTTTATCCGTTGATCATGATTGTGTGGATTCGCTTCAGTTCCTCCTGTTTTGGCAGGGCATTGTCCTGGAAAAATTGGGTGGCAATCACATTGAATTCCCGCCATTTTTGCAGGCTGCATACATGGCCGCACTGCTGCATGATCAAGGTTTTGATGTGGGGATTTTCCGCCGCCATCCGTTGGGCTGGATGGAGGAACATGTGATCTTCGTCGCCCATGACCACCAGGGTATTGATGTTGGCAAAGTGAGCCATATGTTCGCCTAAACGGTTCAGTTCCATACAGAGCAGGGAATACCATTTGAGGAATTCCTTCCGTCCTAGTTTTTCACATTCCATCACCAGGAATTTTCGGGAAACCTTGTGGGAACTCTTGGGCATCAGGATGGTGGCCAACATGCGGATCACCATCATATAGGGGAAGAAGCGTTTGATGACGTTGCCGGAATGGAGCAGGAATTTTCCAAAAGGATCCATGCCGAAAATCGCGCCGCATAGCAAAACAGAATCTATCAGCTCTGGGCAAAGCTCAGTAATGGCGGACATAATTAGGCTGCCTAGAGAAACGCAGAGGAAATGGGCCTTGAAAATGTTTTTTTTGTGGATGTGGGTGATCAAAAGTTTGGCGATTTCCGTGAAGTCCATATCGTCATGGCCCGAGGCGCCATCTTCGGAATCACCGTGGCCGGGGAGTTCCACGATCATCAGGTTATAGCAGTCCTTAAATTGCTCTACTTGGCGTTTCCACATGTGTCGAGTCCCGCCAAATCCATGGATCATGACCATCCAAGGGTGGGATGGATCGCTGATGATTTCCAAACTGCAAATGTCAATTTTGATCTTAGACGTATACATCGTTTCATCCCATTCTATTTCATTTTTGCAGACTTTTCTTTTATCAGTGTATCATATTTTGCAAGGGAGTATTTGAATAATTCGTAAAATTAAGAGGGGGATTTTTTTGCTTTTTCGGCAAATTATAAAAATCTGTTTCTTTTGAACAAGAAAAAAGGAATCCATTTCGGATTCCGCAAAGACGATCAACTGAAAAACATATGCTCCACAAATATTTTGACGCCGATGGCCATGAGCACCAGGCCGCCCAGCAATTCTGCCTTGGAGGAAAGCAGATCTCCAAACCGCTTGCCAATATAGACGCCGGGAAAGCAAAAAACAAAGGTAACGGCGCCGATAATAGCGACAGAAAGGAGCATGAGCCAAAGATTGCTGGCACCCACAGCAGAGGGAAGAATGACCCCAGTAGCTAGAGCGTCGATGCTGGTCGCAATGCCGGACATCAGTAAGGTTTTCCATGGAATGTTATCCTGTAAGGTAGACTCCTCCTCCGATTTCTTCCGGGATTCCCAGACCATTTTGCCGCCCAGATAGAGCAGCAGGATCAGGGCAATCCAGTGATCCACGGTACTGATAAATCCTTCTCCGGCCTTGCCGATACACCAGCCTACAAAGGGCATAAAGGCCTGAAACAGCCCGAAAGTAGCCGCGATTTTGATGGCGAAGCCAGGGCGAAGTTTCCGGGTAATGGCGCCGTTTGTGATGGACACGGCAAATGCGTCCATAGAAAGTCCAACGGCAATGCCGATGAGAGAGATATAATCCATTCTTCATGCCTCCAAAACATACCATTCATGGGGAATCCCCAACATAGAATTCCCATTGCAGAAATGCAACGTTCTTATCATGCAGGATTTTCCCGAATTTGTCAATGAAAAAACGACAGAAACTGTGGTTCTCTTTTACCTTTGGTGTTGCTGAAAGTCCAGTTTTGAAATACTTCGTTAAAATGGCCGGGCGACAATTACCCGAATATGCCTTTTAACTTGAACAACCGGAAAAATGTCAAATTGAGCATTCGTATAAAAACATATCAGCATAGTTGTTCACAGCGATAACTTTATCATAGGATGCATACACATTTACTTTTCTAAAGCCTATGTCTTGCAAATATTGTTCTATTTCACCCAGCTCATAAAGATGTGTTTGAAAATCCATTTGCTCCTGTTGAAGTAATTTTGTCCCATCGTACAACTCATAAATGCCGGGCGAAAACTGCGTATGTGTTTTTTCATCGTAATAATTTTTTCCTTTAAGGATGAAGTCGAACCCCTCTCTTGTTTTTACGGATATTGAGGTCTTATATTCTGAATCATCAGGGCATCTGTCTGCCACCGTGTCAACTGCAAAAACAAATTTACCGTCTTTTCTCAACAAATCTTTCATTTTTCGCAAAATGTTTTTACACAATTCCATATCCGTAAACAATGATACAGAGCCAGAGGAGATAAAAATATAATCGTATTTTTCTTCGGAAACATAATCCAGTATATCCCCTTGTAATACGATTGCATCAGGAGCCTTTTCTTTTAATTTTGCAATCATTTCTGTTGACAAATCTATTCCGCGAATATTGAAACCTCTTTCCCAAAAAGGAACCAGAAATCGTCCGCTGCCACACAAGGGTTCTAAAATTGACATTCCTTTTTCTGCATAGGAAAGATAAAATTTCAATTCATCTTGTGGTGCGTTTGGGTGTAAAATTTCATACATTTCGGTACATAGACTTCCATAATAATTTTTCATCATGTCTTTTATATGCCCTCTCTTACAACTTACGATTTATTATTCTGATTATATTACGGATAACGCTATACTTCAATCTGAAATTAGTGAAACCGACCGAGTCTATCATCGGCAACACTTAAGGTAAAAGGGAGAACTGTGGCCCCACAGTTGCGGCGAAATGGAAAAAATGTTACAATATGCTACGAAAATGTAAAAAATATCAAAGATGGGAAGCCTCGGATTTCCATAGAAAGAGGAATCAAATATGATCGCTTTAATTGATTATGGCGCGGGAAATTTACATAGCGTAGTCAATGCGCTAGAATTCATCGGCTGCCCGGACGTCACCATTACGGGAGACTCCGAAGTTCTTCGCAGCGCGGACGCGGCTATTTTGCCTGGTGTGGGTTCTTTTGGCCACGCCATGGGCTGCTTGGAACAATCCGGTTTGGTGGAGCCGGTCAAAGAATTTGTCGCCAGCGGCAAGCCATTTTTAGGAATTTGTTTGGGGTTGCAGATGCTGTTTGAAGAAAGTGAGGAAAGCCCTGGTGTGGCTGGCCTGGGCATATTCCAGGGGAAAATCCGGTTGATTCCAGCGGATTTTGAATATAAAATTCCCCACATGGGATGGAATTCCCTGAACATTAAAAAGCATAATGGGTTGTATCAAGGAATAGAACCAAATCCTTATGTTTATTTTGTACATTCCTATTATTTAAAAGCGGAGGATCGGGAGATTGTTTCCGCCCAGACCCATTACAGTGTGGACATTGATGTTTCCATTGAGGCTGGCAATGTGTATGCCACCCAATTCCACCCGGAAAAAAGCGGCGACATTGGCCTTCAGATGCTGAAGAATTTCGTTTCCAGCATTCCCAATCACCCGTAATTTTAGAAACAAGAAAGGCGGTGCCTGTATGCACGCAAAACGAATTATCCCTTGTTTGGATGTGAACAACGGCAGAGTGGTGAAAGGAACCAGCTTTGTCAATTTGAGAGATGCCGGGGACCCGGTGGAGGCGGCGATTGCGTATAACCAACAGGGAGCCGACGAACTGGTTCTGCTGGATATTACCGCGTCAGCGGAAGGCAGGGGCACGATGGTTGAGATTGTCCGGGAAGTGGCGAAACATGTGTTTATTCCCTTTACGGTGGGAGGAGGAATCCGCAGCGTAGAGGATTTCCAGGTGTTGCTGCGGGCGGGTGCGGACAAGGTGTCCGTCAACTCGGCTGCGTTTCAGAACCCAGAGCTGATTACCCAGGCGGCGGAAAAATTCGGCAGCCAATGCGTGGTGTGCGCTATTGACGCCAAACGCCGCTTGGAAGGAGGCTGGACGGTTTTCCTCAACGGCGGCCGGGTGGATACCGGGAAGGACGCTGTGGCCTGGGCGATCCAGGCGGCGAAGCTAGGAGCGGGAGAAATCCTGCTGACCAGTATGGACTGTGACGGCCAGAAAAATGGTTATGATTTGGAGCTAACCCGGGCAGTATCCCGGCGGGTTAAAGTACCGGTAATTGCCTCGGGAGGGGCTGGAACTTTGGAGCATTTTTACGACGCCTTTACCGAAGGCTGCGCTGACGCGGTGTTGGCGGCGTCCCTATTTCATTTTGGGGAAATTACGGTGCCTCAACTGAAAGAATATTTGGAAAACAAGCATATTCCTGTGCGCAAATAAGATTGTTTTTCCAGGAAGAAACCCTTGGAATCGCAGAAATTCCAGGGGCTTCTCTAGTTTTATGATAGATGGGAAGAAGAAATGTGGAAAGGATCAGTTTTATGAAACGGTTTTTAAAAGTGTTATCTTGGTGCTGGGGGCCGATCCCCTTGCTTTTCTTTCTCTTGTGCAGCGCGGGACTCGGTATCTATAAAAGCCAGAACGACGTCATCTTGCGCAGCGTGCCCTTTCAGCTTTTGTACTGGGGATTTATTTTTTCTATTATTGTGATCTTGATTTGGGTTTTCGTTTTAGTATTTCGGGTTATGCCGAAGAAAGAGTCGAAAATAACCCATGGCAGTTGGGCCATCGCCTGTGGCGTGGTATCGATGTCCGTGTTGCTGCTATCTCCGATTGCAATCTTTTTTAGCGTCATGCAATATGAACCGGAGCATGTGATGGAGTTGCATGGAATGAAAATGGTGGGGCGTGTCAGCAGCTTTTTGGACGTGAATGTGTCCTATTATGAATATCAAAATTTTTTCTTCTGTGGTTCCAAAGAATTGGGAAGAGAATGGTATGGGAGTGGAGGATACGATCCCCTGGAGGACGGCTACCATCCTGAGCGTAGGCGTAGCTGGGAGTTTTATGATTTGGATGGAAACCTGATCGAACGGGGCGATTCCTCCGGGACATACAACGGAGGTTAACGCCAAGGAATCCAGGCATCCGGGGATTTCAAGCCTAGGCAGGTATCAACCGAGGCGGGGGCGCATAAAGATTAGGGAAGTCCAGTGGATGTTTTTGGAGGTGGAACCGATGAAAATGGAATTTCTCAATGGAAAAGGATGGCGAAAGGTAGGAGCGGGGTTGGCAGTCGGTATGGCATTTTTTTTGGCCGCCTTGTTTCTTCCCATTCCGGTGCAGGCGCTTTCCGACGATGAGGTTAAGGCTCCGTCGGCTGTTTTGCTGGAGCCTCAGACCGGCAAGGTGTTATATGCCAAAAATGCCGATGAACCTCGGCCGATTGCGTCCGTGACCAAGGTCATGACCTTGCTTTTGGTAATGGAAGCCATTGATGAGGGGAAAATTTCCCTGACCGACACAGTAACAGCCAGCGAACATGCTGCATCCATGGGTGGGTCGGATATCTGGCTGAAAGCCGGGGAAACCATGACGGTGGATGAGCTGCTGAAAGCGACGGTTATTATGAGCGCCAACGATGCGGCTGTGGCTTTGGCAGAGCATGTGGCTGGGTCGGAGGATGAATTTATCCAGCGGATGAACCAGCGGGCCAAAGAGCTGGGCATGACCAACACGGTGTTTAAAAACTGCAATGGTTTAGACGAGGACGGTCATGTTTCCAGCGCCAAAGATGTGGCGTTGATGTCCGCAGAGCTGATCAAACACGAAAAGATCTTTGATTATACCCTGACTTGGATGGATTATCTCCGGGACGGCAAAACCCAGCTGGTGAATACCAATAAACTGATCCGCAGCTACAACGGCATTACCGGGCTGAAAACCGGCACCACCAGCAAGGCCGGAAGCTGCATTTCCGCCACGGCAAAACGGAATGGTTTAAGCCTAGTGGCAGTTGTGCTGGGTTGTGAAACCACAGCGGACCGGTTCGCTTCCGCTTCCACTCTGTTGGATTATGGCTTTGCAAACTGGACCACCGCAACACCGGAAATCCCCGCCCTGAATCCCGTACCTGTCACCAACGGAATGGAAACCCAAGTGGAGTTGGAAAGCCAGTTGCCGGAAAGTCTGATGGTGCCCAAAGGCATGGAGCAGAAGATCAAAAGTGAGGTGACGTTGCCGGAGTCTCTGGAAGCCCCAGTAGAAAAGGGGCAGTTGGTAGGAAGCATCCGGTTTTCTCTAGAGAACGGCGAGGAATTGGCTACCTATGAGCTGTATGCCAAAGAGGGGGTGGCGAGCCTGACGTTTTCTTCCTTGTTTCAGATTTTATTCCATGCCTTGATCCAACTGTAAGAAAAGAAAAAATCTTTCGGGAAGAAAATAGATAAATTGCTCTAAAGTCTCTTGCAAAAGGGAATGAGATATTGTAAAATAAAAACAAGAAATCGAAGTAGGCAGGAGGCAGCATCATGTCAGTTCGCGTGGATACCCAATATTTAGCAGGTTTTGTTGGAGAATGGGAGTGGGAAGGAATTGCCCCGCAAGTTAAAGCGGCTCACGACATGCTCCATACAGGGACCGGTTTGGGAAATAATTTTATCGGTTGGCTGGATTTGCCCACCGAATATGATAAGGAAGAATTCGCTCGGATCAAGCAGGCGGCGGAGAAGATCAAACAGGATACCGATGTTTTTATCGTAATCGGCATTGGCGGCTCTTACCTTGGCGCGAGAGCGGCCCTTGAATTTTTGAAGTCCAGCAATTACAATGCTTTGAACAAAGATACGCCAGATATTTATTTTGCTGGCAACAGCATCAGTTCCTCCGCTTTGGCGGAGCTGATTTCCTTGTGTGAAGGAAAAGACGTTTCCATTAATATGATTTCGAAATCCGGCACCACCACGGAGCCGGCCATTGCTTTCCGGGTGCTGAAGGAAATGCTGGAAAAAAAATATGGGAAAGAAGAAGCGCGCAAGCGCATTTACTGCACCACTGACAAAGCCCGCGGCACCCTGAAGCAGCTTGCCGACCGGGAGGGCTATGAAACCTTTGTGGTGCCGGATGATGTTGGCGGCCGCTTTTCTGTGCTGACTGCGGTAGGACTGTTGCCTATTGCCGTGTGCGGTGCGGATATTGACGCGCTGATGGAAGGCGCGGCCAAAGCCCAAGGGGAGTACAAAAACCCGGATCTGGCTTCCAACGCTTGCTACCGCTATGCGGCTGCCCGGAACCTTCTTAGCCGCAAGGGCAAGGAGATTGAACTGCTGGTTAGCTATGAGCCTTGCTACGCAATGATGAGTGAATGGTGGAAGCAGTTGTACGGCGAAAGTGAGGGCAAGGATCAGAAAGGGATTTTCCCGGCTTCGGTGATCTTCTCCACGGATCTGCACTCTATGGGGCAATATGTCCAGGACGGCCGCCGCACTTTGTTTGAAACGGTGGTTTTGTTTGAGAAGGCAAAGCAGGATATTTTCATCGGGAATGACCCGGAGAATGTGGACGGCCTGAATTTCCTGGAAGGGAAGTCAATGGCTTATGTGAATCAAAAGGCTTTTGAGGGAACCGTATTAGCTCACAACGACGGCGGTGTGCCCAATCTTGTGATCCAGGTGGCGGATTTCTCCGAACGCTCTTTGGGCGGGTTGATTTATTTCTTTGAGAAGGCCTGCGCCATTTCCGGTTATTTGCTGGGGGTCAACCCCTTTGACCAGCCCGGTGTGGAAAGTTACAAAAAGAATATGTTCGCCTTGTTGGGAAAACCTGGTTACGAGGCAGAAAAAGAAGCGTTGGAGGCCCGGCTCAAGGGCTGACCACGTTTTGGATGAGAAAAAGAATTGACGTATCATGGATTATTCTTCGCAATACATAATTCCATTTGGTTGCGGAAATAATATAAATTGTGAATAGGAGGAGTTTCGAAATGATAACTCTGCTAATTGGAAAAAAAGGTTCCGGAAAGACAAAGAAGCTGGTTGAAGCTGCTAATGCCGCAGTAGAAAGCACCAACGGAAACGTGGTTGTAATTGAGAGAGAATCCAAGCTGACTTTGGAAATTTCCCATCAGGCAAGACTGATTGCGCTGGAGCCTTATGGCGTGCACGGGGTAGACGCTTTTTATGGTTTCCTCAGCGGCATCTGTGCAGGCAACTATGATGTAAAAGAAATTTTCATCGATTCCACATTGAAGATTATTGGCGAAGATATGGACACCCTGGCTGACTTTGTGAAAAAGATCAATACCCTGGCAAATTTCGCAGAAACCAGAATCACCCTGTCCATTTCCGCTGACGAAAATGATATTCCTCAGTCTGTGAAAGCAATCGCAACCACCCTGTAACTTGCTTTCCTCATGAGGCAAACAAAGCTGCTGCCGGGCTCAAAGGCCTCTGGCAGCAGCTTTCTTGTAAAATCCTCCGATCCTGTAATTTTGTTATTGACAAAGTCGCCACAAATCGCTATAATATTTGAGTATGGCGCAGAGGTGTATCATGCTTTTTGATGTAAAAAAACTGTTTTCCGGCGAAGAAGAACGTTTGACGTTTGATTACGAAATGGATTTGTCCAGTACTGTCATCAATACGGTAAAGCCGTTTACTACCCCGATCCGTGTTCAGGGGCAGATTTGCAGCAATGCGGGCGCACCCCAGCTGCATGCTGATGTGACGTTTGGCTTTTCCATCCCCTGTGACCGCTGTACCGCGCAGATTGACCGGGAATACCGGTATTCCTTTGACCACGGTTTGGTTCCAACTCTCCATGAGGAGGACAACGATTTTTATGTGGTGGTGGAGGATGGCGTTTTGGATTTGGACGAGTTGATCCGCTCGGACATTCTGCTGGAGCTTCCGACCAAATATCTGTGTTCATCCGACTGTAAGGGGTTGTGCCCCAAGTGCGGAGCCAACCAAAACCAGGAAAGCTGTGCTTGCAACACCCGTCAGATTGATCCCCGTTTGGAGATTCTGAAACAACTGATAGATGAGTGAAATTAACAATATAAGGAGGTGCTGAAATGGCGGTACCAAAGAACAAACTGTCTAGCGCTAGACAAAACAAAAGACGTTCCAATGTTTGGAAACTCAGTGCTCCAACTCTTGTTCATTGCCCAAAGTGCGGCGAGTACAAAACTCCACATAGAGTTTGCGGCAATTGCGGTCACTACAACGGCAGACAAGTCGTGCAGAAGGAAGCGTAAGCCTTTTACTTCCAAAAAAGTCAGAGAGGGAGAAATCCTTCTCTTATTTTTTTGCAAGCAAAAGAAATCCCAATGGACAAAGGGGGCCTTGTCATGGCGGTCAAAATTCAATCCATCCAAGAAAACAGCTCTGCCCATCGTGCCGGAATTTTGCCTGGGGAAATCTTGGTGGCGATTAATGGGCATGAAATTTATGATGTGCTGGATTATCGTTTTTATGAAACCAACCAGCATTTGGAGCTTTCCCTCCACAACGAAAAGGGAGAAGGCCGCACCGTATCCATCCGAAAGCGGCAGTATGATTCCATCGGCTTGGAGTTTTCCTCTTATCTCATGGATGAAAAGCATACCTGCCGGAACAAATGCGTATTTTGTTTCATTGACCAGATGCCAAAAGGCATGCGGGATACCTTGTATTTTAAGGATGACGACGAGCGGCTTTCCTTTTTGTTTGGCAATTATGTGACACTGACCAACCTGACGGAGCGGGAAGTGGAGCGAATGATTGAGATGAAAATCAGCCCCATCAACATTTCTGTCCACACCACTAACCCGGAGCTGCGGGTGAAAATGATGGGAAATCGGTTTGCTGGGAGGGTGCTGGATATTCTTCCCCGACTGGCGGAAGCGGGCATTCGAATTAACTGTCAATGCGTGCTGTGCCCGGAAATTAATGATGGGGAGGAGTTGCGCCGCACCTTGTCCGATTTGGAAGAGCTGATGCCCGCCTTAGAAAGCGTATCCCTAGTGCCGGTGGGCATTACCAAATACCGGGAGGGCTTGACGAAGTTGCGGCCATACACCAAAGAAGAAGCCGCCGCTACCATTGATTTGATTGATTCCTTTGGAGATCGGTTTGTCCAGGAGTATGGTGCCCGGACGGTATACGCCGCCGATGAATTTTATCTCAAAGCGGAGCGTCCCATTCCGCCGCCGGCTTTCTATGAGGAATTCTCCCAACTGGAAAGCGGAGTCGGCTCCCTGGCTTGTTTGCAGGAGGAGTTTGGCCTCGCCTGGGAGGACGCGGTGGAATATGGAGAAGTACCGGAATTCCCCCAGCCCCGCACCGTGACGCTGGCCACTGGAATGGCCGCCTGTGATTTTATCCGGGGATTACTTGACGATATCGGGAAAACCTGTCATAATTTAACTTGCCAAGTCATTGGGATTCGCAATGACTTTTTTGGGGAAACGATTACGGTGGCCGGCTTGGTCACTGGTACGGATTTGATTGCCCAGTTAAAAGGCAAGCCGCTGGGCGATACGCTGTTGATCCCCAGTGTTATGCTTCGCCACCAAGGCGATGTATTTTTAGATGATATTTCCATAGAAGAAGTCAGCCGTGCGCTCCAAGTACCGGTTGTTGCGGTCAACAACGACGGGCAGCAGTTGTTGGACGCCGTATTCGGGAGGGATCTATTTTGTCAAAACCAATCGTAGCGATTGTGGGACGCCCCAATGTGGGAAAGTCCACACTGTTTAATAAGCTGATCGGACAGCGTCTGTCCATTGTGGACGACCGTCCAGGAGTTACCAGAGACCGGATTTATGGCCAGTGCGAGTGGCTGGATCAAACCTTTTCCCTGGTCGATACCGGCGGCATTGAGCCCGCCTGCAAGGATGTGATTCTATCTCAAATGCGGGAGCAGGCCCAATTGGCCATCGACGCGGCGGATGTAATCGTTATGGTCACCGACCTGCGCACCGGCGTGGTAGCGACCGATGCTGATGTGGCTTCCATGCTGAAAAAAAGTGGCCGCCCGGTATTGCTGTGTGTCAATAAGTGCGACCATGTGGGGGATTTGCCAGCGGAGTTTTATGAATTTTATAACTTGGGCTTAGGCGATCCTATTGCGGTTTCTTCCGTACACGGCCATGGAACCGGCGATTTGCTGGATGCGATTTTGGAAAAGCTGCCGGAAGATTCGGAAGAGGAAGAGGAGAGCGAGTTCATCAAGGTAGCGGTCATTGGCAAGCCAAATGTGGGAAAATCCTCTTTGGTCAACCAAATTTCCGGCCAGCAGCGCTGTATTGTTTCGGATATTGCAGGTACTACGCGGGACGCCATTGATACCACGGTGAAAAATAAGCATGGCACCTTCACTTTTATTGATACCGCAGGTTTGCGCCGCCAGAGCAAGGTCAACAAAATGGCGGATGACATTGAGCGGTATAGCATTATCCGTTCTCAAATGGCCGTGGAGCGTGCCGACGTCTGCGTGATTATGATCGACGCTTTGGAGGGCTTTACGGAGCAGGATTCCAAGGTGGCGGGTATGGCCCACGAAGCGGGTAAAGGCTGCGTGATTGTAGTCAATAAATGGGACGCCATCGAAAAAGATGACAAAACCATGCAGGAGTATAAAAAGAAGCTGGAAGAGGATTTTTCCTTTATGTCTTATTGCCCAATTCTGTTTATCTCCGCGAAAACCGGCCAGCGGATTGACCGGCTGTTTGAAACCATCAAACAGGTAGCTAATGCCAACGCTATGCGCATCACCACCGGCACCCTCAATGATATTTTGGCGCAAGCGGTGGCCCGTGTGCAGCCGCCCACGGATAAAGGAAAACGGTTGAAAATTTACTATATGACCCAGGCCAGTACCAAGCCTCCGACTTTCATTTGCTTTGTCAATACCGCTGAGCTGTTCCATTTTTCCTATCAGCGGTATCTGGAAAACCGCATCCGGGACACCTTTGGACTGGAAGGCACGCCGATCCGTTTTATTGTACGGGAGCGAGGCGACAAAGAGAAATAGGGGGAATGGTATGAGTTTTTATGCACAATTAGGGATTTCTGCCGCCGTGGTAGCGGTGGGGTCTTACCTGTTGGGAAGCATTAGCTTTTCCATTATTTTTGCCAAGATTTTTATCAAAGAGGATATCCGTACGATGGGTAGCGGCAATGCCGGCACCACCAATGTATTGCGGTCAGTAGGGAAAAAGGCGGCGGCCTTAACCTTTCTTTTTGACGCGTTGAAATGTGTGGCGGCGATTGTGCCCACCCGTTTCTTTTTTCTCTATTTGGAGCAGGCTAATACCATAGATCCTCAGCCGTCCGTCTATGTTTGGGCCCAGTGGGCGGCTTACTTAGCAGGATTTTTCTGCATGATCGGCCATATTTATCCAGTCTATTTTAAATTCAAAGGCGGAAAGGGCGTGGTCACCTTGGCCACCACCGCAGCTTTGGTGGATTGGCGGGTGTTCCTAATTTGCCTCGGGGTTTTTGTCATTGTATTTTTCGCTTCCCGTATGGTGTCCCTGTGTTCCATCGTGGGAGCGGCTTCCTATCCGGTGGCCACATTTTGTATGACCTTCTTTGTGGATTACCGGATGGGCATTACCCCCACCCATTATAACGCCACGTATGTGATTGTAGCTACAGCAGTCACACTGATCTGCGCCATTGTCATTATCGCCAAGCATCACACCAACATCAAACGGATTGCCCAGGGGACGGAAAAGAAGATTTCCTTCCATAAAAAGAAAAGCGAAGCATAAAAAGAACCCGGTGAGGAAAACGAAATTTCCCGCCGGGTTTTCATTTTTTGTTTTTGGGCAGAAAAAAAGAGCCGAACGGCTCTTTTCATCGCTTGTTCGATCTGGATTAGACTGCAGCGCGGGTAACCTTACCGGAACGCAAGCAACGGGTGCAAGCGTAAATACGCTTTGGGGAACCGTTCACAACTGCTCTCACACGCTTCACGTTTGGCTTCCAGGTTCTGTTCGCACGTCTATGAGAGTGAGAAATCTTAATACCGAAAGCAACATCTTTTCCACAAACTTCACACTTTGCCATGTATCTGCACCTCCTTCAAAAGGGCTATTCTATAAAATTACAACGTTAGTATTCTACCAAATTTACAAGGGAAATGCAAGGGTTTTTTCCAGATTCTTTTTAACTTCCCCAAACAATCGGGAAAAGATCGGTGAAACGGTTCTGTTTTGTTGGTCTTTTTGGATTTTTAAAAAAGATTCTTTGGAAAAGGAATAATATGGAGAAAATCGGATACCCTAACTCTGGAGGTTATCCTACAATAAAATAAGTAGGTCCTATATATATTTAGAAAAGTGAATAAAGAAAAAAGTAGAAAAAGAGGAAAAAAGGAGTTGACAAAGCAGAAGAAAGGTGATAAGATAGTCAAGCCGCAGAAAAAAGGGGAGAGACCCAGGAAG
>JAAWSO010000065.1 GCA_022801595.1 Clostridiales bacterium | reverse complement strand
CCGCTGATAAAGTGGGAGGGGGATTTTTTCGAGAAAAAAACAGGGACCCGGATTGCTCCGAGCCCCTGTCACGCATGACTATGCGTTATTTATGGAATTGTGCTTATGGTCGATCCGATGATCTTACCACTGGCAAACGCTTCTTCTGGAAATGCCAGCAGCATTTGCACCAGGCTTAACGGTTACTGCAACAGAAGCATGAGTAACCACTTGATTGTTTTGTACAATCTCAAACATTACATAAGTAGTGCCTGGAGTGCTCTTGCCGGTTACACGAACGTTGCCGTTCGCAAGAACTTCTGGCTTGTTGATGATGGTGCCAGTTCTGGAATCACGAACTACCAGCTCGCCATTATTAATCATAGCGTTCACTTCCGCACCGGTCAGCTCCTTGCCATTCTTCTCGATCTTTACACCGATGGTGTAAACACCGCCAGCTGGCATGGTGTAGCTTGCAGTATCCAGAGTCATCTTGCCGGTCAGCTCAACAACATCCAGCTTCATGGTAGCTTCTTCATTGTTGTAGGTAGCCTTGATGTCGGTGGAACCAGCCTTCAGAGCGGTTACGGTGAACAATGCGCCGCGGCCGTTGTAGTCTGCATTTGCCAGCTCAACCTTAGCAACGGTATTGTCATAGGTCAGTTTTACGTTTGCAGCCTGCTCTGGGGTTACATTCTTAGCCAAGAAGGAGTAGGTTTGGCCTACGCCCATGCTCTTTGCGGACGTATCCAGTTGGAATCCGCCAACCTTAACTGCAATATTTGCAGTAGCGCCCTTGTAGGTTACGCCAATGTTCGTGGAGCCGTTTGCCTTAGCAGTGATGGTATACAGAGCGCCACGGCCATTGTAGTCTGCTTGTGCCAGCTTAACATCAACAATATTAGCATCGTAGGACAGCTTAATGTTGTCTACATCGCTGTTGCCTCTTACGAGGAAGTTATAGGTCTCGCCTACCTGCATGTTCTTGGAAGCAGTATCTACGCTGATTTCGCTACCAACTACATCGTTGGTATTTGCATAGAGAACATCGGTGGTGAAAGTAGCAACATCGTAACCCAGATCCTTACCGGTGGAATCTACGATGGTTGCAGTGATTTCTACATTACCAACATCTACGCCCTTAATGGTTGCAGTGGTACCGTTGCCGGTTACGGTTGCGATCTCTTCATCATCGCTGCTCCACTTAATGGAAGCGCCCTCTGGCAATGCTGCATCCGCTACTACCGATACTTCCTTGGTTTGGCCTTCGCCCAAAGTTACATTCTTACCAATTGCCTTCAAACCATACAGTTCCATCTTGGATACTACATAGTTGTAGGTACCGTTTGTTTGTTTTTCGGCTTTTACGGTTGTACCGCCCAGATCAAATTTATCTGCCAAGCCCTTATCACCTGTGTATGCAACCGTACCAACTGCTACATCACCAGTCAAAGTAAGAACTGGGGTATCATCTACATTGCCATTTACGGTCAATTGGCCAGCTGGAACAACAATTTCACCGTCATTGAGGATATCTTCTACGGTCAACTTGGATACTACCAATTGGCTACCGCCGTTTACATCCAAAGTAGTGGTGGTCATTGGATTGATTACTTTTACGGTACCATCCTTTACGGTCACATTTGCAAAGCCAGTGACCGCATTGATGCCGGAGTTAAAGCCTTCAAATTCCAGAGTGGAATCCACTACCACAGCTTCCTCATCGCCATGCTCAATTTCGTTTGTTGCTTGTACTCTGCCCATTGTTACCAGGCCGTTACCGCCAAGGAGAATATGCTCGCCTTGCACACCGCCACCGATTTTCACGAGGCCGCTGGTATCAACAGAACCAATCCGCAGATTTGCGTCATCTTCGTTGGTAGTTGCATATTTTACAAGAACATCGCCGCCGATGGTGAGTTCAGCAACACCTTCGTCGCTCTTGTTATCAATCTCAATTTCTGCGTCCGCGCCCTTTGCAATTACGTTGCCGCCGATGGTGGTATCCATGATATCGCCATCTTCATCCTCATCCTCGCTGGTGATGGTGATCTTGTTCGCGGAAAGAACATCGCCGGAAACTGCGCCGCCTTTCACTACAACCTGACCATCGTTGTCGATGCTGGTTACGGTAGCGTCATTCAGGGTTACGATAACATCGCCAACCTTAGTTGGGGCTAGCGCTTCCAGATCGGTATTCACTTTGCCTGCAGTAGCGCCCTTGCTCAGGTCAACATTGCCTTTCGCATCTACGATATTGCCAACGGTTGCGCCTTCTACGGTTACGGTAGCAGCCTCTACAATGTCGCCCGTCTTGCCATCCAGTACTTTAACATCGCCATCTGCTTTGATGGTGCCCAAAGTACCACTCTCTACGGTTACAGCACCAGTCGTTCTGATTTCATAGCCAGCCAAGCTCTTGTTATTATCCAAGTTTGTAGCAGTCGCAGCCGTTACAGTCTTGCCGCTCTTTTTCTCAAAGGTAACTGTTTGATCACCGAAATCAACTGCCTTGGCCACTTTCAGATTCAGAACATACTCTTCTTTAATTTGACTTCCGTCTGCATCTTTCAGGATAGCATAAGCCTTCACGGAAGCACTGCCTGTGGTTCCCTTTGTGGAAAGAGCCAGTTCAGCAGCCGGAGTAGCAGTGTTATCTTTTCCTCCGTTCAGCTCATAGCCGCCCTTGGCTTTGGTACCCTTCTCCCATTTGCCAGCGCTAGCGCTATCGCTTTCTTGCTGGAAGAGTTCAGCGCCAGTACCTGCATAGAAACGTACGGAAGTCAAGGTGCCGTCCTCCAAGCCTGGCTCACTTAAAGCGACAACTTGATTGTCTTTCTGTGCCAAAGCAGCATATGCGCCCTCTGCCAGCTTCTTCAGGTCGATCTTCTTGTCTTCACCAGTAATCGTAAACAGATCAGCAAAGGTTTGTGCTGGAGTTGGTGCGGTATACTCTTTGATGATTTGATCCAAAGAGGTGGAAATGGTCAGCTCACCAAGGTTAGCATGTACAGCGGTATCTGCAACAATTTCATAGGTAGTCTTATCTGCTGTAGCAATTTTCTTTTCTGCCGTATCTTGAGTATCCAATTCAAAGATATCATCTAGGCCATCGGTACTAGGAACAGTACCAGTTAAAGTATAGTAATCCTCGCCAATCTTTACAATCTTATTTGCAGCCAGATCTTTTCCACCTATATTGCCCTCTTGGCCAGAGATAGGGTTCAGCTTCTTTGCACCAGCAAAGTAGTTGTCATCGGCTGTTGCGACGATATTACTACCATCTGCCAAAGTAACTACTGTAGTGTTTTTGGTATTAGGAGCGATGTATAGAGCTTTTTCCTTCTGATCCTTAGCGTCGATTACTTGAACATCAGCAGCAGAATAGTATTTGCCATCAGTCGCCTTCCAAACCGAATCGGTCAAAGTATCCAAGTGTGCTTCTGCAGTAGTCTTGGTATATGGTACACTCTTCTCATCACTTAGCGCTTTGGTAGCGTTTTTTACTTTCAGGGTATCGAAGTTAGCGGAAGTAACCTCCAGGTTCTTTTTGTCAGCAGCCAAAGTCAAAGCAGCTTTTAGATTAGCATCAAAGTCGTCAGCCAGAGTATTTCCAGTCAGTTTCTTTTTCACTTCATCCAGCACATAGCTTCGCATTTCTTCTGGGGTTGGCTCAGCAGCAGGTGTATTTTCATCGCTAGCTTGATTGATAGCCTCTTGGATTACTTTCGTTGCAGCCTCTGTATCACCAAGAGTAATCGCAGGAGTTTCCACAATATTTTCGATGTCAGTTTTAGCCTTCAGCTTGTAAACGTCAACTGCGACGGTATTGGCTGAAGAAGTATCCGTCAGTTGCCCACTTGCTTTATCATAGAGATTCTTTTGAACGTTGGTTTCTGGTGTCAGCAAATCCTGAATGTCGGCTGGTAATGTTCCATCTTTTAGCATGAAGTAAGTATCGCCAGCGGCTTTAGCAACTCCAGCCTCTTTGTAAAGTGTATTCGTAGCAAGCTCTTGGTTAGTCCCAGGAGTTGTGGTAACTTTCTGATCAACAGCAGCATAAGCGGAATCAACTGTGTAGTTTTTCGCCTTAACCAAAATGCCTGTTTTCTCCTTTTCGGTCAGGCCAGTCAAATCAATCTTGAATGTACCATCAGATTGTTGCACCAGAACGCCCTTTTTCTGCAGAGCCTCCGTGGCAACCTGATCTGCGTCAGGCAATTGAGCAATAACCTCATCCACAGTTACACCTGGGGTTGGAAGCGGGGTGCTAGCGCTATCGCCGATTTTAAGTTGCTCGTTGATCACTGCTGCAAAGTTTTTATCTTTGCCCTCGCCGTTCTTATTGTAGGAAACCAGCTTGAAGGTCAGATCGCCATTATTGTAAGCAGCCAGGTTATTCAGATCATCGGTGCTCAATTTTTCACCCTTAGCATTGTAAGCAGCCAGACCCAGCTCTTTCTCATCGTGAACGTTGACGGTTACATTATAAGTGAAGGTAACATCCTTCTCTTTCTTGCCGCCGCCAAGATCAACGGTACCCTTTACCTTAATTTGGAGGGTAGAGGTACCAGATTTGTTCGCGGTCAGGGTTGTATCATTCTGAACCTTAGCAGCGCTGCCGGAAGAAACACGGTAGGAGATGTCGTCAACATCAACAAGTTGTTTTACACCATCATTGTCGGTATACTCAATCTCCTTGACCAAATTGTTCAATGCAGAGAGATTAAAGGTGTTGTTGACAATTGTGTCAACCTCGCCGTCTTTACCGCCCATTGCCTCTGCAACAGCGTCTCTTGCGTCGCTGTTAATAAAATCGACAGAGCCGGTAGTAGAGAGAGCCGGGTCTTCCACTGCAGAAGCAGTCACGAGAGCCGCAGAGAGGGACGACATAGCCATAGCGGAAGCCATGGCGATGGCAATGACTTTAGAGATTTTTTTGGAATTAGATGAATTAGCCATAAGTAAGAA
>JAAWSO010000067.1 GCA_022801595.1 Clostridiales bacterium | reverse complement strand
AGAAATCACATAAACTCCTCCTTTACATGATTTGTTATGGCTGGTTATAATAACCATCGCACGCATCGTTTCCTCTTTGTGTTTATTGTACCATAATCAGCGACAAGCTGCAATGAGGATTGAGGCTATCCAAAAACAAACCGGACGCTCACGGGAGCATCCAGTTATCTGGAAATATTGTTCTCAAATTGTTTTCTCCGGTTATGATACCATAGAAATAGAAAACAAAAATGCAACCATCTGCTTGCATTTTCCTCTTCGGATATCTTACAATAAAAGGACATAGAAAGGTGGGGAAAGCGTATGATACGGCTTTGTATTTTTGATTTGGACGGCACCCTATCCAATACCCTGGAATCCATTGCGTTTTTTGGGAACCAGGCTTTGAAACAGTTGGGCTATCCGACGATTGATTCTTTGGATACGTTCCGCTATTTGGTTGGCAATGGAGCGGATTCCTTGATGCGGGGGATGCTAAAAACGGTGGCCGGAAGCGTTTCTGAGGAAGCAGTGAAAAAGCTGCGCCACGTTTACGATCAAGCTTATGAACAAGCTCCTATGTACCTGGTCAAAGAATACGATGGGATTCGGAAATTACTGGATCGGCTGCAGCAGAAGAGAATTTTGCTGGCGGTACTATCGAACAAACCGGATAACATGGCAAAACAGGTGGTTGCTCAGTTATTTGGTGAGATTTCCTTTGCTCGTTGCTATGGGCAGCGGCCCGGCGTCCAGCGAAAGCCCTCCCCCCAAGGAGCGCAATTGATTGCCCAGGAGTTGGAAATCCCAGTCAAACAGTGCCTGTATGTAGGGGATACGGATGTGGACATGAAAACCGGAAAAAGCGCTGGCATGCGAACCATCGGGGTACGATGGGGATTTCGGGAGGAAGAAGAATTGCGGAGCCATGGGGCGGATGGGGTGATTTCCCATCCCCTAGAACTGCTGGATTATTTGGATTAACCCCAAAGAAAAGCCCGGAGGCGCATTGGCTCCTGGGCTTTTGTCGGCAGAGATTAGGAAGAAATTTTTAAGGATTGAGCGCTGGTTTGAAAGGTTGCAGCCAGGGCGTTGCTGCTACTGGTATAGGTTAAGCTGTAGGTGTTTTTTGGGGCGCAGATCAGATATTGATTGGCGATCAGATTTTTTCCGTTTGCCTGATAGGAGCAAACCAGGTGTAGGGCAGGATATCCGTTCATGGTGATTTTTTCAAAGGAAGTAACCTTAGCGGAGGAGAACATCCCAGAATAGTACTCCTGGAAATAAGATTGGGTATAGTTAATCAAATTATTATCCGCTTCGTTAATCAAAACATTCATATTGCTGGCCTTGTCTGCAGAACGGGCCAGCAGATAGTCCGCGGAAGAATCCACTCGCCAGCCCTCCGGGAGGTTGATGGTGTAGCTATTGTCAGCAGCGGTGTAAAGGGTTCCGATCAGCTTGCCTTGGTTACTTTGTGGATCTTTGATTGGAGAAATTTCTTGGAAGGAAGAAATGCTTTCAAGGAAGTTTTGGGAGAAATCCGGCTCGTCCGTCCGGCGCATGAAAGTCAAATTATAATCATAGTCTCCAGCGATAATATATTGGTGAAATTGGTACATCACCCCACTGTTCGTGCAGGTGTATACCATATGGACAGCACGATGGTTTTGAATGGTTGTTTGCTCAAAGGTGATTATCTGGAAATCTGTGATTCCGGTTTTGTAAGATTCCTCAAATTCCGCTTGGGTGTAGGAAAACAGGTTGGGGTCATTTTTTTGGCGGCGGATTTCCAAGATGGAGCTATCCGACGGAGAACCAAGAATCATGGATTGGTCGGTCAACTCTTTTTCCTGAATGGTCCATCCATCGGGAAGTGTGACTCGAAATGTTTTTTCATTGTCTTGAAATACTCCGTTGATGATGGTGCCGCAGAGGGTACCTTCTGCATTGCAATCGTGACTGTGGCCGATGTTGTCCGGCAGGCCAATATTATCTTTCGAAGAAGCGCCGCTGGATGAGGAGTCGGCCACCACAACGGGCAGGCTTTCCACTGGGGTATGAAGAGAAGTTGTTTCTTCTTCCCCGCATCCTGCCAACAGCGCGAAACAAGCGCATAGAGTCAGGCTCATCATGACCCATATTTTCTTTCTCATATTCCAATCCCCTTCTTATTTGGTAGGTTTATTATAGCCCAAAGAGAAGGGAGAATCAACCGGAAGAAGGGATCCGTCATAAATTGTTTATAAATCAAAAAGCCGTTTGGAGCAAACATCCAAACGGCTTTTGATTTTCTTATTTAATTTCCAAAGAATCCATGATCTCTTCCAAAGATTTGGGGTCCACTTTTGAACTGTCCGTGCCGGTCAATAGAAAACTAATCGCATGGTCGCTGTCGGTGTAAACCCCTTCCGCCAGGATGGAAGTAACATTATTCACGGTTACTTTCACACAGTAGGAAAGGATTTGGCCGTCCCCTTTTTTCTCATTTCTGAAATTTTCGATTTGTGCCTCTGGATAAGTGGTCCGTACCTGTTGTTCCACCGTTTCCTGCGTAACATCCTCGGTTTTTACACTAGTATCCGGTTTTGTGGATACGACTCCAAGAATTACGCCTTCGGTATTGCTAAACGCTGTTCCGGTTGCACCTTCTTGTACCTGGGACGCAGCTTCTTTCTTTTCTGTGAAACCGCCCGGCAAAGTGAAGCTGTAGGAATTGTCCGGGCTGGTATAGCGAGTGCTGGCAGCCTGGGTTTGGGAGGAGGTTGGATCATTGGAGGAGCTGCAGCCAACCATAGCTGCCGACATCGCTGCGGCGGCCATCAGGCCAGCGAACCAATAAACAATTTTTTTCTTTATCATAAAATAAATCCCTTCTTTGTTCCTTTTCGAAAACGATCCTCTGTAGGAGGAGCTTTCGATCCAAAATCCATCGAACTCCCGATATGATCGCCCTTTTCTTTGGTTTTTCAATCATGAATTATTTAATCTCTAAGGAATCAATGACATTTTTAACAATTTTTGTATCAATTTTTGAGCTGTCTGCACCGGTCATGGAGAAGTTAATGCTGCGATCTGCATCGGTATAAGTACTTTGTACCATAGCAACGGAAGTGCCATTGGAGGTTACTTGCAGCTTATAGGTAAATACGTTGCCGTTACCTTTTTTCTCAGTAGTAAAATCGCTGATTTTTGCGCCAGGATATTGTGCTTGCAGCTGTTGCTCAATGGTATCTTTTGTAATACCAGTCATGTTAGCGCTACCGCCTTTTGTTGCAACGCTAACCAGAACTACATTGTCAGCGTTTGTAAATGCAGCGCCAGTAGCCCCGGCTGGAACTGTGCCGGCTGGAACGTCGGTTTCAGTGAAGCCTTCTGGAATGGTGAAGCTATAGGAATTATCGGAGCTGGTGAACGTAGTACCAGTGCTTTGTGTTTTACTTTCGGTTTTGCTTGTAGTGGAACCAGCAGAGGAGCTAGTAGTGGAAGTTGGAGAGGAAGTCGGCTCATTATTGGAGTCACAACCAACCATAGCGGCGGACATGGTTGTAGCAATCATCAGACCAGCGATCAAATAAACGATTTTTTTCTTCATAATAAAACAAATCCTTTCTTAACATTAATTTTCTTTATTGAAAATTAGAGAATGTTTAGATGAACAAATATCCATCTATTTCCCTATATTATAGTCCTTTTTTTCATATTTTTCAAGTCGATTTTGACGATTGTTCTAAAAAATATACAAAATAAAAGTAAGATCGAGGATTATTTATCCTTTTTCTTTCAAAAAGTAAATAAAAAACAATATAGATTTTGTTTGTATATTTTTGCTTAAGAGGAAAGAAACAGAACGAAAAATCTCCCTCTTGTTAAAACAACAAAAGGGAGAAAAAAATGAATGCTCGTTTTTATTGACCTAGCAAAGCCCAAATTTCCTCTTCTGGTTTTGCGCCAACCGCTTGTTTGGTTGGTTTGCCGTTTTCAAATACAACCATAGTTGGGATGCTCATGACGCCAAATTGAGCTGCAAGCTCCTGTTGGTCATCCACGTTCACCTTACAGATTTTTGCTTTTCCGGTGGATTCCAACTGGGCAGCCATGCTGTCCAATATAGGGCCTACCATTTTGCATGGACCGCACCAGGTTGCAAAAAAATCAACCAGAACAGGAACTGACGCGTCTAAAACCTCTGCTTGAAAATTTTCTTTGGTCACTTTGATTACTGCCATAAGATTTCACTCCTTTGTTTTGAAACACTCTTTCTTTATTCTGCCACAAACCGATTTGGATCATACCCAATCCGTATTATTGTGGATACCATGAAATTCTGTAGCTTTTGTCGAATGGTATTACGGTTAGTATACAGGGTTTTTGGGAAAAAAGCAAGAGGAAATGAGGATCGTTTCTATTTTGGAAAATCAAATTTCAGGGGTGCTATTAACTGGCCTTGAGAAGAATAAGCCAATATGATAGAATAACAGAAAAGATAGGAAGCGGGAAGGCATAGGCCGGTCAATTTTGATCTTGATCCTTTCAGGCTCCTATTTTCATAGGAAAGTGAGGAAACATTTTGTGTTAGAACTGTTACAGAAAAGGAGAAGCTGCCGGAATTTTCAAGATAAAGCTGTGGAATCGGAAAAAAAGGAAAAGCTTCTTCAAGCAGCGCAGCTTGCACCCACTGGAAGAAATACCCGTCCATGGGAGTTTGTTGTGGTGGAAAAGAAAGAAACCCTTTGGCAGCTTGGCAATTGCCGGAATCCCAATCAACCGTTTTTACCAAAGACGCCTCTTGCGATTGTGGTATTGGGCAATACCCAGAAAACAGATACCTGGATCGAAGACGCCGCAATTGCCTCGATTGTAATACAGTTGGAAGCGGAGCGTTTAGGGCTTGGTTCCTGTTGGGTGCAGATTCGGTTGAGGGAATCCAATCAAGGAATGGGCAGTGAAGCTTATGTACGGAAGATCCTTGGGATTCCAGAGCATATGGCAGTGCTTTCGATTATTGCAGTGGGATATCCAGAAAAAACACTGCCTGCACATACCTTAGAGGAAATAAATCTGGAAAAGATTCATACAGAAATTTATTAACTACGATCCAACGATCCAACGCAGGAAAGCATGAGAGTTCCAGGATCAAATTTTATGGATTGGGCTGATTTCTGTTGGGCTTATTTGGTATTCGGTACTTTCAAGTTATTGCGAACAGAAAGCAAATAAAAGAGCGCAACTCCATGGAGTTGC
>JAAWSO010000048.1 GCA_022801595.1 Clostridiales bacterium | reverse complement strand
TCTCTTTTCGTCATCATAATGTATCACCTCAAGGATTAATCTACACATATATTTTCTTATATGCAAATCTTTTTGGCAAGAGGTTTGTCAACAGCTCGACGGTGTCGCAAAGTACAGATACAGATAGTCATGGCGTATTCATTAAATGGCTCCACTGCTCCATACGTCCTGCAGGATTACAATATGAACTTATCAAGGTACAAAAATACAACCAGTTTTTTATGTCTGGACGCCCTTATATGGAACCGGGCGGAAAGCCAGTGTTTTGGCGATCAGCTTTGTTTCCAGGCGCCTGCGCAATGTTTCATCCACACAATAATGTGCCTGCCCAAATTCGTCATACATTTTCCTGGTGGACAATTTCGCTATGTAGCTTTCATAATGCTTTAATACTGCCTGGATTGCTTCCGCATCCCCTTCTGATGCCGCCTTGATAATATGCTTTACCGATTACAGGGTTCGCGAAGCGGTTCCTGTAATATGAAAAGGCAGCAAATGTTTTTCTTCTTTACGTTTATTCTTCTGCTCCATCCATATTTCCCTCCATAAATTTTTTCAGCAGTTCCAGTGAACGTATCCTATGCTCCCGTATCGTGCTGTGTACCAGCTTCATCTCCCTTGCAATCTCCGCATCCGTCATTTCCAGAAAATAAGACAGAAGGACTACATTCCGCTTTTTCTCTGTCAGAGCCTGCAGAGCTTCCACAAGCAGCGTGTCTTTTACCTCTATGTCATAACCAAGGACTTGGAAGTGGGAAGTGTCCAGATCGTACTCATCCATCACAAAAATGCTGTCCAGCTCCTTTTCTGTCATTTCAGAAAAATTCACCTCGTGGTTCCTCCGGTACTCCATGTGCTGGTAATAATTTGCCGTCCAATGCTAACTGGCACAGGCGGTCAAACTGATGCATGACCGTCAATTCTTCCTGGGAAGGTGATCGTTCCATTCGGTTTCACCCCCTTCCCGTTCCAACTGGCAGAAAGAGAAGGCATAAACTTCCCTACATTTTTTCTCCCAA
This sequence comes from Clostridiales bacterium, assembly GCA_022801595.1. Taxonomy (GTDB): domain Bacteria; phylum Bacillota; class Clostridia; order Oscillospirales; family Acutalibacteraceae; genus UMGS1071. The sequence goes on along the minus strand of JAAWSO010000048.1, from coordinate 4,544 downwards.
ATGGGAAGGCCCGTTTTGACGGGTCTTTCCAAAAATTTTTAAAAAAATTTTCAGATATATAAAAAACGCCCGGACGGATATAAATCCGCCGGACGTTTTTTGACATGGCAATATTCTTTTTAACTACGAAAACATACTCTGATACACTATTTTTGAGGGTGTCTTTGGAAACAGGATTTACAGAGATTTTTTTAACCGATTTACCTGCTCTCCGCCCCTGCCCGCCTCTAAAAGACATCTGCCATCTTTATTCCGGCAGACATGGCAGCGAATCTCCAAAATATGCCCTTCTATGTGCATTGCCACTCCCACACAGTCAAAAGGGCATAAGAAAAACAATCAAATAAGCCTTTGATGACTGCGTTTTTTTTACAACCACAAAGGTATTGAGTGTTTGTTTGGTAGTCTGTCGCACTACGAAATATTCATCTATTACACTTTTCACATTCAGAAGGTATTGTTATACACTACTAAAAAGAAATCATGTGAGGCGAATAATATGGCTGATGTTGATCCAAAATTAGGCGAACTGATAAAAAAGACACGTCTTGAACGCCGGCTTACACAGGAAGAAGTGGCAGAAATGATAGGATGCCATTCACAGTATTATAAAAACCTGGAGAACGGAAAAGGTATGCCAAGCGTCCCTATGTTCTGCAAAATTATGAGGGCGCTGCATATTTCTTCCGATGAGTATGTATGGCCCAACCAGAACCGGAATAACCCTACATACCAATCCTTGCTGAATATATTAAGCCAATGTGACGATTACAAGCTGTCTGTTTTACACGCCACTGCTGAGGCTCTTTTAAGGGATGCCCCAGACAAAGAAAATGATAAAATATAAAAATAGGATTTTTATAGAAGAAATGATAGAATTTGTATAGAAAAAATGGCCTGCCATTTATTCTGGCTCGCCATTTTTTAAGCGCCCTATTACCTTTTCAACATTATCGTTGGTTGACAACATGCCCAGACCGCATAATATCTGAAAGGCATCCAGTATCCCCTGCAGATATGCCTCCTGCTGTTCCGCAAAGGATTTCGACAGCATCTGTTCCATATACTGTTCCAGCACGGATCTGGAAATTTGATCCAATCCATCCATCACCTGTCTGCATCCTTCTTCCAATGCGGCAAGACGTTCCGCTTCTTCCTGGCAGCTATCCAAATGCACTAATGTTTCCCTTTTCGTATCCTCACACCGTAAATTCTGCAGGAATAATTCCAGTTTTTCAGTAACCTCATTCTTCATTTTTTCATTCTACTTCTTAGGAATCTTCCCTCAAAAATTTGTTGTTCTTTAATATCATCTTACAAAATTCGTAAAAACAGGTTCTTCACGCTCTGGCATTGCAATTCCGGCTTTTCGCGCCGCCTCCTGGCATCGGAGCAGGTATGCCATATTTTTTCCAAGAACCCGCATCGTATGCAGGCCTTCTACATCCTGTCTTACCTGCCCGGCATTTGTTCCATGGACCATATTCCAATAACGCGATGAAACAACCGGCATTTCCTGGATGGTAAAATATTTATTGAGCTGGTCAAAAGTTGCAGTTGTCCCCGCACGGCGGGCAGAAATAACAGCCGCCGCAGGCTTCATATAAAATGCTTTATTTCCATTCCCGCCAAGCTCCGAATAAAACAGACGGTCCATAAATGCAGTCATATTGCCGCTGGCCGCTGCATAATGCACTGGGCTTCCAAAAACAAAGCCATCTGCCCCCTATGCCTTTTCACGAAAATGATTCACAACGTCGTCAAATACACAAGCCCCTTTTTCCCGGCACTTCAAACAGGCGATACAGCCTCCGATCGGCCTGTTCCCAATCCAAAAAATTTCTGTTTCTATATTTTCATGGTTCAATGTATCAGCTACTTCACAGAGCGCTGTGTAAGTACAGCCTTCTTTATGTGGGCTTCCATTTACTAATAAAACTTTCAATTCCATCCTCCATTATCCTTTGAAATCCATACCGGAATGTGTCCTTCCAAACCAGGCACACCACAGTCAATAATCCTGCTGTCTTTGCTTCCAAAAGACGCTTGGTCCGTTGCTTCGTTGGAATAAGACACAGCGTACCTGGTTCTTGCTATCAATATCCCTATTATCTATGAAGCCCTGTCAGCATCTCTACCGTAGAAGGGTCATAGTGGGAAAAGAAAAGGCTTTCTTTTGTATCCAGTTTTTGGATCGCTGCCATATCTTCCTCATCCAACACGAAGTCAAACACATCTATGTTTTGTATCATGCGTATTTTATGTGTTGACTTTGGAATTACTACAACGCCGCTTTGTATCAGAAACCGCAGGGCTGTCTGTGCGGCGCTTTTATCATATTTTTTCCCAATCTCCATCAATACAGGGTTTGTAAAGAAGTCTTTCCGCCCCTCGGCAAATGGTCCCCAGGATTCATGCTGCACACCATATTTTTCCATATACTTATGCGCCTGTACCTGCTGTTGGAACACATGGGTCTCCACCTGGTTGACTGCTGGTTTTACTTCTACAAAGCTGCACAGGTCGATCAAACGGTCGGGATAAAAATTTGATACGCCGATCGCACGAATCCAGCCCTCTTTATATGCTTCTTCCATCGCACGGTAGGTGCCGTAATAGTCATTAAAAGGCTGATGGATAAGAACCAGGTCAATATATTCCGCCTGCAGCTTACGCAGGGATTCTTTGAGGGAAATTTTTGCTTTTTCATAACCTCCGTTACTGATCCATACTTTTGTCGTCAGAAATAATTCCTCACGGGGAACGCCGCATTTACGGACAGCGTTGCCAACCGCTTCCTCAGAGAGAGATTGTCAAGTGTATTTGTAAACTTTTAAATTTTAGGGTATCTTCTGCATCAACCAGAACGGACATAACATATATTGCAAAGTTTGATATTGAATCAAAAATTTAAACCATCCTCCGCAACCAAGGACTGGCGGCAGTCTGCCGCCGCTTTTTTTGATCTGTCTTCGCATATCTCTGATATTTCTCTTGTGATAATACTACCCAATCTTTATAAGGAATCCTCAAACATTTCGTCAAGCATCCTCTCAAAATCATTAAATTCCTCACTGACCTCCCCTGACGGATTATCCAGCTCATAGTACTTCTTTGCTTTCAAATCATAGACATACTAGCTTATACTGCTTTCGCCTAAAAAAAGATACTGTTTCTGCCATTCGTTTTCATGCCAGACTTTGTTACAGTCAATCAGTCCGTTTACATGCTGATTGGGTTCCTTTTTCAGCAGCGGTTCATCAGCCCCGTAAAGAATGAAGCCGTTAAATTCAATACCGTTTACGATTGTCAAAATTTTGAGATACTCCTCTGGCAGGGCGATACCAAGCTCATCCTTTACAGCTTTTCCTCTAAAGTTCCCAGCCAGTTATCCAAAATCTCCATGGAAATCATTTCTCCTTCTTGATATATGGAAACCCGTGCCCCCGCCTGACAAAGCTCCGCCAGCATATTTCGAAAAATCTTTTTTCTGTCAATTCCATTCGTGTCCTCTAAAACATCATAATATTCCAAGTCAAATCCCATCACAAAATCATTTTCATCAATCCGCCGCTTTATCGTTCCAATAGACAGAGAACAATCGAATTTTCTGATAATCTTTATATATTTTGTTAAACAACTGTCTTTTTTTATTTTTATCTGAATAAGATCCATTTTAAAATTCCTGTCCTTTTTCACATCATTTTTTCGCAAATTTCCACACCGGAATAGGGTGCTGTTCCGTCAGATTCCGAAAAGTTTTCTCTGAGCAATCTCTATAATACAACCGCTTGACCGGAAGGATATTCCCCGTTCCATGAACACGGAAAATACCCTTCCTTGTAGATTTCTGCCAGCATGGTAAAAAACCGGGCATATCCAATATTTTTTCCACACACGCCCACGCCATATCCCGCTTAATCCTATCAAAAAGCTCGTCGCAAACCGCAAGTTCGTCGCCCAAGCGCTGCCTGTCAGTAAATTCGCCGAACTTTTCCCAAACAGTATCGCCGATTGCGGCGGAAACAGTTTCAAAAGCATCATCAATAGCATCGTCGCCGATTTTTTTCACGGCCATATCTTCCAGTGGATAAATTTGAGATTCCCAGACTTCCGTATATCGTTTTCCCCACCACCCGTCGCACACCTCATAAAGAGAAAAAACCATATCATATTTTTCATTTGGTCTGCCGCTGTTTTAAACCAGCGAATTGCCTTCGCTTCCTCCAAAAAAGCCGCCGTTCTTTCACCGATTTTGTCGACTGACATACTACTCAGCAGTTCTACGCCGCTGTATGTAATGGAGGAAATACTGACAATACTGCTAAAAGATAGCAGTTCCTTACATCACTTTCCGGCGATATTTCGGAATAAAAACAATATGATACGTGCAATTATACTTGGTATGTGCTAAAATCTGATTATCCATTATGGATACCTCCTGTTATTGTTGATTAGGTTGCCTAGACCCAAATCTATGATAACATGGAGGTTTTATTTTTGGTACTTTAGGGATCGCTACTGCTCACTCTATTCTCCCCAGC
>JAAWSO010000047.1 GCA_022801595.1 Clostridiales bacterium | reverse complement strand
TGTATGACATCAAGACAGTGGGCCCAGGGAGCGCGACGGTAACGGTGAGCGTAGACGGCAAAACGGCCACGCTGCCGGTGACAGTAACGGGCGGGAGCAGCTCCAACGTATCTTTGAGTCTGGATACGAAAAGCTATACCAATGGTCCAGGGAACAGCTACCGGTTCCTGGCGAAAGTGAGCGGAGGCAGCGGGTCTGCGCCGACGGTAAGCTCCTCGAATACCAGCGTGGCGACGGTAAGCTATGCTTCCAAGGATAGCCGTGGTTACTTATATGATATTAAAACCGTGAAGCCTGGCAGTGCGACGATTACCGTCAGTGTGGATGGGAAAACCGCTACCATCCCAGTGACGGTTACTGATACCGTAAATGGCAGTGTGGGCAACTTGGTAGACCCAGTCAGCAAAAAGACGGTAAAAAGCGCAGTGACCACCACTGAATTGAATTTACGCTCTGGTGCAGGTACCAGCTATGACCGGATTACGGTTTTGGCTGCCAACACTACCCTAACTCCTTTGGATTTCACTAGCAACGGCTGGCTGAAGGTGAAGACCTCTAGCTCCCAAGTGGGCTATGTCAGCACGGAATATTTGACCTACGTCTTTACGGATGGCAGCACTACCGCGGCTCAGATTACCCTTAGCCCTTCTCCAAACTCTATTTCGACCAGTGTTCCACAAGGCAAGACCTTGTATATGACCGCTACCCAATCCGGCAAAAAGGTTACTGGTATTTGGAGTTCCAGCAATACAGATGTGGCGACTGTGTCCAATGGATATATTTACGGTGTGAAGCCGGGAACCGCAACCATCACCGTGATGGATCCAACTGGCACTACCAAAGCCTCCATGACTGTAACCATTACTGCGGCGGAACCAGTGAAAACAGCGTATGTCAATCCGAATATTGCCAGTGCAGGCGATTCAGTGGAATTGATTGCTGTAACCGATAACACCCGGGATTCGGTAGAATTTGTGGTGGATATGGGCGGTGGAAAAACGCAAACTGTGAAGGCGACTTCTTTTAAGGAAGAAATGTCCTCCAACGCTGGTTTGGCCAATAACTACACCAGAGTATGGAAAGCCAGTATTACCTTTAGCAAAGCGGGTACTTATCCTGTCAAGGTATATTCCTACAAGAACGGGACTAAGAGTTCCACGGCATTTTCCACCAGCGCCTATGTAGTTTCCACCCAAGATGAAACCACCACTTCGGTGGAACAGCGCCGGATCAGCGATAAAATGCTAGAGGTCATTGGCAAGTGGGAAGGTTGCAGTTCCGCTGTTTATCCAGATACCCTGGCCAATAATATCCCGACCATCGGATATGGCTACACTTTTTCCGCTGGCGCTCAATTCTACAATAATCTAACCGGGACGGAAGCTTGGTCTCTGCTGTGCAATACCATCAACAATAAAGCATATACCTCCGAGGTAAATAAATTTATTGTCAATAACAAAATTAAAACCAATCAACAGCAGTTTGACGCTATGGTCAGCTTCTCTTATAACATCGGCGCGGGCTATTGGAACAATGCCTCCGCTGCGTTTGATATGCGCACGGTTATGCTCAACGCGGTGGTTCCTCCCACTATTCCAAGCGGCGGATTGCCGGCTTCTACCAGCCTGAGCGCTTATCTATATTCGGATAAAAGCACCAGCAGCACCAAGCTGCAGGCACTAAATTCCGGCGTGAGCCTGACGGTTCTGGAAACCAGCTACAACGGTACCACGCATGCAGGCTGGTATAAGGTGAAACTTTCCAATGGTACCCAAGGCTGGGTACAGTCGGGTTATGTGAAGTTTGCTTCCAGTGTTTCCGTTACCCACGATTTGAACTATACCGATGCGGTTCCGTTTGGCAGTGAGGCCCTCCGCTGGAGCACAGCAAGCGGTACTTGCTACGCCGGCTTGGTATATCGCCGCTTAGGAGAAGCTAAGGTATTCTCCTTTGGCGATTACGCCGCTGCTACGAAGGGCAACGTAAACTATGGAAAAAATACTTATGGATATGTTTATCCAAGTTATGCCAAGCCTTATGAGAAGTAAGGAATCTTGATTTACTCGTAAAAACAAATAAAAGCGGAAGCGCCCACTCGCTCTGGGAAGCTTCCGCTTTTTTATTGAGGTGGATTGGCAAGGCCAAGCTCATCGATTTTTTCCCGAAGCTTCAAGAAATCTTCAAAAGCAGCCGGCTTCTGGGCTGGATTTCGCAGCAGGGCGGCAGGATGGAGGGTAGCCATCATGAGAACGCCGTTTTTCTCGACAAAGATTCCATGTTCCTTGGTAATTTTAATGTCTGGCTTGATCAGCTTCATGGCGGCGATGCGCCCTAGACAGACGATGATCTTTGGTTTCAGCAGCATCACCTGATTGCGCAGCCAGGGAAGACAGGCTTCTTGTTCTTCCGGGAGGGGATCCCGGTTTTGTGGAGGCCGGCATTTGACGATGTTGGCGATGTAGATATTTTCGTTGCGGTCTAAATCCACAGCTGCCAGCATTTTATCTAGGAATTTGCCGCCTCGACCAACAAAAGGTTCTCCCTGGAGATCTTCATTTTCGCCGGGACCTTCTCCGATCAACAAAACCTTGGAATTTTTGTTGCCGACACCAAACACGACTTGAGTGCGGGTTTGGCAAAGACTGCATTTTTCACAGATTTTACATTCTTGTTCTAGTTGTTCCCAATTGGTAATCATTGCTTTCTCCTTTTTATTAAGATGGGAATTGATGTTTCTGGATTACGATACCAGATTTTCCTCAGTTGCGGTACCCAGGTACTTTTTCCTACTCCCGGAATCTTTGATTCCGCCGACGTTTCGAGGTTATGATACCACACCTGTGGCGGGCACGTCGCGCTCTTTACGATTCATCTTAAAACAGCCCAATCCCCCGTTGCTTTAGAGGCTACCCAATCATACGAAAACATAGACGCTAGGAAAAAGATCGAGCGTACACCAAGCGTTTGACCATCTACCTGCTAACCGCGCGAGCCAAAAGACGGCTCGCCGTCATTATACCACATTCTATAAAAATGAAAAGGATTGTGTCATTTTTGTAGTTGAATTTTTTTTCAGAATAAGGTACAATAGCAATAAAATGAAAAACTTTCACAAAAAAGGAGATTTTATCATGAAAATTATAGTAGAAACTTCCGCTCGTCACATTCATATTACAGAGGAACATTTGGCTGTTTTGTTTGGGGAAGGCGCTACGTTGACCTGTAAGAAAGAGCTGTCCCAGCCTGGTCAGTTCGCTTGTGAGGAGCGTGTTACCATTGTTGGCCCAAAAGGGGAGATGAAAAACGTCAGTATCCTTGGACCTTTCCGTTCCCAAACCCAAGTGGAGCTGTCCCGTACCGACGCCCGGAAAATCGGCCTGGACGCTCCGATTCGAGAATCCGGGGATTTGGCTGGCAGTCCTGGCTGTAAGCTGATCGGACCTAAAGGTGAGATCGATTTAGACTGTGGCGTCATCATTGCAAAACGTCATGCCCACATGACTCCAGAACAAGCCGCACAGTTTGGTGTGGTGGATAAACAAAATATTTATATCAAATTGAATTACAACGACCGGATGTTAATTTTTGGCGATGTGGTTGCTCGTGTGAATCCACAATATGGTCTGGCTGTACATATCGACACCGACGAAGCCAATGCTGCTGGACTGCCTGGCACGGTGGAAGGCGAAGTACTTTTGTCCCTGTAATTCAAACGAACAGTGAACAACAGCGCTCCTGCTTTCCGAAATGGACAGGAACGCTGTTATTATTATCGAAAGAAGCTTATTTTTATTTTCTTTTTGTATGTTGTCGGTCAAAGTACTCTTTATTAGAAAGATAAGCTGGGGAGGACGGCTTACATTTTCCGGCTTGCTCATTGTAGATTTCCGCTAAGGTTGCGTTCCCCAACCGGTCATGACAGACACAGAGCTGCATGCAGGGAATGTAGTCGTAGCAATCCGGGGAGACAAACCCACCGGATTTATCATTCCGTTTGCATCGCAAGGCTCGTTCATACCAAAAGGCCGCCAACGAATATTTTTCCTCATAGAAAAAAGAATGCCCGATTTCACAGCAAATTTCAGCTCGTGGGATATCAAAAGCAAAACTACGAAACAAGGCTTGTAGGGCTTGCTCCGGTTTCTTTTCTTTTTTATAGCAATAGGATAAATGCAAACAAGCGTCGATTTGGTTTTCAATCCAGCCTTTTCCTTCATCGAGAAAGTGTTCCAACACGTGGATTGCATCCTCATACCGCTCATGGTAATACAATTCCCTGGCGTAATAAAACTGTTGCCGCGGTTCCAAGACAATGCCATTAGTCAGCAATTTTTCAAAAATCCGCAGATTACGGTCTGGATCGGAAGGATGTGTTTTCCGGTGTGTGACTGCAATCTCGGAATGCAGTACAACGCCAGAGGGGGTGATGGCCTCATGGATGGCGCCTTCCCATTGGTAGCCTGCATGGTTCCGAATCAGGCGTTCCCGGTAATAGGAGAACGTGGGCTCCCCATTTTCATCGAAGCTGGTGTTGTATTTCATCATCACCACGTCGGGGACAGGCGTTAGGGATTGTTTCAGTTGGAGTAGGTTGATACGGTCCGGCTCCAATAGAATGTCATCGGCATCCAGCCACATGCAATATTCCATAGTAGCCTTGGAGAAAGAAAAGTTCCGGGCTGCGGCGAAATCATCAATCCAAGGGAAATCGTAGATGTGTTCGGTATAACATTTGGCAATTTCTTTGGTGGAGTCTTCGCTGCCGGTATCAACAATAATGATTTCGTCCGCAATATCGTGAATACACTCCAAACAGCGAGCCAGGACATCCTCCTCATTTTTTACAATCATACACAGGCTAATCGTAATCATAAAATCTCCCCTTAATTATGTAAATCGTTATTGACGGAAAAGAATATACTGGCTTATCATATGCAGTTGGGAGAAAAATGGGAAACGAAGCCGGAAAAAATAGGATTTCTCATTGATAAAAATAGGATACGATAGGATAATATCTAGTAGAAAGCTATCGATAAGAGAGGCTAAACGATAAAAAGGAGGATTGTACTCATGAATATGAACCTGAATTTTAACATGGCGACCATCGTGCAGCTCCTTGACCAGCAAGCAGTTGCTGCAAAGCTTGCGCAGAGGGTCATTGCCCAGGAACTTGCTATGGACAGCGGGAAAGACGAGCAAGAGCGCCTAACCTTTCGAGAGGCGGTGCAGGCTGCTGCCAGCACCTCCGTGGCGGAAACAGCCAAAACCAAGCCGGCTTCCCTGGAGGAAATGTTGAAGGCCAAGTACCCAAACCTTGTCTATCATGTGTTTGACGCCAGCAGCAACTATTGGCGCGGCCGTACGGATTATCCGCACTACCTGCTCTATCAGCAGGATCTGACCGAGGAACAAATTTCTGAAATCGAAAATTGGAGGCCTTCCGGTCCGAATCCCTTCTATGGCTCAAAAGACGGACGATTTATTGCTCCCAAGGAAATTAAAGCTTTGCAGAGTGTTCCGCCCGGCAGCAAAGCCGTTGTGATCCATCCAAAAGTACAGGAGAAAATGGAACAAGACCCTGCTTATGCAGAGGAAATCTATCAGCGTATTGAAGCATGGTGGGCATTCGACATCGCCAGAAATGAGGCAATGATACCTGGCATCACCGCGAGAAGTTCCATGTGTGTCGCCATCGGGGAGGACGGCCTCATTTGTAATGCCCAGTCTCACTCCACTGGCGGCGGCTTTACTCAGTCTTCAAGCGGTTCGAACGATACGTCCGACCGTAATGTCCTCAGCTGGTGGGATGCCCGTATGGAGCGTCATGACTATTATATGCAGCTCTGGCAGCAGCAGCAATTAGAGCATAGCATGGAAGTCAGCAGTCAATTTGCATCTCTGAATTTCGGGCAGTCTGCGAAAACAATGGTGATGCAGATGCTTAACGACGACAACTTGAAAGCAATTTTGGGCGATACGATTGCTGGAACATCGATTGAAGATGTGTTTGAAAGTACCCGCCAGCATGTCTTTAACCCACCCCAATATCCCATTTTGTTCCTATAAATAGCATGAAAAAGAAGGCGGTTAGGATGCCGGCTTCTTTTTATTTAAAAAGTAGAAAAAGAGGAAAAAAGAGTTGACAAAGTAGAAGAAAGGTGATAAGATAGTCAAGCCGC
>JAAWSO010000046.1 GCA_022801595.1 Clostridiales bacterium | reverse complement strand
CATCAAGATTTCTTTCTTTCATGATCTGGGTGGTTTGTTCATAGTTCCATTTACCACCCTTTCCATTCTTATCCGGTTTTTCCATCTGTGAAACCCATTATTCCGCATGAGATCGCCGTTTTTCGGTCATTCTCATGCGGTTTTGTTTTTTGTTTTTCATAGAAAAGCAGCAGTAGAGTAGTAATAGAAATTTCAAATAAAAGAAAAAGTCCCACCGGGGTTCGCATGGTAAAGAGACCCGCCAATTTAAAAGCTTGTTTTGGGAAGTTCCAGAACAAGCTTTTCTTCTTTCTCCTGGAATCTGGTAACATAGTAAAAAGAGGTTTATCCAGATCGATGAGATAGATATTTGTGATATATTTTCACTTTGGATCAATCTCTTGTGAAATAATTGATGGTTCCTTTCATAAACAGAAAAGAACAGCCCCTTCTTTCAAAACAAAAATCCTGATGGTATATTTTAGTACTATCAGGATTTTTGCTTATTAATTTTGAATGGCAAACGTCTGAATAAAATATTTTTCCCTCCAAAAATTAAAGTCCTTCCGTTATTCCAAGGATTGTTTGAGTCCCATAAGATCCAAGGTATCAATTGTCCCATCTCGGTTCCAATCCGCCGCAAAGAAATAAGGTTCCTCCAAAATACTTTCCTCTAGCAAATAGTCGTATAAGAGTTCCACATCTTTTGAATTCACCGTTGCAGAACCATTGATATCCCCGCTGACCACAATCGTAACGGTATCCATCGCGTTGCCTTTGTACCATAAGGTAACAGTCATACCTGTGCCAACCTTACCTCCAGAAAATACGGCGCCATTGGCCTTCTTCACTTCCAAAGTTCCACTCCCTGCATAGATCGCTTTTTTCAACTGTGCCGCGGTTGTCCCTACGGGAATATAAATTACATTATTCTCAGGATAAATGGGAAACTGTTCACTTTCAATTTGTTCCGGTACTTCCTCAGCTCCACTACTAACTTCTGATCCACTAGAAAGCTGCCAATCACCGCCAGCCGGCTCACTTAAAATTTCACTGGAAGGTGCAGAGCTATCCTCACTCGGTGGGTTTGCGCTTTCTGCCGGAAACGATGTTTCAGAAAGATTGGAAGAGGATTCTATTGGGGGACCTGGAGCCAAATCAGAAAGCAACAAAGTAGAATAAACATCTCCAGAATGCAGCAAAACCAATGTATCTCCATTGCTCGCAAAGGACAATACGGTTTCATCAAAATCATAAACGGCAACCAATTTAGTGGAGTTCTGCCAGTCATATTCGGAAATCGTGTGCTCATTTGTTTTCACTAAAAGAGTGCCAGAATTTGTGAGGCTTACCGTTGCGGCCGAAACAACAAACTCTCCCGTTTCCAATTCCAAATTCAAAGGTAGGAACGAATGATCCTCAGCAATCGTATAAAGCTTTCCATCCGTTCCCACCGCCAAGGTTTCGGATATAAAATCCGCTGGGAACGGAAGCTCGTTTCCTACTGCAATCCGCTGTAACGTATCCTCAGGGAAACCATCTTGTACATTCGCATTCATCCACCATATCGCCTCTTCTTGCGTATCCCAATCTATTCCATGTAAATATACTTCGCCATCCGCAGATACTTCTACTTCATCCAAAGAATATCGGAACATATCCTCTGGAAACAAAAACCGTTGAAACTTCTGGGAAGGGTCATCCTCTTTCAGTGCTTGCCAAGGAAATTGTACCAGTTCACCGCTATTTTTCTCAATACCATAACAATTTCCTTGTGCATCGGCCGATAATTTAATCCAGTTATTCTCTGTTTCCAGCGGCACTCGATCTGGATAGAGAATGTTAGATTTCCCATCCCAATCCGCCAAGGATTCACCTTCCAAATCTAGTATAGTCAATTCATGCCATTGATCCAAAGACTGAGAATCTAAAATCATTCCCAACCAAAATAAGGTATCTCCTCGTATAAAGGTACGTTGATAAAAGGCTGAGATCGTAACAGGATTCTCTGAAACTTGTGCGACAGAACCATCTTGGTTCAGTTCCACCACCTTTGTTGTGGGTTCTTCCACATCCGTATCATCTCCGCTAATGAGTAAAAAACCACCTTGTTCCTTGGCAATCAGACGATAATTTTGAGGTTGGATCATATCATCCGGCAAAATTCTCCCTGCCGTTTGATCACCTTCTGTCGATAGCGCCAATGCAACGGATAAAATCAAACCGCAGCATACTGCTGTCAGAGCAACAATCAAAACCCGCTCATATTTCTTGACTTTGCTCCACATCCCCATCGCAGATCGCTCCTTTTCTTTTCTATATCTATTTTACTTTCAGTGTAGCAGAAATCAAGAAATCCATGCTATTTTAGTAAAAAGATTTCACAATCAATAAACCCTTTCCGCAAAACTGGAACAGATTTTGTACCAATTTTCTTCGAATTTTCAATTTTGTAAAAAATCAAATCGGAAAAAATGATTTTTATTTTTGTTATAACATTCTGAAAATCTGGTTTTTCATTCTAAGTTTCTTTTCCTGAATCCCGACTAAAAATAGTTTTTTGGTAAATTCTCATTTTGTCGGCAGTTAATTTTTTTGAAATATTCATCACTTATGCCGAAGAAAAAATTCTTACATAATCAAAAAATTTATGTTAAAAATAAAAAATCTCAAACAAAAGGAATAAATTACGAATGAACGAAATAAGACTTCCATAAAATAAGAAAGAAGAACTCCTATATGGCAGTGTAATCGCCTTTCTGACTGTAGTTGTCATGCTGGTTTTAAATATTGAAACTGCCTTTGGCAATTTAAACAGCTCCACCCTTCTTACCATCTTAAAAATGATTCCTATCATCTGGATTATTGTCATCATTTTAGAGCCTTTATTGGTCGGATGTCTCTCGGAAAACCTTGTAAAGAAGTTTACAAAACCAATTGATAGTTTTTATATAAAGATCCTTTTTAACATTCTTTTTTGTGTAACTGGTATGTCCCTTTGTATGACAATTATCGGCACTTGGATAGGCGAAGGTTTTAGCTGGGAACCCTTTTTGACCTTTTCCTCTCATTGGCCAAGAGATTTCCGCGTAGCGCTGTGGTGTGAAATTTTATTTACCCAACCAATTGCTAGAATGATCATGAAAGCGATTCACAAAAGAAAAAACAGGATAGGGATACAATCCAAGCTCCAAACCCAGAGAAAAAATTCTAAGAATTTTTTAAAACCGAACAAAACAGAATAACAAAAGCGCCATGTAAAAAACTACATGGCGCTTTTGTTATTTATTTTGCACCAAAAACAATTTCACCTTGTTTTTGATAAATCATACACTGGTTGCGCATTTCCCGCAAAGTATGGTGCGCTTTGACAATGGTGACTGAGGTATTGGGATATACCATATTAAACCGCATAACCGATTTTAGCACCCCTTCTTCCAGCTCTTTCATCATCTCCAGCTTACTTTGAATATCTCGCTCCTTCAAACGTGCAATGGCTTGCGATTGATTGAGCTGTTCTTGTTCATTGATCGCTCCCAGCAACTTTTGACGCTCTTTCTCCAAATGTGCTTTTTCCTCCAAAAAGCTTTCTGGCGCAACCAATGCCACATGAGTGGCAAGATTTAGCTTACTGCCTACTGCAGTGGCCTCAATGGTTTTCATGGCAGTAATTTCCCCGCCAATCAAAACTCCTTTGCCCGATTTCACCAAAACTGCCCCCCAGCTACGAACCACGGAGTTAATCGAACTCTCCAAATAAATATCTCCGCGCGCCTCAGCTATACTGTTTTCCAGAAACTTACACTTAATATCTTTTCCGGCTATCAGCTTTCCTTTTGCATTTCCATTCATCCCTGCCCGAACAAAAATATTGCCGCCAGCAATGACCGTAGCCCCTTCAATCATGCCGTTCACTGTAATATCTCCCGTAGCCTTGACCTCAAATCCACTGAAAACATCCCCATGCACAACAATATTTCCAGTCACATCTAAATTTCCAATGGAAAAATCTACGTTGCCGTTGATGGTCATAGTTTGCTCCACATGGTACTTATCTCCTTGGATCAAAACCTGACCGTCTACTTTTGCCACCAGGGCAGTGCCCTCTTCATTGATAATCGTATTTTTTCCAGAAGGAACCGCCGCCTTTTTGCCAGGCTTACCAGCAACCGAATTTCCATAAATATCCACGCCATTCTGCGGCTCACTGGGGGGCAAAATTTTACAAAGGATCTCTCCCTCCTTCACTTGCTGGAACCAATTCATATCCCGGAAATCTACAATGCCATTTTCCTTTTCCACAAAACGAAATCCGGTTGCACGGGATACAACTTCTTCAATTGTGCCGTCTTCTCCATGAACCGGAGGAATTCCTGCCGCCACCCGCACAATTTTAAAATATAATGACGGGCCGGCCGCCAACTGATGAATGGCAGCCTGGTCCAAGCCAACTTTAATGTTCTGCTGTGTGATTTTTTCCTGTACCTTCTCTTGGGTTATTTCTTCCCCGCCATACAAAGGAGGAAGCAAAATCAAAAAGGCCTCCAGACGATCCACGGATACCCGCATACAAATCCGGCCTTCTGCAGGCTGCAAACCATTTTCTCCATCTCCATGGAATGCCCATAAGATTTCTTGAGCATTGTCTTCCGCGTCTTTGATCAAAGCACGATGATCTTCAGTCAACTCCTCGTTTTCGTCCAAAAGTAAATCCTGGGGGCCAAACTCCCGTGATTCATTCTGCTGATGCTCACTGCGCCAAGTTTGATACAATTCCAGTAAAGGACTTTTTTTCGGAAACCGTTCCCGTGCCCGTTCTCGCCGCTGTGGTGTTTCTTCCTCTACGGCTACTTCCTCCATCTCCGGTTCTTCCGTCGTTTCCTTCTCTTCTATCTCCGACTGATCATTTTTTTTCTTACCGCCAGAAAAATTTTTCCACAAATTATAAAGCACACTTTTCGTTGCATGGGTTTTCTCTTCCTCATAGATTTCATCCCCAAGTTCTTTTTTCTTTGCCATGGACTCCCTCCTTTTCAAAAACAGATCCGATTGAGCACCGAAAATTTCTTCTCAGTTGTTTTTTATTATACTGGATTTTTTTTACTTTTTCAACACTTTTATTCACATAAAATCTATATTTTTTAGAACATGTTTCCCTTTGTCCATATGCTTTTTTCTTTCTACTATAATTATAAAGAATAAAAAATATCCTTCTCAACTGGATGGAGCCAGAGGAAAAGGATTTTTTGGAATTGAGTCTTCATGTCTCATTAAACACAGCGTCAAATTTCAATTGAATCCGCTACAATTTTCTCGGCAGCAATTGATTGTGCTGTTTGAGTGGGAAAATATAAAGCTACCGTTTAACTTTCAGTTTGGGCAGCGCCACATGGACTAGATTTTGAATAAAATCCTCCATCCCATGAATAAATTCTTCTACTTCAGAATTCATTCCTTCCATACTCGTCAGAAAAATGATAAGAATCGTGGATAAGCGATTGGTATTTCTTAAGTTTTTTATATTCAATACCACTAATAACCAGGCAGAATCAAATCCAACCCTGGATTATTTTGAAGATATCTCAAAACCTCCAGTCCAGACTTCGCTGTGATCACTTCGTAATTAGACTCCAGCAACGCTTGAATAATGGCTAAGCTGGTGGTATTGCCGTTAATTCATATAATTATTTGGATCCTTTCTTCTTTATAAAAACTAGATTTTAGAAAGCATATGCTTGGAGGAAAGCAACAATATGCTTATTTCTTCTGAAACCTTTTGATGCGGCTCCATCAATGGCTTCCACATTCCCTTCTTCCCCGATTTGTCAAGCTTTTTTCCTTTTTATAGAATAAATAACTAGGAGAATTTTGTAGGAAATTCCATTGCTATTTTTTTTGAAGTATTGTATCATAAAAGAAAGCAAGAATGTATGAGGTGATATCATGAAAATCCGCTTAAATGAAGATAAAGAAATCGTCAATACTGTCCGCGAGGGCTTGAAGAGAACCGGCGGATACTGTCCATGCCGTCTGGAACGTACCGAGGATACCAAGTGTATGTGCAAAGAATTTAAGGAACAAGTCGAGGATCCGAATTTCAGCGGCTATTGCCACTGCCTCTTGTACTACAAAGAAAAAGAATAGCCACCCGCCTCCCCTCTGCTGGATCAAACCAACCGAGGGGATTTTTGTGCGCAAAAAGAGGCTCTGCTGTTTTTTGGACAGCAGAGCCTCCCGCTCACTTCCTCATGGAAGAAAAGAATCGTAACCTATAAAATTAAGCTAGAAACAACGATCCAAATTACTGGAGCAATTGGAGAACGGATTGTGGCTGTTGGTTTGCTTGAGCCAGCATAGCTTGAGCAGACTGAACCAATACGTTCATCTTGGTGTACTC
>JAAWSO010000002.1 GCA_022801595.1 Clostridiales bacterium | reverse complement strand
CTGGCGATGGCGTTTTTGACTTGCTTCAATTCCGGAAAACCGATTTTGTTTCCGGATATTACGTATTCTTTTTATGACGTATGGGCAAATCTGTTTCGGTTCCCGAGGAACTCCTCATAAACCTGCTTGACAATGGGGCTGTCATGGCTCTTGCGCAACGGCAAGTTCGCATCCTCGTCATATAAAGCCTTGGCACGGATAGCCTTCAGATCGGTAAAACTTCGGACAATCGCCGGCTGGGTTGGTTGGCCGCCGCCGTTGACGCAGCCGCCTGGGCATCCCATGATCTCAATAAAGTGATAATCTGCCTCACCCTTGCGCACCTTTTCCATCAGTTCATTGGCATTTTTCATGCCGCTGGCCACGGCAACCTTGACCTCCATACCTGCTACCTGGTAAACCGCTTCTTTGATCCCCGCGGTACCGCGTACTTCCTGATATTCAATCTGATCCAAGGATTGGCCGGTCAACGTGTCGGCCGCCGTCCGCAAAGCTGCTTCCATCACACCGCCGGTAGCTCCAAAAATCGCGCCCGCGCCAGTGGTGATGCCCATCGCTGGATCAAAATCTTCCTCTGGCAAGTTGACAAAATCCAAACCAGCTCGTTTAATCATCCGTCCCAGCTCGCGGGTGGTCAAAACCACGTCAATATCTGGAATACCAGGGCCTGCAGCGTCCTGATCGTCCCGGCCGATTTCAAATTTTTTCGCGGTACATGGCATAATGCTGACCACCGCTACCTTCCGTGGATCCAGGCCATTCTTTTCCGCATACCAAGTCTTGGTCAAAGCCCCTTGCATTTGTTGGGGGGATTTGCAGCTAGACAGGTTTGGAATCAGATCGGAGAAATAATATTCACAAAACTTGATCCAGCCTGGGCTACAGGAGGTGATCATCGGCAGTGTACCGCCATTTTGAATCCGCTCCACGAGTTCGTTGGCCTCCTCCAAAATGGTCATATCCGCGCCGAAATCTGCATCAAATACTTGAGTAAAGCCTAGTCGGCGCAACGCAGAAACCATTTTGCCTTTGACGTTGGTGCCAATAGGCATGTCAAAACATTCGCCCAAGGTCGCCCGGATGGAAGGCGCTACCTGCACCACCACATGTTTCTCTGGGTTATGCAGCAGCTCCATAGCCTCCTGAATCTGATCCTTCTCCACCAAAGCGCCCGTCGGGCAATTGACGATGCACTGACCGCAGGAAATACAGGCCACACGATCCAGCGGCAGCTCAAAGGCACAGGCAATATGAGTATCGAATCCCCGTCCGTTTGGCCCGATTACAGCCGTATGCTGCTCCTGACAGGCAGCGACACAACGGCGGCATAGGATACATTTGCTGTTATCCCGGATCATGTGGGCAGTGCTGTCGTCGTAAATCGTATCCGGCATATCGCCGTCATATGCATCCTCAATATCCACACCCAGATCATGGCACAAAGCTTGCAGTTCACAGCTTCCGCTGCGCACACAAGACAGACAGCTCCGGTTATGGACGGACAGCAGTAACTGCAAGGTGGTTTTTCTCGCCTCGATCACCTTTGGCGTATTGGTATAAATCTCCATACCCTCGCTCACCGGATGCACACAAGCCGCAACCAAGGAACGAGCGCCTTTCACTTCTACCACACAAACCCGACAGGCGCCGATTTCATTGAGATCCTTGAGGAAACATAGGGTTGGAATGTGGAGCCCGGCAAATCGAGCCGCCTCAAGAATGGTAGAACCCTTCGGTACCGAGAAGGGCATATCATTAATTTTTATCTGAAACACTGGGAAAGCACTCCTCTCTTAACCCTTAACAATCGCGTCAAACTTACATTTCTCCATGCAAACGCCGCATTTGATACACTTGGACTGATCGATCACATGGGCTTCCTTGACCGCGCCGCTGATCGCGCCCACCGGACAATTCCTGGCACAAAGCGTACACCCACGGCAATCCACCGCAACAATGGTATAGCTGGTCAACGCCTTGCAGGCGCCGGCTGGACAGCGATGCTCTTCTACGTGGGCTACGTATTCGTCGCGGAAATATTTCAGGGTAGAGAGGATCGGATTGGGAGCGGTTTGCCCCAAGGCGCACAGGGAATTTTCCTTGATATAGTAAGAAAGCTTCTCCAAGCGTTCAATGTCGCCACGCTCACCTCTGCCGGACGTAATCTTTTCCAGGATTTCCAGCAAGCGTTTGGTGCCTACCCGGCAGGCGGTACATTTGCCGCAGGATTCATCCACGGTAAACCGGAGAAAGAATTCCGCAATATCCACCATACAGGTGCTCTCGTCCATAACAATAAGGCCGCCGGAACCCATCATAGAACCGATCTCAATCAGGTTATCATAGTCGATCTCTACATCCAGGAATTGGGCCGGGATACAGCCGCCGGACGGGCCGCCGGTTTGCGCGGCCTTGAACTTACCGCCGTCGGATACGCCGCCGCCAATCTCCTCCACAATTTCCCGCAGGGTAGTGCCCATAGGAACTTCCACCAGACCAGTATGCTTGATCTTGCCGCCCAGCGCAAACACCTTGGTTCCCTTGGAACGCTCGGTGCCAATGGACTTAAACCAGTCCGCGCCGTTGAGGATGATCTGCGCAATGTTGGCGTAGGTTTCTACATTATTCAAAATGGTAGGCTTGCCGAACAAACCTTTGACAGCCGGATAAGGTGGACGGGGCTTCGGCTCGCCGCGGCGGCCTTCGATGGAAGCGATCAGGGAAGTTTCCTCACCGCACACAAACGCGCCGGCGCCAAGGCGCAGCTCAATATCAAAATCAAAACCGGTGCCGAAAATATCCTTGCCCAGCAATCCCAGCTCTCTGGCCTGCTGGATGGCAATTTCTAAACGATTGACCGCGATGGGATACTCTGCCCGGATGTATATGTAACCTTGGGACGCGCCAATGGCATAACCGGCAATGGCCATGGCTTCCAGCACCGCGTGAGGGTCGCCTTCCAAAACGGAACGGTCCATAAACGCGCCTGGGTCTCCTTCGTCCGCGTTACAGCAAACGTATTTCTGATCCGCATGATTCTGTGCGGCCAACCCCCATTTCACACCAGTTGGAAAGCCGCCGCCTCCTCTGCCTCGCAGGCCGGAGTCCTTGATGACCTGAATGACTTCCTCCGGGGTCATTTCGGTAAGCGCCTTGCCCAGCGCCGAATAGCCGTCCATGGCAATGTATTCCTCGATCACCTCTGGGTTAATGACACCGCAGTTTCGCAAGGCAATGCGCACTTGTTTTTTATAGAACTGCGTTTCCGTCAAGGAATGAACGGATTCGTCCTCGGCTACGGTCTCCTGATAAAGCAGCCGCTTGACGATTCTGCCTTTGAGCAAATGTTCCTCCACGATCTCGGGAATGTCCTCCGGGGTCACCATACTATAGAACGCACCTTCGGGATACACGATCATAATCGGACCTAAGGCGCACAGGCCAAAGCAGCCAGTACGCACCACATTGACTTCCTTCTCCAGTCCCTGGGCCGCCAGTTCCTCTTTCAGTGTGGCAATGATCAATTCACTGTTGGAAGAAGAACAACCTGTGCCGCCGCAAACAAGGATATTGGAACGATACATTTGATTTCCTCCTCTTTATTTCGTATTTGAGCCAATGGTAAATTCGGTCACCACATTGCCGTTTACCAAATGATCGTTGACCATACGCACAGCTTTTTCTGGAGTCATTTTAACATAAGTTACTTTTTCCTGTCCAGGAGCAATGACTTCCACCACTGGCTCAAATTGGCAAATCCCGATACAGCCGGTTTGGGTCACCGTAATTTTGTTGAGACCCCGCTTAGAAATTTCATCCAAGATGGCGGTCAAAACCGGGCGAGCGCCAGCCGCAATCCCGCAGGTGGCCATTCCCACCAACACGCGGACAGCATCGTTGCTGCCTTCCCGCACACTGATCTGACTCCGAGCTTTCTCTCGGATCGCCTGAAGCTCTGCTAATGACTTCATAAAAGCATCATCCTTTCTCGATGTAACTGGTTTGTTCCTGTAAAAACTCTTTGATCCACGCGGCCACATCCGGGGTATTGAGGGGCACTTCCTCCCCCAGCACATCCCGAAGCTGCCGGGTGTCCAGGGTAAATTCACGGCCATCCTTCCCCCGGATATAGATAAAATCCCGCTGGGGATTGCAGGTAATCAGCAACAGCATGGTGGCATCCATATCTCCCAAGGGGATCATATCCACATGGGAGGTCACAAACTCCGCTTTCACAGCAGTCCCCTCGCCAGGATGGGAAGCAATGGAAAAGCTTCCCCCGGTCATTTCCGCCTGCATCTTAAATAGCGGCACCCCCAGCCCCACTTTTCGGGTGGTACGGGTGGTAAAAAACGGGTCGGCGACATGGGACACCTGATCCTCGGTCATCCCCTTTCCATTGTCTTGAATCTCAATGGTCAGACGGTTTCCCCGCTCCATCACCCGGACGGTAATCAGGGACGCGTCGGCTGCCACCGAATTCTGCGCCACATCCATAACATTCAGCGATAATTCCCGCATAGGCCTTAATGATATTTTTCTAAAATGCCAGGCACATCATCCACTGTCACCCGGCCGTATACTTCTTCGTTAATGGTCAAAACCGGAGCCAATCCGCAAGCGCCGATGCAGCGGCAAGCGGTCAGGGAGAACTTTCCATCCTCGGAACACTCCTCTGGCTGGATCCCGACGATTTCCGAAATTTTGTCCAGGATCTCGGCGGCTCCTTTGACGTAACAAGCGGTTCCCAAACAGACGGAAATGTCATATTTCCCCTTTGGGGTCAGGGAGAATTGGGAATAGAAGGTGGAAACGCCAAACACTTCCTCCAGGGAAACGCCCAGGCGTTCTGCCACCATCATCTGAACCTCAATGGGCAAATAGCCGTAGATCTCCTGCGCCTCCTGCAGAATCGGCATCACTGCGCCCTGCTCATTTTTACGCCGGTCGATTACTTCAAATAATTTTTTTTGCTGTTCTTCTGTCCCTTGAAAGGCCAGATTACTAATCCGCTTTTGCATGTAAATTTCCTCCCTTGTGTAAATGACACAAAAAATTACACAATAATCAATCCTAAAAAGAACCATTTTGGTTCATTTAGCCACAGACAATTATAGCACTATTGCTTCCTAAAAGCTATGATATTTTCTTAACAAACTATGATTTGGTGAATCACGCTAATTCATGTTTCCTTTTTCTATCCGAATTCCACAAACAACCGGCTACACTTCCTCAAAAATGTCGCATTTCTCTGTAGAAAATCCTAAACATTCTACTGTTACTTTCATCCCCACTCGACAAAAACCTCGCCGTTCAAAGCCTCAATCAAAGCCTCCGCCGTCGCCTCCGGCAACTCCAGCCATGCCAGTGGATCTTCCATGTGCTCCAGATAATGAGCATCGGAATTGCGCAGTAAAATTTTATCGTTAATTTCCGGGTTAGTCTTTTTCAACAGGGATATATCGCCGCTATGGCTGATTTCTACCGCGGAAAACCCAGCGTCCTCCGGCACCACGCCCAAACTGGCAATGACGCTGTACGCAGATTTGTCGATATGAGCGGGAAAAGCCGCTCCATGAAATTGCCTCACTAGTTCTGCCACATGGCTGACGCTGATATTGCTGGCATTGATCAGCAAACAAGGTTCCTCCCCCAGCATCTGATCGATGGCGTCCATTATCACCTGTTTCCCGAAAATTTCTGGATCATTGGGAATGGATACCGTATTTTCCTGTACATAATGATGAAAGCCCATGGCGTCCTCCACGGTGGGAAACAGGCACACCACATGAGCTTCCTCCACCGTACAAAGTTCCATCCCTGGCACCACTGTCAGCCCAACCTGCTCGCCCGCCTCCACCGCCGCTTTGCAATTCAGGCAGGAATTGTGGTCGGTGAGGGCAATCATATCAAAACCCAGAAATTTGGCCATATTCACCAGGTTATAGGGTGTCATATCGCTGTCTCCGCAGGGGGATAAACAGGAATGTAAGTGAAAATCATAATAAACCCTTGGCATAACTAGTTCAACCGCTCCCCAATCCGCACAGCCAATTGGTAGCTGCTTTGTTCCGCTGCAAGCACAAGAATCCCCTGCTGTTTGGCCTTCTGCACTGCTTCCTCATCCAAGGAGGCCCCTTCCGCCAAAATGATGCAGGCTGCATCGGTCAAAGCTGCCACAGCCAGGGCGTTGACGTTTCCCATCACCGTGATCCAAACATTCCCGGCGGCAATCTTGCCCATGGCCCAGCTTAAAAAGTCCCCGATATAGCATCCCGTAATTTCCTGCTGCAACCTCTCTGGCTCCTCACAAATCAGGATCGAAAGGCCGCACGCTTCCTGTAACTCATGAACCGTCATGTTCTCCCTCCTTTTCCTCGTGGTGTTTTGGCGTAACCTGTCCCATGGCGGTCATGTTTCCCATCGACGACAACGTGCTGGCCACTTGTTTAATTTCATCCCGCAGAATAAAAATACAATCGCTTTTTTTGGCAAGCCCACGGATTACATCCTCCGCAAAAGCATGGCAAGAAGGCGCTCCACAGGAGCCGCAGTCCATCCCAGGGAATTGACGGCACATCTCGTCGATTTCCATCATCATCCGTACCGCCTCGCCCACATCGTCAGATAGCTTGAGTACCGGCGCAAATTCCAAGTCCTCCTGCCATTCCATGCAAGCCGGAATATTCTCTTTCAAATGGTTTTGGGAAACCGGTAAGTAACGGCGCAATCCTTGGAGACGGGCTTTCGCCACATAAGCATTTTCCACACAGAATACACCGCCCACACACCCGCCGGAGCAGGCGTTCAGTTCGATGAAATCCAGCCCGCGAATCCGCTCGTCCTCCAACTCTTCCAGCACCCGGATTACGTTTTCAATGCCGTCAGCGGCTAAGTATTTATCGTTGAGCAAACCGGCGGCCTCTCCGCCGCTAGACGCCCAGCCTACCCCAATCACGCCGGATTTGGAAATCGGCTCAATTTTTTCCAAATGATCCATCGCATAGCTCAATTTTGCAAAAATCTCACTGACCGCAATGGCGCCGTCCACCTGGGATTTGGGAATCCCAATCGGGACTTTAATATCGGTGACTTTAGCCGGGCATGGGGTGATAAAAAAGGCGCCAATCTCTTCCACCGGAATTCCCAGACGCTGGGAAGCTTCTTCTTTTGCCAAGCAGGCGGCAGTTTCCATGGGAGCGTTGAGGGACAACACATGGGAACACAGATCCGGGAAACGAACCCGTATCAGACGTACCACCACCGGGCAGGCAGAACTGATCAGAGGTTTGGACAAATGTCCCTTCTGGATGATCTTCCGGGTCGCCTCGGAGACCAGCTCCGCCGCCCGGGATACCTCATATACCTCATCAAACCCCAAAGCCTTTAAGCCGGTGAGAACAATATCAATATCATCTAAATGCTGAAACTGGCCGTAGAGAGACGGCGCAGGCAATGCAATTTTATAGGTAAAATTCTGGATCATGCTGATGCTGTCGTAGTTGGCTTTTTTTGCGTGGTGTGGACAAACCCGGATACATTCGCCGCAGTCAATGCAGCGTTCGGGAGTGATAATCGCCTTGCCATCGCGCACTCGAATCGCCTCGGTGGGGCACCGCTTGATACAGTTTGTACAGCCGACGCATTTCTCCACGTCTAAGGTTACGGAATGAAAAAAACGATCCATACAAACCCCCTCTTTTTCTCTAAAATACAAAATTTATTTGCCACCGGCAAAAATGGTCATTTTTAAGGTCGTCCCCTCTCCGACCACCGATTCCACCTGAAGCGCATCGGTATACTTTTTCATGTTTGGCAGGCCCATACCCGCGCCGAAGCCCAAAGCACGGACGTTATCCGGCGCGGTGGAGTAGCCTTCCTGCATGGCTTTGTCCACGTCAGCAATGCCGGGCCCATGGTCCACCAAGGAGATTTCTACTCGGTCGGCGTAGATGTTGACAAACGCGTTGCCTCCACCGCCATGAATCACCATGTTGATTTCTCCTTCATACATAGCAATTGCCACACGGCGGATGGTATCGGAATCGAAGCCCATCCGTTTGAGCATATTTTTCACTTTGCTGGACGCTTCTCCCGCCCGGGTAAAATCATCGCCCGGCACATGATATTCTAGTGTTAAAGCCTTCATTTCCGTTCACACGCTCCTCTGATTCCCCGCTCGTACAGCATGCCACAGGCGGTAAACATGGTAAAACCCGTCTTGAGGATGCTAATCCCTTTTTGCTCTGCCAGGGCGACTACCATGTCATCCACTGGTTTTCCCCGCACAAAAATAATGGCGCACATGTCCATCATCTCCGCAGTGCGCACCACTTGGGGATTCATCAGTCCGGTGAGAAATACCGATTGAGTCTTGGCGAACGCTAACACATCGCTCATCATATCGCTGCCGCAGGCAGTCTGAATCTCCGCATCCATGTTATCGGCTGAACTAACCACCTCCGCCTTTAAAACGTCTACAATTTCCTGTAATTTCATATCAGATCCCCCTTCTCAAAACTCCCTGTTTGATTGGATTTTTCCTTTGTCCTATTTATAGTCCCCAAAGCCGCTTTCCATGAAAAAAACAGCTCCCTGCATAGAAAGAAAACTCTTGTTAAAGCAAAGCGGTTTCTTTTGATTGGAACATGAGATCGCTTCTGTGTTCCAGTGAAAAAACAGGAAACGCAAAAATCGACTCAATTTCATTTTTATTATAGCACAACTCTTTTCAAATTCCTAGAATTTTCAACAAATTTTTCCGCAGAAATTTCAAAAAATTTATACAAACACCCGGTTATTTTTCATTTCCTGCAACGAAGTAGGAATTCTGTCAAACCAGCGCAGGATCTAGGGAATGTTAGGGAAGGGAAAAATGATTGACTTCATTTTCACAACGTAATATAATGTAATTGTATCTCTGTGGGGGAGTTGCTAACATCCATCAAAATCCCCTGCGGGCTGGTGTACGAACAAACATAATTATCATTTTGGAGGTTGTTATCA
This sequence comes from Clostridiales bacterium, assembly GCA_022801595.1. GTDB lineage: Bacteria > Bacillota > Clostridia > Oscillospirales > Acutalibacteraceae > UMGS1071. The sequence continues at coordinate 198,656 of JAAWSO010000002.1, read as the reverse complement.
ATGAAACGCGTGTATAACTTTTCTGCAGGTCCATCTATCCTGCCTCAGGCAGTTCTGGAAAAAGCTGCTGCTGAAATGCTGGACTATCAAGGCAGCGGCCAATCTGTAATGGAGATGTCCCACCGTTCCAAGGAGTTTGACGCCATTATCAAATCTGCCGAAAGCTTACTCCGTGAAGTCATGAATATCCCGGACAATTACAAGGTTCTATTCCTGCAAGGCGGCGCATCCTCCCAATTCTCCATGATCCCTATGAACCTGATGACCAAAAATGGCAAGGCTGATTTTGTCATCACTGGCCAATGGGCTACCAAAGCGCACAAAGAGGCTGCTCGCTACGGGGAAGCCAATGTGGTAGCTTCCTCCAAGGATAAAACATTTTCTTACATTCCAGAGCTGGATCCGGCTACCTTCAGCAAGGACGCTGATTACTTCCATATCTGCATGAACAATACCATCTATGGCACCAAGTACCATACCCTGCCGGAAACTGGTAGTGTTCCATTGGTAGCGGATATTTCCTCCTGCATCCTCAGTGAACCCATCGACGTCAGTAAATTCGGCCTACTGTATGCCGGCGCGCAAAAGAACATAGGGCCTGCCGGCTTGACCGTCGTCATCGTCCGCGAAGATTTGCTGGGTGAGCCAATGGAGAAAACCCCAACCATGTTCGACTACCGGATTCACGCGGAAAACGCTTCCCTCTACAACACGCCTCCCTGCTATGCCATCTACATCTGCAAACTAGTGCTGGAGTGGATCAAAAATGACATCGGCGGCCTGGAGAAGATGAAAGAACTCAACGAGAAGAAAGCTGGCATCCTCTATGACTTCTTGGATAATTCCAAGCTGTTTCAGGGCACTGTTGTGGCCAAGGATCGCTCCCTGATGAACGTACCATTTGTAACTGGTAACGAGGAGCTGGACGCCAAGTTTGTCAAAGAAGCAACAGCTCGTGACTTGGTAAACCTGAAAGGCCACCGTTCCGTTGGCGGTATGCGCGCTTCCATTTACAACGCAATGCCAATCGAAGGCGTAGAAAAGCTGGTTGCTTTCATGGCTGAGTTTGAAAAAAACAATCAATAATCCCCAATATAACAATTTGAGATAGGTGATCAACATGTATCAAGTAAAATGCCTGAATAAAATCTCCCCGGTCGGCACAAGCCGCCTGACCGATCAATATACCTGTGGCGATAATGTGGAAAATCCAAACGCAATTTTGGTCCGCTCCGCAGCCATGCACGATATGGAATTGCCGGAAAGCCTTCTGGCGATTGCCAGAGCCGGCGCCGGCACCAACAACATCCCGATCGACAAATGCAGCGAGCAGGGCATCGTGGTATTCAACACCCCTGGCGCCAATGCTAATGCAGTAAAAGAGCTGGTCATCGCCTCTTTGTTCATGACATCGCGAAAAATCACGGCCGGCATTGCGTGGGCCAAAACCTTAAAGGGCCAAGGCGCTGAGGTCGGAAAACTGGTAGAAAAAGGAAAGTCCTCCTTTGTTGGTCCAGAAATCGCTGGAAAAACGCTCGGCGTCATCGGCTTGGGCGCAATTGGTATTCTTGTTGCCAACGCCGCGAAAGAGCTGGGCATGAACGTATTGGGCTATGACCCTTATTTGTCTGTAGAAGCAGCCTGGAGCCTGGACCGTTCCATCAAACACGCGCTGTCTCTGGACGAAATCTACGCTAACTGCGATTATATTTCCATCCACGTTCCCTTAACCCCAGACACCAAGGGAATGATCAACAAAGAGGCCATTGCCAAGATGAAAGACCAAGTCCGCCTGCTCAACTTTGCCCGAGGCGATCTGGTGGTTTCCGCCGATGTGATCACCGCGCTGGACGAGGGCAAGGTTGCCGCTTATGCCACGGATTTCCCGTCGGACGATCTGCTGGATGTGGAAGGCGTTCTGCCCATTCCTCACTTGGGCGCGTCCACCCCAGAGTCCGAGGACAACTGCGCATGTATGGCTGTGGATCAAGTAATGGATTTCCTGGAGAACGGCAACATCAAGAATTCCGTTAACCTGCCCAATATTTCCATGGCTCGCGACGGTTGCCCGAGAGTTTGCATCTTCCACCGCAATATTCCAAACACCTTAAGCCAACTGACTGGCGCTTTGGCTGAAGTCGGGGTAAACATTGAGAATATGCAGAGCAAATCCAAGAAAGATTACGCTTACACCCTTCTAGATGTTAGCGGCAATGTGAGCGACGCCGCAGTTTCCGCAATTAAGGCCCTGGACAGTGTGATTTCCGTTCGGGTAATCTAAGCAACGATATTACAAAAAGGCGAGAACCATAGGAAATGGTTCTCGCCTTTTTCTTGTTTCTGAAATCTCTGCACAAAGAAAGAGCAGGTCGTTTCTGACCTGCTCTGGTTTCACATCATTATGGGTGCTCTTTGCTATACATCCAGTCCCGCTGACTCAAGGAATCATATTTTGTGCTGGTGGCCTTCGGAGCAGCTTGGATCGTATTATCCTCATTACGGATGAACCAATTGGTATACTGATGTTCCTCATCCTGGATGCGGGAGTCACTAATTAAGAAGTTATCGTAAGAAACATGATTCTTGAGATCTGGCACGGGATCGTCCCAGGTCGTGTCTACATGGTACCATTCCTCGTCTACCTGTACCATGTTCCAAGCGTGTCTCATCTCGTCGCTTACCACCGTCTCACAAGGAATCCCCAGCTCTTCCATAATCATCTGAAAAGCGGTGGAATATCCCTGGCAAACAGCAACCTTTCGGATCAATGCGCCATAAGCCGTGTAAGATACCATGGGCACCGTATCATTGAGATAATTGGTATAATCGTATTCCGTGTTGCGAACCAAATAGTCATGAACTGTTTTGACTTTTTTTACATCCGAATCCTCAGGAGAAACCAAATCAGCAATTTCTTCCACTTTATTTTGGAGCTGCAACTGTTCCTCTGGGCTCTTCCCAATATTCTGAAGAATTGAGACGTGAATCGTTCCAGCAAATACTCGGTTGAAGTCGTTGCCGCGGGCAAATGTGTTCATCCCAGTGAAGGGCATGATCACAGCCAACAAGGCGGATAGGAGAAAAGCCCATTCTAAGCCGATTTTAAGTTTCACCAACCAGGACTTTGGTTTCCCTGTACGGAAAGCAGCTTTGTTTTTTCTCATTCCTCTCCCTCCTTGTTTTTAATACTAGCTCTGTTTATTTTAATAATACTATATGGAAATGTCTATTTCAAGTGAATTTTGTGTACAATTTGTAAAATCGCTGTCCGATTTCCCTTTGTCCTTACGCTGATCTTCTTGAGCTCGGGGAAATATGGTTGCTTCTTCCAGAATTCTATCTGATTTATAGAGTAAATTTTATATTTTTAGGAAATAGAACATTAAAAATATATAGGAAAAAACGCCTGTCAACACAGAGTATGTGTTAAACAGGCGCTTTTTATGATCAAGAATAATAATTTTTTTAGATCAATTCAATAATTGCCATCTCAGCGGCGTCGCCACGTCTTGGGCCAAGCTTGCTGATTCTAGTGTAACCGCCGTTACGGTCAGCATACTTCGGCGCGATCTCTGAGAACAGCTTGTGGGCAACATCTTCCTTCGTGATGAAAGACAGCACCATACGCTTGTTGTGCAGAGTATCTTCCTTTGCAATGGTAATCATTTTTTCCGCCAGAGAACGAACCTCCTTGGCGCGTGTTACTGTGGTTTCGATTTTACCATTCTCCAAGAGAAAAGTAACCATCGCTCTCAGCATAGCAGTTCTATGGCTGGTCGCTCTTCCGAGCTTTCTGGTTCCGGGCATCGAATATCACTCCTTTACCTTGGGTTTGAAAAACAAGGATTATTCGTCTTCCTTGTGAAGATTAAAGCCGAGGGAAGCCATTTTCCAAATAACTTCCTCGAGAGATTTACGTCCGAGGTTGCGGACCTTCATCATTTCCTCTTCGGATTTGTTGATCAGGTCTTCAACCGTATTAATTCCTGCACGCTTCAGGCAGTTGAAGGAACGAACGGAAAGATCAAGTTCCTCAATTGTCATTTCCAAAACCTTCTCCTTGCCCTTGTCGTCCTTTTCCACCATAATCTCCGTGCTGCTGCCCTTGTCAGACAGATCCACAAAGAGGTTCAGGTGTTCGGTCAGGATCTTAGCAGCAAGAGAAACCGCCTCTTGCGCGCTGATAATCCCATTGGTCCACACATCCAGGCTCAGCTTATCGTAGTCAATGCTTTGCCCCACACGGGTAGGCTCAACGTTATAATTTACTTTTAGAACAGGAGTGTAAATGGAATCAATTGGAAGCTCCCCAATAACGCTTGGGGCACTAGCGGCCATATTCGCCTTGTTTCGCTCCGCGGGAATGTATCCACGGCCGCGATCCAGGGTGATTTCCATAGACAATTTTGCTCCGTCACTCAAAGTGGCAATGTGCATTTCAGGATTTAAGATTTCAACCTCGCTGTCGCATTTGATTGCGCTGGCGGTTACCGTACATGGACCCTCCGCAGAGATTTCCACTGTTTTTGGGCCGTCACAGAGAAGGTTTGCAATCAGTCCCTTAATATTCAGGACGATTTCCGTCACATCTTCTTTGACGCCGGGAATGGTGGAAAATTCATGTACCACACCATCAATCTTAATGGATGTCGCTGCAATGCCCGGCAGAGAAGAAAGCAGTACCCGTCTCAGGCTGTTGCCCAAGGTAATGCCGAATCCTCGCTCCAGGGGTTCCACAACAAACTTACCATAGGTTCCATCATCCGACAAAACTTCTGTTTCAATTTTTGGCTTCTCAATCTCAATCATTCGCGAACCTCCTTCACACATCGGCAGCCAAAGCCGCCACCATGTACCTTCTGCCTTACGAGGCCAAGCAGCAAACGGGCTGCGCGGCCGAAGAAGCGGGCATTACTTGGAGTACAACTCAACGATGAGTGTCTCGTTGATATCGAAATCAATATCATCTCTCGTGGACAGGGTCACAACCTTGCCTTGCAGGGTATTTCTGTCCAGCTCAAGCCATGTTGGAACAGGAGTCTGCGCATTTTGCTCCAGAACTTCCTTAATGCGTACCGAGCTGCGGCTCTTCTCACGGATGGAGATCACTTGGCCTGGTTTCACCAGATAAGATGGAATGTTGATCCGGCTGCCATCTACGGTGATGTGGCCGTGGCTCACCATTTGTCTGGCTTCTCTTCTGGTGTTGGCAAAGCCCAAGCGATAGACCACGTTGTCCAGTCTGCTCTCCAGGATTTGCAGCAGGTTTTCACCAGTCACGCCGCTGGCTTTGCTTGCCATTGCGTAGTATTTTCTAAATGGCTTCTCAAGAACACCATAAATGAATTTGGCCTTTTGCTTCTCGTTGAGCTGCATGCCATACTCACTTTGCTTTCTTCTGCCTTGCTTTGGGTTTCTTTTTGTGCTCTTGCTTACGCCCAGAACGGCTGGATCGATGCCCAAAGTTTTGCATCTTTTCAGAATTGGCTGACTGTTTTTTGCCATTTCCTAACCTTCCTCCTTTTGGTTTCTATTTCTCAAAAACTAGACACGTCTTCTCTTTGGAGGACGGCATCCGTTGTGTGGAATCGGTGTAACGTCTTTAATCATGCTGACTTCCAGGCCAGCGGTTTGCAGCGCGCGAATCGCTGCCTCACGGCCTGCGCCCGGTCCCTTCACATAAACCTCAACCGTTTTCATGCCGTGCTCCATTGCAACCTTCGCTGCAGTTTCTGCTGCGGTTTGAGCGGCATAAGGGGTCGATTTTCTGGAACCTCTGAAACCCAATTCACCAGAGCTTGCCCAGGAAATCGCGTTGCCCTGAACGTCTGTGATGGTAACAATTGTGTTATTAAAGGTGGACTGAATATGAGCAGCTCCGCGTTCAATATTTTTTCTCTCGCGGCGTCTGCGAACTGCGGTAGCTTTCTTACCGCCCTTTTGTGCTGCCATCTTAATAAATCCCTCCTAACTTGCTTACTTCTTCTTGTTCGCCATGGTCTTCTTCGGACCTTTGCGGGTACGAGCGTTGGTCTTGGAACGCTGGCCTCTTACTGGCAAGCCTTTGCGATGACGGATTCCGCGGTAGCACTGAATTTCGATCAGTCTCTTAATGTCGAAAGCGATGTCTCTTCTCAGGTCGCCCTCTACGCGGTAGTTACGCTCAATATATTCTCTCAGTTTGGAAGCATCGTCCTCTGTGAGATCTCTTACTCTGATATCGGGATCAATGCCGGTTGCTGCCAGGATGTCTGTCGCAGTTTTGCGGCCGATGCCGTAAATATAGGTAAGACCAATTTCGATACGCTTATCTCTTGGTAAATCGATACCTGCTATACGCGCCATAATGGTTGCACCTCCGTGTTAAATAGGGTTTGCGCCATTAGCCCTGGCGCTGCTTGTGCTTCGGGTTTTCGCAGATCACCATGATCTTACCCTTGCGCTTAATAACTTTGCATTTTTCACAAATTTTCTTGACAGAAGGTCTGACTTTCATTTGTGCGCCCTCCCTTAGTTAGTGAAGTGGTTGATTACTTGGACCGCCATGTGATCCGCCCGCGGGTCAGGTCATAGGGAGACATCTCCACTGTAACCTTGTCTCCCGGCAAAATGCGGATGAAATTCATCCGCAGCTTGCCGGAAATATGGGCTAGAATCTCATGGCCATTGGGAAGCTCCACCGTAAACATTGCGTTTGGCAGCGCTTCTTTTACCGTACCCTCAATTTCAATTACGTCCTGCTTAGACATAGAATAACCTCCCCTTTTGCGGAAATCAGCCTGCCGTCCCAAAGGGCTGCAGCGCTTTGCGAATTTCACGATTGGTTTTCATCGAACTGTCCGGTAACACTGTACTGGTGGCCGACAGGTGGATCATCTTCTTTTTCTTGGGCTTTTCCAGGCTCCGGCACTTGCCGTCGCAAATCAGGGCAAACTTGCCGTTGACCTCCAAGATGGTGAAGAATCCTCCCTTGTCGTGGCCGGCCAAGGACCGGACAACAAGCCCTCTCACAAATTCCATAGGCACCTCTTAATCCGGCAGAGTTAAAATAACCGGCCCGTCTGGGGTGAGGGCAATGGAATGCTCAAAATGCGCGGACAGTTTTCCATCGGTTGTCACGGTGGTCCACCCGTCCGCCAAGGTCTCCACGGTGTAACCACCGGCGTTGACCATGGGTTCGATGGCGATTGTCATTCCTGGTAACAGGCGCACACCCCGGCCGGGTGTGCCATAATTTGGTACGCTTGGATCTTCATGCAGCTTCGCACCTACTCCGTGGCCGACGAAATCCCGTACCACCGAGTAGCCGCGCGCTTCAACATACCGTTGGACCGCGCTTCCTATATCGCCGATTCGATTTCCAGGCTGCGCCGCCTGAATCCCTTCGAATAGGCTCTCGCGTGTTGCATCCATCAGGGCCTGGGCTTCTTTGCTCACGTCGCCGCAGGCAAAGGTCCACGCGTTGTCGCCGTGGAAGCCCTCATAGTAGGCGCCAATGTCAATGCTGACAATGTCGCCCTCTTTGAGAAGGTGACCCTTCTGGGGTATGCCGTGGATGACCACATTGTTCACCGAAATACAGGCGCTTGCTGGAAACCCGCCGTAACCGAGGAAGGAAGGAGTCGCTCCCTGCTCCTCAATATAGCGGCGGACAAGGCGGTCGATTTCCATGGTGGAAACACCCGGTTCCACCGCCTCGCCAGCCAGCTTTAAGGCCCGTGCTGAAATCTTGCCGGCCGCTTTCATTGCTGCAAGCTCCCGGCTTGTTTTAAGCACGACCATAATCACGCCTCAAGAGCGGCGAGAGTCAAGCGAGTGATCTCGCTGATGTCCCCTTCGCCGGATACCACGCTCAGCTTCCCCTGCTTTGCGTAATAATCCCGCAAAGGCTCGGTTTGCTCATGATATACGTTCAAGCGTTCGTTGACTGTATTCGGATGATCATCCATACGCTGAATCAGGGTGCCTGCGCAGAGGTCGCATTTGCCTTCTTCCTGTGGCTTGTTGAAAGTCACATGGTAGCTGGCACTGCAACTCTCGCAAACACGGCGTCCGGACAAGCGATGAACGATTTCCTCATCGGAAACCTCGATATCGACAACTCTATCGATGACTACGCCCATCTTATCCAGAGCCTCGGCCTGTGGAATGGTGCGCGGGAAGCCATCCAAAATGAAGCCGTTTTTGCAGTCATCTTCCGCGAGACGCTCTTTGATGATGCCGATCACAACTTCATCGGGAACCAGCTTGCCTTCATCCATGTAGGACTTGGCGCGCAGACCCATTTCAGTGCCGCTTTTCAGCGCCGCACGGATAATATTACCCGTAGAAATGGTTGGGATTTTTAAATGATCGCAAATAATTGCGGCTTGTGTGCCTTTGCCGGCGCCCGGTGCGCCGAGAAGTATGATATTCATATTCTCTTTACTCCTTCTTTCGCCGAAATTTAATCCAAGAAGCCCTTATAAGTGCGCATCATCATTTGCGATTCCATTTGTTTCACGGTCTCTAAGGCAACGCCTACCATAATGATAATGGAGGTACCGCCCAAGCCCAAGTTCTGCATTCCGGTTACGGAACCATAAACAATGGGGAGCAAGGCGATAAATGCGAGGAACAAAGCTCCGATCAGGGTAATCTTGGACAAGATCTTCGCAATGTAGTCAGAGGTAGGCTTGCCAGGGCGGATGCCTGGAATGGTGCCGTGATTCTGACGAAGATTATTGGCCATTTCCATTGGATTATACTGGATGGTAATATAGAAGAACGCAAACAGTAAAATCAAAATGAAATACACAATGCAATAGATCCATCCGCCGGAAGCGAACGCGTCAAAGAAGCCTTTCCAGAAGCCGTCTTTGACACTATCGCCCAAGAACATTTGAATGGTGCTTGGGATCGCAAGGATGGAGCTTGCGAAAATGACTGGCATGACACCGGTAGCGCCGATCTTAATCGGGATATGGGTGCTCTGCCCGCCATACATCTTTCTGCCAACCACACGTTTTGCATACTGAACCGGGATTCTGCGTTCGGCGTCATTCATAAAGACAATGACCCAAACCAACAGGAAGAAGATCAGCACAAAGCCTGGAACCAAACCGAAGAATTTGCCAGCTACGCTTGGAGCCGCAATTGCCAGTTTGATGTAGTCCACCAGGTGCATGATGATGGTTGGCATTTGAGCCACGATACCCGCGAATAGGATGATCGAGATACCGTTGCCCACACCTTTTTTGTTGACCTGCTCACCCAGCCACATCAGCAGGGCTGTGCCGGCCGTAAAGGTGAGTATGATCACGATTGCGGAAAATACCTGTGCGCCGCCCTCGTTGTAGAGGGTGACCGGCGTGCCCTGCCAAGTACTGCTTCTCAGATAGAGATAGAACGCAGTGCCTTGCACCAATCCAAGGCCTACCGTCAGGAACCGGGTGATGGCCGTCACTTTCTTCTGGCCCTCCAGCCCTTCCTTGGCCAAACGCTCCAGCGGCCTTATGGCAATCGTCAGGAGCTGCATAATAATGGATGCATTAATATATGGCGTAATGGACATAGCGAACAGCGACGCGCTGGCAAACGCATTACCAGAAAGCATATTCAGGTAACCCAGAGCGGAACCATTGTTACTCACTTCGTCCATCAAGCCTGCCAATGCGTCAGTATTGAGGAACGGCACGGTGATAACTGAACCGATCCGAAATACCACGATGATAAACAGGGTGAACAATAGCTTCCAGCGAAGCTCAGGCACTTTCCAGGCGTTCCGTATTGTTTTAAACAATTCAGATCACCTCGGCCTTCCCACCGGCAGCTTCAATCTTTTGCTTTGCAGCTTCGGAGAAAGCGCTTACTTGAACGGTCAGGTTTTTCGTCAAAGAGCCGTTGCCCAAGATTTTCACCCCGTCGCAGCACTTCTTAATCAAACCAGCGTCAATCAAAGCCTGGGTGTCTACCACAGACCCATTCTCAAAAGCTTCCAAAGAGCCAACATTGATGGAAAGGATCTCCTTTGCAAAAATGTTTACGAAACCTCTCTTCGGGATTCTTCTTTGGAGAGGCATCTGACCACCCTCAAAACCTGGGCGGAAACCTTTACCTGCTCTGGCTTTTTGGCCTTTGTGGCCTTTGCCGGCAGTCTTACCATGTCCGGAACCGTGCCCTCTGCCCACTCTCTTGGAGACTTGGGTGGAGCCAGGAACCGCAGTCAGATCATGCAATTTCATTTCGTCGCACCTCCTTCTTACGCTTTGCAAACGTCGATGAGGTGGATAATCTTGGCCACCTTGCCGTTGGTCTGCGGATTGTCCGGCTGAACAACTTCATCGCCGATTTTCTTGAGACCAAGCGCTTGGGCAGTTGCAATTTGGTCCTTCTTGCTTCCGATAAGACTTTTTACGAGCTTTATTTTGAGCTGTGCCATAACTGCCACCCCCTATTACAGAATTTCTTTTACGGACTTGCCGCGAGTAGCAGCAACTTGCTCAGCGGTACGCAGATTGGAGAGGCCCTCCAGGGTTGCGCGTACTACGTTGCATGGATTATTGGAGCGCAAAGCCTTGGTTCTGATATCCTTGATACCAGCAGCCTCAACCACCGCACGAACCGGGCCGCCAGCGATAACACCGGTACCAGGAGCGGCTGGCTTCAGCAAAACACGGCCTGCGCCGAACGCGCCCAGAACCTCGTGAGGAATGGTGGATCCGCGCAGGGAAACCTTCATCAGGTTTTTCTTTGCGTCCTCGATGCCCTTACGGATGGAATCCGGAACCTCGCCTGCTTTGCCAATACCAAAGCCTACGGTGCCGTTGCCGTCGCCCACCACTACCAAAGCGGCGAACTTAAAGATACGGCCGCCCTTTACGGTCTTGGATACGCGGTTAATCGCAACCACGTGTTCTTTCAGATCAATTGTTGATGCGTCAATTCTAGCCAAAAGTATCCCTCCTTATAATTAGAAGTTGAGGCCACCCTCGCGGGCGCCTTCGGCCAGCTCTTTGACACGGCCGTGGAAAATATAGCCACCGCGGTCAAACACAACCTCGGTGATGCCTTTCTCTGCTGCACGCTTGGCGATCATTGCGCCGACTTTGCGTGCCGCCTCTTTGTTTCCGCCATTTCCAGTGAACTCTTTGTCCAGAGTAGAAGCTGCTACCAGAGTAACACCCTTAACATCGTCGATAATCTGGGCATAGATGTTCTTGCTGGAGCGGAATACGTTCAGGCGTGGGCACTCGCTTGTGCCGGAGATTTTGCTGCGCACTCTCAGGTGGCGCTTCAGACGGGCTGTGTTTCTATCAGCCTTATTCACCATGATGATTCACTCCTTTAATTACTTCTTAGAACCCTTACCGGCTTTGCCTTCCTTGCGGCGGATCACTTCGTCAACATACTTAATACCCTTGCCCTTGTATGGCTCTGGGAGACGTTTCTCGCGGATCTCAGCAGCAAACTGACCAACCTTTTGCTTGTCTGGACCGGAAACGATGATTTTGTTTGGATTTGGGCACTCAATGGTAATGCCCTCAATTTCTGGCATGATTACCTGATGGGAGAAGCCAAGGTTCATCACCAAATCTTTGCCAGTCTTTTGCACACGATAACCAACGCCGTTCACGTCCAGCTCCTTCTTGAAGCCCTCGGTCACGCCAACCACCATATTGTGGATGAGCGTCCGAGTCAAGCCGTGCAGGGAGCGGTTTTCCTTTGCGTCGTTGGGACGGGTAACGAGGATCTCATTGCCTTCGATGGCAATGGCCATAGCAGGATGGAGCTCCTGTGTCAGCGTGCCCTTCGGACCCTTGACCGTCATAACGTTGGCGTTGAGCTTTACATCCACGCCAGCGGGAATATTTATGGGTTTTCTTCCAATTCGCGACATAGTAGTAGCACCCCTTTCCTTACCAAATAAATGCGAGAACCTCGCCGCCTACATTCTCTTTCCGAGCCTGACGATCGGTCATCACGCCTTTGGAAGTCGAAATGACAGCAACGCCAAGGCCTTTGATAACCTTTGGCAGTTCTTCCGCATTGGAATAAATTCTCAGGCCTGGTTTAGAAACTCTGCGCAGGCCCTTAATGGCGGAAACCTTGCCCTCGCCATATTTAAGATTTACTTTAATGATGCCTTGTTTGCCATCTTCCACTATGGTGAAATTCTTCACGTAACCCTCATCCACCAGAATTTGGACAATTGCCTTCTTCATGTTGGAAGCAGGAATTTCCACGGAATCATGCTTTGCAGAACTCGCGTTGCGGATACGTGTGAGCAAATCGGCGATTGGATCTGTAATCTGCATACCGTTTACCTCCTTTGCTAAGCTTTACCAGCTGGCCTTTTTTACGCCTGGGATCTCGCCCTTATAAGCAAGCTCCCTGAAGCAGATACGGCAAATACCGAACTTGCGCAGGTAGGCATGCGGCCTGCCACAGATTTTGCATCTGTTATATTGGCGAGTGGAGTACTTGGACCCTCTCTGCTGTTTTACTTTCATTGAAGTCTTGGCCACAATATTCCCTCCTTATTTCGCAAACGGGGCGCCCATCAGAGACAGCAGCTCCCGGGACTCCTCGTCGGTTTTTGCGGTTGTTACGAAACAAATGTCCATTCCGCGAACCTTGTCAATCTTATCGTAATCGATCTCTGGGAAGATCAATTGCTCTTTGATGCCCATGTTGTAATTGCCGCGGCCATCAAAGGAGTTTGGATTGATGCCTCGAAAATCGCGCACTCTTGGGAGCGCGATGTTGAAGAGACGATCCACAAACTCATACATTCTTTCGCCGCGCAGGGTTACTTTAACGCCAATGTTCATGCCCTCGCGGAGCTTAAAGTTAGCAACGGACTTCTTTGCCTTGCAGGTCATTGGCTTTTGGCCGGTGATGGCTGCAATGTCGGTCATGATCGCGTCGATCACTTTGGAGTTGTCCTTTGCTTCGCCGGCGCCCACGTTGATGACAACCTTATCCAGCTTCGGGATCTGCATCACGCTGTCGTAAGAGAATTTTTTCATCATTGCTGGAGCGACGTCTTTTTTATAATAATCCTTCAGTCTAGCCATTTCCATCCTCCTTACAGCGATTTGCCGCACTTCTTGCAGACGCGGACTTTCTTGTCGCCGTCCACATCATGTGCAATTCTGGTTGCTTTGCTGCAATGAGGGCAAACCAGCTGAACCTTGCAGGCGTACATGGCGCCTTCCGCCTTTACGATGCCGCCTTGCTCGCCCATTCTGCGAGGACGAACGTGCTTGGTCACCAGGTTGCAGCCTTCCACGATCAGCTTGCCTTCCTTCGGGCTCACAGCCAGGACTTTGCCTTCTTTGCCGCGATCTTTACCACTCAAAATGATGACGGTGTCACCAGTTTTTACATGAACTTTTTGATTCATTAGTGAGCACCTCCCATCACAATACTTCCGGGGCAAGACTGAGGATCTTCAAGTAGTCCTTGTCTCTCAGCTCTCTGGCAACAGGTCCAAAGATACGAGTGCCCCTTGGGTTTTTATCTTCTTTGATGATAACGGCTGCATTCTCATCGAAACGGATATATGTGCCGTCATCGCGGCGAACGCCAAAAGCAGTGCGAACAATAACCGCTTTTACAACGTCGCCCTTTTTAACAACGCCGCCGGGTGCTGCTTTTTTAACGGAAGCAACCACAACGTCACCAATATTGGCATACCTTCTGCCGGTACCACCTAGAACGCGAATGCACATAAGCTCTTTTGCGCCGGTGTTGTCGGCAACCTTAAGGTAGGTCTGTTGTTGTATCACAGTGCGTTCCTCCTTTATCTACTCTGCTGGGCCAAATTATTTGGCCTTCTCAATAATTTCTACGAGTCTCCATCTCTTATCCTTGGAAAGAGGACGAGTCTCCATGATACGCACCTTATCGCCGATGTTGCACTCGTTGTTTTCATCGTGTGCCTTGAGTCTGATTGTGCGCTTGATGATCTTTTTGTAAAGCGGGTGCTTTACGCTGTCTTCGATTGCAACAACCACGGTTTTATCCATTTTGTTGCTTACAACCTTACCGACGTCGGTTTTTCTCATGTTTCTATCGCTCACAGCTGAATCCTCCCTTCCTTACGCATTTTGGCTGTTTTTGATCTCGTTTTCGCGCAAAACGGTCTTTACGCGAGCGATATCCTTTTTAACAGCGGAAACACGCATCGGGTTTTCGAGCTGGTTAATGGCAAGCTGGAAACGCAGGTTAAAAAGCTCGGCCTTGAGGTCCTTCAGCTTCGCTTCCAATTCTTCTGTGGATAAATTTCTGATCTCTGAGGCCTTCATTACTGCTCACCCCCCGTTTCTTCCTTTTTCACAAACTTACATTTTACCGGAAGCTTGTGCGCTGCAAGGCGGAGCGCTTCTCTTGCGGTTTCCTCTGGAACGCCGCCGATTTCAAACATCACTCTGCCTGGCTTAACAACTGCTACCCAATACTCTGGAGAACCTTTACCGGAACCCATTCGAGTTTCTGCTGGCTTCTCTGTGATTGGTTTATCTGGGAAAATCTTGATCCAAACCTTACCGAATCTCTTGCAGTAACGTGTCATTGCAATACGAGCGGATTCGATTTGGTTGGAAGTAATCCATGCTGGCTCCAGGGCTTGAATGCCGAAATCGCCGTTGGTTACTTTGTTTCCGCGGTAGCTCTTACCGGTCAAACGACCACGGTGAACTCTGCGGTATTTTACGCGCTTTGGCAACAGCATTACTTGCTTCCTCCTTCCTTACGAGGACGGTTGTTGTCTTGCAAAACCTCGCCTCTGTAAATCCAGACTTTGACGCCGAGACGGCCGTAGGTGGTTGCTGCTTCTGCAAAGCCGTAGTCGATGTCTGCTCTCAGAGTTTGTAGCGGAATGGTACCGTCATGATACTGCTCGGTACGGGCGATTTCCGCGCCGCCCAAACGACCGGAAACCTGGGTTTTGATGCCCTTGGCGCCCAGCTTCATGGCGCGGCCGATGCATTGCTTCATGGCACGGCGAAAAGAAATTCTTCTCTCCAATTGTTCGGCAATGTTTTCTGCCACCAGTTGAGCGTTCAAATCCGGGGATTTTACCTCAACGATATTGATCAAAACGGTTTTTCCGAGGAACTTCTCGCATTGTACACGGAGCTTCTCGATCTCTGCGCCGCCCTTGCCGATCACCATGCCTGGCTTTGCGCAGTGGATATGAATGCGGACTTTGGATGCGTCACGCTCAATTTCAATTTTTGGAACACCAGCCGCTGCGAGCTGCTTTTTCAGAGTCTTGCGGAGGTTATAATCCTCAACCAAGGTGTCTCCGAAAACATTCTTCTTCGCGAACCAGCGGGAATCCCAGTCTTTAATTACGCCCACACGAAGACCATGTGGGTTTACTTTCTGGCCCATAGTTTACCTCCTGTTCTGCACTTATTCTTGTTCCTTGAGCACGAGGGTGACGTGCGAAGTTCTCTTTAATACTCGAAACGCGCGACCCTGCGCTCTTGGACGAATGCGCTTGAGGATCGGGCCCGGACATACGAAGCACTCTGCTACGTAAAGTCTGGAAACATCCATATTATGATTGTTTTCTGCGTTAGCCATTGCGGACTTCAGCAGTTTTTGCAAATCTTCACATGCGGCCTTTGGGGTATTCTTCAGGATAGCCATAGCCTTGTCAACCGGCTGCTTGCGGATCAAGTCCAGCACGATTTCAACTTTACGTGGAGAAATGCGGGCGTATTTCAGATAAGCCCTTGCTTCCATTCTGTACACTCCTTTCGGCCGTTATTTGCCGCCAGTCTTAGAACCAGCGTGACCTTTATAAGTTCTTGTTGGCGCAAACTCACCGAGTCTGTGTCCAACCATATCTTCGGTTACATACACCGGAACATGCTTGCGGCCGTCATGAACCGCAATGGTATGGCCAACGAAATCCGGAAAAATCGTGGAAGCTCTGCTCCAGGTTTTCACGATATTCTTTTCGCCGGCTGCATTCATTTGTTCAATCCTTTTCAACAGCACAGGCTGTACATAAGGACCTTTTTTTACGCTTCTGCCCATGTTACTTAAGCTCCTTTCTGTATGCCTTATTTGCCGTTTCTACGTTTTACGATAAACTTATCGGAACGGTGCTTGGTAGCACGGGTCTTGTAACCCAGAGCAGGCTTGCCCCAAGGGGTAACAGGACCAGGACGGCCGATTGGTGCTTTACCCTCACCACCACCGTGTGGGTGATCGCATGGGTTCATAACGGAACCGCGTACGGTTGGACGCCAGCCAAGGTGACGCTTGCGGCCAGCCTTACCGATTTTTACGTTTTCATGGTCGGTGTTGCTCACTTGACCAACGGTAGCCATGCAGGTTGCAGACACGTTGCGCAACTCGCCCGATGGAAGCCGGAGCAGAGCCATGCCGTTTTCCTTCGCCATAAGCTGAGCCATGTTGCCGGCGGAACGTGCCAATTGGCCTCCCTTGCCTGGGTAAAGCTCAACATTGTGAATGAAGGTACCAGTTGGGATGTTTGCCAGCGGCAGTGCGTTGCCTGGCTTAATATCCGCATTTGGACCGGATACAACCACATCGCCGACCTTTAGGCCGTTTGGAGCGAGGATGTATCTTTTCTCGCCGTCCTCATATTGCACCAGCGCAATGAAAGCGGAACGGTTTGGATCGTACTCCAGGGTGAGTACCGTTGCAGGCATATCGTGCTTTTGACGCTTAAAGTCAATGATACGATACTTTCTGCGGTTGCCGCCGCCTCTGTGGCGAACGGTAATTCTACCGTAGCTGTTGCGGCCAGCCTTTTTATTCAAAGGAGCCAACAGGCTCTTCTCCGGCTCAACCTTAGAGAGAACGGAATAGTCAGTTACCGACATGTTCCGTCTGGAAGCCGTGGTAGGTTTAAAGTTAATAATTGCCATTCGGTTTCACACTCCTCATGATGGCTTTGCGGGGAGATGGCGCTCCCCATACGTTGCCTCTGTGCTTATGATTGGGGCAGAGATTACATCATGCCTTCAAAGAATTCGATTGCCTTGCTGCCCTCGGTCAGGGAAACGATGGCTTTCTTCCAAGACGGAGTGTAGCCTTCGGTTCTGCCTTGGCGGCGCAGGTGGCCTCTCACGTTCATGGTGTTCACTTTGGAAACCTTAACGTCGAAAAGCTCTTCCACTGCCTTTGCAATTTCTACTTTGTTCGCGTCTTTGGCAACCTCAAAGGTGTACTTCTTCATGCCGATACCGGCCATGCTTCTCTCCGTAATAATCGGACGGATGATGATGTCTTGTGCTGTCATTATGCGTACACCTCCTCAATCTGAGCTACGGCATCCTTCAGCACGATAAATTTATCTGCATTGAGAATGTCATATACATTCAAGGTGTTAACCATAGCTGTCTTCACGCCTGGGATATTCGCTGCGGAAGCGATTACCTTCTCGTTGCGCTCAGGAAGAACGATCAGGGCTTTTTTCTCAGATCCAATCGCTTTGAGCATAGCGGCAATGGTCTTGGTCTTGTACTCGTCCAGTTGGATGCCGTCGAGAACGATCATCTCGCTGTCAGCCACCTTGCTGGAGAGCGCGGACTTCATTGCCAGTCTCTTTACTTTTTTATTCAAAGAATAGCGGTAGTCTCTCGGCTTTGGAGCGAATACAATACCGCCGTGTGTCCATTGCGGAGCACGGGTGGAACCCTGTCTTGCGTGACCGGTACCCTTTTGTCTCCACGGCTTTCTGCCACCGCCAGAAACCTCGGCGCGGGTCAGTGCCGATTGTGTGCCTTGACGCTGGTTCGCCAGGTAATTCTTTACCATGTCATGCATAACTGGAACATTTGGCTCAATTCCAAATACAGCCTCAGAAAGCTCAACCTTGGAAACTTCCTTACCAGCCATATCAAGTACTGCTACTGTAGGCATGTCAATTCCTCCTTCCCTTACGCCTTCACGCTGTCGTGGATGATAACGGTGCCGCCGTTGGGGCCTGGAATAGCGCCCTTGATTGCGATCAGGTTATTCTCTGCGTCCACTTTAACAACCGTCAGATTTTGTACGGTAACGCGCTCCGCGCCCATGTGGCCAGCCATCTTTCTGCCCTTAAAGACTTTGGATGGATCGGAACACATACCGATGGAGCCACCGTGACGGGCAACCGGACCGGAACCGTGGCTCTCTTTGAGACGGCCGAAGTTCCAGCGCTTTACCACGCCAGCGTAACCCTTACCCTTGCTGGTACCGGTTACATCAATCTTGTCGCCAGCCGCGAAGGTGTCTGCCTTAATGAGATCGCCCACGTTGTAAGCGTCAATGTTTTCCACGCGGAACTCGCGGAGCGTTCTCTTGGGAGCAACGTCACCCTTTGCGAAGTGACCCTTCATTGGCTTGTTGACTTTATGTGCCTTCATATCGCCATAGCCGATTTGGATCGCTGCATAGCCGTCGTTTTCCACAGTCTTCTTTTGTGATACCACGCAAGGACCTGCTTCTACAACGGTTACCGGGATGACTTTACCTTTTTCATCGAAGATTTGTGTCATGCCAATCTTCTTGCCGATAATACCTTTTTGCATTATAGTTTACCTCCTGTGTAGGTTATTGGTTGGCCGGAGCCAACATGACCCCATCCGCTTGTTGGTTGGCGGAGATTAGAGTTTAATCTCGATGTCAACGCCAGCGGGGAGCTCCAAGCTCATCAACGCCTCAACGGTCTTGTTGGATGGTCTCAGAATGTCGATAAGTCTTTTGTGTGTTCTCATCTCGAATTGTTCACGGCTGTCCTTGTACTTGTGAACCGCGCGCAGGATGGTGATAACCTGCTTCTCGGTTGGCAACGGTACAGGGCCGGATACACGAGCGCCTGTGCGCTGTGCAGTCTGAACAATCTTCTCGGCGGATTGATCCACCAGCTGATGATCGTACCCTTTGATTCTTATCCGGATTTTTTCTTTGACTGCCATTGTAATCGCCTCCTTATTGTAGTTGGCGGGCGGCGCCTTTTTGATCGCTACACTGTGCCGGGTGTTTCTTCCCTCGGCATGAAAAAACCGGACTTGCTAAAAAGCAGATCCGGGCAGGTCTCGAAAAGACGTCTAAGGCATGGCAGCAGCAACGCATTTTTGCTCAAAATACGTCAACACACGCAATTGCGCATGTTTTCGCCATACACTCAAATATTCTTTCGCCCGGTTTAAAATCGGACATACTCCACGGAAAAACCAGCCAAAATGGCCGCAACCTCCCGCTTCAACGCATATCTATTGCAGTCTTGCTTGGTTATTATATCACACCCCATAACAAAATGCAAGTCTTTTTTACCAATGATTTATTTTCCGCTCTCTCGGTATGGACTCGTGCTGGAAATAACTCCCACTAATCTCAGAGAGGAATCGCAATGTCTCATATGTTTAAAAAAAGAAGGCCACACATCTCACATTTTCTTAACTGAATATTTGCATTTTGGCCTGAACACCTCAACGCTCCCGTTCTCCTCCTCGTACCGTTTGATTGCTCCTTTTATCCAAAAGACAAGCTGATGAGAAAATACACGATCTTGTTCCCTATCAATTATCTGTATTTTCTCGACGATATCTTCTTTTATTAATTTGGACTTTTTCCCTGTGATTATCTCTAAAATTAATTATAGCCTATTTTATCTCGAATTTGAGATAAAATATTATAACAATCTTGGTATTATCCTGTCAAGAGGTGATGGACATTTTTAGGCTAAAAAAGTTGCGCAAAAAGCGGCATTTATCTCAGATCAATCTAGCTATGGAATTAAATATGAGCCAAAATAGTATTAGTCAATATAAAAATGGGGTACGTGAGGCTGACAATCAAACGCTCACCGCTCTTGCCGACTACTTCAATGTGTCGATTGACTACTTATTGGGACGCACCGACAACCCTGAAATCAACCGCTGACCCTCCACGCAAAACCCCCACTGGCAAGGAACACATCCTTTGCCAGTGGGGGTTTTATGCTTATTCTCCAATTTCCCGTATAGGGAATCCCTTGATCGTCTGGTCGTCCTAAATAAAGGTGCGCCAAATGGTATTCATTTTCATGAACGGAGCCAATTCCGGGTAGTTCAGCTTCAACTCTACATGATCGCCCAGTTCATGAGGCACCTGAAGGCTGATGGCCATATATTTTTCCGTAAAGAACATAGGGTTTTGGCCCAAAGACGCAAAAATCCGCTCCTTAGTCAAATATTCCTGTAACTCTGGAGTCCCTTGATCCCATATCGCCTCAAGCAAAACGTCCGCCATTTCTTCTTTGACTTCCAAGGAATTTTGCATCGTGACTTCCGTTTCCTCTGGAGTCAGGGCGCTGCTTTCATCCAAGTAGCAGTTCACCGTATCAAACACGGAAACCGGCTCCCCATCCCCCACCGTATATTTGCTCTCAATCACCACGCTGATAAACTGCTGGTTCCGATACATCAACGTGCTGCTGGTGGTCACAGTCACCGGAACTTCTTCCTTGGTTTCGGGGTTGTATTGGGGCTGATAGCCAAAGGAGTTGGCAGTCCGCATGGCCCGCTCCTTGAGCAACATATTAACCTTAGAATAACTGTTGTCCTTGTCTCCTGTGATCCTGAGATAATTCACCTCATATTTTTTCGCGCCCTTTTCCCAAGTATACGGAGTCCGTTTGATGCTATATGGGTAGCCATCTGGAACATCGTTCGGAGTGCTCGTGATCTCACTGACGGTGGAGGAAGTCGCTTCTCCCGGCTCCGAAATTACCGAAGATGCCGTCGACGACGTCTGAGATTCCAACGAAGAAACCTGGCTGGATACGGCTGGGTCAATAGGTGGGTTAACGACTGACTCACAGGCCGCCAACCCCAATACCACCGCAATAGCCAAGCCGCAAACCAGGATTGTTACTTTTTTCATGGTTATGATTCACCTCATTGATACAGAAAGAATTTTTCCTTAGTATGTTCGATCTGTAAAAACACTATCCTAACTCTTTGCAAAAAATGGTTTTTCCGTTGTAAGCTGATTCCCTAGGATTGAGGCGATTGCCGGAACCAGCTTTCCGAAAACAAATTAATAAGACTTGCCCCAGAACACCATGGATTTCGCTGGCTTGCCACAACAAACGCAGCTTTCCCCAATGGTTTCCTGCTCGAAAGGAATGCAGCGGGAGGAAAGCCCAGCCTCCTCCTTGATCTTCTCTTCACAGGCAAGATCGCCGCACCACATAGCTTTTATCAAACCCGGCTTGTTCTCCGCGATATCCTTCAGCTCATCCATATTGGCGGCGGTGTATGTCATTTCCTGGCGACGGGCCAGAGCCTTGTCGTAAATGCCCTGGCGAACCGCTTCCAGTTGTTCCGCGATGGCTTCTTCCAAACGATCCAGGGAAACGAAAACTTTTTCCCGGTCATGACGGCGCACCAGCACGCATTGACCCTTCTCCATATCCTTGGGGCCGATTTCCAGCCGCAAAGGCACACCCTTCATCTCATACTGGGCAAATTTCCAGCCGGGGCTTTGGTCGGAATCGTCAAGCCGTACCCGGAATGATTTCTTCAAACGCTCTTGCAGCTCCCGGGCCTTTTCCAACACGCCCGCTTTATGCTGGGCGATAGGCAGAATGATCACCTGAATCGGCGCGATGGCTGGAGGCAGAACCAAACCGTTGTTATCGCCGTGGGTCATGATGATGCCGCCGATGATGCGGGTAGACATGCCCCAAGAGGTTTGATGGGGGTAATAGGAATTGTTGTCCCGGCCCTGGAAGGTGATGTCAAAGGCTTTCGCGAAACCATCGCCAAAATAGTGGCTGGTGCCGGACTGTAAAGCCTTGCCGTCGTGCATCATGGCCTCAATGGTGTAGGTGGCCTCCGCACCGGCAAACTTCTCCTTGTCGGTCTTGCGGCCTTTCACCACTGGGATGGCCAACTGGTTCTCGCAGAATTCGGCATATACCTTGAGCATTTGCTCGGTTTCCTCCATGGCCTCCTGAGCGGTTTCGTGCATGGTGTGACCTTCCTGCCAGTGGAATTCCACCGAACGCAGAAAAGGACGGGTGGTTTTTTCCCAGCGAACCACCGAACACCATTGATTGTATAGTTTGGGCAGATCCCGGTAGGAATGGATCACCCGGGAATAGTAGTCGCAGAACAAGGTTTCAGAAGTGGGACGGACGCAAAGGCGTTCCTGGAGCTTTTCCTCGCCGCCGTGAGTCACCCAGGCCACTTCAGGGGCGAAGCCTTCCACATGATCCTTCTCTTTTTGCAGCAGGCTTTCGGGAATAAACAGCGGCATGGAAACATTCTCATGGCCCAACTCCTTAAAACGGGCGTCCAAAACGCTCTGGATATTTTCCCAAATCGCAAAGCCATAAGGCTGGATGACCATGCAGCCCCGTACGCTGGTATAGTCCATTAACTCCGCCTTCTTCACGATATCGGTGTACCACTTGGCGAAATCCTCCTCCATAGGAGTGATCGCCTCCACCATTTTCTTCTGTCCAAATTGATCTGACATCTTGCCGATTCTCCTTCTCAAAATAATGGATCTATATTTGGAATCTGAACGGATTTCAGTTTCGATGTTTTTTGTTCCATTCTTATTATAAAGCGGGATGGACAACATTTCAACTAAAAACCGCAAATTCAGCGAAACCGAGAAAAAAAATTCGTCATGCAGAAGCTTCCGCACAACGAACTACGCAGATTCCATAAGAGAACCTTTTGTTTTTCAAAATTAGGAATTTGCCTCGATGTACTTCACCAAGTCACCAACAGTTTTGATGTTCTCGATTTCCCCATCTGGAATTTCAATCTCAAACTCATCCTCGATGGACATGAGCAAATCAACCACGTCCAACGAATCGGCGCCCAAATCTTCCGCCACGATGGTTTCCATGGTGATGGAATCCTCCTCAACGTCAAACTGCTCGCTCAGAATAGCCTTTACCTTTTCGAATACCATTGCGAAATCCTCCTAAAATTTTGTGAAATAAAAATAACCAAGCTAATCGCCAAATGTGGACAAACGAACGCCAAATGTGTTACAATTTTCCACAGTTGAAATCAGATGGAATGTTCCATGCCTTGATTTCCCTAGCCATATCTTATTAGCAAACGAGGTATTTGTCAATATTATTTTTAAGTTTTTTTAAATTCTTTTCAAAAATCTGCAAAAAGAATTTCCAAAATAATCACAGAAAAGGTAGGAAGCATCATGTCTCTCAACAAAATCCGACAAAAAATTGATGAAATTGACGCCCAGCTTCTCCCGTTGTTTGTGGAGCGGATGAAGTGCGCCGAAGTGGTAGCCAAAACCAAAATGGAAACCAATCTCCCGATTTTTAACGCCGAACGGGAAGAGCAGATTTTGAATAAAGTCGCATCCCGCGCCGAGGAATACGACTGTGAAGCGAAAATGCTCTATACCACCATGATGGCCCTCAGCCGTGCCCGCCAGCACAAAATGATGCTCAGCGGCAGTGAAACCCGCAAGGAGGTAGAACAAGCTCTGGAACGCCGCCCCACCCTAGACGAAAGCTCCCTGGGCCAGACCATTGCCTGTCCGGGCGTAGACGGTTCCCATTCCCATGAAGCCGCCCGCCTGCTGTTCCCCAGCCGGAACATCGCCTTTTACGAATGCTTTCAGGAGGTGTTCCAGTCTGTAGAACGGGGCGATGCCGCTTTCGGACTGGTCCCTGTTGAAAATTCCTCCGCTGGCTCTGTGACAGAGGTATATGACCTGATTTTAAAGTACCGCTTCCGCATCGTTGGAGCCACTACTTTGAAAATCAACCACTGCCTGGCGGTTCCCCAAAACGGCAGCTTAGAAACCATTCGCACCATCTATTCCCATCCCCAGGCTCTCGCCCAATGCTCAGAACTGATCGCCAAGCATCACTGGGAGAGCATAGAATATTCCAATACCGCCACTGCCGCCAAAATGGCTGGGGAAAAACAGAACCCCTCTTATGGGGTCATCTGCTCCCGGATCGCCGCTGAGGAATACGGCCTGAAAATCCTAGCCGAAAACGTACAGAACAACGACCGGAACCGCACCCGATTCATCGCCATCCACCGGGATTTGCTTCTCCCAGAGGACGCTAATAAGATCAGCCTGTGTTTCTCCCTCCCCCACACCACCGGCTCCCTGTACAGCGTATTGGTCCGGTTCGCCATGAACGGGCTGAACTTGACGAAAATCGAATCCCGCCCCATTTCCAGTGACAGCGTCAGCGAAGGAGACCGGTTTGAATATGATTTTTACTTAGACTTCACCGGAAACGTATCCAATCCCAAAACCCTGGATTTAATTTGTGAACTTTCCAGTGAGATGCCAAACTTTTCTTTCCTTGGAAACTATGTGGAATTAACCGAAAGGAGCGTATAAAATGGGACATCCAATCAAAACATTGATCAAGCAGGCAGACGAGGCCATTGCCCTGCAGGACTTGAAAAAACTGATGGACTTTTACGCCGATGACGCAATTCTGGTAGTTAAGCCTGGCGTAGTCGCCCGGGGCAAAGAACAGATAGAACCGGCATTTCATCGGATTTTGGAGTATTACCGCGGAGAAATGCGGCCCAGTCAAAAAGAAATGGTGATTTTGGAAGCGGGAGACACCGCTTTGGTGCTGGCCCACACGATGGTGGAAACCCCGCTGATGACCGATTCCCCATACCCAGCGGAACGAAAGGCTACCTATGTATTTCGCAAAAACAAAGACGGTGATTGGCTCTGCGCCATCGATAATTCTTATGGCACGGAGCTTCTGCTTCTTTAACCTAAAACAAGTTTGCACACAGCATTCCAAAAAGAAAAGCGCGGAGAAATTTCCTCCGCGCATTTTTTCGTCTATTTCATCCATTTAATTCGGTTGCCTCATCACTTTGCTCTTTCGAGGCCGAAATCAATTTCCGAGAAGTAACTTTTACGCTTGCTTCCGAGACCTATCGGGAATTTTGATTCCATACAAGCACGATGCGAATATTTTAGTTCTCGCTCGTCAAAGTGAACGAGAGGACTCCATTCCTCTACCCTGCCGCCTTTATCAAGGCCGACGATACTATTGCGTTTGCTCTCTGAGAGCATCGGGAACATATAACCGAACTGGAGCGCCGCAGCATAAAAAAATTCTGCCAAACGAGGTATGAGGGTACACGCAAGCGAATGGCCAGCTCATTAGCCGAGCCGACCTTAATCTGATTCGAAATCTTTGTACATGAGGCTGGGCTGGATTCCGGTATTATTCTGATATTTGCCGCTGTCGTACAGGTCAAAATCCCCCTGGATGGTATGGTAATAAATCTGGCATACGTCAATATCAGGATAAATGATTAAAGGATGAATGCAATGGATTTCCAAAGTCCAGTATCCGGCGAAACCAATGTCTCCAAAACCAGCGGTCACATGGATGCAAAGCCCAAGCCGCCCAGTGGAAGAACGGCCTTCCAGCATAGGCACAAACTTGCTGGTGGTGGTAAACTCCTTGGTGCGGCCTAGATACAGCTTGCCTGGTTCCAACAAAAGGCCCTCTTTTGGAATGGTCAGCAATTGAGTGGGGTTGGGCTTTTTCATGTCCAACACCTCATTTTCATATACCAACAACTCATTGTGCAGGGATAGATTATAGCTATTGGGATTCACTTTCTTCCGGTCAAACGGCTGAATCGTAATGTTCCCTTGCTCCACCTGCTGTGCAATTTCTCGTCCTGATAATATCACGCTGGCTCTCCCCCTTATCCAAAAATTTTAAAGCTGGACCAATCAATGTCTCCAACCTGCCGGCGTTTTTTCTGGGCAGCCAAAGCGACCCAGCCCTTTTCCCAACGGCGGTCGATGATCTCAAAGTCTTTCTCTAAAGCCTGAAGCACGTCCTGTTCCCGGGTGTCGATGATCCCGCTCATGATGTACACCGTATCGTCATACATAAACTGCTCAATATCCTGGGTCAGTTCGATGATGATGTCCGCCACAATATTAGCCACAATCATGTGGAATTTGCCCTGTACTTTTTCCGTCAGATTGCCCGCAATGGCCGTGAAACGGCTGTCCACCTGGTTGATCTTGGCATTTTCCACAGCGGTTTTCACAGCCAGCTCGTCAATATCCACCCCAACGGCGCTTTGTCCCCCCATTAAAAGAGCCGCCACAGACAAAATCCCGCTGCCACAGCCCACATCCAAAATGTCCATTTGGGGGCGAAGGTAATCCTCAATCAGCTCAATACAGAGACGGGTAGTCTCATGGGTTCCAGTGCCAAACGCCAAGCCGGGCTCCAAATGCAGTACCCGTCGGCCTTTTGCGTCGTAATCCTCCTCCCAGGTTGGGCGGATGAGAATACTGTGTCCCACCTCAATTGGCTTAAAATATTTTTTCCAATTATTGATCCAGTCCTCCATCACACAGTCGGCAGTGGTAATGGTGTGGGGAATTTGTTCCGCCGTATACCGTTCGCTGAGGAATGCAATGGCTTCTGCTGGGCTTTCCTCGGGACTGATATAGACATGGATAATCCCCTTGGTCCGGTCTTTTTTGAGCAGTTCCTCGTCAATCAAATCAATGTGGGCAATTTCCCATGCTTCCTGCTCCAAGTTGGAATAATCTTCAATATAAATCCCATACGGCACTACCATCTGGGCGATGTCCCCAGCCTTGTCCACATCCTTGGCGTCTACCGTAATCGCCACTTCTGTCCAATCCATGCCAGATTCCTCCTCATTTATCCTTGCAAGCTCTATTTTTATGGAAATAAAATCACTTTTTTGTTGTTATCATACCATACAACGTCCCTTTCTGCAAATAAAAAATGAGCTTGAGCGTTTTTTGAAATCGTCTCATTTCTGCCCAATCGCAGACATACCATGATAGAAGGAAATCAAAAATTTCTTTTGAAAAATCACAGATGAGGTCACCGATGTTATGAAAAAACGTGTTTTCTTTTTGAACGCTGTCCTGCTCACAGCCTCCTCCCTCTTACTCCGCACCATGAACATCAGCTACCGGGTATATCTCACCTCCAAAATCGGCGCGGAGGGAATGGGCCTGTATCAGTTGGTTTTTTCCGTGTTTGTCCTGGCCATTACCCTGTCCACATCAGGAATCAGTTTGGCGGTCACCCGACTGGTTTCCGAAGCCATTGCCGATCATCAGCCCCAAACAGTCCGCAGCGGCGTGCGGAAATGCCTACTGTTCAGCGCCTGCCTTAGCCTGGCCGCCATGACCGCTATGTATTTCTCCGCAGACTGGATTGGCCATTCCATCCTCGGTGACGGACGGATAATTTCCTCCCTTAAGATCTTAGCCTTTGGGCTCCCGTTTATGGCGCTCTGTTCCTGTTTAAAAGGATATTTTCTCGCGGTGCGCGGTGTGGTAAAATCCGCTGTGGGAGAGGTTTTGGAGCAAGTGGTGACCATCGGCGTGACCGTGGTAATTTTCAGCTTTTTCGCGCCGTCCGGTCTGGAGCATGGATGCCGTGCCATTATGATCGGTTCTACAGTGGGAGAGGTAGCCTCTTTCCTTTTTATCTATATAATGTATTGGTTCCATGTAAAACGGATCCAAAACGGCCAACGGCCCCAAAAAAGCACCGGGATTCTCCACAAGATCTGCCACATTGCTTTGCCGATTACCTTCAGTTCCACCCTTCGCAGTGGGCTGAGCGCACTGGAAAACATTTTAATCCCTATAGGCTTTCGAAAATACGGCGCTTCCTCCCAAAATTCTCTGAGTGAATACGGCATGATCCACGGTATGGTGATGCCGATTTTATATTTTCCTTCCTCCTTTTTGATCGCCTTTTCCTCCCTGCTGATCCCGGAAATGTCGGAAGCCAATGCCTGCGGGCACAAACGTTTTATCAACCGGGCAACCAGCCGTTCCTTTCAATTAACTTTGCTGTTTTCCATTTTCGTAACCTCTGTTTTCCTAGCCTTTTCCCATGAGCTGGGCATGGCCTTTTACCAAAAAGAACAAGCCGGCGCTCTGCTGCGCTTGCTTGCCCCTTTGGTCCCATTATTCTATTTGGACAGCGTGGTGGACGGCATTTTGAAAGGGTTGGATCAACAGCTCCATTCCTTAAAATACAACTTTTCCGACTCCGCCATCCGGGTGGTGCTGATCTTTTTCCTCATCCCATACACCGGCAGCAAAGGATATCTTTGCGTCCTGTTTTTCAGCACGATCTTTAACGCTACCTTGAGCATCCACCGCCTCATCAAAGTAGCGGAAGTCCAGATCAAGTTTATGGATTGGATTCTCAAGCCTGCTTTATGCGGGGGAATTTCCACTCTGACGGTTACTTTTTTAGCGAAAATATTGCCTGTTGACGGTATCGCAGATTGGCTGCGCTGCGTAGTGGAAATCCTGGCTTCCGGTATTTTTTACTATGCGCTGCTGCGGATTTCGGGAAGCTTTCGAAAATATGACCAGGAGTGGGTGCGCAGCATTTTTCTGACAAAAAAGAGGGAGAAAAACCGCCCCTGCCCTTCCCATAGTAAGCCTTAATTTCCTCATATTCGTCCGCTGTTCATCCGGCCGATACCGGAAATTTGGATCCACATACAAAAAGACCAGCACACAGAAGGCTTTTATCTGCGTGCTGGTTTTTTCCGATCCATGAGAAATGCCCTCCTTGATCGGGTTGCTCACGGTTTCATATTCAATCCTCCCCTCCTGGTCGTTGGATAGGAGGATAAAGTCTATTGTTACGTCGAAAAGCTGGGATTGCCCCCTCAACGCCTCGCTGCCTTTGAGAGGAAAAGGCAGAAGAAATCCGTTTGTGTTAGAGTGAGAAAAAAAATTGGCGCGCCCGCAGCAGGAAGCAATTTCTCTGTCAGCCAAGCGAGAGACCAACGTACCCACGAACCAAACGTCAACTCGTTGACCTCGAACGAAAAAGACAGCTCGCAGCCCGGCTAGAGGGCCGCTTTTTCCACCCACTTTAGAATTTCTTGGCTCAAAGCCTCCAAGCAGTTTGGCCGGAACGGCAGTTTCAAACCAGCCTGCTCCACCACCTGGACAAAAGTATGGTCGCCGCTCTGTTTGAGGAATTCCAAATATCGGTCAAAGGCTTCTTGCCAATCTTGATTGGAAGCGGACCAGAATTCCAAGGCCACCGTTTGGGCCAAACAGTAATCAATATAATAGAACGGAAAAGAATAGATATGGTGCTGACGCTGATAGCCGCCTCCATCCTGGAAAAATTCCAACCCTTCAAAATCCATCCAAGGCCGATACTTGTTCTCCAGCTTCAGCCAAACTTCTTTCCGCTCCTCCGGGGATAAATCTGGCTTTTCATAAACAAGGTGCTGGAATTCATCCACCATACAGCCATAAGGAATAAAATTTAAGGCCGATTCCAACTGATACACCAGGAATTTTTCTGTATCCTTGCCGAAAAACAATTCGCACCAAGGCCGGGCAAACAGTTCCATAGACATCGAATGTACCTCGGCAGTTTCCATGGTATACTCCGCATTTTCCCGGATTTCCACGTCGCGCAGCAAATACGTTTCCAACGCATGGCCGGCCTCATGGGTCAAAACATCCACATCCCCGGAGGTTCCATTGAAGTTAGAAAAAATAAAAGGAGAACGATAGCTGGTCAGTTCTGTGCAATAGCCGCCTCCCTGCTTGCCATGTTTGCTTTCCAGATCAAACAGCTCATTTTCCCGCATAAACCGGAAAAACTCCCCGGTCACCGGGCTCATTTCATCGTACATTTTTTGCGCCGCCTGCACCAGTTCTTGAGCGCCACCCTGAGGTTTGGGATTGCCGTCTGGGAAATAAGCGTTGACATCCACAAATCCAATGTGAGGCAGCCCAACCCGTTTCTTTTGGTTTTCCCGGATTTTCTGTGTGACTGGCACCAAATCCTTAACAATCTGCTCCCGGAAAATTTTCACCTCATCCGCTTGATAACAATTGCGTCCCAAACGGTCGTAACCAAGCTGAATAAAATTGTCATAGCCCAATTTCTTGGCTTGCTGATCCCGGTTTTTCACCAGCTTATCATACAGTTCATCCAGTTTTTGCTGATTGGCAGAAAAGAATTCCGCGGTCTTTTTCCAAGCTTGCTTGCGGATTTCCCGATCTTCTGACTGCTGATATTTGATGATACTGGATAAATTCAGCTCCTCGCCATCAAATGGAATTTTTGCGGAAGCCAGCAGCTTTTCATATTCTGTGGTCAACTGGTTTTCTTCCTTGAGCAAGTCGATAATCTCCGGGGAAAAGGTCTTGAGCGAAATCTCAATGTTGCGGAAAAACAGCTTTCCTAATTTCTCCTCCAGCTCACGGCGGAATCGAGACTGTACCACTGCCTTTTTAAAGGCTTGAATATATTCCTGAAGCTCCGGGGAATTTTCGTTGAAAAAGCCATGCTCTTTATCGTAAAACTCGTCGGTAGTGTCAATGCTGTGGCGAATAAAAGCTAGGGTACTCATGGTCTGGTATTCTGCAAACATCTTTTCATGACGCAGAATACACTGCATTTGTTCCTCGGATGATGAACACTTTGGAAACTCCTCGGTGATAACTTGATACCCCTGCACCAACCGTTCCATGTCGGGCCGTTGATATTCCATTTGAGAAAATTTCATCCGAAATCTGCCTCCTTATTTTTGGAAAAAATTTTTGCTTTTGTTTTGTAGTTTACAGCTGTGGTAGGCACATTGCGCAGTACCGTTCCTTTTTAAAAAGTACCGTCGCACGCATTGCTGCCTCTGTGTGTTTATTGTACCACACCTGCGCATTCGGATTTGCAAATAAATTGTAACCCAAACAAAAAATTCACGGCATTATTGTTCCAATTTTTGGTCACAACATACCGTGAATTTTTTCCTTTAGAGCAAAGCGGTAACTTCTACTTCTACCAGCGCGTTTTTGGGCAGCCGTTTCACAGCCACGCAGGAACGGGCCGGCTTACTGACAAAATACTTCTCATAGACCTCGTTAAAAGCCGCGAAATCCTCCATATCAGCCAAGAAACAGGTCGCTTTGACCACCCGCTCAAAGGAGGTTCCGCCTGCCTCCAACACAGCTTGCAAATTCTTCATCACCTGCTCGGCTTGTGCGGTCACATCCCCGTCCACCAAATTTCCGGTAGCCGGATCAATCGGAATCTGGCCGCTGGAATACAGCAGATTTCCAGCAAGGATCGCCTGGGAGTATGGGCCAATGGCTGCCGGAGCTTTCTCTGTTGAAACTTTTTTCATCATGATGCATTTCCCCTTTTTCTAATCTCCAAACTTATTCTGTCTGTTCCGGTAAATATGTGCAGGATTGGCTAATGATTTTATATCCATGATCGGTCAGCGCCTTGCGGATTTGTGCGATATGGGCGTGATCCTTGGTCTCCATCACCAAGTGCAGATAGCAGGCGTCGATATGGGTGTTTTCTCCCGAACGGTCATGATGCACCGAAACCACATTGCCTCCCAACTCTGCAATAATTGCGGAAACATCCCGGAGCTGTCCTGGCTTATCCATCAATTCTACTGTGATATCTGCGGAACGCCCAGCCTTAAGCAAGCCGCGGGTAATGACACGGGACAAAATGGTTACGTCGATGTTGCCTCCAGACACCAAACAAACGACTTTCTTGCCCTTCACATCCACCTTATTAAACAAGGCGGCCGCTACCGCTACCGCGCCGGCTCCTTCGGCAATCAGCTTCTGCTGCTCAATCAAAGCCAGGATCGCAGTGGAAACCTCGTCGTCGGTCACCGTGACAATTTCATCCACGTATTTTTCACACAGCTCATAGGTCAACTGACCCGGCTGCTTGACGGCAATGCCGTCTGCAATAGTGGATACATTGGACAATGTTTCCCGCTCGTGGCGGGCGATGGAATTGTACATAGACGGTGCGCCGCTTGCCTGCACCCCATACACCTTGCAGTTGGGATTCAAAGATTTGATGGCGAAAGCAACTCCGCCGATCAAGCCGCCGCCGCCAATGGGTACAATGACTGCGTCCAAATCCGGCAATTGATCCAGCAGCTCCAGTCCGATGCTCCCCTGCCCGGCAATCACATCCTCATCGTCAAAGGGATGGATAAAGGTGCTGCCCTCCTGCTCCTGGATTTCCCGGGCTTTGTTGTACGCGTCGTCATAAACCCCATTCACCAGGAGAACGTCGGCGCCATATTTTTTCGTGGCCTCCACCTTGGAAATCGGGGCGCCATCCGGGATACAAATCAGAGATTGGATGCCGTTTTTTGTGGCGGCCAAAGCTACGCCCTGGGCGTGGTTCCCTGCGGAACAAGCGATAACCCCCTTTGCTTTTTCTTCTTCCGAAAGCTGGGATATTTTGTAATACGCTCCCCGCACCTTAAAAGAACCAGTTACCTGTAAATTTTCGGTTTTCAGATAAATCTCGCTTTCCGGGTTGATGTTCGGCGCATGGATCAGGTCGGTTTTACGGATAACGTCCCGCAGCACAAACGCCGCGTGATAAACTTTATCTAATGTCAGCATCTTGTCAATCTCCCTATCGCTTGTTGTTTATTTCTCCATGGCCATGGAACCAGTGCGCAGAATCTTTTGGATCTTGTATGGCTTATAGCACTCCACAAAGGAATTCAAAGTCTGAGCGCTGCCAGTCAACTCCACAATCATGTTGTTCTCGGTTACGTTCAGCACATTAGCATGGAACACGTTGGCAATCGCCATCAAATGATCTGTGGTGGCGGCGGTACGCTCCACCTTCATCAACAGGTGCTCCCGTACCACGGCGCTGTCGTCATTGAGCACAGTAACCTGCTCCACCTCCACCAGTTTACTCAGCTGCTTATCCACCTGGCGAACAATCCGGTCATCCCCCTGAACCACAATGATCATTTGAGAATGAGCGGCGTCTTCGGTCTGGGCGGCCACAATGCTTTTGATGTTGTAGCAGCGGCGGCTGAACAGGCCGGCAATCCGCAGCAAAACCCCGGAATTATTCTGCGCCAAAACAGACAATACATAGTCGCGTTCCGTATTATCGTGGTAACTCATGGTGTGTTCCTCCTTATTCCATTTCCAAAATTGGTTCCTCCGCCGAAGCTCCTGCAGGCACCATTGGCAATACGTTGATATCCTTATCAATGTAACAGTGAACCAAAACCGGCCCTTTCTGAGACAAAGCTTCTTTCAGAACCGGCGCAATCTCTTCCTTCTTCGCAATGGTGTAGGCCTTCAAACCAAACGCCTCCGCCAGCTTTTCATAATTGGTCGCCTTATCCAGGGTAGTCTGAGAAAAACGGTGGTCATAAAACAGCTTTTGCCATTGGCGCACCATACCCAGCACCGTATTGTCCAAAATCAATTCTACAATTGGAATGTTATATTTCACGGCGGTAGACAACTCATTACAGTTCATGTGAAAACTGCCGTCGCCAGCGATATTGATCACTTTGCGATCTGGATTCGCCATTTGAGCGCCCAGAGCGGCGCCTAGGCCAAAACCCATGGTGCCCAAGCCGCCGGAGGTGATAAACTGGCGGGGCCGCTGGAATTCATAGAATTGAGCCGCCCACATCTGATGCTGGCCAACTTCCGTGGTAAGAATCGACTCCCTGCCGGTCAGGTCGTGGAGGGCTTCCAGAACCATCTGTGGGGTGACGCCATTTTCATTTTTGGTTACCTGGCGCAGAGGATACTCCTTTTTCCAACTGGAAATTTCCGCCATCCATTCTGGATGGGACTGTTGTGGTAGGCGGGCATTGAGGATGGTCAAAATTTCTTTTGCGTCGCCGCACAGTTTTACATTGACTCCAATATTCTTATCAAATTCCGCCGGGTCGATATCAACCTGAATGATCGGGCAATGTTTGGCGAATAAACCGGAATTGCAGATCACACGGTCGGAAAAACGGGTGCCGACTGCGACAAACAAATCGCAGTTCTTCAAGGCTTGGGCAGAGCTCATGGTTCCATGCATGCCAAGCATACCCAGATAACGAGGGCTGGACTGGTCAAAACCGCCCTGACACATGAGGGAGGAGGAAACTGGAGCGTCCAATTTTTCCGCCAGTTCCGCCAATTCCGAAGAAGCTTCCGCGGCCAACAAGCCACCACCGGTATAAAGGAACGGGCGTTTGCTATTTTGCAGCAGCTCTAAGGCTTTTTTCAGACGGCATTCTTTGGGAGCCTCCGCGGGTTTTGCTACAGGAAGATGCATAGCATGCTCTGCGGCCTCGTCAAATTTCTGATGCACTACATCCTTTACCGGCGTAAACTCACATTTCTGGGCGGTGATGTCCTTGGGGATATCCACCAGAACCGGGCCTTTCCGCCCTTCGTTTGCAATGCGGAAAGCATGGCGCAGGGTATCGGCTAAATACTCCACCTTCTTGACCAGAAAGTTATGCTTGGTAATCGGCATCGTGATGCCGGTGATGTCTACCTCCTGGAAACTATCTAGGCCCAAAAGATTCAAATTTACGTTGCCAGTAATGGCCACCATTGGAACAGAGTCCATGTAAGCGGTAGCAATCCCGGTGACTAAATTGGTCGCTCCAGGACCAGAGGTAGCGATACACACGCCGGTTTTCCCACTGGAACGAGCGTAACCGTCAGCAGCATGGGCGGCGCCCTGTTCGTGGGCAGTACAAATGTGGTTGATCTGATCGCTATACTCGTAAAGAGCGTCATAAATATTCAGCACGGCTCCGCCGGGATAGCCAAAGACCGTATCGACCTGTTGTTCCAACAAGCATTCCATAATGATTTGAGCACCTGTTAACAGCATAATGGATTCTCCTTTATAAAATTTGATTTTTCTGGCTTGCGAAAAAATAAAACGGTCTTCGTCTCCAATTTCCAGAGACGAAGACCGGAATCTCCGCGGTACCACTCTACTTGCCGCTCAAAAGCGGCCACTTCGCTGCATCTAGCAATGCATTCCCCGATAACGGAGGGAAACCGGGCGACGCTTACTAACCATTTAGAAAAAGGGCGGTTCTGCTGCCTGCTCCAGGGGGATGTAACACCGGGGCTGCACCGCCTCGCACCTACCGACGGCTCTCTGCAATCAGGAATCCCTGTGTGTGTTCCCTATCGACGCATTTTGTGTGTTTCTTATGTTATTATATAGAATATTCCTTTCTCCCGTGTTTGTCAAGAGAAATTTTTAGGCGGTGAACCACCATTGCGTTCCCCCATGTGCTCGTACCTCGTTTCGCGGAACAGAAAAATTTTCTTATGCTTAGGCATTCAAAAGCTTCGTCCCACTCCCAATGCTTCCAACAAGGAAACATAAAAGTTTCGTCCAGAGAGAAATCCGGTTTGAAGCAAATTGGTCATTCTTAATATAGTAAAAGCAGGCAAAGTAAAAAGACAGCGCGCCCATATCTACTAATACTCCCATGCTGCTTGTCGAAAATTTTCACGAAATATCTAATATTTTTTAGGGAAATTAACTCTCTTAAATCCTTATCGAATTTCTTGTTCCAATTGATAAAAAAGCTCGCAATCAAAAAACTCCGCCATCGAAATTCCCAAACCATCGCAAAGTTTTTTTATGGTAACAGCGCCAGGATTTTTACTTGTTCCGTATAAAATACTTTTCAATGTAGAGGGTGGAACCCCAGACCATTGCGCCAGCTTATTGGGATTTGTATTTTTTTCTTTACACAATTGCAAAAATCGTTCCGCGATTGCTTGACAGACATCCACATGTTTCATCTCAGTTCCATTATTATCGTTTCTTTTCATTGTAAATTTTTTCAGCCAATTAATAAGACGATATATAGACTTTTTGATAAAATTATGATAAATTATATGGTAGGAAACAAACCCAAAATCTTAATCATCGAATCATAGCTTCTGATTTTCTATCAATATCTTCCACCCTACACTGGAAACAAATCCTTAAGCGAATTGAAATATTAATATCCATTTTCTACGGGAACTTTCATATAATTGGTTAATTTTTTCCTGAAACACTATATAAAATGTAACTAATCGACAATACACCTCGGTAAAGTTACCATATTTTTAGTAACTTTACCGAGGTGTATTACCTCTTCATATCTTTTGCAATAGCAATAATATGAGAAAGCTGCTCTGCGCTCAAGGGTTCCAATGCTTTTAACGCTTCTTGCAGTTTTGTGGGAGCTTCTACTCCATCATTAAAAAATTCTTTTGGAGTAATGTGGAAATAATCACAAATATTAAAGAAACTATCCATTGCTGGAAGACTATGTCGATTTTCTAATCCATTAATATAACTTGGACTTTGTCCAATGGATAAACTCATATCTCTTGCGGATACACCTTTTTCCATCCGAAGCTGTGTGAGTCTTTTATAGAATAAATCTTCAAACATAATCAAAATCACTCCTTGTATAATTTTAGCATCGTTTTTTCTAAATTATGCATTATCAAGGAATTTATTTTGACTTTTTTACCTTGTTAAATTATACTTTATTTAAAAAATGTATTTTTAAAATATCAAATTGACCAAAAAAAGCTCTCAAAATATGATAAATGAATGAAAAGGTAGGATAAAATTTGGAAAATCTAAATCCTAAAATCTGTCATCGACTCCGCCAACTGCGTAAGGAACGTGGTTTCACCCAGCAGCAAATCGCAAATGTTCTCGGCATAAATCGCTCCACCTATTCCTACTATGAAACCGGATTTACCTCACCGGATATTCCGACTCTACTGATTTTAGTGAAAATATTCCACGTGACATTGGAGGAATTTTTTCAGTTTGATGCAAACGAAAATACCGAAAAAAAAAATTGCAGCACAGATCTCCAAAAAAAGGAACAGCAAATCATTTGCTATTACCGCACCTTGCCTCAGACCAAACAGAGCGAACTTTTAGAATTTGCCGAATTTTTAGCCCAACAGAATAAAAAGGAGCGTGCTCAAGATGCTGAATGAAATGAAGCGGGTGACTTCCACCATGCTGTTGCTAGGACTGTTAACCAAGCAGGACATGTATGCTTCTCAGCTTTGTCAGGAAATTTCCAAGTCCACCAATGGAACGCTAAAATTCTCCCCTTGCTCCATGTATCCCATCCTATATCGTATGAAAAAACAGGGTTTGGTGTCTGACCACGAGGAACTGATCGGTAAGCGGAAAACCGGCGTGTATTACCACATCGAACCAAAAGGCTTCGCCAACTTTCAGGAACTGAAACAACAGTACCTCTCCATTCATGACGGCCTTCTTGCGTTTTTCCGTACCTTAGAGAATTAAAAAGCGCACAGAGAGAAGTTTCTCTGTGCGCTTTTCAGTTTCTTTGACTAGTTCTCTTTCTCACAGGTGAAAAGAATGACCCGTTTCCTAACCTAAGAAAACATGATCTAAAATCCCAGTCAACTTAGCAATGACAACGCCGTAATTGCAAATTGGCGTCCCTTGCTGTTTGGCTTGCTCCACGCGGGACAGCACATGTTTACGGTTGAACATACAGGCTCCGCAATGGATAATCAGGTCGTAGGAGGAAACATCTTGCGGAAAATCCGCTCCACTAACCAAATCCACCTGTAAGCCTGAACCAAACCGTTTGCGCAGCATGGCAGGAATTTTTACCCGCCCAATATCTTCACTCAGCG
This sequence comes from Clostridiales bacterium, assembly GCA_022801595.1. GTDB lineage: Bacteria > Bacillota > Clostridia > Oscillospirales > Acutalibacteraceae > UMGS1071. The sequence goes on along the minus strand of JAAWSO010000002.1, from coordinate 161,135 downwards.
GCGCATGGGTACAGGCTTCCGCAATCAATACCCGGGACTGTTCGGTTAGGGTGTCAATCGCCTTGGCCCCTGTCACAAAAGCGGATAAGTCCCCTTTATAAGCAGCCAGCAGAATGGAAAAGGACGTCAGCCGGCTTTCCTCTGGTTTGCGCTCAAACACAAAAGGAAATACCTGGGAATCGGTAATAATCAAGCTGGGCGGCTTTTCCAGGGCAGCCAAAGCCGTTTCCAACTGATCCGCTGTGGCGCTCATCACCACGCATTGATGATCCAGCAAATCCCGGATGGTCTGGACTTGCGGCAAGATCAGACGGCCTTTGGGGGCTTGGATATCTTGGGGCATTACCAGCAAAACCACATCGTGCGGCGACACCAAATGGCCGGTGATACTGGCCATTTCAAAATCTTCCGGCATCGCCCTTAGAATTTCATCTTTGATTTGGGAAATCCCAGCGCCTTCTTTGGCGCTTACCAACAGAGGCTCCAGGGAAAAGTGTTCCCGCACCGCCTGCTGCAAAGCTACAATCTCTGCTTCCGTCCGCACGTCCCGTTGACTGATCACAGCCAAAATCGGGGTTTTCTTTTGGCGCAGGGCGGCAACCCACTCCGCTTCCCGGCTCAGGTCGAGCTGAGAAAACACCAGAATCGCCACATCTGTTTTAGCCAGAGCCGCCCGGGTTTTCTCCACCCGCATGGCGCCCAAATCCCCCTCGTCGTCAAATCCCGCGGTATCAATCAGCATACAAGGACCAATGCCTGGAATTTCCATAGCCTTATAAACTGGATCCGTTGTGGTGCCAGCCACCTGGCTGACCAATGCGATCTCCTGTTGGGTGATGGCATTGATCAGCGAGGATTTCCCGCTGTTTCGCCGGCCAAAAATTCCAATATGCAGCCGATTGGCGCCAGGGGTCTGTTGCAATTCCATCTTGGTTCCTCCCTTCCTTGCCAGACTCCTGTTAGAAACGGAAATCCCGTTTCCCTTCCTTCATTTCCTGCAAATACCTGGTGGCGATTTCCTTAACTTTCGGATTCGGCACACGCTCCATCTCCTCCGCGATCACCGCCTCCCCCTTGCTTCGGGTATCCTCGGAGGCATAGTCCTCTAAATATTCCTTGAGGGTCATCAAGGCATTGGGTTGGCAGCAGTTGGCAATCTGCCCGGATTTCACCAATTGCATAAACCGGTCGCCGGTACGCCCTTCCCGATAACAGGCGGTACAGAAGCTAGGGATATACCCCAAAGTCAGCAGCCAATTGACAATCTCGTCCAAAGTCCTGGTATCGCTCAAATCAAACTGGGCGGAATTCTCCTCCTCCGGCTCCTCGTCCACATAGCCGCCGACGCTGGTTCGGGAACCACCGCTGATCTGGGAAACGCCTAAATCCAACACCCGCTCCCGGGACTTTTGGGATTCCCGAGTAGAAATAATCATGCCGGTATATGGCACAGCAATGCGCAGGACAGCAACAATTTTCGCAAACAAATCATCACTGATCGCATCGGGAAAGTCCTCAGGATTGATGTCATCCGCAGGACGGATCCGAGGTACGCTGATGGTGTGAGGGCCCACTCCCATTGCGGCTTCCAAATGCTCCGCGTGCATGAGCAGGCCGACGAAATCGTAGCGGTAAAGATTGAGGCCGAACAGTACGCCGATCCCCACATCGTCGATGCCCGCTTCCATAGCCCGGTCCATAGCCTCCGTATGGTAGGCATAATTGTGTTTTGGGCCGGTAGGATGCAGTTTTTCATAGGTTTCCTTATGATAGGTTTCCTGGAACAAGATATAGGTGCCGATCCCAGCGTCGTGCAGTTTCCGATAATTCTCCACGGTGGTGGCGGCAATATTTACGTTTACCCGGCGGATCGCTCCATTTTTATGTTTGATACTATAAATGGTTTCAATGCTCTCCAAAATGTATTCAATCGGGTTATGAACTGGATCTTCTCCCGCTTCCAAGGCCAGACGCTTATGGCCCATATCCTGGAGGGCAATCACCTCCTGGCGGATTTCCTCCTGAGTCAGCTTCTTGCGGCAAATGTTTTTATTTTTAAAATGGTACGGGCAATAAGTACAGCCATTGATGCAATAGTTCGAGAGATACAAAGGGGCGAACATAACAATCCGGTTTCCGTAAAATTTTTGCTTGATCTCTTTAGCCAGGGCCTCCATCTGACGATTCAAGTCTTCCTGGTCGCATTCCAGAAGAACAGCAGCTTCCCGGTGCGTTAGCCCTTTGCAGTCCTTGGCCCGTTCCAACAGCCCAGAAATCAATTCCCGGTTGCTTTTATTTTGTTTGGCATATTCCAAGGTTTCTAAAATTTCATTGTCATCAATAAATTCGGCAGCTACTTTTGACTTGACATTATACATAGACACACATCCCTCTTCCTTATTTTGTTGTAAAAATCAGACTAGCTTATCCCTCGACTTTTGAATACACGGTCTTGACGCTAATCCCGTCCAGCATACCAAGCTTACCGGACAAAGCGCTGATTTGATCGTTGGGGGCGTCCATCACAATGCTGATAATATTCAGCTTCCGATCCCGATAAGGGATACCCATTCTGCCCACAATGTAGTCTCCATATTCCGATAACAAGGTGTTGATGGCATCCGTTTGATCTCGACTTTCCGCGATAATCCCGATGAGGGCGATACGGTGATCGGTTGTATTACTCATAACAAAAACTCCTTTTTCCATAAAAATTTTGAAGTTGCTTGAAAAGGTTTTCCAAAAACAAAAAATCCTCTGTCCAAAACCGCGGGGCAGAGGGAATAGAATACAACAAAATTTCCTTTGGGGTAAGGATGCGTGATCTATGTAATATTCTAATCGCCTTGCCGGTTGGGATAACGCCGCACCCTCGCGAAGTCAGCACGATTTGCTTTGGAATCCTTATCCAGTCTGGTTGGTGCAGGAAGCCATTTTCCGGCCCTTTTTCCATAAGAGGTGGATAATTATTTTTATTTTACTATATGTTGTGTTAGGATACAAGAGAAATGATAGATAAAAATTCCAGCAGTTTCTTGGCAACTTTGATCTCTTTAGCGAAACTGGATAACCTCTACAAAACAAATATGATTTTTTCTACATAAAATATGCGATCTGTTACTGAAAAACAACAAAAAACGTAGTATAATGAGTAAAGTATTTTTCTCCTACTGAAATCATACAAAAATTTTTTATTCATAATATCAGTCTCAACAACGCAAAATCAGATATTTTAGGAGGTCATCATGCGAGTTTCCACAAAAGGGCGATATGCCCTCCGGCTTCTGTTGGATCTGGCAGTCAACGGAAAAGAGGAATACATCAGTATCAAAAGTATTTCCGTGCGCCAAGAAATATCCGACAAGTACTTGGAACAAATTATCAACCAGCTTTGTAAAGCCGGTTATGTCAAAAGCGCACGGGGCGCAAATGGGGGATATCAGCTTTCCCACCCTCCAGAATATTACACCGTTGGCATGGTTCTGCGCCTGATGGAAGGAACCCTTTCCCCTGTCCCGTGCTTGGACTTCCTGGAAAATGATTGTCACCGCGCTCCTCGATGTGCCACCGTGGAACTATGGCAGGAATTGAAAGAAGCGGTGGAAGAAGTGGTCAACCGAGTGACCTTGGCAGACCTGGTAAAACGGGATTTGGAGCTTAACCCACCCGCCAAAGTCAACTCCAAACATGAAACTGCATAATTCCACAAAACCACGGAGGTTCATCGAAATTAGACAGCTTCCGCGGTTTCTTAATTCTTGGAAAAACTTTTTTAAAATTTCTTCAGAAGCTATTGACATTTTTTGCTGCAACAGGTAAAATACGTTTTAAAGATTACTAAATCGATATGATTACTATTATTTTTTTAGAAATCACCCCTTCAAAAACTGAAATTTTTCAAGAAAGAAAGTGTGGTAATGAATATGAGCGAAAAAAGAGAATGGAAATTTGAAACCAAACAGCTCCACGTTGGTCAGGAATCTCCCGACCCAGCCAGCGACGCCCGTGCGGTGCCGATTTATCAAACGGCCTCCTACGTGTTCAAAAACTCGGAGCATGCCGCGGCACGGTTTAATTTAACCGACGCCGGCAACATCTACGGCCGTCTGACGAACTCGACCCAAGATGTATTTGAAAAACGGATCGCTGCCCTGGAAGGCGGCGTGGCAGCCCTAGCGGTTTCTTCTGGCGCCGCCGCCATTACCTACACCATCCAAAATTTGGCTCAGGCCGGCGATCATATCGTTGCCGCCAAGACCATCTATGGCGGCACTTACAACCTTCTGGAGCACACCCTCCCCCAATATGGCATCACTACCACCTTTGTGGACCCAGATGAAGAAGGAAGCTTCCAATCGGCCATTCAGGACAACACCAAGGCCATTTTCATTGAGACAATCGGCAATCCCAATGCCAACCTAATCGACATTGAGAAGGTGGCGGAAATCGCCCACGCCAACAAAATTCCGCTGGTGGTGGACAGTACGTTCGCTACCCCCTTCTTGGTCCGTCCTTTCGAGTATGGAGCTGACATTGTGGTTCACTCCGCTACCAAATTCATCGGCGGCCACGGAACCACCATCGGCGGCGTCATCGTTGACAGCGGCAAGTTTGACTGGGAGGCTTCCGGCAAATTCCCATCCCTCACCGAACCAAACCCAAGCTATCACGGCCTGAGCTTCACCAAAGCGGTTGGCCCGGCTGCTTTTGTCACCAAAATCCGCGCCATCCTGCTTCGCGACATGGGCGCGACCCTTTCCCCCATCCACGCCTTTATTTTCCTGCAAGGCCTGGAGACTTTGTCTCTGCGGGTAGAGCGCCATGTGGAAAATACCATTAAAATCGTAGAATTCCTCAGCAGACATCCAAAGGTAGTGAAGATCAATCATCCATCCCTGCCAGGCAACCCTTACCATGGCCTATATCAAAAATATTTCCCCAATGGAGGCGCATCTATTTTCACCATTGAGGTGGAAGGCGGCGCCAAGGAGGCCCAGGCGTTCATTGACAAACTGGAGATTTTCTCCCTGCTGGCCAATGTCGCTGATGTAAAATCTCTGGTCATCCATCCAGCCAGCACCACCCATTCCCAGATGACCGAAGCCGAACTGCTGAACAGCGGCATCAAACCAAATACCGTTCGGCTGTCGATTGGAACCGAACATATTGACGACCTGATTGCCGATCTCTCTCAGGCTTTGGCGTAATCATTGTTTCAGAAAGAGTGCAGAAAAAACCTAGATTTGTAAAATTGGGTTTTCTTCCGCCTCTTTTTTTGTTATAATAATCTCGAAATATTATCCAAATCCAAGATCCGAGAATTTCTGAAAACATGGAATGAAAAAACTTAAATTTATGTTTGCGTTCCTTTCAAACACAATCCATTCATTCTATCCCCCCAAGGGAGGACTTTATATTATGAAAATTATTGACTTGCTTCGTCAAGGAAACGTCACGATTTCCTGCGAAATTTTCCCGCCCAAACCGGGCGTAAGCCTCGATCAAATTCACGGGGTGATCCAAGGCATTGCCGCCACCTCTCCCAATTTTATCAGCGTTACCTACGGCGCAGGCGGCAGCACCTCAAAACGCACCCTGGAAATCGCGGAAGAAATTCAGGAGCAGCACCAAATTCCAGCTTTGGCCCATCTCACCTGCATCACCTCCTCACGGACCCAAATCAACGACACTTTGCAGTCCTTAAAAGAGCACAACATTGAGAATATCCTAGCCTTGCGGGGGGACATGCCCCAGGATTGCAACCCAAACGCCCCCCGGGATTTCCAATATGCCTATCAGTTGATTGAGGAAATCAACGCCCAAGGCGATTTCTGCATTGGCGCCGCCTGTTATCCAGAGAGTCATGTGGAATGTCCCAGCAAGGAAGCGGACATCGACCACCTCAAACAAAAGGTAGAAAGCGGCTGCGATTTTTTAACGACACAGATGTTTTTTGATAATAACATTCTATATAAATTTCTGTACCGCGCCCTTGCCAAGGGGATCCAAGTTCCCATTGTAGCGGGAATTATGCCGGTCACCAACAGCAATCAAATCAAACGGATCTGTGAGCTGTCCGGCACGGAGCTACCTGCCCGGTTCAAAGCGATTGTGGAACGGTTCGCCGATCACCCGGACGCCATGAAACAGGCCGGCATCGCCTATGCTACCGAGCAAATCATTGACTTAATCGCCAATGGCGTCAACGCCATCCATTTATATACCATGAACAAACCGGAAATTGCAGAAAAAATCATGGGCAATCTTTCCGATATTATCCGCATATCGTAGATCGCCAGGAAGGAGCGCGCCATGGAACTCAATCAAAAAGAAATCCTCCGTTATTTAGGATATCGAGGCAAGCCAGCGGATGAGATCATCCAACAACAAATCCAGGTCTGCATGCAGGAGCTGGAGGAGGCTATGGCCCCAAAAGCAGTATTCCGCACCTATAATGTGACGGTAACTGGAGACAATCAGCTCAAGATCGGCGGTATGGAAATTCAAAGCAAGCAGCTTTCCCTACATATCCAAGGCTGCAAACAGGCCAGCGTTTTCGCTGCGACTTTGGGAGCCAAGGTAGATTTCCTGATTCAGCGGTATAATATACTGGATATGAGCAAAGCGGTGATTTTACAGGCCTGCGCCGCCACGGCCATTGAAGAATACTGCGACCAGCGGCAAGAAGAGATTCAGGCGGAAGCCGCGGAGCAAGGCTTATACCTACGGCCTCGATACAGTCCCGGCTACGGGGATTTTCCCATCACCCATCAAAAGACCCTGCTGGGATTATTGGATGCGCAGAAACGAATCGGGCTGACCACTACAGACAGCTTTATGTTGGTACCATCCAAATCCGTGACCGCCATCATCGGCTTCACCAACGAAAAGAAAAGCTGTCATATTGCCCGCTGCATGACCTGCGAGGCCAAAAATTGTCCATTTAGAAAGGAAGAATGACTTTGAATATCAAACAGGAATTGGGAAAGCGCCTGATTTTTTTTGACGGTGGAATGGGCTCTCTTCTACAACAAAATGGTCTGGGTGCCGGAGAACTTCCAGAGCTTTGGAACATCACCCATCCAGAGCTGATCCTGAAAATCCACAAGGATTATTTAGCCGCCGGCTGCGATATCATCAAGACCAATACCTTCGGTGCTAACGCCACCAAATTTCAAGATCACCAATATTCCGCCCAAGATGTGATCCAGCACGGTGTGGCCCTAGCCCGCCGTGCCGTTGAGGAAAGCGGCCGCGGCTTGGTCGCTATGGACATTGGCCCCACTGGAAAACTGATGCGCCCGCTGGGAGATTTGGATTTTGACCAAGCGTATGAACTATTCCGGGAAATGGCCGTCACCGGCGCGCAGGCCGGCGCTGATGTGATCTTAATCGAAACCATGAGCGATACGTATGAGGGAAAAGCAGCTATCCTAGCGGCAAAAGAAAACACAGATTTGCCGGTTTTCGTCACCATGATCTTTGACGAACATGGCAAATTGCTCACTGGCGGAGATATCCCTGCCGCCGTCGCTCTCTTGGAAAGTTTGGGTGTGGATGGAATGGGCTTTAACTGCGGCCTTGGACCGGAGCAGATGAAAAAGCTGATGCCTCAACTCACGGAATGCTGTTCCATTCCCATTGTGGTTAACCCTAACGCCGGCCTGCCCAAAAGTGTCAACGGCCAAACGGTATATGACGTGGACCCGAAAGAATTTGCTGCTTCCATGGTGGATATCGTCATGGAGGGCGCCTGGATCATCGGCGGATGTTGCGGCACCACGCCAGATCATTTGGCAGAAATGATCCGAGCCTGTAAGGGCCTGCTTCCCGCTCCCATTATCCCCAAAAACCGCACAGTAGTTTCCTCCTACTCCCAAGCCGTAACCTTCGGCCCTAAGCCAGTGATTATTGGAGAACGGATCAACCCCACTGGAAAATCCCGGTTCAAACAAGCGCTGCGGGAACACGATATGAATTACATTCTCAAAGAAGGGGTTGCGCAGCAGCAAAACGGCGCCCATATTCTAGACGTCAACGTGGGTCTGCCGGAAATTGACGAGGTGGCTTTGATGGAAGACGCCATCCGGGAAATCCAAAGTATCATCGATCTTCCGTTACAAATTGATACCACCAACGTAGAAGCCATGGAAAGGGCTTTGCGCATTTATAACGGCAAGCCGCTGATCAACTCGGTAAACGGCAAGCAGGAATCCATGCACAGCATTTTTCCGCTGATGAAAAAATACGGCGGTACCGTCATTGCTTTGACTATTGACGAAGATGGGATTCCCTCCACAGCAGAAGGCCGGCTGGCCATTGCCAAAAAAATTATGGATACCGCCGCCACCTACGGCATTGAAAAAAAGGATATCATTGTGGACGTGCTGGCCATGACCGTCAGCGCCGAGCAGGAAGCTGCGGCCGTTACCCTGAAGGCTTTGGAGCTGATACGGGACGAACTGGGGCTATACACCTCCCTTGGCGTGTCTAACATTTCCTTTGGCCTGCCCCAGCGGGAAAATGTCAACACCGCTTTCTTCACCATGGCCATGCAAAACGGCTTGAGCGCCGCCATCATCAACCCCAATTCCAAGCCGATGATGGCAGCTTATTACTCCTACTGTGCCCTGAGTGGAGCCGATGTACAATGCATGGACTACATCGCCCAATACGCCGGACAGTCCTCTTCCCCTGCACCCGTTTCTTCTGGGGAGATCGGGCTTACCCAAGCGATTATCAAGGGATTGAAGGAAAGCGCCTTTGACGCAGCCAAAGCCATGGTGCAAACCATCCCACCGCTGGATATCATCAATCAAGAGCTGATCCCAGCTTTGGACAAAGTAGGGAAAGAATTCGAGACCGGAACTCTGTTTCTCCCTCAGCTTCTGATGAGTGCCGAAGCAGCCAAGGCCGCCTTTGACGCCATCAAGTCCTACCTGAATTCCACTGGCGAAACCCAAGTGAAAAAGGATAAAATCATTTTGGCCACAGTCAAAGGCGACATTCACGACATTGGGAAAAACATCGTGAAGGTATTACTGGAAAATTACAGCTACGATGTGATTGACCTAGGGAAGGACGTAGACCCTCAATTGATTGTAGACACCGTTTTGGAACAAAAGGTTAAGCTGGTGGGACTGAGCGCCCTAATGACTACCACAGTGGTCAACATGGAAGAGACAATCAAGCGGCTTCATCAACAGGCGCCGGGGTGTAAAATTATGGTAGGCGGCGCCGTTTTGACCCAGGAATACGCAGATATGATTTCCGCTGATTTCTACTCTAAAGACGCCATGGGTTCGGTTTATTACGCCCAAGAATTACTGGGATAGTCTCCCCGCCTAAACAACACAGGCTTTTGGAACCTGTGTTGTTTTTTTTTGAAACCCTTATCGGAATATTTTCCTTCCATTTCTCCTAGGGCCCTCACCCATGCGCAATCTTCTGTTCAGATGTTTGCTTTCCTAAAAAGGAAACAGGACTCCATCGGCTGAGCCGTTGGAATCCCATTCCCTAGTTATGAAAAGAAAAAGAAAAAATCTCGTAAGCGAATTTAATGATAGCGTCTGCGGCGGAAGAAGATCACAAACAGTAATCCGGCTGCCATTGCGGCAACGCATCCCCCAAGAATCCACCACGCTTGCGCAGAAATCGCCGTTTGGCCACTGGAGGAATCCATGCCAGGCATGTGCCGGTTTCCAAAGGAATCCTGTATGGTCTGGATTTGTTCCTCCGTGATTCCCAGGGCTAAAAGCTGATCGTTTTGTTCCTGGGTCAACTCCTGCCCGGTTCCTCCCGACTGGAGGATCGTCATAACCTGCTGGAGAGTCTCTTCATCCAGATGAAACCCCATATCTTGTCGACTTGGACGATTGCCCCCTCGCGGAACGGAAGGAGCACCTCCGACACTGGGTTCTATCGAACTGGAAGACGTATCGTGGGAAGAATCTCCCAAGGAGTTTGGTGTGCCACTCGCGTTCCCCGCTTGGGGTTCCGATGGCACGCCAGTTCGAGCGTCTGTTCCCTCAGCGGAGGTTTGGGGTGTCCCAGTGGGAGCTTCTTCGGAAGTTTTCCCTGCTTCACCCGGTCCGCTGGATTCGGAAGATGGATTGCGATTGTTTTCCTGGCCTGACCAGGCAGGAACATTCTCATTCCGCTGCCCTCCAGGCCAGCCGCCCATATTCCCTCCCCCCTGGGTTCCCATAACATTGAGATCGACACTAGAAGCGTCCACCAAAGCAGAAGAATCTTCCTGCTGTCCTGCCCAGGTAGAAGGGATAGATCCGTCCAACTGCCCCCTAATGCTCTCGGCACGCAATGCACCATATTCTTTCAGCTCCTCGATGGCAGCCTGATATTCCTCGTAGGTATAAAATGCAGTGGCATCCTCCCTGACATAAGAGGATAGCAAGGCGTTTAATTTGGTAATGGTCAATTCAAACAGCCCACTGTCAAAATAGTTGGCCACGATTTCCTGCAAATACTGGTGATACTTTTCTTTGTATTCGTCCACTGCCAGCAACTGATTCAATAGCGGCCGATCTTCCATTTCGATATTGGAAGCCACGGGAGTGTCAATGGGAAAATTGACCGCATCTGATGCACTTCCTGATTGGAATGCGCCAAAAGATAGATTGTAGTCCCAAGGCAAAATGGAAATTTTTCCATCCTTCTCGTATAAATAATAATTGTGCTGCATCATCCCCACATAGCTGTCCAGGTTGACCATGGCGGTATTGGCGGCAAAATAACGGAGAATTTCATCGACATCAAAGTAATGTTCCAAATCCTCGCCAGCGTCCAGATGCTCCAGAGCGTCTACAACCTTCTGTTTGTCCGCTTCTGTCACGTCAAATACCGCGTTATCAAAAATGTCTGGGTAGCTGCTTGGGTTCCTGTCGATAAAAGCCAAATCACTGCCTCCCGATAAGGAGAAACCACCGCCAAAACCTCCACCCTGACCGGGTCCTCCTCCCTGCATTCCTGGGGACCCATTTGCGTCAGGCGGACTAGCCGTCCCTTCCTGTGTCCCCTCAACACTACTGGATGTGGGCCGCGGTTCGTCGGCTTGCACATCGGCAGGGTTCTCCCATGCGGAATGTTCCGGTTCCAGCTTTGCAACATCGGTTTCCTGGGAACCCGCTCCTTCGGAAACGGTCAAAGAAGCTAACTCCGCTTGTTGACGCTTCTCCCCTGATCCCTCCGCTTCCTGTGGCCCTCTGCCCCCGCCGGCCATGTCGCTTTCCGGCTTATATAGTTTTCCGTAATCGCTGCCATAGTTCCGCTGGGCAAAGGATTCTTCCAACACTTCCACACTGAAATAGAGGCCCCACGGCTCGCCGTTTACAGTAATATTGGCGAACCCATAGAGCGGGGTCGCGACCCCAATGCTCTCCAGCATTTGATAGGATAAATATTCCTTCATATAAGTAGCATCACTAATGATATTGTTCAGTGCCAGCTTATCCAAACCGTCGTAGGTTTGATCCGTGATGTAATGGTCAAATTCCACCTTAAAGCTATAGCGGTCGGTGGTGTCGTCAATGGCCACCTGACTCAAGCTTGTATTTCCCTTGGCACGGATTCCAACATTGGAAACCGTTTTTCCATTGATGGTGATGTCCGCCGAAATATACTCCTTATCAGTGGCGTTAGCCAGCAAGTCCTCCCAATCTGTTTTCTCTACCTGGATGTCGATTGTAGCCACGGTATTTTCACCAAACAAACTGCCTTCATAATCAAAATGGGTGCCGGTGGAAACAAAGCCATCGGATTGGGTCCAGATCCAAACGGTTCCTGTTATCACGACTGCTACAGCCATCAGCACAGCAGTAATCCGATTCAGATATTGGTTGGTAATCATGGGGCTCCCCCTTATCCCATATAATCTCCATGATAGCTGACCAAAACGGCATTTCCCACTCCGGGCATGGAAGCGATCCGGTTGATAAAGTCGGTAGACATTTCTTTGAGCCGAACTTCAATGGTCATTTCAATCCCCTTTGAGGAAACCGTTTTTGATTTAACCATTTGTTTTTTCACTTGGTTCTGAACCGTTTCCTTCACTTGACGCTCGGTTTCTTCGGTGTCACAGTTGACCACTAAAAGATACGGGTTCTCACTGGTCCGGTAGTTACCGAATACCAACAAAACAATTCCGATCAGCAGAGAGCCGATTACGCCCAATGGAATGAGACCCGCGCCGAACACAATACCCGAAGCAATGGCCCAAAACAAATACACAATGTCCAACGGTTCTTTGATAGCAGTACGGAACCGGACAATGGACAGGGCGCCCACCATACCAAGGGACAGGATTACGTTGGAACTGACGGCCAGAATTACCAGCGTGGTAATTAAAGACAAGCCGATCAGGGAAATTCCAAAGCTGGAGGCGTACATAACGCCGTTGAAGGTTTTTTTATAAACAAAATAAATAAACAGGCCAACCACAAACGACAAAGCAAGCGCAATCGCAGTATCCAGAACGGAGAAAGTGGTAACCTTCTCTAAAAAACTCGACTTAAAAATATCCGAAAATGTCATACTGTTCCATTCCTTTCCAAACAACCATCAAGCATACATACGACAGACCGCATATTTCGAAAATGCCGCGCTGCGCCTCTCCTTAGTCTGAACCACATCCTGCATAATCTCCGGCAGAAAATCATCAAATTTGACCTCCAGGATCATTTTGTCTGGATGCCCCGTGGGAACGGTCGGAAGATCTGGATTGAAAAAATCCAGAGACTGCAGCCCGGTTCTGATGTTGGAATCAATAGTAACTCGTACATTGCCAGCTGGGAACAAATAAGCCTCTCGGGTATAATCCACGATAGTCCTGGGGCGGAGTTGTTGGAATTTCATCTTTCCATACAGCTCCACCAGAAGGGGAATCCCAGTATCCAGCATCCAGTCGGTCTCTCCGGCAATCAGTTGTTCGCATTGTTCTTTGGTCATCGGTGCGTACTGCTTATTCCCCACCCCATTCCGTTTGCTCTTTTTTTCCAATCGGATATAAGAAGAATCCCAATTATAGTAGCGGATGCGAAATTTTTCCCGCTGACTGATTCCATCCAGCTTTTCCCGCAACGCTTTGTCATCGGGACTGTCAAAATATAAACTGCGAATATGATACGCCCCGTTGTCTTCTGCGTGAATATCCGGCTTTGCAACTGCGTTCAGCCTCTGTTTCAGCACCAAATAATCGGAGCGGTTGATCGTGTGCTTAAGCTCGTTGCGGAACAAGAGCCCTTGTTTTTCCCTTCCGGTTTTTGCTTTCCAACCAAACATGATCCAAGTCTCCTTTCATTCGGTTATGTGTTAAAGTACTGTTAAAAGTTTACTGTGCTTATGTGAAGATTGGTTGAACATTCTCTGAATCTCTGCCCAGTTTTTTGTGTTCAATCATAAAAAAATCCCCCCAGGAAAATCCTGAGGGAAAGGGTTACTCATCAAAATATTTTCTTCGCTTGGTGGACTGGATAAAAAGCTTCCGAATTCCTTCGTCATCTTCATCGGCAATCTTCTGCTTGAGGTCATTGAGGGAAGCGATAAACTCGTCGATCTCCCGGACTAAGTTTTTCTTATTTAAAAAGAAAAGCTCGCTCCAAAGAGATTCGTTAATCTTGGCGATCCGGGTCAGATCCCGGAAAGAATCGCCAGTATAATCCTTCAGGTGGGCGTTGTCGTTGGTATTCATCAGGCTCACTGCCACCGCATGGGTCAGTTGGGACACAAAACCGATCATCTCATCGTGTTCCTCAATGCTCAGGCTGGTGATGTGTTGGAATTCCAACAGTTCCGCCAGCTCCCGGGCAAATCCAATCCCTCGCTCCGTATTTTTCTCCGTAGGCGTAATGATAAAATTGGCGCTTCGGAACATGGTTTCATCGCTGTGCTGTACGCCGCTGACCTCCTTGCCCGCCATAGGATGGGAACCGATGAATTCCACATCTTGCCGCAGGCCCTCCTGAATCACGTCCACTACATTGCATTTCACACCGGATACATCCGTCAAAATCGCTCCCGGCTGAAATGCCGTTTGATTCCGGGCAATCCACTCGATCATGGTGTGCGGATATAAGCCGAATACCACAAAATCGGCTTGTCCAATCAGGGCAGGGTCTTCCTCTGTGGAGCCGCCGTCAATCCATCCCCTTGCCAGGGCATAATCAATGGTGTTTTGACTACGGGTGATGGCATACACGGAATAGCCCTTCTGCTTCAGCGCTTTGGCATAACTGCCGCCCAAAAGACCCAGCCCTACAATTAAAAATCGTTTGCTTTGGTCAATCATGACTCCAACACCTCCACAGGAATCCCCAGGGATTGTAAGTCCTCAAAAAAGTTGGGATAGGATTTCTGAATACACTCGGCCCCCTGGATGGTCGCTGGCTGGCCACTGCATACCGCCGCCACTGCCATGCTCATCACAATCCGATGATCCTTGTGTCCGAAAATTTCTTCGGTACAGCGGTAGGATTCCTTTCCAAAAATCACGATCTCATCTTCTGTGGTGCGGATCTCCACGCCAAATTTTCGGAGTTCCTCCTCCATGGCTGCGATCCGGTCAGACTCTTTATAACGCAGTCGCCCGGCATTCATAATCCGAGTTTCCCCTTGGGCGTACATAGCCAGCACCGTCAGAATCGGCCCTAAATCCGGGCAGTTGCTCAGATCAATTTCCGTTCCGCGAAGCGGACTTTTGATAATCGTATAGCCATCCGGTAATGGGATAATCCTGGCCTGGGCTTGCTTTAAAATATCCAGAATCGCCTTGTCCCCCTGCTGAGAATCCAGACGCATACCGGTACAGGTCAGGTCGCCGTGAACCGCTCCCAAAACGGCGAAAAACGCCATCTGGGAAAAATCCCCTTCCACGGTGTAATCGCAGGGATGGTATTCCTGGTTGCCCGGCACCAACAGGGTATGGTCATCCGCAAAGGAAGCATGCACGCCAAATTGAGCCAGCGCCTCCAAGGTCAGCTCAATATAGGAACGGGACTCAAAGGGCGGGCGGATCACAATGGTGGAATCCCCATCCAAAAGCGGCAGAGCAAACAGCAGGCCGGAAATAAACTGAGAACTGATGTTGCCGTCAATCTCATACCTTCCCGCCGTTAAGCCACCCTCTACCGTAATTGCATCGGACGTTTGAGTGAAGCGCAGCCCCCGCTCCCGATACAGGGATTCATACACACCCTGTGGCCGTTTGAGCAGCCGGTTCCGTCCCACAAAGGTCATAGGCTTACCGGAAAGGGTAAACACTGGGATAAAAAAACGGAGCGTGGAGCCGGATTCGTTGCAATCCACTGTCATACTTTCTGCCTGGTAATGATCGGCAATGCCTTCCACGATCACCGAATCTTCCAAGGTTTCAATCGATGCTCCCAACTGGCGCATGCCAGCGATGGTCGCCAAAATGTCGTCGGAATAGGCGATGTTTCGCACCACGCTTTTCCCCTTTGCCAGAGATGCGCAGAGGATCGCCCGATGGGCCATACTTTTGGAAGGAGGAATGCGAATCGACCGGGCTTCCTCCTCCCAAAATGCTGGATGGATGCGAACTTTCATGGTACACATCCCCTTTCTTTATATAAAATTTTTGACAAAAAAAGCGGGCAAGCCCGCTTTTCCATCCGATATTCCATGGATGGTTTCTGATTAGGAAAGCCTCCAATCGGCTTCCTGGAAAATTTGTTTCGGCTTAACTTTTCCTACTTCAAACCGATTCTTTCCATTCCGAAGTTACCGGCATATCCAGTACAAGCCAATACAAACGAAATGTCCAAAGAAAAGGAAGTTTTCTTCCTTAGATATCCCGACCGATTACTTGAGCGATCTTGCGGCCCTTCTCAATCACTTGAGCAAAAGCAGGTGGCGTCAAGGACTGAGCGCCGTCGGACCATGCGCATTTGGGATTGTTGTGTACCTCAATAATCAAGCCGTCTGCACCAGCTGCAATGGCTGCCAGAGACATGGATTCTACCAGCTTGGAATCACCGGTCGCATGGGATGGATCAATGATAATCGGCAGGTGGGTCTTTTCCTTCAGGATCGGGATCACGCTGAGATCCAGTGTGTTCCGGGTGTATTTTTCAAAGGTGCGGATACCCCGCTCACACATAATCACGTTCTCGTTTCCGCCCGCCATGATGTATTCAGCCGCCATAATCCACTCCTCAATGGTATTGGACAGACCCCGCTTGAGCAGAACCGGCTTGGTGGATTTTCCCAAAGCTTTGAGCAAATCAAAATTCTGCATATTCCGCGCGCCGACTTGAATCAAGTCCACATATTCCTCAAACTCCGGCAGTTTGCTTTCGCTCATTAGCTCGCTGACAATGGGCAAACCATATTTTTCCCGCGCCTTCACCATGCAGAGGATACCCTCGCTGCCCATTCCCTGGAAAGCATATGGAGAAGTTCTCGGCTTGTAAGCCCCGCCGCGGAGCATCGCGCCGCCTGCTTCCTTCACACCCTTGGCAATTTCCAGAAGAGGCTCTTCCCCTTCTACGGAGCAGGGACCGCCGATCACAACCACATTTTCCTGTCCGCCAACCTTTACGCCGGCCACATCCACAATGGTATCCTGGGGATGGAACAGACGGTTGGCCTTTTTAAAGGGAGCCGCAACACGGGCAACATGGTCTACATGCGGGTTTGCCGCAATCAGCTTTTCGTCTACCCGGGTGGTATCGCCAACTACTCCGAACACATTATAATCCGCACCTTGAATTAGGGTAACTTTCAGCCCCATCCCCTCAAGGTTTTCAATAATGGCGTGCATTTCCGAATCGGGCGCATTTTTCTTCATGGTAATAATCATAACTGTTATCATTCCTTTCTTAAGGTATTCTTTTCTGCTATCATGTATAAAATAAACCTCTGTTTAAGAGGATAATTTGTCTTTCATCACACGAATCGCGGTCCGGTATCCCTCTAGGCCTTCTCCCATAACGGTATGGAAACAGGCCATTCCAGCATAGGAAACCTGGCGAAAATCCTCCCGCTCCTTGACATTGGAAATGTGAACCTCCACAGCCGGGAGGGCGACGGTCTTGAGCGCGTCTAAAATCGCCACGCTGGTGTGGGTGTAGGCAGCCGGGTTGATGATAATGCCGTCCGCCTTGCCATAAGCCTGCTGAATCGCGTCTACCAACGCCCCTTCATGGTTGCTCTGGATAATCTCCACCTCAAAGCCCGCTTCCGCAGCAGCCTCCCGAACCAAATTCTCCAGAGCCTGGTAAGTGGCGCTGCCATAAATCTCCGGTTCCCGGATTCCCAGCATATTGAGGTTAGGACCATTGATTACCAATAATTTCATGGTATCCCTCCAAAATTTCATTCATAAGCGTATCCAGTTCTTCCTGGGTCAAATCCTCATCGTAATTGTTTTCAATCCGCAGATCCCCGTAGGAAAGATACCATGGATATCGCTGATGATACAGCTCCGCCACCGCGTCCTTACTGGAAGATAAAGGCCGGTCATGGGTGGAAACCAGTTTTTTCAGCTCCCGATCAATAAAAATCACAATGCCGTTTTGCTTCAGGTTCAACATATTCTCGTGATTCTTGATTGCTCCACCGCCAGTGGCGATGATCAACTGGTTTTTCTTGGCCAGCTCAGCGATCACCTCCTGTTCCAACTGGCGGAAAAAAGGTTCCCCATGCCGCTCAAAAATCTCCCGAATGCTCATTCCCGCCCGCTCCACGATCAAAGCGTCGGTATCCACAAATGTTTTGTCGATGTATTTGCTCAGAGCCTGGCCGGTCAGAGTCTTTCCGCAGCTAGGCATTCCAATCAGAGAAATATTGCCCAGCTCCAGACGCAGTTCCTTGCAAACTTCCTGAATCCGCTGGTTGGGAATGGAAATGGAAAGAAAATGCTCGACAGCAAATTTCGCTTGAGCCACCAGCATTTCCATGCCATTGACTGCCAGGATGCCCATTTCCTCCGCCTGTTGGAGCAACCGGGTTTTCATGGGATTGTAAATCACATCAAACACAGCCTGGCAACTGGTAAATGCCCGTAAATTCAGCCCTTGTTCCTCATTATTGGGATACATCCCCTTCGGCGTGGTGTTGATGATCACATCCGTATCCAGGTGGTAATTGGCGTCCCGATAGGAAATCACATTTCCCTCCCCAACGCCGCTCCGGCTAACCACCAGGATTTCCCGGGCGCCCAGGTGGTTGGCTACGGCTGTCACCGTTTGGCAGGTGCCGCCGTTCCCCAGGATCATGACTTTCTTATCCTTCATGTCAATGCCGTGGGATTCCACGCTGTGAAGAAAACCGGCGAAATCCGTGTTATATCCGATCAGCCGGCCGTCCCGGTTAACAATGGTATTGACCACGCCAAGCTGTTTTGCGGAATCGTCCAACTCGTCGCAAAAGGGAATCACATCTCGTTTGTAGGGGATGGTCACGTTGATGGCTTTAAACTTTTTTTCCGTCAAAAAAGGCGTTAATTCTTCTTTTGTCAATGGACACAGCTCATATGTGTAATCCGCTAACCTTTCATGAATGATTTTGGAAAAGCTGTGGAGCAGTTTCTCCCCAATCAAACCGTATTCGATCATAAAATACCCACCTCTCTTTTATCTGCGAACATGAATGCGTTTACTCCGCCATCCACAAATAGCCGTACCGCTCGGCAAACAAATCTACCAAGCCAATGGCCACCACGCTGTCCACTACCACCCTGGCCCGATGGATAATCGCCGGGTCATGGCGGCCATGGATGGCCAAAACCGTATTTTCTTTGGCTGCATAGTCGATGGTTTCCTGCTCCTGGTAGATGGATGGAGTCGGCTTGATCACGGTCTTAATCTGAATCGGCATCCCATTACTAATGCCGCCGTTGATGCCGCCATTGTGATTGGTGGCGGTGACTACCTTACCGTTTTCCATCCGAAAAGGATCGTTGGCCTGGCTGCCCAATAAATCCGCAAAGCCGAAGCCCAGCCCAAATTCCACCCCTTTAACCGCAGGCACACTGAACAGCAACTGGGACAGTATGCTTTCGATAGAACCGAAAAATGGTTCCCCAATCCCGGCGGGAAGATTGAGAACCATTGTTTCCAAAATGCCTCCCACCGAATCCCCCTGACGGTGAGCTTCTTCAATCCGCGCCACCATCTGCCGCTCCGCTTCGTCGGAAATGGTGGGGAAATAGCTTTGGTTGAGCTTTTCCGCCGCAGCGAACATCTCCTCTGGTTTCGTTCCAAACGGCTCGTCGGAAATGTCCTGGCAACGGGCGATATGGGTGGCGATGGTGATGCCTTTGCTCCCCAAGATTTGCAGGCAAATGGCGCCAGCCGCCACCAATGGAGCGGTAATCCGGCCGGAAAAATGGCCGCCGCCCCGGTAATCCTGATAGCCCTGGTATTTTTCAAAGGCCGTATAATCCGCATGGGACGGGCGCATGAGGTTTTTGGTCTTTTCATAATCCCGGCTGTGCTGGCTTTGATTGCGGATCATGAGGCACAGAGGGGTTCCGGTGGTATATCCATGAAAAAAGCCGCTGACAATTTCAAACTCATCGGCTTCCTGCCGGGCGGTAGAAATTTTGCCTTTCGGCTTCCGTTTATTCAGTTGAGCCCGGATCAAATCCAAGTCCAACGCAATCCCCGGAGCCAGCCCATTGATAACTACGCCGATTGCGGCTCCATGAGATTCCCCAAATAAACTGATGTTGATATTTTTTCCAAAGGTGCTTTTCATGGTCGTCCCGCCTTACTGTTGATTTCCTTCTTTGAGATATTGGCGCAAATCCTCCATTGGGATTTTCTCCAGCCGGGCGTGACCCGCTTTCTGGACCTTCACCACAGTGATCGTATTACCCTGCGCCTTTTTGTCTTTGGTCATCACTTGGTACACCTGTTCTGGGTCGTAAGTTACATCACTGGGCAGGCCCAGTTTTTCGTAAATCTTCAATACCCGCGCTTTCAGTCCGTCGTCCTCCAGCATGGGGATCATGCCGATGGCTACACATTCCCCATGAAGCAGTTCTTTCAGACCATATACGCTCTCAATACCATGACCCAAAGTATGGCCGAAATTCAGGATTTTCCGCAGGTTCCGTTCTTTTTCATCCTGTTCCACAACCGCCTTTTTCACAAGCAGGGAACGGTACACAATTTCGTCAATGTCGGCCTGGGGATCTCTGGTTTCAAACAAAGTCAGGATGCTTTCATCATAAATCAACCCGGCTTTCACCGCCTCCACCAGACCATTGACAAAATGGCGGCGGGGCAAGGTATCCAAGGTATTGGAATCAATCAGCACCACAGACGGATGGTAAAAGCTGCCGATAATATTTTTGACATGATCCAGATTAATGGCTACTTTACCGCCAATGCTGCTGTCAATCTGAGAAAGGGTCGTGGTCGGTACGCCGATAAACTCAATGCCCCGCAGATAGGTAGAAGCCACGAAGCCGGCCAAATCCCCCACCACGCCACCACCCAAAGCGATAATACAATCGGTACGGGAAACATTCAGCTCCAGCAGCTTTTGACACAGCTCCTGGTAAACGGGGAAGCTTTTCGCTCCTTCCCCCTGCTGAACAATGTGAACATGCCCTTGGGGACATTGGGCTAGAACCGCGTCCACATATTGCCGGGGAACGCCATCGTCACTGATCACCAAAACCTTCCGGTTTAGATTGGTATAATCACCGATCCGGTGCAAAATCCCCCGCTCAATGACAATATCATAGCTTTTTTCTTGTAAATTCACCGTCAGTTTCACAGCATTTCCTCCAAATATCCCCTGGGGCGATTTCCTGGCCTTTGAAAAAACCTCAGGCTTACTTCATCACTTTAAACTTTAACACTTTATAGCAAATATGTAAAGGGGTAATATTGATTTTTAATTATATCTCTTTTCCTTCTAGAAATCAAGAATCCATCCATAAGAGTCAAAAAATATTTGCCCCTTCCCGTCTACCATGGTATAATATGCGCAGTGAGCCTGCAGCGCGGGCATTTGGGCGTATGGGTTCCCGTCCAATTTGGCGACCGGAGGGAGCGTGCGCGACTTGCCCGCCGCAGGTGTGGTATCATAACCTCGAAACGCCAGCAGAATCAAAAATTCCGGAGGTTTCTGAGAACATGTAATCATAAAACAAGAGTTGCGCTCTTTACGGCGATGCCTCTCTTGCGCGCTGCGCAAGATTTTTATGGTATCATAACCTGGAAATACCAAGATCATGCGGAAAATTGGAACCATACAAGCACGATGTAGAAGTTTCAAATCCTCGCTCATCAGAGTGAAGTATAAGCAAAAAGCCAACGAGCCTGCGGAAAGGAATTTCTTTTATGAACAAACAAGCGCTGGTGGTGGTTAGCTTCGGTACCACCTGCCCGACTGCACGCACTGCCATTGAAACCATGGAACGTCACTTAGCCGCCCAGCTACCAGATCACGACTGTTTCCGAGCTTTTACCTCCAATATGGTGATCCGAAAATTGCAGCAAGAACAAAACTTAACGGTTCCCACTCCAGAACAGTTGATCAAGACCCTGGCCCTCCAAGGCTATACCCATGTGGTCTGCCAGCCACTCCATATTCTCAACGGCTGGGAATATGAAAAAATGTGTCGTCAGCTGGCTCCCTTCGCCGGACAGTTTCTCTCGTTCCGCCTGGGAAAGCCCATGCTGACCGACTTTGCCGACTATGAGGAATGCTGCCGCATCATCGCTCAGAACATGCCCCTGCCACAGCCTGGGGAAGCTCTGGTACTCATGGGACACGGTTCGGATCACTTTTCCAATGCCGCTTATTCCCAATTAGAAAATACCATGCGCTATTTGGATATGGAATCCATCTTTATTGGTACGGTAGAGGGTTTTCCCAATCTAGACTTTATCTGCAAACGTTTGAAAAAACAGGAGATTTCCCGCGTCGCCTTATTTCCATTTTTAATCGTAGCCGGTGACCATGCCCAAAACGACATGGCCAGCGAGGAAGAATCCTCCTGGAAATCCGTTTTAGAACGCCAAGGTTATACCGTTACCGCCCACCTAACGGGCTTGGGAGAATTTCCAGATACCGGGAAGCTGTTCGCACGCCATCTCGCGGAAGCCGCTCCCTTCCCAGACAATTGAATCCACGCAGGAACCACCGGGGAAGTTGGGTGAAATTCCCACGCAAGTCCGTTACTGTCATAGCCAGATTGCCGGCCTGCTTTTCTATCTTCACGGTCACTGAATGGATAGACAAATCCAATCCCTTTCTTCGAATTGGATTGCTTTGCCATCCGTGACCAACTGGATGGCTTTTCTTGATTCCGCTTTTTCTCAATACAACTTTTTAGAAGGACAAGCCCAATGGATCAACTGGAACAATTTATCATCAAAGACAACAAAAAACTACGGTGCGGCTATACCACCGGTTCCTGCGCCGCAGCCGCAGCCAAAGCTGCTGCCGTCATGTTATTGAGTCAGCATCCTGTGTCTCACATCGCTCTGATGACACCCAAAGGCATTCGCTTAAATCTATCCGTGCAGGATATCGTCATCCGTCCGGACTGGGTATCCTGTGCGGTACGCAAACACAGCGGCGACGACCCGGACGTCACCCACGGAGTTTTAGTCTATGCCAAGGTAACGAAAATTTCGGAACCAACCATCCTCATTGACGGCGGGGTTGGTGTCGGACGCATCACCAAACCAGGACTGGATCAACCAGTGGGAGCAGCCGCCATCAATCGGGTGCCCCAGCAAATGATGATTCAGGAGCTGGAAGAGTTGCGGGACGATTCTGAATATCCGGGTGGCTTCCAAGTAGAAATTTCCATTCCAGAAGGCGTTGCTTTGGCTACAAAAACTTTTAATCCCCGCTTGGGGATTATAGGGGGGATTTCTGTATTAGGTACCAGCGGAATTGTGGAGCCGATGAGCGACCAGGCGCTGTTGGATTCCATCCGTGTAGAGCTCAACATGCTGGCGGCATCCGGTGCAGAGTACGTCCTTCTTACCCCTGGAAATTATGGGGAAACCTTTGCGCGGCAACATTTGCGCTTAGATTTGAAACAAGCGGTAAAATGCAGCAATTTCATTGGTCAAACCTTGGATCTTGTCTGCGAAACCGGGTTTCGCGGCGCATTGTTGGTCGGACATATTGGAAAGCTGATCAAGCTGGCTGGCGGCATGATGAACACCCATTCCCGTTACGGAGACTGCCGCATGGAAATCTTAGCAGCCCATACTGGCCTGTCTCCCCAGGCAACCCCATCTTTAGTGGGCCGGGTGTTTCAAAGCAATACGACAGAAGAAGCGTTGGATTGTTTGAAGGAAGCCGGTATCCATACCCAAGTGATGGAATCCGTAGCCAAAGCGATTCACCGACAATTGGAACATCGGGTTCAGGGAAGCATCCCAGTAGGCGCTATTCTATTTTCTAATCAGCACGGATTACTGGCACAAACGGTGGAGGCTGTTCCGTTGATAACCTATTTTCATACCGTTTAATAAAGTAACCATATTTTTCATAGAGGAGGAGAAACGATTCATGATTGGAACCCTATATGGCGTGGGCATTGGCCCTGGCGACCCAGAATTGATCACTTTGAAAGCAGCGCGCATCATCCGTCAATGCCCCATCCTTGCCGTCCCGCAAACGGGAGATTCCCGGCAGGTCGCCTTGAGCATCGCATCCCAGGCCATTGCAGATTTGGAACAAAAAGAAATTTTATCCCTGCCCTTCCCCATGACCAAGAATCAGGAGGAATTGGACCGGAACCGGGATCGAATCGCCGGACTGATCACCGCCAAGCTGCTGGGCGGACACGATGTCGCCTTCCTTACCTTGGGAGACCCTACGGTGTATTCCACCTATTGGTACATCCATCAACGGATTCTAGAACAAAATCTCTCTGCCGAAATCATTCCCGGCGTTCCTTCGTTCTGCGCCGTAGCCGCAAAGCTAAACACGGCTTTAGCGGAAGCGGATCAGCCCATTCACATTCTTCCAGCCTCCTATCCTGACACAGAAGCCGCCTTATCTCAAACAGGCACGAAGGTGCTAATGAAAATGGGGAAACAGTTAGAATCCGTAAAGGAAATGCTGAAAACAAAAGGGCTCTATCATCACGCGAAAATGGTACAAAACTGCGGGCTGGAACAGGAACTGGTCTGTCAAAATCTAGACGACGCCGGAAATGCAGCCAGTTACTTTTCCATCATTCTCGTCAAGGAGGAAACATCATGATTCATTTCGTGGGAGCAGGCCCAGGAGCAGTGGACTTAATTACCGTGCGGGGACAGCGATTGATTCGGGAATCCGATGTGATCATCTATGCTGGTTCTTTGGTAAATCCTGATCTTTTGTTGGAAGCCAAGCCAACTTGCTCGATTTATAACAGCGCCTCCATGACCTTAGAAGAAGTCATTGCCGTTATGGTACAGGCGGAACAGGAAAACAAACAAACCGTCCGCCTTCACACTGGCGACCCCTCTCTCTATGGCGCAATCCGGGAGCAAATGGATTGTCTGAATCAGCGTCACATCGCCTACGAGGTAGTTCCTGGCGTCAGTTCCTTTTGTGGAGCCGCCGCAGCCTTGCAGGCGGAATATACCCTGCCTGATGTTTCCCAAACCGTCATCATCACCCGGATGGCTGGGCGGACTCCCGTGCCGCAGCGGGAAGAAATTTCCCTGCTGGCTCAGCATCAATCTACCATGGTCATTTTCCTTAGCGCCGGAATGCTTCCCCAGCTCACCGAGCGTTTGCTTGCCGGCGGTTACTTGCCCGATACCCCAGCCGCCATTGTCTACAAAGCAACCTGGGAGGACGAAAAAATCCTGCGCTGTACGGTACAAAATCTGGCCCAAACTGCAAAGCAGCACCACATCACCAAAACTGCTTTAATTCTGGTTGGCCGTTTTTTGGACGGCGATTACAGCCGTTCCCTCTTGTATCACCCTACCTTCACCCACGAATTTCGGGAGGGGAAAGCCCTTCCCCAATAAAAGCCGTCCAGAAAGGAGCCCCCTATGAAAATCACCCTGGTTTGTTTCACTAGCCGAGGCGCATCCCTTTGTCAAACCCTCTGCAAAAAATTGGAAGCTTCCGGGCATCTCTGCCAAGGATTCACCTCGGAAAAGAAGGCGGAAAAATCTGGCCTTCCTTCCTTTGGCAACAGTCTTTCTCAATGGACCCGCCAGTGGTTTTGCAAAGAAAAATCAGACGGGATGATTTTTATTGGGGCCTGTGGCATTGCAGTACGTGCGGTCGCCCCCTATCTTCAGGGGAAAATCCGTGATCCCGCTGTGGTCGTGGTGGATGAACATGGCCAGTTTGCCATTTCCCTGTTGTCCGGCCATATTGGCAACGCCAATCATCTGACTCAATTGGTAGCCCGGCAAATTGGCTCCACACCGGTGATCTCCACCGCAACGGACTGCAACCATCTGTTTGCGGTGGATAGTTGGGCTGCCCGCCTGGGATGGAGCCTTTCCGATATGACTTTGGCAAAAAAAGTATCCGCTCAGTTATTAGAAGGGGAATCCATTGGTTTCGCTTCTGATATTCCAGAAAAAACAGAATCTTTACCCACTGGTTTCACACGAAAATCAGATGAAAAATTAGGCGTCTATATTACAATCAGATCGAATTGTTCAATCTTTTCGGAAACTTTGCGGATCATTCCAAATCTTGTCTCACTTGGCATTGGATGCCGGAAGGGCGCTTCTCAGGAAACCATAGAAGCTATGGTACTTTCGGTTTTGGATGAGCAGGAAATTGATATCCGCTCTATCAAAAATATCAACTCCATCATCCTCAAACAAGAAGAACCCGGCCTTTTGGCCTTTGCGAAATCCCATGGTTGGCCGATCCAATTTTTCTCTCCTGAAGAGCTGGCAAATGCGAAGGGCACCTTCTCCACCTCCTCCTTTGTCCAGGAAACAGTGGGAATCGACAACGTCTGTGAGCGGGCGGCTGTTCTGGGGAGCCAAGGTGGGGCTTTGCTCATCCGCAAGCAAGTCGGACATGGCGTCACCGTAGCGGCGGCATTGGAAGAAAGGAGGATTTCCTTTGCAGATTAAGATGGCCGGCATCGACTATGTCCATGCTTCCATTGCCCAACGGGAGGCTTTTGCCCTGACCAAAGCCCATGCAGCTGCCATGGCTAAGGAACTGGTAGACTCCTGCGGCCTGGATGGCTGCCTGATCCTCTCCACGTGCAATCGAACTGAATTTTGGATCAGCGGCGCTGAACAACTGCCGTTGTCTCAAATCCTAGCCAAAGCCCTTCCTCTTTTCCAACCGGACTACGCCCGTTTTTTTACGGAACGAAATGGCAAAGACGCAGTGGACTACTTGTTCCGGCTGGCCTGCGGCATGGAATCCCAAATTTTCGGGGAAGACCAAATTCTGGGCCAGATCAAAGAAGCCGCCAGCTTAGCCCGCTCCTCCGGTTCCATGGATGCGGTTTTAGAGGTTTTGTTCCGAACCGCTGTTACCGGCGCAAAAGCAGTGAAAACCCAAATGAAACTGACATCAGACAGCCATTCCGCCGCGGAAGCTGCGGTAGCGTTATTAAAACAAGTTCATCCCAGCCTTTTGGGACAGAAATGCTTGGTCATCGGCAATGGAGAAATGGGCCGACTAGCCGCGCGCGCCTTGGTAGAGCAGGGAGCGGATGTAAGCATTACCCTGCGCGCCAAAGGGCGTCATCAAAACCAGGACGCCATCATTCCCGCCCACTGTTCGGTAGTGGATTACGACCAGCGGGTTTCCCTCCTGGATGAATTCTCCCTTATTGTCAGCGCCACGGCCAGCCCTCACTGCACCCTGAAATGGGAGGAGGTCGCTCCTGTTTTGCAGCGTCCCCATGTATTCCTGGATCTTGCCGTCCCTCGGGATATTGACCCCCGCATCGGCAGCCTTCCCGGCGTCTCCCTGTTTGATATGGATCATCTTGGCTTGCAGCATACGGTGAAGCCAGACATCCTCCAGCAGGCAGAACAAATTTTGCGGGGATATCAGGAGGAATTTATCCGCTGGTATGAGTTCCGGGAATTTATCCCCCAAATCCACGAAATCAGCCAAGCCGTTGCCAAGGACGCAACCCTGCGGCTAGACAAACATTTTCGGCAAAGCCATCCGGAATGGGAACAAAACGCCTACGACGCGGCCAAGAAAGCCGTGGCCAAATTGGTTTACGGCCTGAAAGAAACCTTGCCTGTCCCCCTATGGGAGCCTTGTTTGGACGCTTTGAAGCAAGCGGTCCGACCAAAAGAATGAGCAGAAAGGAAATGCTATGTTATATGTGATCGGCCTGGGACCAGGCGGAAAAGAGGAAATCACCCCAAAGGCCATGGAAGCCCTAGCAACCTGCGACATCATTGCGGGATACACCATTTATATCGACCTGATCCGTCCCTATTTTCCCGAAAAAGAATTTCTCACTACTCCGATGAAACAGGAAGTCAAACGCTGTACCCTAGCGATTGAAACCGCCTTAACTGGAAAAACTGTTGCCATGGTATGCAGCGGCGATGCCGGGGTATATGGAATGGCAGGCTTGATTTTTGAACTTGCCCAATCCTACCCAAATCCTCCAACCATCAAGGTGATCGGGGGAATTACAGCCGCATGCAGCGGCGCGGCTGTTTTAGGGGCTCCCTTGATGCATGACTTTGCGGTGATTTCCCTAAGTGATCTGCTCACTCCTTGGAAACAGATCGAAGCTCGTTTGCGCTGCGCCGCACAGGGAGATTTTGTGATCTGCCTTTACAACCCTGCCAGCAAAAAGCGGCAGGACTATCTACAAAAGGCCTGCGATATCCTGCTGGAATCCAAAACGGCGGATACGGTTTGCGGCTGGGTAAAAAATATTGGACGGGAAGGAGAAACCGCAGAAATTCTCTCTCTGGGGGAATTGCGGAACGCCTCGGTGGATATGTTCACCACCGTGTATATTGGCAACTCCAAAACCAAAGATATCAACGGCTTTTTGGTCACCCCCCGGGGCTATCCCATCCCATAACCTTGCGAAAGGAGGGTTCTCTTGCAACTGTTGATTTTTGCCGGCACCACCGAAGGGCGGGAGTTAATTGAAACCCTGCTCGCAAGAGGCGGTTGTACCGTTTTTGTTTGTGTGGCAACCGATTACGGGGCCGATCTTCTGCCCCGCCATCCCGCTCTCCATATTCAGACCGGCAGGCTGGATCAGCCCGCTATGGAAACATTCATCCGTGCCCATTCCTTTTCTGTTATCATTGACGCCACCCATCCCTACGCCAAGGAAGCGACGGAAAACATCTACGGCGCATCCCTGCGCACAAAAACGCCTTATCTCCGCCTTCTGCGGGAATCCCAAGGGGTCATGGACAGTATTTTAGTGCCCAGCACGGAAGCGGCGGCCACCTTTTTAAATACTGTGACTGGAAACGCCCTACTCACCACCGGCAGCAAAGAGCTTGCGGCCTTTACCGCAGTCACCGATTACCAGGAGAGGCTATTTGCCCGGGTTTTGCCTACGGCGTCTGTGCTGGAGCAATGCCAAAAACTGGGCTTTTCCGGCAAACATCTGATCGGGATGCAGGGCCCGTTTAGCGAAGCTCTTAATCTGGCTCTGCTTCAGCAAATTCAGGCGAAATGGCTGGTAACCAAGGATTCCGGCGCTCCAGGAGGGCTGGAAGAAAAATGCCGGGCCGCCCAGAAGGCCGGCGCTCAAGTAATTGTAATCGGCCGCCCAAAAGAACCACAGGAAACCGGCTACTCCATGGAGGAAATCCTCAGAAAGCTGTTTCCCCAAGGGCCCTCCGCTGCCCTTCCCGCTTCCGAAAAATATTTTCCTCTTTTCGTCTCCCTTCAAAAAAAACGGGTAGTTGTGGTAGGAGGCGGCCGGATTGCCAAGCGGCGGGTGCAGGCTCTGCTGGATTTTGGGTGTTGGATCACTGTCATTGCCCCGGAGAGCGAAATTCCCAGCCATCCTCACATCCAATGGAAAAAACGTCCCTATCAGCCAGAAGATTTGGCGGAGGCGGACTTAGTTTTGGCCGCTACCAACTGCCGTACCGTCAATCATGCGGTCTTTTTGGAATGTGCCCGGCAGAACCTGCCAGTGAACGTCGCTGACTGCAAGGAAGAATGCAGTTTCTTTTTCCCCGCGCTGATCCACCAAGGTTCGGCGGTAATTGGTGTGACGGCAAGTGGCTTGGATCACACCTTAGCCAAATCCATCGCAGAAAATATTCGAAATCATCAGGCAACTATTTTCAGGACAACAAAGGAGAGCAGCCATGAAACGTACCATCCGCATTGGCAGCCGGGAAAGCAAACTGGCCGTAGCCCAGACGAAATTGGTCATGGAGCAAATTCAAGCTCATCATCCAGAGCTTAAGCTGGAACTGATTACCATGAAAACCACAGGCGACAAAATTCTGGACCGCAGCTTGGATAAAATCGGGGGAAAAGGGCTGTTTGTCAAAGAGCTGGATCAAGCGCTGCTTCAGGGAACCATTGATCTGGCGATCCATAGTATGAAGGACATGCCGATGGAGGAATCCCCAGAACTTCCCCTCGCCGCCTTGTTTCCGCGGGGAGACCCGAGAGACGCTCTGGTGGTTCCTGTTTCGGCATCCCATGCCTCCTTTTGGTCGATCGTCGGCTCCTCCAGCCCTCGCCGGAAGCTACAGCTTCTCTCTCTTTTTCCAGAAGCGGAGATCAAAAGCATTCGCGGAAACGTGCTGACCCGTTTGGAAAAATTGGAGCAGGATGACTTCACCTCCTTGGTGTTGGCGGCGGCTGGCTTGGAACGTTTAGGACTGGGGCATCGAGTTTTCCGCTTTTTTTCTACCCAAGAAATGATTCCAGCCGCCGGTCAGGGCATTTTAGCCATTCAAGGACGAAAAGGCGAGGACCTTTCTTTTCTTCAAGATATCAACTGCCCCAAAACCCGCAGGGTTTCCTTGGCGGAACGGGCCTTTATACGGGCGCTCCAAGGAGGATGTTCCTCCCCCATCGCCGCCTATGGGGAGATACATGGACAAGAACTGCGGCTCACCGGCCTATATTGGAACGAAGGCGATACTTACCGGACCCACATCCTATATGGGGATGCGTCCAAACCGGAACATGTGGGTGACGCCTTAGCCCGTGACATACAAAAGGAGGGAAAAGAATGTCATATCCCAATGGAAAAGTCTGGCTGGTAGGCGCAGGGCCTGGCGACAGCGGACTGTTGACTTTGAAGGGCAAACAGATTTTAGAACAAGGGGAAGTGATTTTATACGATAGCTTGGTGGGGGAAGGAATTCTGGCCTGGATGCCCGATTCTGCGGAAAAAATTCCGGTAGGAAAACGAGTCGGCCGCCATCACATGGCACAAGAGGAGATCAACCTACTTTTGCTGGAAAAAGCAAAAGCGGGAAAACGGGTTGTTCGACTCAAAGGCGGCGATCCATTTCTGTTTGGCCGGGGTGGGGAGGAATTGGAGCTGCTGGCTCAGCACCGTATCCCCTTTGAAGTAGTGCCTGGCGTTTCGTCCGCCATTGCCGTTCCGGCTTATCAAGGCATTCCGGTCACACATCGGGATTTCTGTTCTTCCCTGCACATCATCACCGGCCACAAAAAACAGGACAGTCCTCTTGCCCTGGATTATCCTACCTTAGCAAAGCTTCCCGGAACCTTGGTATTCCTTATGGGCGTACACGCCCTGCCGGAAATCTGCCAAGGATTGCTGCAGGCAGGTATGGCCCCCCATACTCCCGCTTCCCTTTTGGAGCACGGAACTCTTGCTAGCCAGCGTGCGGTCCATTCCACCTTGGAGCGGCTTCCGGCTGATGCAAAAGCCGCAAACATCGCTCCTCCCGCCGTCTTGGTCATCGGCTCCGTATGTGCCCTGCATACCTCCTTTTCTTGGGTTTCCTCTCCTACCCGTCCGCTGGGGGATATCCGGGTGATCGTCACCCGCCCACGTAATCGGGCCTCCGCCCTTTCTCAGCAGCTTCGGGAACTGGGCGCTGAGGTAGTGGAACTGCCTTCCATCCAGACGATCCCTTTGGAGCCAACTCCCCAGATTGAGCGGATGCTGAACCGCCTACCTTCCTATCATTGGATGCTCTTTACCAGCGCGGCCGGGGTGGAAGCCTTCTTTTCCCTTTTGCAAGCGCATCGGGTGGATATCCGCCGCCTAGCCCACGCAAAATTCGCCGCCATTGGCCCTGCTACCCAGAAGGCGATTGAGCAGCACGGTATCCTGGTGGACTGTGTTCCTACACGATACGATGGGGAAGCTTTGGCCCAAGCTTTGCTGGCTCTCATACAGCCTGGAGAAACCGTCTGCATTCCCCGCGCTCAGGAAGGCACGCCCAGCTTGACACAAGCTCTGACCAATGCTGGAGTTGCCTTTGACGACGTTCCCGTTTATCAAATCAAATTCCCTCACCATCGTCCGTTGACGTTGTGTAAAACCGACCTGGTAGCCTTTACCAGCGCATCGACGGTAAAAGGCTTTGTGCAAACCATGGCTGGGACGGACTTCCGACATCTAACAGCTATCTGCATTGGAGAACAGACCGCGCAGGAAGCGCGGAAATATGCCATAAAAACGGTGGTGGCCAAACAAGCAACCATCGCTTCCTTGGTGGATTGCTTGCTAGAATTTCACAGACAAAGAAAGGAAGAAGCCCTATGAATCATCCCGATCCATTCCCTTTTCTTCAACGCAGCCGCCGGCTGCGGGGCAACTCGCTTTTGCGCCAGATGGTGCGGGAAACCCGGCTGTCCAAATCGGCGCTGATCGCCCCGCTGTTTGTTCAGGAGGGCGTGGGAATCCGGCAGGAAATCCCCTCTATGGAAGGGCAATACCGCTATTCCCCGGATCAATTGCTGTATGAACTGGAAACGCTCTCCAAGACGGGCATTCAGCAAGTACTTCTGTTTGGAATTCCCAATCAAAAAGATGCTTGCGGCAGTCAAGCCTGGTCTGAGCAGGGTGTTGTGCAGACTGCACTGCGCCTTGCCAAACAAGAATTTCCGAACCTTTTTTATATTACCGACGTATGTTTGTGTGAATACACTTCACATGGCCATTGTGGAATCCTATCTGGAAACACGGTAGACAACGACCAAACTCTGCCTTTATTGGCCAAAACCGCTCTGTCCCATGTCCAGGCTGGAGCTGATATGGTAGCCCCTTCCGACATGATGGACGGCCGTATTCTCGCCATTCGTCAAGCCTTGGATCAGCACGGCTTTTCTTCTTCCC
This sequence comes from Clostridiales bacterium, assembly GCA_022801595.1. Lineage (GTDB taxonomy): Bacteria > Bacillota > Clostridia > Oscillospirales > Acutalibacteraceae > UMGS1071. The sequence goes on along the minus strand of JAAWSO010000002.1, from coordinate 128,899 downwards.
CGATCCTATCCTACGCAGTCAAGTATGCCTCGGCATTTTACGGCCCTTTCCGGGAAGCCGCCGATTCCGCGCCGGCCTTTGGGGATCGGAAATCCTATCAGATGGACTACCACAACCGTCGGGAAGGTGTCAAAAAAGCACAGCAAGATTTGGAGCAAGGAGCGGATCTCTTGATGGTGAAGCCGGCTCTTTCCTATCTCGATGTGCTGTATGAGGTATCCTCCCGTTTCCCAGTCCCAACCGTAGCTTACAGTGTCAGCGGCGAATATTCCATGATCAAAGCGGCGGCCAAGCTGGGATGGATGGACGAAGTCAACGCCATCTGTGAAACAGCCGTCAGCATATTTCGGGCAGGAGCCAGCGCATTGATTACCTACTACGCCAAGGAACTGGCACAGTTTATTGAGGAAGGGAGAATTGGATGATGGCATTTTCTCATTCGGAACTTTTATTTCAGCGGGCGCAAGCTCGTATTCCCGGCGGGGTCAACAGCCCGGTTCGGGCATTTGGCTCGGTGGGCGGAACGCCCCGGATGATCGTAAAAGCAAACGGCGCTTACCTGGTGGATGCCGACGGCAACCAATACTTGGATTATGTAGGCTCCTGGGGCCCCATGCTCCTGGGCCATAACCATGCCGCAATCAAGGAAGCGGTGATTCATGCAGTCGAAAATGGTCTGAGCTTTGGCGCCGCTACCGAACTGGAGGTCACCATGGCCGAGCTGCTCTGTTCCTTAGTGCCTTCCTTAGATATGGTGCGCATGGTCAACTCCGGCACCGAAGCGGTGATGAGCGCGATCCGCCTTGCCCGCGGTTATACCCAAAAGGAGAAAATTATCAAATTTGAAGGCTGTTACCATGGTCACTGCGATTCCATGCTGGTAAAAGCCGGCTCCGGCGTGATGACTGCCGGGGTACCGGACAGCGCAGGCGTACCCAAGGGCTGTGCGGAGGATACGCTGACTGCCGTCTATCAGGATCTTGCTTCCGTAGAGCGCCTGTTTGCCGAAAATGAAGGAAAAATTGCCGCGGTAATTTTGGAGCCGGTGGCCGCCAATATGGGAGTTGTTGTGCCGGAAGCCAGCTTTTTGCAGAAGCTTCGGGAACTATGCACCAAACACCAAACTGTGCTGATTTTTGATGAAGTCATCACCGGCTTTCGCTTGAGCGTCGGCGGCGCCCAGGCATGGTTTGGCGTGACCCCCGATCTCACCTGTTTCGGCAAGATTATAGGGGCAGGTATGCCGGTTGGCGCATATGGAGGCCGCCGGGATATTATGGAGCAAATCGCTCCCCTCGGACCTGTCTATCAGGCCGGTACCCTGAGCGGCAATCCGGTGGCCATGGCTGCCGGAATCGCTCAGTTGAAAATCCTGCGAGATAATCCGAAAATTTATGAGAAAATTAACCAATTAGGCGGCCAGCTCCGGGCCGGACTACGCGCCCAGATTGAACAATATCAAGCGCCCGCTACCGTCAATGGAATCGGCTCCCTCAGCTGCCTCTTTTTTGCGGGAGAGCCTGTGACAGACTATCAAACCGCCAAAACTGCCGATACCAAGCGGTACGCCCAATTTTTCCATCACATGCTGGATCAGGAAATCTATCTGGCTCCGTCCCAATTTGAAGCCATTTTCCTCTCCAACGCCCACACTCCCACCGAAATTGACTACACCCTTTGCTGCGTGAAAAATTTTCTGGAACAGCAATGGAAATGATACTCATAGAGGAGATTGTCCATGAAACCACAAGCCCCCTCCCAACGCACCGTATTCCTAATTGGAATCGGCATGGGGAACCCAGATACCCTGACAATCCAAGCAAAAACAGCCTTGGAAAACAGCCAGCTTCTGATTGGCGCGAAACGGATGACGGAGCCGTTTTCTTCTCTGGGTCTGCCGATCCTGGAATCTTTCCACCCCGACGAAATTTGGGAATATATCCTTTGCCACACCGAATTCCAGCGGATTGCCGTCCTGTTTTCCGGGGATATCGGCTTTTACAGCGGTGCGCGCCATCTGGTGGAAAGCCTACAGGATATTCCAGGCATGGACGTCGTGTCCATCTGCGGCATCAGCTCCCCGGTTTATTTCTGTTCCAAACTAAACATCCCTTGGGAAAACGTCCGTCTCATGAGCTTGCATGGACGGGACACCCAATGGCTGGGAGCAGTCTCTTCCCATCCGAAAACCTTTTTCCTCACCGGCGGCACACAGACCATTTCCAGCCTGTGCCAGCAACTTTGTGAGCACGGCTTGTCGGACGTCACCGTACACGTGGGGGAGCGGCTTTCCTATTCCGACGAGCGGATTGTGACCGCTTCGGCCACTGATTTGCTCTCTTGTTCTTTTGACCCGCTCAGCGTCATGTTGATTGAAAATCCATCCGCCCAAAAGCCTCGTCTTGCCACCCACGGTTTAGAGGATGAAGCTTTTTGGCGCGGCAACGTACCCATGACCAAAAGCGAGGTGCGTAGCGTATCCCTCTCAAAATTACGGCTGTATGATGGGGAAATCGTGTATGACATCGGGGCGGGAACTGGATCGGTTTCGGTGGAAATCGCCCTGCAAATTCCAAACGGCATGGTCTACGCCATTGAACGCAGCCAGGAAGCCGTCACCTTGCTGCATGCGAACCGGGATCAATTCCATCTCCATAATTTAGAAATTATCTCTGGGAACGCTCCCCCAGCCTTTTCCTCTCTGCCAGCCCCAGACCGGGCATTCATTGGTGGGAGTGGAAACGGAGTGCGCAAAATCCTGACCGCGCTTCTTCATAAAAATCCCAAACTCCGGGTCGTACTCAACGCCATCACCTTAGAAACCTTGAGCGACTCCCTGCAAGCTCTGCAAAAGCTGGGCTTTCAGAATATTGATGTGGTACAGCTTTCGGTGGCGAAAGCGAAACCAGTGGGAAATTATCACATGATGATGGGACAGAATCCGATTTATATCCTCTCTGCCGACGGTCCCGCTTGGAACAAGGAGGCAACTTCATGAACTACCCCCGCATTTTGCTGGGCGCAGTATCCAGCAATACCGGCAAAACCACCATTACCTGCGCGATTTTACAGGCGTTGAAAAACCGTGGAATGAAGCTTGCTTCTTTTAAATGCGGCCCGGATTATCTCGACCCTCTCTTCCACACCCAAGCAATCGGCGTAAAATCCTGGAATTTGGACCCTTTTTTTACGAGGGAAGAAACCCTAAACGCACTGCTCCAAGAACATGCAGACGGGATGGATTTCTCTATCATCGAAGGAGTGATGGGATATTTTGACGGCTTGGGCGGCGCCTCCTTGGAAGCCAGCACCTGCCAAGTGGCGCAAGCCACGGAAACCCCTGCCGTTTTGCTTGTCTCCTGCAAGGGCCTTTCCCTTTCCATGGTAGCGATAATTCAGGGCTTTCTGGAATACGCCAAACCGAATCAAATCCAAGGCGTGATTCTAAATCAAATTTCCCCCATGCTTTATCCGGCCATGCGGGAAAAAATCCAGTCGGAACTGGGCGTTCAGGTCTATGGCTATTTCCCCCCCTGTCCAAATTTCACCCTGCCTAGCCGGCGCCTGGGGCTGATCCCTGCCGGAGAATTGGAGCAAATTTCCGCTGTTTTGCAAGGCTTGGCGGAGCAGGCGGAGAAAACTTTAGATCTGGATGGCCTGCTTGCACTGGGGCGATCCGCCCCTACCCATACTTCCCCTCCCATTGGTCTTCCTCTCCCGAAAATTCCGGGAATTTCCCCAAAAATTGCGGTTGCCAGAGACGCCGCATTCTGTTTTTTGTATCCCGATAACCTGGAGCTGTTAGAAAAATTAGGAGCAACCCTTTGTTTTTTCAGTCCTTTGTCCGATTCTCACCTTCCCGGCTGCAATGGCTTCTTGCTTCCAGGAGGATACCCGGAGCTATACGCTTCCACATTGTCGAAAAACGAGTCGATGAAAGCGAGCATCCGCCTTGCGTGGACCCAAGGGATGCCCTGTGTAGCGGAAGGCGGAGGCTTTCTGTATCTGCACCAATCCCTTATGGATACACATGGCAATACATTTCCCATGGTAGGAACCATTCCTGCCGCCTGTTATCCTACCGACCGTCTGCAACGGTTTGGCTATCTCTGGCTTACCGCTCAAAAAGATCAAATTTTTGGTCCGGCGAAAACCGCTATCCCAGCTCACGAATTCCATTACTGGGAAAGCGCTGATCCCGGTGGGGATTTTGTCGCTGCAAAGCCCACCGGAACCCGCACCTGGACTTGCGGCCACGCCAGCGCCACCCAATATGCCGGATTTCCCCACCTTTACTGGTACGGAAACCCCAGCTTTGCCGTCCATTTTTATGACGCTTGCTGTGCCCACCATTCACGAAACTAAGAAAGCAGGAATTGATATGGACTTATTGGAATCTTATTGCCATCGCATTGAGCCGCTGCACATCCCCTCCATGGAAATGGCGCAAACACGCTGGAACAGCATTGCCAAACCACTGCACAGTTTAGGACTGTTGGAAGAAAACGTGGTGCAGATGGCTGGAATTTTGGGCTCCCATCAGGTAGAGATTTCCAACCGCTGTGTCACCGTACTGTGTGCGGATAATGGCGTGGTGGAGGAAGGCGTCACTCAAGTGGGCAGTGAGATCACAGCCAAGGTCGCCGAAAACTTGACCAAGGGACAAACCAGCGTCAATGCCATGGCGCGCCTGGCCAACGCTATGGTGCTCCCAGTGGATATCGGCATGAAGCAAGACCTGAATATTTCTGGCCTGCTGCAAAAAAAAATCGGCTATGGCACCCATAACATGGCCAATGGGCCTGCTATGTCCCGGCAGCAGGCCACAGAAGCCATCCTCACCGGCATTCATCTGGTCAAAACATTACGGGAAAACGGCTGCGATATCATTGCCACTGGAGAAATGGGAATTGGAAATACTACCACCAGCAGCGCAATGGCGAGCGTGTTTCTCCAGCAACCGCCAGAAATGGTCACCGGAAAAGGGGCCGGCCTGTCCGGGCAAGGCTTGGAGCGAAAAATCCAAGTCATCCGCCGCGCCCTTGCTCGGAATCAGCCAAATCCAGCAGATCCGCTGGATGTTCTGTCTAAGGTTGGAGGCTACGATATCGCTGGGTTGACCGGCATCTGTCTGGGTGGCGGAATTTACCGGGTTCCAATCCTGATGGACGGACTGATTTCTTCCATTGCCGCTCTGACGGCTGTGCGCCTCTGTCCGGCCACAAGGGAATATCTGCTGGCTTCCCATGTTTCCAAAGAGCCAGCCGGCAAGCAGGTGTTGGATGTTTTGCAAAAAAAGCCCATGCTCACCTGCGATCTATGCCTGGGCGAAGGCACCGGCGCGGTCGCTGCCCTTCCAATTTTGGATATGGCTTTAACAGTTTATCATTCCATGAGTACGTTTTCCGACATCCATATGAAACCTTATCAACCCTTGGAGTGATCGTCATGTTTGCTTTTGTATTTGGCGGAGCCGCCAGCGGAAAATCCGAATATGCCGAAGCCCTTGCGGTTTCTTTGGCAGGATCAGCCCTTCCCCGATTCTATCTCGCTACCATGCGTCCCATGGACGAGGAATCCCGCACCCGCATTGCCCGTCATCGGACGATGCGCCAGGGCAAGTCCTTTCAAAGTCTGGAATGCCCCCATGGATTGGGTCGGCTTTGTCTGCCCGAACGAGGAGTAGTTTTACTGGAATGTCTGTCCACGTTAGCCGCCAACGAACAGTTTTCCCTAGAGGGCGCTGGAGAAAACGCAGTTTGCGCTATTTTAGAAGGGGTCAAATCCCTGCTCCAACAGTCGGAACATTTGGTTGTAGTATCCAACTCCATTTTCAGCGACGGGATTTTTTACGATCCCAACACCCAGCGCTATTTGCAAAACCTAGGCTTTCTTCATCAGCGTTTTGCTAGCTGGGCAAACTATGTTGTAGAAGTGGTGGCTGGAATTCCGCTCGTGATCAAAGATTCGGAAAAGGAGCGACCGTTATGAAACCCTGGCAATCGTTGAAAATTGCCTTTTCCATGTACTCAAAAATCCCCATGCCAAAAACCGACTGGACTTCTGCCAACTTAGGCTATGCGTTCTGCTTCTTTCCCTTGGTGGGCGTCCCCATTGGAGCTTTGCTTGCTTTCTGGCATTTCATCACCTCCTTATTATCCATACATCCCGTGCTGTTCGCTTCGGTCGCCTGTGTGATTCCTCTCGGCGTGACCGGAGGAATCCACTTAGATGGTTTTTGTGATACGGTGGACGCTCTCAGCTCCCGTCAGCCGCGGGAAAAAAAGCTGGAAATTTTGAAAGACCCACATACTGGGGCTTTTGCTATCTTGGGGTGCATCGCTTATTTCTTGCTTGCCTTTGGGTTTTGGACCCAGCTTTCCCCAGCCTGGCCGGAAATCATTGTACTGGGGCTTTCCTTTGTGCTTTCCCGCTCACTGAGCGGTTTATCCGTAGTAACCTTTCGGCCCGCAAAAAACAGCGGATTGCTGAAAACTTTCTCCGATGCGGCACAAAAACAAACGGCCGCTATGGTTTGCGCCATTGTTTCCGCGGCCTGTTTTGGCATTATGGCGGTGTTCAGCTGGCCTTTGTCGCTGGCTTGTCTGGCAGGAAGCGGGCTTTCCTTTTTGTATTACCGCATAATGTCCTACCGGCAGTTTGGCGGCATCACCGGCGATATCGCCGGGTATTTTCTTCAGCTTTGTGAGCTTTCCATGCTGGGCTGCGTCATTTTTACTCAACTAATTTTAGGAGGAACATATCTTTGAGCATCCAATTGATCCTAGGCGGAAGTTTCCAAGGGAAGCTAGCCTTTGCCCTACAACTCACCGGCCTTTCCCCGGACTGCGTTGCCGATGGTTCTTCTCCAAACAATTGGCTGGAAAAACCGATTCTCAATGGAATCCACCGTGGAATCCACCAAATGTGCCTGGAAGGAGGCGATTCTTATGCCGTAGTCGAAAACCTTCTGGACAAAAATCCCCATGCCGTAATTCTATGTGATGAAATCGGCTGCGGGATTGTCCCGATGGAACCCAAAGAGAGGGAATATCGGGAAACCGTAGGACGTATCTGCTGTATGCTGGCGAAACAGGCGCGGCGCGTGATCCGGGTTCAATGCGGGATTCCGCAAGTGATTCAAGGAGATCCTCTATGATTGTCCTGCTGCTCTGCTCTGCCCTCTCGCTTGTTCTAGGTTTTTTCCTGGATTTATGGTTGGGAGATCCTCAATGGCTTCCCCATCCTGTCCGCTGGATTGGATGTCTGATTTCCGGCACAGAAAAGCTGCTGCGCCGGATTCTTCCCGACACACCCGCTGGACAGCGAACCGGAGGAATCCTGCAAACCATCCTGGTAGCAGGGAGCTCCTGCGGCATCTCCCTGGGAATCCTATGGGTGTGCTGGAAAATCCATCCCCTTCTCTTTTTGGGAATACAAAGCCTCTTCTGCTATCAAATCCTGGCCACCAAATCCCTAAAAACTGAAAGTACCAAGGTAGCGGTCAAACTCCAACAGCAGGATCTACCCGGCGCTCGCTATGCGGTATCCAGGATTGTGGGTCGGGACACCCAGCGCATGACCGAGGAGGAGGTCGCAAAAGCGACCGTGGAAACCATCGCGGAAAATACCTCTGATGGTATCGTGGCTCCTATGTTGTTTCTGGCGCTGGGAGGGGCTCCCCTAGGTTTTTTATACAAGGCAGTTAACACCATGGACTCTATGGTTGGCTACCGCAATGACCGATACCGGTATTTTGGAACCGCAGCAGCAAAAACCGACGACGTTCTCAACTGGATTCCCGCCCGCCTTTCCGCCTGGCTGATGATCCTGGCCGCTCAGGTGCTGGGATACGACGGGAAACATGCCAAACGTATTTATCTCCGGGATCGCCGCAACCACGCCAGCCCAAATAGCGCCCATACGGAAGCGGCTTGTGCCGGAGCCCTTCATATTCAGTTGGGTGGCGACGCCTACTATTTTGGAAAACTGCACCAAAAGCCTACTATCGGAGATGCGGAGCATCCTATCACCTGCACCTGCATTTCCGCCGCCAACCGTCTTTTGTATGGTGCTGCCACAATAGCGCTGCTGCTTTGTTCCAGCATAGCGGCGGCAATTCTTTTGCCTCTGTTGTTCTGCCTTTAATCCTACTGGAAAGGAGCTTTTTTATGCACGATACTTTCAGACACGGCGGGGATATTTATGGATATTCCCAGCCGGTTCTGGACTTTTCCGCCAATTTAAATCCTATGGGATTTCCTGCCGGTATTCCACAGGCGATTCTGGATTCCCTGGCGCAAGGCGAACACTATCCTGACCCTTTTTGCCGCCAGCTAATCCAGGCTCTTTCCCACCATGAACAGGTTTCGCCAGAGTGGATCGTCTGCGGAAACGGCGCGGCGGATTTGATTTACCGGTTTGTGTGGGCAATCAAGCCCAAGCAGGCGTTGCTGCTTGCCCCCTGTTTTTCCGAATACGAACAGGCACTGAAAACCGTTGGGGCGCGGAGCGTCCATTATGCTTTGGAAGCCGATCAACATTTTTCCCTGACGGAGCAAATCCTTACCGCCTTGACGCCGGATTTGGACTGCTTTGTTTTGTGCAATCCCAATAATCCAACTGGCTTGCTGATCGAACCGGAATTGCTTCGAGCCATTCTGGAAGCATCGGCAGAGGCTGGTATTCTGGTAATCCTGGACGAATGTTTTCTAGACTTAACCGACCGGCCGGAACCCTACTCTGGCAAATCCTTACTGGAGCAATTTCCCAACCTGTTTTTGCTCAAAGCGTTTACCAAAACCTATGCCATGGCCGGGCTTCGTTTGGGTTATGGGATTTGCTCCGATCTAGCTCTGCTTCAGGCTGTCCAATCCTGTGGGCAGCCATGGCCCGTTTCTTCCATCGCACAGGCAGCCGGTATCCGGGCGCTTCAGGATTCCAATTATCTTCCGAAAAGCCGGCGGTTGATCCATACCGAACGGGAATTTTTGAAGGAACAATTGTGCAGCCGGAATCTTCTGCTCTGGGATTCCCAAGCGAATTTCCTATTTTTTCAGGCATGGCCCAACCTGGAACAAGAACTGCGCAGCCACGGTATTATGATCCGTTCCTGCCACAACTATCCAGGGCTTGACCCCACCTACTATCGGATTGCTGTGCGGCCCCGAACGGAAAATCAAAAGCTCATCCAGGCCATGAAGCAGATTGGAGGAAACCATGCGTCAAACTCCCCATAAGCCAGCCAAAGCCATCATGATTCAAGGCACTATGTCCAACGCTGGAAAAAGCCTGATTGTAGCCGGACTGTGCCGAATTTTTCGTCAGGATGGATTTCGGGTCGCTCCTTTTAAATCCCAAAATATGGCCCTCAATTCCTTTGTCACCAAGGAAGGGCTGGAAATTGGGCGCGCCCAGGTGATGCAGTGCGAGGCCGCTGGAATCGAGCCTTCTGTTCTAATGAATCCCATCTTGTTAAAGCCCACCAATGATCTTGGTTCCCAGGTAATCGTTCATGGCGAAAGCATTGGCATGATGAGCGCCGCCTCTTATTTTCAGTATAAACCAAAGCTCCTGCCCAGCATTCAGAGCGCCTATGATTCACTTGCCAGCCAATACGATATTTTAGTTTTGGAAGGCGCGGGAAGCCCAGCGGAAATCAATCTCAAACAGCAGGACATTGTCAATATGGGCATGGCAAAACTGGCGAAAGCGCCGGTTCTGCTGGCCGGAGATATCGACCGAGGCGGTGTATTTGCCGCTTTATATGGCACCATGCTTCTGCTGGACAAAGACGAGCGCGCCATGGTAAAAGGCACCCTCATCAATAAATTTCGTGGAGACCGTTCAATTTTGCAGCCCGGCTTGGATATGCTGGAAGAGCTCATCCAAACCCCGGTCATCGGCGTGATCCCTTATATGAATATTGATCTAGATGAGGAAGACAGCCTATCTGCCAAGCTGTCCCATGGTCCCTGCTCCCCATCTGTCCTGGATCTTGCGGTCATCCGGCTGCCCCGGATCTCCAATTTTACCGATTTCTCCCCGCTGGAATGGGTGGACGGGGTATCCATCCGCTATGTATCTTCGGTCAGTCATCTTGGCAATCCAGATCTGATTTTCTTGCCAGGCACAAAAAATACCATGGGAGATTTGATCTGGCTCCGAGAATCTGGGTTGGAAACCGCGATTAAAAAACACGCCGCCAAAGGAACCCCTATTTTTGGCATCTGCGGCGGGTACCAGATGATGGGCAGCCTCTTACAGGACCCTCATAGCGTAGAAGGCGGCGGGACCCTGACCGGGATGGAGCTGCTTCCTTTTTCTACCACCTTCTTTTCAGAAAAGATCCGGCGGCAAGTGCGGGGAACCTTCCAAGCCATAACTGGAGTACTGGCTCCCTTGTCCCATATTCCTTGGGAAGGATACGAAATCCATATGGGACAAAGCCAAGGGGATGTGGTTTCTCCCATGACCCAATGCGAAACCGGCTTTGTAAACGGCGTTTGTTCCGGCAATCTGTACGGAACCTATGTCCATGGCATTTTCGATCAAGAAGCAGTCACCCAAGTTTTTTTGACCGCCTTGCTTCAGGCAAAAGGCCTGTCTTGGCAGTCTGTTTCCGCCCAGGATGCCAAGTCGTATAAAGAATCCCAGTATAACAAGCTGGCGCGAACCATGCGGGAGCATCTGGACATGGCGCAAATCTATCATATTTTGGAGGAAGGCATATGAGCACACAAGGCTTGATTCATATTTATTGCGGCGATGGAAAAGGAAAGACCACGGCTGCTCTGGGGCTGGCGCTTCGCTGTGCTGGGAGCGGCAAACGAGTTTATTTCCTGCAATTTTTGAAAGGAAGCCCCACTAGCGAACTGGCCATCCTAAACCAGATCCCTCAAATTACTGTGCAACGAAACAGCAAGGATTTCGGCTTCAGCTTCTCCATGACTCCAAAAGAAAAACAAGCTGTGTTCCACATGCACAATGAAAACCTCAAGGCCGCCATGCTGGCCTGCCAACAAGGAGCCTATGAACTTTTGGTGCTAGACGAATGCATGGGAGCGTTGTCCACCGGCTTGCTGGACGCAGATCTTCTCCGGGAATGTATCACTCAAAAACCGCCGGCTCTGGAACTGGTCATGACGGGCCGGAATCCCCCGGAAGATCTTGTGGCAATCGCCGATTACGTCTCAGAAATCAAGAAGATCAAACATCCCTATGACCGGGGGATCTCGGCCCGTTGTGGATTTGATAAATGATAGGAGGAATCTTTATGAAAATTCCTTTGGAAACTGTTCTTCCCCAGGACATTGAAACCCGCAGCTTTGCGATCATTGCTGCCGAACTGGGGGATCGGGTGCTTGATCCCCTGCAGGCTCCCATTATTCAGCGCGCTATCCATACCTCCGCGGACTTTGATTACGCAGACAACCTAATCTTTTCCCCGCACGCAGTGGAAAAGGCATGGCAGGCCCTGCGCCAGGGCGCTTGGATTGTGACGGACACGAATATGGCCAAAACCGGCGTCAATAAAACTGCCCTGCGCCAACTAGGCTGTGAGGTACACTGCTTTATGGCAGATGAAGACGTAGCGCAGGCGGCCAAGGCCAATGGCACGACCCGTGCGGTAGCCTGCATGGAGAAAGCCGCCAGCCTGAAGGTTCCCCTGATTTTTGCCATTGGAAACGCCCCCACCGCTTTGATCCGTCTATATGAACTGATCCGGGAGGGGCGCCTGAAACCGGAGTTGATTATTGGGGTGCCGGTAGGCTTTGTCAATGTGGTGGAATCGAAAGAATTGATCCTTTCTTTGGATGATGTGCCTCACATTGTTGCCCGAGGCCGGAAGGGCGGCAGCAATATTGCTGCCGCCATTTGCAACGCTTTGCTGTACCAATTAGTTGACCGTGCCTACTAGAACATCCTCAGTAAAAAAGACGATACCAGAATCTGGTACCGTCTTTTTATTTTTTGTGCGTCAATGCCTCTTCTCCATGAGAAGCATCTACATCCTGGTTTTCCGATTCCTTTGACTTCGAATTGGCCGAGCGGATCTTTTCCAAAATCTTTTGTAAAGCTCCATCGTATACGGTGGAGTGCATCCGGGGAAACGCCTTAGCGAATCGGTTCAGCCGGGGCGTCACCGCATTTTCCAGTTTCCTCATGGCTTCGGAGCCATAAATTTTCTGATCCATGGCAACTTGCAGCTCCCTTAGCTTTTCATTCAGCTTGCAGAGCTGACAGATCGTCACGATAAAATCTACGCCAAAGGTAACAAACAGCACAATGGCTGCGCTGTATATCACTGGTTCTGGGATCATATCCGTAACCCAGATGACAAACGGCTGAACAATCCGTACAATCAGCACCGAAAAAACGCCGAAAGCGGTAAAGCCCAGCAGACATACCCGTCCGTTAATGTTAAAGCGGTTACGGGTATAATCCCACCAGCGGGTATGAAACATTTTTTCCAATGCATAAGAAATGATATATTCCATCACACACGCCAGCAAACCGCCTAGGAAAAACAGGACAAATACATTTTTGAAGTTGGCCCACACCCCAAACAAACCCCACATTGCCAGGGCGCCGGCACCATAAATCGGACAAATTGGCCCGTTGAGAAAACCACGGTTAATTACCTTTTTCTCCGTAAAGCAGAATAAAATAACTTCCCAAATCCACCCCGCAACGCTGTATGCCGCGAACCAGAGGAAGCATTTACACGCCAGCAACAGCATGAACGCTTCCCTCCTCTGGTTGGTTCCGGGCAACGGCGGTTGGCCGGACGGACAATGGGCAGCTCTTGCCCAAGGTGACCGGACGTTCCCGCTTGAGGGTTTCTTCCAAGGAACATACCTTATCCATGGCGCACACAATCCAACTCTCCAGATAACGGGGCGGGAAAGGCGTAAAGGGGAACATGTGCTTAATGATCACATCCCGCTCCCGTTTATTGAGGAAAAAATATTTCGATGCCTCGTTGTAGGCGGTATAAGGGTGGCTGAACCCATGAAAACGGTGTCCATTATTGGGGTCATGCCAATCATATAGGAAAAAGTCGTGAAGCAGAGCCCCACGAATGACTGCCCGGTAATTGATTTTCCAGCCAAACATCCGGTTGAGCCGCAAAGCCAGCCAATAGCTTTTTTTCGCTACCATGATGCAGTGGCACAGGCAATTGGTTTTTCCATGTTGAGGATATCGTTTCATGCTCTTTACCAGGGGTAAAGATAAAATTTCTTTTGCGCAATGCTCAAAATATTGCGCCTGGGCACGTGTCAATTGCATGGTTCCTCTCCTATGTTTTCTTGATAAACTCCCTTCGGCATTTCGGGCAGGTGATGCAGATCTTTCCCTTCCCCTTTGGCACTCGCAGATGTAAATTACAGCCGGGACAACGGTAATATTTATACCCCTTTTCCTTTTTCACCTTCGCCGACCGGGAAGCAGCAGGATTGGAGTAGGAGTTATTTTGGTAAGCGCCGTAATAAGGGTTGCCGGGATTACCTTGACGTTTTCCCGTAAAGAATCCTTTGACTCTGCGGAAAAATCCTAAAAAGGCTTGATTTTCCGCGCTGCGGCGGGAAATATTCTTGGAGAACATCCGATAAATGCAGAAGAAAAGCGGGAGATAGCTGAACAAAGGCAACCAAGGCAAGTGGGTAAACGCTGCAATGATTCTAAGAATCACCGACAATAAAATGGAAAGTCCTAATAAGCTTACGTTCAAAAGGTCATTGCCGTATCGCCCATACATGATCCTTTGAAACCAATTCATTCGCATTCAAACCTTTCTTAAGTGCACATCATTTTATAAAGTATTAAAGTATCTAGCATCATCTCTGATATTTCTAATTATTATAGCACAAAAGAAATCCATAAGAATGAAATTTCTTCGAATTTTTTATGTCAGAAAAAGTTCCCAATTCTTTAATAGTAAAGCCATTTCTCTAAAAAAGCAAGAGAAATGGCTTATTTTTCAAAACTTTTTTTAGCCAACAGAACCATCGTCATGATCTTCCGAATCCGATGGGGTTCCCTCCTTTTTCTTCCGCAGCCGCTGAATCCATCCAGACATTTTTTTCTTGGAACGTTTCCTTAAAAATGCCTCTTCCGCTGCTTTCCGGGCTTCTGGAGTTACCTGCTTCGGCTCCGGCATATTGGGATCGGCCAGCGGTTCCGAAGGATCGCTTTCATAAATGCAGCCCGATTCCATGTAGGTTTCCGTACTCAAGGACATTTTCCGTTTTTTCAAGGCACGTTCCATCCAACGTTTGATCCATATGTAAATGACCGCAAAAGCCGGCACCGCGATAACAATGCCCACAATGCCAAACAAACCGCCAAAAATCGTGATGGCAAAGATAACCCAGAATCCAGATAGTCCCGTCAGATCCCCTTGGATACGAGGGCAAATAATATTGCCGTCAATCTGCTGCAGCACCACAATCAGAATCACGAAATACAAGCACTGCATGGGGTCAACCATCAAGATCAAAATACCACTTGGGATGCCTCCAATAAACGGCCCGAAAAATGGGATGATATTGGTCACAGTAACAATAACGCTGATCAATAAGGAGAATGGCATTCCCAAAATGCTCATTCCAATGAAGCACAGCACGCCTACAATCAGGGAATCTAAAATTTGCCCGATGATAAAACCGCCAAACATGCGATTGGTCTGCTGGCCAACTTCAATAATGTGGTTCGCCCGTTCCTTCTTAAACATGGCATAGGTAATTTTTTTGGCCTGAGCAATAAACTTTTCCTTGCTGAACAAAAAGTAAATTGCAATAATAAAGCCAAGGATCAAATTGGTAAACACCGAAATGGTCCCCATCACACCATCGGCCACTCCGCTGAGAATATTCCCAGCTTGATCCGGCAGCTTTGCCACCCATTTCTGCAGGAAACCGAACGCGCCTTGAATGACCTGTTCAATGGTGCCAGCAATATCCTGATGATTTTTCAGAATATCATCTAGCCAGGCTTGCAGATTGGCAAAATACTTGCTGAAATCCTGTACAATGCCGGTAATGCTGTTGATTAATTGGGGAATTATCATCCACAGTAAGCCAGCCAGCGCCGCCAAGACCAGCAAAATCGCAATGACAATACAAGTGGCGCGGCTGGCCCCTTTCCATTTTTTCGGTTTCGAAGAAGCCTGAATTTTTTTTCGAAAAATCCGAAAAAAAAGCTTTTCCAGATTTTTCACAATGGGATTGACCAAAAACGCAATGACAAGACCATATAAAATAGGCTTAAAAATTCCAATGATCCATCCGATGGTTCCCATCAAGTTTTGGAACTGAAAAATGATTCCAATACTTGCAAGGCTGGCTAACACTACAAGGAAAATCGTAACTCCCCAATAGAGATACTTTTTGTCCCACCGATATTTCAAATTATCATCATCCTTTCCAGCACTCTTTCATTCTCCAGCCAAGAATAAAAAAGAATGCGGGGAATTTCTTTGGTTGTTTTTATGGCATCACACCTGCGGAGGACACGTTGCACACGTTACCGTCCTTTAAAAAACCGCGATCCCACACATTGCTGCCTCATGTGATTATTGTACCATAATTCTCCAAGAAAATCATGTATCTTTTTTCACATATGTAGAAAGAAAAAACTTCCTCTTTTATGCTACTATACGGAGTAAAAACGTCAAGATTTGTTATCGCCATCCGAATTGCCGTCTTCCAATTCTTTTTTTCGTTTTTCCCGGAGACGGTTTATCCAGCCAGAAACCTTCTTTTTGGCATGCCGCTGATTCTCCGCTTCCCGCTTAGCTGGATCTACTTTAACCGGCGTGGAATAATGCTCGCCGTCCACATCAATTTCTGGATCATCCTCATAAATACACCCTGATTCCATGTAGGTATGGGTATCCAGCGCCATTTTCCGCTTCTTGAGAGACTGGGTAATTCGCCGTGTGAACCAGGAGTAAATCAAAGCAAACACTGGCACACCAATGACAATACCAAACACCCCAAATAAACCGCCAAACACTACAATAGCAAAGATAACCCAAAAGCCGGAAAGCCCAGTGGAGTCTCCCAAAATCTTGGGTCCCAGGATATTTCCGTCAAACTGCTGAAGAACAATAATCAAAATGATAAAATACAGGCACTGCATAGGATCCACCATGAGAATCAGGATGCCGCTGGGAATAGCGCCAATAAACGGCCCAAAAAACGGAATGATATTGGTTACTCCAATAATCGCGCTGACCAGAGGAGCAAACGGCATTTGGAAAATGCTCATTAAAATGAAACAAAGCGCTCCAATAATCGCAGAGTCCAAAATTTTGCCGATGATAAAGCCGCCAAAATAATGGTTGGCGTCCTGGCCAGTACGGATCAGGGCATTGGCCCGCTCCTTTTTCATCAAGGCATAGGTGGTTTTCTTCAACTGTCCAATAAACTTCTCTTTGCTGAACAGCAGGTAAATGGCAATGATAAACCCAATAATCAGATCTTTCAGAACAACGAAAAAACTCAAAATTCCAGAGGTGACTCCGCTGATAATGTTGTCGATTTGCGAAATCACATTGTTGTTAATCCAAGTTTTCGCCGCCTCAAAGCCTTTTTCAATGGCCACCCCAATCACACCGGCAAAGTCCTGATTATTTTTCAAGGTTCCATTCAGCCAATGTTGTAGATTGGCGTAGTAAGACTCGAAGTTTCCGAAGATCCCCTCCACGCTGGAAATCAATTGGGGAATCACCATCCATAACAGTCCCGCAATAATTGCCAGCATGACCAAAACTGCTAACAGTACACAAACCGCTCGGCAAATACTTCGGAACCGGGCTGGATGTTTGGCCTTGCGAAACTGCTTTTGAAAGATTCGAATATATAATTTTTCAAAAAGTTTCATCAGTGGGTTGAGCAAAAACGCAATGACCAGGCCATACCAAACCGGGGTAAACACGCCAAGAATCCACTTCACGGTACCCAACAAAGCTGGAAATTGGAAAAATGCGCCAAAGCATGCCATTCCTGCTAGTACAACCAAAAAAATTGTCACACCCCAATGGAGATATTTTTTATCCCACCGGTATTTCACAGCATCCCTTCCCTTCTGAAATGATCTTAACATCAAAAATGAGAGTTTTCTTCTTCTCTATTTTACCACTAATTTTTGGAAAATCCACGTTTATTTTGGATTCTAAAAAAATCCCACTTTCTGCTATAAGGATCACAAAAAAATCCAAACATTTTTGTCAAATGGTGCCACTTGATGATAAACAAAACAGCACGGCTGTGTCATGCCGTGCTGAATCCAATTCCTGTTCTGGAGTAAGAGAACCCTTACCGAGAAAACTGGGGGCTCATGGAAATCAGTTTGTTTCGCTGGCAGTGGAAGATGTTGAAGCCACACTAGAAGGGGAAGCTGCTGGAGCGTCCATCCGAACCTGCACCGTTGCATAGCCAGTCAAGCTGCTGGATACCGGAAGATAGATCGCATAATTTCCCTCACCCAATGGGTAGGAGAAACACTTGGGTTTGGAATCCTCCGCTGTATAGTCGCAGCCAGACAACAAAGCGATCAAGTCCGCTTCCGAAAGTCCCATCAAATAGGCTTTTTGCTGCTCCCTCAAATCATCGGAAGGAGTCAGAACACTGTAGCCTTCTCCACTGTGGATGGTTTTTGCTAAGACGGCGGCATTTTCCCGAACCGGAGTCTGAAAACGCTCGCCAGTTTGCAAATTCAAGTTGGTTACGTAAAAGACCATTTTCGGGTCTTTTTCTCCTTCACTGACAAAAGAACCAATACTGACAAAACTCAGATATTCCTTGCTGTGGTAGCCTTCCGTGACGTCCATAATCCCAGCGCTGGTATTCCCTGATGGAAAATGATTCGCCATACAGGTTTTAGCGTCCTGGAGCAAAAGGGCATTTACCTTCTCCTGCTTCTCCGCTACATCCATTTTGCTCAATACCGGATAATTGATTGTGACGGCGCCATTGACCAATGACTCGATCTTAGTTTCCATCTGTTCATTTTTGTCCAAGCCATCATCCTCAGCTACTTCGGAGCTTTCCGTTGCACTCTCCAATTGACTCTCTACACTGGCTACGGAACTGGCGTTATCTTCGGATTTGCTACAGCCTGCGAAAGACAAGACAGTGGCCGCAACCAACATGGCGCAAAAAATTGCGATCCCTTTTTTCTTCATGTTTCATCCTCTCCTTATCGCTTGAATGCAAAGTTTCATCCTATTTTCCAACCATTGCTCCCTTCCGGGAGGGAGCTTTTCTGCAACATTTTATGTTCTCTTCCACAGGTAAAACAAAAATCAATCAGCGGAGCAAGCAGTTCATTTCCTGGAGGGTATCCGGCTATGCTATCAGACTATGCAGGTAAGCAGATTCTGGAATCTACTATTTTACATTTTTTTCCAAATTTGTTTTTGATAAAGAAATGCAGCTGTCTGCTCTTGGAAACAGCCGCATGCACAATATTATGCTTTTTTCTCACTCTCTACAGGCGCTTGGGAAGAGGTGGAGCTATTCGCTTGAGAAGAATTCACTTGGCTGGTTGTTTCTTGAGGAACGGTTTCTTCCGGCGTGCTCTGGGTGCCCTCCGCTGGCTCGGTCCCTGGCAAAGTCAAGGTAACGATAGCCACATCCCCAATCGCGTGCTCTACAGGCAGGTAAACCGCTACTTTATTTTCCCCTGCATAAGCGGTAAAAGCAGTCGGCTTCTTATCAGGGCCAAAATCTGCTTCCGCAATGGTTTTGGTCAGCGTTTCTGGCTCCATGGCTGTCAGGGCTGTGATAACGGCCTGCTGAAGTTCCTCTTCCCCAACTACTTCATACCCCTTGCCACTAATCAGCAAATTGGCAATTTCGGCTGCTTTTTCCGGGGCTCCTGAGGACATCCGCTCTCCTTTTTCCAGGTTAATGTTGGTGGTAAATACCGCATTAATCGGATATGCAGCATCGCCCGCAGTTAGGGTACCACGATAAACGATCGATAGGATTTTACCGTCGTTATACAGGAGTTCATAATTGAAGGTACCTGCATAACTGGGGCTAATGGAAAGATACTGGTCCATCACGGCAAGCATGTCCTGCTGAATCAGGGTATTGACTGCATTGGCAGACTCAGGAACATCCATCTTTCCCACGATGGGGTATTTTACATTGATCTTTTCTTTGGTATACACATTCTCTGCCACGGTCATTTGCTTGTTTACCACTGCATCGGTTGGGGTATCCACCCGGCCTTCACTCTCCACTTGGGAACCTGCTTCCGAAACCATCGAACTGATATTCTCATTCCCATTGCCGCATCCTGCCAGTACACTGGTCATAGCCAGCATACCGCACAATACAAGAGCTGCTTGTTTTTTCATCCTATATTCCTCCCAACTAAAAATATCCATTTGGCCATCCTAACTCAAATATAGAAAATTGTTCCATACAACCTCTCCTGGCCAAACTTATCATAAATTTCTGTCCCCAATACAAAAAACGCAGGATTCCTTACGGCTTGCACAGGGGAGACGCTAATCAAAAAATATTACGTTTCGTGAGATTATTATACCAAATGCTTCGTTATTTTTCAATGCATTGGGCGCCACTTATTTCCAAAATTTTCTAACAAAAAAGCCGGCAAATGGCTCCAAAGCCTCTGCCAGCCTAGATTCTTTCTGAAAACCAGCGAAATGAAAATTAAGAAAAAATTTTCTGTTTTCTTGTTTATTTTGGGGTATATCCAAGAAAATAGTATGCAATCGCCGCCGCGCCTACCAAAATGCCAAGGATTCCGATCACAATGGAAAGGATACGCTTGTTTTTTACATTGCTAATAATCTCATCCTCTGACTTGTAAGAAACCATAGAGGGCTTTTTGTCCCGTACCGAACGGCCGATGTAGTACCGATCTCCTTGCTTGTACATTTCTCCCAAAATATACAAGGGTTGGTTCGACGCAAAAATTTCTTCCTGCAGCCGGTAGCCCAAAAAGTGGGAGCCAGTATGGGGAAACATAAAATGAGTCCGTGCGCTGAAACTGCGCATCCAAGGGGAATTTTCCTGCTCAAACCGATCACAGGCCGGCATCAGCTCCACTTGGTTTCCAAAGCTATTCATATCTAAATATACTCTGGTTGGGCCGCTAAGGTCAGTGATGTAGATTTCCACCGAGCTTTTTTCGTTGGACAGCAAGGACTCCACCTTATTGGTAATGGTCCTCCGATTCCCTTTATCGTCGGTAATCACATGGCTGTCCTGACGTACCGAGGACAACCGATTTTCATAATACGCCACCTCCCGCTCGGTAAATGGCGCCAGAACCATTGCTTCGCTTTGCACCACACCCTTTAATTCCACGTAATGGCGATAAGTCAAATCTACCTCAGACATGCTGTCGATGATTTCTGCGGCTTCCCCAATGGTGGAGGTTCGCATGTATTTCATTTCCATCGCGCGTTTTCCATGGCGCAGAAAGAAAATCACCCCATATGCCCCGCCAGCCAGAATCAATACAATGCCTATGATAAGAGGCATAACCCCAGTCCCCCTATTGATTCAATTCGTTCATCAGACGCTGTAATTCAGCATCTACAGCAGCATTTTTCTCAAGGTCTGCAAATTCGTTGGCAACTGCATTGTTGTCGCCAGCCAACTCACTGAATGCCGCAGCTTCCGCTTCTTTCCCTTCAATTTTGCGCTCCATCTTATCCAGCTTGGAAAAGGCGCTGGAAGAATCCGTTCCACTCAAAGAAGTGGCGATACCCTTTTGCGCCTCCGCCATACGGGCACGGGCAATCAGCATATTCTGGCGAGCACGGGCCTCATCCAGCTTAGAGCGAAGTACCTGTACATTATCCCGTATCTGGGACACTTGCATGTGGATGGTATCGAAAGAAGCCTGAAACCCCGCTATGTTCTTATCGACATTCACTTTGCTTTCCAAGGCACGGCGGGCCAAATCTTGGTTTCCGGCCTGCAATGCCATTTTTGCTTTTTGCTCCCATTCCTGGGAGGACTTTTTGGCATTTTCCAACTGCCGCTGGGCTTGTTTTTCACTAGCCATGGCTTGCCCCAACGCTTGGGTAGCGTCAGTCAACTGTTCCTCCATATCAATGATAATCTGCTTTACCATCTTTTCGGGATTTTCTGCGCGGTCGATTAAATCATTGATGTTGGCCTTTAAAATGTCACCAATTCTTGAAAAAATAGCCATCGTTGCTGTCTCCTTTTGTTCTATAAAATACACAGATTTCCTCTTTTTTTCACTAGGATTCTGTATGCTTTTATTGTAACATGGAGTGCTTTTCCCTGTCAATCAAGATTCCAGCTCAAAAACGCCCAAAAAAGAGGAACGTCAACCAATTTAGGATATTGGCCCCATTGATTGACGTGTAGATCATCCGCTCGTTTTCTTGCGTTCTCTCATGAAAATGTGATAACCGTACCGGTACGGCCTTCCAAGGCTTCTTTTGCTTTTTGCAGCGATGTAATCAGCGCTTTCCCCTTGGGGTTGAAACGGACAAAAGACAAACACGCCTCTACTTTAGGCAGCATACTGCCTGGCGCAAAATGGCCTTCCGCAATGTATTGCTCCGCCTGCGCTGCCGTCATCGCGGACAAGGCGGTCTGTTCCGGCTTGTTGTAATGGATACAGACCTGTTCCACCGCAGTGAGGATCACCAACATTTCCGCCTCCAGATCCTGGGCCAGTTTCGCGCTGGACTTGTCTTTGTCGATCACGGCGGCCACCCCTTGGTATCCCTGCTCTGTTTCGATTACCGGGATGCCGCCGCCGCCCACGGTAATTACTACGTTGCCCTGCTCTACCAGTTGGCGCACCACTGGTAGCTCCACAATGGATTGGGGAGTGGGAGAAGCGACGACCCGGCGATATCCTCGCCCGGAATCCTCCGCAAAGGCAAACCCTTTTTCCTGCGCCTGCCGCTGGGCTTCTTCCTTGGTGTAAAACCGTCCAATGGGCTTAACCGGCTTTTGGAAGGCAGGATCATCCTCTCGGACCACCACTTGGGTAATGATACTGGCTACTTCTTTTTGGATGCCCCGCCGCTTCATTTCCTGGCGGATCGCTTGCTGCAAATGATAACCAATATACCCTTGAGACATGGCCCCACACTCAGGAAACGGCATATAAGGCATACTACAGTCATGCATGGAAGCCAAATCCATCGCCAGATTAATCATACCGATCTGTGGACCATTTCCGTGGCCGATGGCAACTTCATAACCACTTTCCATCAAATCCACAATGGTTTTTGCGGTATCTTTCACCAATGCCTGCTGTTCCTGGGGCGAATTTCCCAAAGCATTCCCCCCCAAAGCTAGTACCAATCGTCTTACCACTTGCATTCCCTCCAAAACTTTGATTTTTCCGTTCTTTATCATACCACAATTTTTTCCCGGCCATCAACCGAAAAAATTTCGGTTTTGTCGGAAGGTTTCGTGGATTTTACCCAATACCCTTTTACGATCAATTGTTGTTCAATGAAATCCAGGGTTTGTTCCGTGGAGGCGGAAACAAGATGGGAATGAATGCCGTCCGTCAACTCATTAAGGGGGCGGGTGGGGGATTGAGAAAGAGCCTCTAAAAACTCCTCCACCTCTCGGCGGCAGCCAATAGAAAGCCCCGCCTGAAGCTTACCATAAATGCCATGCTCCACGGAAATATCCTGCACCCTTCCCCCGCAGTCCACAATCAGGTTTAGCTCGTCCTCAATGGCCTGGCTGTCATGCTTCACCGTAAAAATTCGCAAACATTCCGGGGTGGCAGCGGCGATCAAATAGCCCCGGTTGGTGGATAAAATCCCCTGGCAGGAAGCCCGCAGCAATGCAATATCCTGCACAATCACCTGACGGCTGACTTTGCATCGCTTGGCCAACTCCCCACCGGAAATCGGCTTTTTGCTCGCTTGCAGCAACTGGAGAATCCTTCTGCGCCGTGTTTCTCCGTCCATGTGATTCCTCCTTTTATCCTTGGTTTATTCAATCGGCTTGAGATTTTTTAGGGACAGATCCAAAATCGGCGCCGAATGGGTCAAAGCCCCACAAGATACAAAATCTACCCCGATCGCTGCGATTTCCTTGAGACGCTCTTTGGTTACGTTTCCAGAGCACTCGGTTTCTGCACGCCCCTTCACTCTTTCTACCGCTTGTTTCATAGTTTCCAGATCCATGTTGTCCAGCATGATAATATCCGCCCCAGCCTCCAAAGCTTCATCCAGCATCGCCAAATTCTCCACTTCTACTTCGATTTTCCGTACAAAAGGCGCGTAAGCACGGGCCATCTCAATGGCTTGCTTCACCCCGCCAGCCGCGCCGATGTGGTTATCCTTAATGAGGATTCCATCGGAGAGATTATAACGATGGTTTTTGCCGCCGCCAACCGTAACCGCATATTTTTCAAACCACCGCATATTTGGAGTCGTCTTTCTTGTATCCAATAGCTTAGTTGGGAAGCCATCCAATTCTTTGACCAAATCCCGGGTATAGGTGGCGATTCCGCACATCCGCTGGAGGTAATTGAGGGCGACTCGCTCGCCGGACAGCAAGGCTCGGATATCCCCTTGGACCAAAGCCACCCGCTCGCCTTTCTGGATTTCATCGCCGTCCTGGAATGCCCATTCTACCACGGCGGATTCATCCAAGAGCGTAAAGACCCGCTGAAAGGCCTCCTGGCCCGCCAAAATACCGGTTTCCTTGCAAATCAGTTCCGCCTGTCCCAGCCGAGGCTCCGGCATCACCGCATTGGTGGTCACGTCCTCGCTGGTAATGTCCTCCCGCAAAGCGCGCAGCAACTCTTCCTCTAAATTAAGTTTCATCGTTACACCACTGATCATAAAAGCTTCGGTCCTTTCTTTTAATTTCTTCTAAAATAAGGCGGCGGTACTGCTGCCGCAGACCTTCCTGGTCGGCATATGCCGTCAAATCCACATCTGGTATCTTCCCCGTTTTCTCTTGCTGGGCAAGTTCCGCCTGAATCTTCTCTGCCGCACGCTGAGCGAACACCAAGCTTTCCAGTAAGGAATTGCTAGCCAGCCGATTGGAACCATGTACGCCATTACAGCTAACTTCCCCCACCGCATACAGCCGTTCCATGGAAGTCTTGCTCTGTAAATCCACCGCAATCCCGCCCATAAAATAGTGCTGGGCCGGAGCCACTGGCACCGGCTCCTTGGTAATATCATAGCCTTCCTCCAGACACTTCTGGTAGATGTTGGGAAACCGTGCCTGAATGGTTTCCTCTCCCAAATGAACCACGGACAACTCCACATGATCCGTATGGAAGGCGTCCATCTCCTTGCGAATCGCCTGGGTTACCACGTCCCGGGGAAGCAGTTCATCCACGAACCGTTCCCCATTGGGATTGAGGAGTACTGCCCCTTCCCCCCGCACCG
Source organism: Clostridiales bacterium (assembly GCA_022801595.1). Lineage (GTDB taxonomy): Bacteria > Bacillota > Clostridia > Oscillospirales > Acutalibacteraceae > UMGS1071. The sequence goes on along the minus strand of JAAWSO010000002.1, from coordinate 104,490 downwards.
ACTCAGAAATCAAAAAACGGCGGCCCGGTTTTTGGGAATACAATACGGTGGGATGGATCTGGATGTAATGAATGTTCTGCAAGGCGATGTGATGACGTAAGGCAATGGCTAAACTATCCCCCGTAATGTGAGGAAAATTGGTAGAGCTTTGGAACAATCCTCCCAAACCTCCGGTCGCAAGCACTACAGTTTTTGCGGCGATCACCGCCAACTCTCCTTTAACAGTGCGGACCACAGCGCCCCAGCACTCCAAATCTTCCCGGTCGCAGGCCAAATCCAGCAGAACCGTATGTTCTAGAATCGTGATATTTTGCCGCTCCCGAACACGGGCCAATAGCTTACTGGTGATCTCCTTTCCCGTCACATCCTTGTGGTATAAAATCCGGTTTTCCGAATGTCCTCCCTCTCGGGTATAAAACACACCGTCTGGGCCCCGTTCAAATTCCACGCCAAAACCCACCAAATCCGCTATGATCCGAGGAGAAGTGCGGATCATAACTTCCACCGACTGGGGATTATTCTCATAGTGTCCCGCCTTCATGGTGTCTTCAAAATAAACATCGTAATCCTCTGGGGTCTTCAGGGTCGAAATCCCTCCCTGAGCCAGGAAGGAATCGCTCTGTTCGGCTCCTTCCTTGGTGACCATGAGGATGGAAATCTCCGGCGGGAACTGCAGCGCACAGAACAATCCCGCGGCTCCAGTTCCAACGATTAAAATATCTGGTTGCTTGTTCAATGGGCTTCGCTTCCTTTTTCAGAAAACTCCTGGCGTTTTGCCGAAGGCTTTCCGTGTAACATCAACGCTTTAGCATTGTCTTTTCAGTATGACATAACCCTACTGATCTGTCAAGTTATCTGACAAGACAAGTCATATATATGGGATCTTGTTTCCGCCGGACCCATGTGGTATTCTAAAGATTAAAATATAAAAATTAAAAAGAAGGAATCACCATAAAAAAAAGCAATGGTGAGCCTGCTGATCCTAGCTCTTTGCATCCCTTTGGCTGCCTGCGCCTCGCCCGGCCGAATCGAAAACGTCACCATCTTCATGGAAAACTCGGAAAATTCTCCATTCCGGAAATCCAGTCCGCTATAGAGGTAGTAAAAGAAAAATTCCAGAAGGATTTCCAAGGCTGTGAACTGGTAAAAATCTGGTATGACCCACAGGAATCCGAACCAAGAGAATATACCTATGCGGGCGGACAGGAAGGCTCAGAAAACGTGATGATGCTCACGTCGGATTTCACCGTAGACCGCTACGGTGCGGACGTCTCCCTGAACCCTGACTCCACCTATCCCCAATGGAAGTGGTTTTTGGTACGGGAAAATGCCAACGCCTCGTGGGTTTTGGAAAGTTGGGGCTATTAAAATTTTGAATCTGGATCAAACCTACACAGCAAAAAGCGCACAGGAAACCTTCCCTGTGCGCTTGCTTTTTTCTTTTGCTACTTTACCTGCCTGGAAACAGTTCCAGCAATTCCCGGATATCTTGGATCGTATGCTGGGCGTAGTCCAATTCCGACTCCGTCCCAAATCCATACCGACAGCCAACGGCAGGCAGGTGGTTGCGCCGGGCCAACTCCATATCATGGAACCGATCCCCCACCACCGTAAATGTCCCTGGATGCTCCATTTGGATTGTGGAAAAAATCTCGTGCTTGGGCATAAAATCATAGGTTTCCGCGGCGTAATAGCCACTGAAAAATTGGTCGAAGTCAAAGCTCTCCCGGTGCGCCTGCAGGTATTCCTCCTTGCAGTTGCTCAGGATCAGCATGGAATAGCCCCGTCGTTTCAGCTCTTCCAACACCTCCAGGGTATGGGGATACAGCCGTGCGCCTCCGTCTCGGATGGTTTGAATCATCTCCCGGCCGATTTCCGCACCATAAAAATCCCTCTGCTCCGGCGTGGCATTGGGCATAAAGTCCCTCCACATATCCATGGCATTATAACCCAGCCAGCAGGTGATTTCCTCATCCGCCCATTCTCGCTGGGGAGCCACGCCGTCTAAAACCATTTTCCGATACATCTTGCGGAAGGCTGGAGGATAAATAGCAGCGCTGTCATGAAGGGTACCATCGTAGTCAAAGAGCAATTGTTTCATTGACTGCCCGCTCATAACTGCTTCAAAAGGTTTGCCATTTCTACTGCGGTTACGGCGGCGTCAAACCCCTTGTTCCCTGCTTTAGTTCCGGCTCGTTCAATGGCTTGTTCAATGCTGTCGGTGGTCAGCACGCCAAAAATAACGGGGACTTCGCTGTCCAGGGAAACGTGAGCTACCCCCTTGGATACCTCTGCGCAGACATAATCAAAGTGAGGGGTAGAACCGCGGATGACCGCGCCCAGGCACAGAACTGCATCATACTTTCCGCTGCTTGCCATTTTCTTCGCGGCCAAAGGCAGTTCAAAAGCGCCTGGCACCCAAACCAAATCAATTTTGTCCGACTCCACGCCATGGCGTTCCAAGCCGTCCTGAGCCCCGCCAATCAGTTTGGATACGATAAATTCGTTAAACCGGGACGCCACAATCCCGACTTTCAGTCCCTGTGCAATTAAATTTCCTTGAATCACATTCATAATCTGTTTCCTCCGCTTGATTTCTTAGTTATGATGATGTCCGCAGCCGCAAGAGCTGGGATGGTCATAGTCCAGCATATGTTCCATTTTGTTCTGTTTTGTCTTGAGATAGAATTCATTTTGCTCGTTGTAATCCATTTGGATTGGCACCCGCTCCATGATCTCAATGCCATACCCTTCCAACCCCTTGATTTTCTTCGGATTATTGGTCATAAGCCGTATCTTACCCACTCCCAAATCTTTCAAAATCTGAGCGCCGATACCGTAATCCCGCATATCCGCAGGGAAACCCAGTTTCAAGTTTGCTTCCACCGTATCCAGACCGGTATCCTGCAAGGCATAAGCCCGCAGCTTATTAATCAGCCCGATGCCGCGTCCTTCCTGACGCATATAAACCAAAACTCCCTTGCCTTCCCGGGCAATCTGCTGCATGGCCGCCGCATATTGCTCCCCGCAATCGCAGCGCAAAGACCCCAGCGCGTCGCCGGTCAAACACTCCGAATGTACCCGCGTCAGCACCGGTTCATTCTGTTCAATCTTGCCCATAACCAACGCCACATGGTGTTCGCCGTTCAGCTTATTCTGATAGCCATAAATGGTAAATTCCCCGTACTTCGTAGGCATTTTTGCGGAAGTCACCCGCTCGATCATGGATTCGGTACGGCGGCGGTAGGCGATCAAATCTGCAATGGTGATGAACTTCATCTGATGCTTTTGGGCAAACCGCTGCAATTCTGTGGATCGCATCATCGTGCCGTCGTCTCGCATGATCTCGCAGCACAAGCCACACTCCTTCAGCCCGGCCAACCGGCACAGATCCACCGTCGCTTCCGTGTGTCCGGTGCGCACCAGCACGCCGCCATCCTTGGCTTCCAGCGGGAACATATGCCCTGGCCGGCGGAAATCTTCTGGCTTTGCGCCCTCTTCCACACATTTCAGCGCAGTCAAGGAACGCTCCGATGCGGAAATCCCGGTGGTGGTATCCACATGGTCGATGGATACCGTAAAGGCGGTCGCATGGTTGTCAGTGTTGTTTTCTACCATCTGGGTCAGCCCCAGCTTTTGGGTAAACGCCTTGCTCATAGGCATGCAGATCAGCCCCTTAGCATAGGTAGCCATAAAGTTAACGTTTTCCGGGGTGGCAAACTCCGCCGCACAAATCATGTCGCCTTCGTTCTCCCGATCCTCGTCGTCCGTCACTAAAATAATCTTTCCTTGCCGAAGCTCTTCCAAGGCTTCCTCTACGGTATTATATGGAAACATAGGGAAATCATCCTTTCTTTACTCGTTTAAAAAAATCCGTTTTCCCGCAGGAAATCTTCCGAAATCGTTGATATGCCGGCAGTCGTTTGGGTGGACAGGCCAATGAGCTTCTCCACATACTTGCCAATAATATCACATTCCAGGTTCACCAAATCTCCAGGATGCTGTTTCAGCAAGGTTGTTTCCGTCCCGGTGTGGGGGATAATGGAAACCTGGAAATCGTGCTCTCGGACTGTAGCCAGCGTCAAGCTAATGCCATCAATGGCAATGGAACCTTTCTCCACTATATAGCGAAGCAGATCCTTTTCTGTGGAAACCGTTACCCAAACGGCATTGTCCTCCCGTTCCATAGCGGTAATCGCCCCAATTCCGTCGATATGGCCGCTGACAATGTGACCGCCCAGCCGGGTGTCCAGGCGCAAGGCCCGTTCCAAATTGACCAGACTTCCGGCTTTTAGGCTTCCCAACTTACTGCGGCGCATCGTCTCGGCCATCACATCCGCAGAAAAGGTATGGTCGGATAAGCGGGTCACGGTCAAACATACCCCGCTGGTACAAATGCTGTCCCCCACTTTGGTATCCTCCAGCACCTTGCTTCCCTGGATGATAAGCTGGGAGGACTTCACTCCCGGTATCACCCGCTCCACCGTGCCAATTTCTTCAATAATCCCAGTAAACATTACGGTTCCCTCCTTGGCTTTACATCGGCCGTAAGTTTTAAATCCGGGCCAATGGCTTCCGTTTTCCAGTTTTCGAGCTGGACAGCATCCTGCAAATGTTCCATCCCTTTTCCTCCAACCGGGGTTTTCGCGCCAGCTCCGCCCAAGATCTTGGGAGCCAGATAGACCACCGCCCGATGCACCAAACCTTCCCGAAATACCGAGCCGCTCAGCTCTGCCCCGCCTTCCACCAGCAGGCTGTCAATCTTCGCTTCCCCCAAGCGGAGCATCAAACTGGCCATGTCTACCCGGCCTTCTTTGGTATCGCACATCAGCACTTTCGCCCCCAACTGTTCCAACATCTTCCGTTTTTCCTGAGGAGCCTGTTGCGTGGTAGCGACAACAGTCTGGTTTTCCTGCTGGTTTTGCAGAACCTGTGCGGTCAAGGGAATCCGCAGGCGGCTGTCCACCACAATCCGCACCGGATTCGAACCATGTTCCAGACGACAGGTTAACTGGGGATCATCCTGGATCACCGTGTTGACGCCAACTAAAATCCCCCGCAGCCAATGCCGCAGCCGCTGGGAATCCTGACGCGCTTCTTCGCTGGTGATCCACTTGGATTCCCCGAAAACAGTGGCAATTTTTCCGTCCAGACTCATCGCAGTTTTCCAAACCACATAGGGGGTTTGGTGGGTAATATAATGAAAAAACACCGGATTGATCGCCCGGCACTCCTCCTCTAACACACCGGTGACTACCTGGATTCCAGCGTCCCGAAGCCGTTTCACGCCCCGCCCAGCTACCAACGGGTTGGGGTCTAGATTTCCAATCACGACGCGGCTGAGCTTATGCTCAATCAGCAAATCCGCACAGGGAGGCGTTTGTCCGTAATGGGAGCAGGGCTCCAGGGTCACGTAAGCGGTCGCTCCCTCCAGGCTTTCGGTGGCGGAAACAACGGCATTCACTTCGGCATGGGGTCCCCCATACCGCTGATGATAGCCTTCCCCTAAAATTTGTCCATCTTTCACCAACACGGCTCCCACCAAAGGGTTAGGATTCACAAATCCGATCCCTCGCTTTGCCAGCTCCAACGCCCGGCGCATATATTGGATCTCCATGCCCCTTCTCCTTTCTAAAAAGAAATCAAAACAGCCCAAAGCAATTTGTGCTGCTCAGGGCTGTTTGTTCTGGAATAGCAGTCGGTTTTGTTTTCGTTTCTGACCGTAAAAAACAAAATCCTGAAATCGAAAAAAGATTTCAGGACCATTCTGCTTTGTTTGTTCTTCTCGCATCCAGACTATACTGTCGGCTTCGGAATCTCACCGAATCATGCCTTGCGGCTCGTGGGCTTCGTGAATTCAGTTCACATACCACCGGTAGGGACTTCCACCCTGCCCTGAAGAATATTTTATTTTGTATCCAGTATACAGATTCCGATGAAAAAAGTCAAGTTTCTTTCCAAAAAAATCTTTAATTCTGCGGAGAGGTTTCCCAGCAAACGCACAGCCGATACTGCCCGTCTATGGTTGTCCATCGAAATTCCATCGGTAAATCTGGCATAGGCGCCGGGCGCAGGCCCACGCCCAGGCATTTCCCCAAGGCTTCTTTTTTGGTCCATAGCGTATAAAACATGCCTTTTTTATCGTCGGCCGCTTCGTATGCCGCCCGATCCTCTGGCGGAAAATAACGGTGAGCAATGGCGTCAAACCGCACCGAATCCATCCGCTGGATATCTATGCCAACCGGAACGTCGGATACCGCGCAGACACACCATGTTCCCGAATGACTGATATTAAAATACAGGCCGCTAGGCTTCGTCACATAGGGTTTCCCCCCTGGCGCTACAGCAAATACCAGGTCCTTGGCCGGAATGCCAAACACCCGCCCCAATCCATAGCGCGCAAGCAATTCTCCCGCCAAGCTGAGTCCCGCCTTTTCCACAGGCATCCGGCAAAGCCGTTCCGCTTTTTCTGGCGATAGAAGCCTCTGCCAAGGCGCCATCCATTCCGCAGATTGCCTCTCCAGCGATACTGCAAAAATAACCGGTTCCATCGCTCCACCTTCTTTCTGTTTGTTTTCTGGGATTACGTCTATTTTAATTCTTTTCTCCAAGCCTGTAAAGCACAGGAAGCGTTGGATTCTATTGAAATCCCAACTCGATCGTGCTAAAATAAAAGCAAAGAAAAGGATTATTTTGCGTTCTGAGAAAGAGGTAACACCATGATTACATTACATGGTCGAGGCGTATACGGTGGCATCGCCATGGGAAATTTGTTTTTCCACCGTCGCCGTCGGCCGGTTATTGGAAAAAGCCAAGTGCAAAATACAGAGCTGCAACTGGCACGGTTCTGGAAAGCCCACCAGAAAGCGATTGTGCAGCTGAAAGACATCTACAAAAATGCTGTGCCGGAAGTGGGGCGTTCCAGCGCCATGATTTTTCACACTCATCAGATGATCCTGGAAGATATGGGATTCACCGACGCGGTCATCCGTATCATTACCGAAGAAAAAGTGAATGCTGAATACGCAGTGATGAAAACCTCCCAAAATCTGGCGGGGATTTTTGAAGCCATGGAGGACCCTTACATGCGAGCCCGTGCCAGCGATATGAAGGACGTGGCCAAACGGATTCTCGAAATTCTGACCAATCAGCCCACCCAAATTGAACTGCCGGACTACCCGGTGATTCTAGCCGCTGACGATTTAGTTCCCAGCGAAACGGTTCAACTAGACAAATCCAAGGTACTGGCTTTTGTTACAATGGGAGGTTCTCCCTTATCCCATACCGCTATTTTAGCGCGAAATATGGATATCCCTGCCGTCATTAGCGTGGGGAACCAGCTCCAGGAATGCCACGACGGCGCAACGGTCATTGTAGACGGCTTTCAGGGAGAGGTATTCCTCAACCCGACCCCAGCTATCATCGAAAGGTTAACGGAAAAAAAGAAGAAATTTCTGGCCAAACGAAAAGCCTTACAGGAACAGGTAGGCAAAGAAAATATCACCCTGGATGGCCAAACGGTTCGCATTGCCGCCAACATCGGCAACGCTTCCCACGTCCATACTGCCCTGCAAAATGACGCCGACGGCATCGGATTATTCCGCAGCGAATTTTTGTATCTGGAAAACGACCACTTTCCATCGGAAGAACAGCAATTGGAAGTGTACCGGTCGGTTTTGGAATCGATGGGAAGCCACAAAGTCGTAATCCGCACCATGGATATTGGCGCGGACAAGCAAGCCCCTTACTTCCATTTACCTCAGGAAGAAAACCCAGCCATGGGCTACCGGGCTATTCGGATCTGCCTGTCCCAGCCCGAAATTTTTCGTACCCAACTGCGCGCCCTGTACCGTGCCTCGGCCTTTGGCAATTTAGCCATCCTATTTCCCATGATTACCTCCATGGAAGAAATCCGCGCCGTGAAACAACTGGTATCCCAAGTAAAAGAGGAATTGAAACAAGAAAAAATTCCATACTCCTCCCAAGTAGAGCTGGGTATTATGATTGAAACCCCTGCCGCCGCTTTGATCAGCGACCAACTAGCGAAAGAAGTGGATTTTTTCAGTATTGGAACCAACGACCTGACCCAATATCTGCTGGCAATTGACCGGCAAAACGCCATGCTTGAGCGATTCTATCTGCCTCGCCATCCTGCCGTACTGCGTACCATCGACCTAGTCACCCAAAACGCTCATAAAAATGGAATCTGGGTGGGGATTTGCGGCGAGCTGGGCGGCGATCTAGAGTTGACGGAAACCTTCCTGGCCCTAGGGATCGACGAGCTTTCAGTATCCCCTTCCCTGGTGCTCCCCCTGCGCAAAAAGGTGCGGGAAACCAACGTAAAACAAATCCGAACCCAAGCCCTTGCAAAGTTCCGTTGATTCTCCACTTTTTTCTATTCTTCTAGGGCTTGTTGGAACATAAAGGAATGGCTGGATGTTTTGCAAACAGAGGATGAGCACCAGGTAAAAATCCAGGAATCCTTTCTGGATTATTTCAAAGCTTTTTCATGCAGCAATCACCGCTGTCTGTAGAAAAAAACGGTATTTTCGATTTTTCAAACAGCCCCTAGGGAAAAAACAAGGAAATATCAGAATCCCGCCGAATAAAAATCAAGATTCTTCCGCTTTCCTCTGAAATTTCGATTTGAATTCCCCAAACCTCTGTGGTAGAATACGGGTAATCGATTTGCCGGCCTGTCCCATTTTGCACCCCTGTGCTGGCAAATGGAACTCTTTTTTAGAAATGAGGAAACCGCATGAAAAAAATCATAGGATTGGCCCTTGCGGCGGTTCTGATGCTTTCTTTTGCCGCTTGCACCCCTTCGGTTACCGCTCCAACTTCCTACTCGGTGATTGGCTGCAGCGAACCAATCCCTGCCATCACAGAGGTAGTAGGCTCTCGTTCCTTTGAGGGAAGCTCTACCACCCTGGGCGCGGACCCGGAGAAAGGCAACCTGGCCATCACCTGTTCTTACACAGACGTTACGGACATAGAGAAGGATCTGCAAACATACATCAAAAAAATGGTGGATTCCTACGGCTTCACGGAAACCACCCCATGGAATCCAGAGAAGCCCACCGACGGCGCTGTCTTGACTAAACCGTCGGAGGTGGAAGGGGAAGTCTTGACCATGACCATCACCGTCCCGGATTCCACCTCGTATAACATCCGCCTGGAATCGATCCAACAAACTGCTTCCTAAGTGAGCCGTATAACATTCCGAATTTTCCCCTATTTGTCAGAAAATGGCAGAGAGGGGAATTTTTTTATGATTTCCGCAAGAAAAAAGCTAGATTTTTAATTTGTTTACCGGTTCGGACTTGACTTTCTGATTGGAAACATCTTACAATGGTTTAGTTAGAGTTTTGTCAATTTTCAGAACCAAGGAGGAGAGTTTTCGCTCTCTTGGGAAAGACTAACAATGAAACATGGAAAGTAGGTGGATCTCCTGAATAAATACAAGCATCTCGTTAAGAATACTTTTATTTTTGCAATTGGAACCTTCAGTTCAAAAATTCTGGTTTTCGTCTTGATGCCGATTTACACCAGCACCCTAGACCCCGATCAATACGGTGTTGTGGATCTCGTGGTGCAAACTGCAAACCTGCTGTTTCCACTGGTAACCTTAGGCATGACCAACGCGATCATCCGTTTTGGCGTCGACCGCAGTTATCGCAAAAACGACGTTTTTACCGCTGGACTGCTCGCTACTTTACTGGGATTTTCCGCCTTCCTCTGTTTTTCCCCGCTTTTGGGGCTTATTGGCGGAATCGGCGATCATATATGGCTGCTGATCATCTATGTATTTACCTCTTGTATCAAAAGCTTGAGCAGTACCTTCGTCCGTTCCAAAGGATGTACGAAACTATATGCCTTTGACGGTTTTCTCAGCACACTGGTCAACTGTATCCTGACCATCCTTTTCCTTGTTGGCTTCAAATGGCAGATTACCGGCTATCTGCTGGCGATCATTCTGGCCGACGTCTTATCAATCCTGTTCCTATTCTTTGCTGGGGATCTTCTGCGGAATATCCGAATTCGAGGCATGAGCCTCCCTACCGCGGTGGCGATGCTCAAATATGCACTGCCCATGATTCCCACCAATGTATTCTGGTGGGTAGTGGCCACCTCCGACCGTTATATCATCGCTTTTATGATTAGTGAATCCGCAAACGGCCTGTACGCAGCATCCTATAAAGTCCCCACCATTCTGATGCTGGTTTCCTCCATCTTCATGGACGCTTGGCAGGTGAGCGCAATCAAGGAACACAAGCAAAAAGACCGGGCGCAATTTTTCTCCCAAATCTTCAATGCCTTTCAAAGCGTTATGTTCCTATCCTCCGCCTGGCTGATTCCTTTCTCCAAAGTTTTCACCATGATCTTGGTGTCAGAGCCCTACTATGCCTCTTGGCAGTTTATCCCCTTCCTGATTTTAGCCAACGCTTTCTGCTGTATGGTTAATTTTATCGGAAGCGTATACATGGTGGAAAAGCGAAGCGTCGCGACCTTGGTCACTACCATCATCGGCGCGGTGGCAAACGTAGGAATGAACTTTGCTTTTATCCCGTTGTTTACCACTGAAACAAATCCAATCGGCGGCGTGCAAGGGGCGGCAATCGCTACTTTCTTGAGCTACTTCCTGGTCTTTATCATCCGTGCCATTCACACCCGCCAATTTATCCGCATCCGCTTCAATCTCCTCAAGTTTGGCCTGAACACTGCATTAGTTACCCTTCAGGCAATTCTGATGATTACCGCAGTACCTCTGTGGATCTTGTATCAAATTCTTCTAACCGCCGCTCTCACCGCGCTCAATGGAGGCGCTCTCTTTAAGAGCATTCGCAAAGTATTAAACAAACGAAAACATAAAACAAGGAGGGCATAATTTGGAAGCCATTCAACTCTGGGATCAATCGATTTCCTTTGGCCTGCAAAACATCCACAATCCATTTCTGGATTTTATCATGCCGATTATTTCTCTCATCAGCGATGGAGGCATCATCTGGATGGTATTCGGCGCGGCGCTATGCATCCCCCGTCGCTATCGGAAATATGGCATTATGGTCTTTTTTGCCATCGGCCTGAGCTATGTCGTTGGAAGTATGATCCTCAAACCGCTGGTCGCAAGGCCACGTCCTTGTGATCTCTTTCCCAATGTCCCTCTGCTGACGGACAAACCGGATGGATTTTCCTTCCCATCCGGGCATACCATCGCCGCGTTCGCCGGAGCCACCGTCATCTGGATGGCCAATTGGAGGTTCGGTATTCCCGCTCTGGTCTTAGCCGCCCTGGTGGGATTCTCCCGGATCTATCTCTTCGCTCACTTCCTCACCGATACTTTGGCTGGTGCGGTATTGGGAATCTTATGCGCCATTGCAATGGCCTTGTTGTTCCGGTTGGCGCTGTTTCTGTTCCGTCGAATCCGCGGAGACAAACGAGGGAGGCATCGAGGCAAGCATTATGATATATCTTAAATACTTGATTTCCGGTGCTATTATTGGTGTTGCCAACATCATTCCCGGCGTCAGCGGCGGTACCATGGCCGTTATATTAAATCTGTATGATAAACTGATTGAAACATTCAGCAACATTCGGAAACAATGGAAGGAAAGCTTGAAGTTGCTGATCCCCATTGTCATCGGCGCTGGGATTGGCACTGTGGCATTTAGCTGGCTGATTAAATTCCTGCTGGAAAAATTCCCTTTAGCCACCAATTACTTTTTTATCGGACTGATCATCGGCAGTATTCCAATGATCTTTCGTCGGGCAATCGGGCACCGATTTAAAGTCATCAATTTGATTCCCTTTGCTTGCGCTTTGGCCCTGATGGTCGGATTGACTTTTATCTCCCAGGATGACAGCGCTACCGAGCTAATCAAAGAACTGAATGTGGCCAACGCAGCGAAACTGTTCTTTTTCTCCATCATCGCAGCGGCAGCTATGATTCTGCCTGGCGTCAGCGGCTCCATGATTCTGATGATCTTTGGGGTTTACACCTCGGTGCTCACCGCCATTTCTGATATGAACATCCTGGTTCTGATTCCTGTCGCCCTTGGCGTTATTATTGGGATTGTAGGAGGTGCCAAAATGATTGGCCTTTTCCTGAAATACTTCCCCCAAGCCACATTTTGGACCATTTTAGGCTTGATTTTTGGCTCTCTGTTTGCCTTATTTAAAAACACAGGGTTTCAGTTTACGGTGGAAGGAATCGTCGCCATTGCCTTGCTCTTATTTGGGGCATTGGTTGCATTCGCTTTTTCCAGCGAAACCTTTAAGAACAAAATTACCGGCAAAAAAGGCTCGAAAAAATCTCCCCGCCATCTGCGAAAATTATAAAAAAAGCAAAGCTGTGACGATATATCCTGTCACAGCTTTTTCTATTTTCTATTTTTCAGAAACCTTATCCCCGTCTTCTTGATAGCTCCTTCGCCATTTTCACGTGGGGTACATGCTCTTCATAATAGGATTCCCCGACTGGGCGATATCCTAATTTTTCATAAAATCCCATGGCCCTCACCTGAGCGGAAAGTTCCGCCCGGCTACCTCCCTGTTCCCGGGCTTTCTCCTCCATAGCCTCCACTATCCTGCGGCCAAAACCTTGCCCTCGATAGGACTTGCGCACGGCAATCCGGCCGATTTTATAGGTTTTTCCATCCTCCAGAAGAAACATTCTTGCTGTGGCAATCGGCTTTCCCTCTTGATATAAAACCGCGTGGAGCGCGCGCGCCTCCCAGCCATCGAATTCCTCCTGAAATGCCTGTTCAACCTCGAATACCTCCTCCCGAATCAAACGGGCGTCCGCCGGCAGCCCCTGTATCATACGGATTTCCATCAAACCCTCCCCTTTCTTTTTGATATGTTTTCAGTATAACATGGTTTTACAGGAAATCAAAGAAAATAGGGCTTGCATCCTTTCGGAAAATAAGGTAGAATAAAATCGTTCAAGCAGAGTAGAATTCTGAGCGTTAAGTGCCGTCTGAACGGGGAGTTGTCAGACGGACGAAAAGGAATCTTGCGGTTCAGAATTCGCATCCCGCTGCTGCATACTGGAGAAAGTGAATGATTTCCTCCTCTATGTGGCACAACAGGTGGCACTACTTACAACAATAGAGGAGGTTTTTTCATGCCCAAAAACGATGCTTTAACAACAAATTCTAGCCCATATCTCTATCCTTGGACCCCAAGCTATTGGAAAGCAGCCATTCAGCAAACCAAAGACATCAAGGTAATGGTAACTGTGGCCATGCTGATTGCCTTAACGGTGGTTCTGACTATTTTTGTCGACATTCCGATCCCGTTGGGCGATAATCTGCGGATTCGTTTTGACTTCCTGGCGGAAATTGTATTCTGTATGATAGGAGGGCCTATTATTGGCGTAGCTGGCGGTATGGTAGGCGATTTAGTCGGCTATCTCTGCCATCCTTTCGGGGCTTTTTTCCCTGGCTATACCATATCTGCCATGACTGCATGTTTGATCTATTCTTTGTTTTTCTTCCGCTCCCGGATTACCATTGTCAAAATTGCGATCTGCAAGCTTTTGATCAACATGTTGGTTAATGTCCTGCTGGGCTCTGTTTGGAGTATGGTGATTGGCAAGTACGGTTATCTATTCTATCTGGGAAAAAGCGTGATCAAAAACAGTATCATGCTTCCCATTGAGATCGTTCTGATGATCTTAGTACTGGGGCTTCTGGTTCCAATTATCTCCCGGTTTGGCCTCATTCCGAAACAACCAAAAAAGATTATTTCGGTGATCTAATTTCCCATTTTTCTAACTCCCACCCCCCATTGGACCAAATCCAATGGGGGGTTATTTGCATATCGAGCACACGGAGAAGAATCAAAAAAGCAGCCCTTCCGGACTGCTTTTTTTGGTACTCTATTCGTTGGCTGCAGGGAGGGTATCGCCCTTATCCATCGGCTCTGCTTGCACCTCTTGTTTTTGTCTCTTGTTTTGCTCCCGCTTCCAAACGACGATAAACATCACAATCGCCAAAGCCGTGCTAACAAAGTCAGCAATCGGCTGCGCGTATACGATACCATTCAGGCCAATTATTGCGTTGGCGATGATAATGGTTGGAATAAATACAAAACCTTGCCGGGACAGGGACAACACCATTGATGGGATTCCCTTGCCCATAGATTGGAAAGCGGAAGTAAACAAAAATACTAGGCCAATCACTGGTACGGACATCATAACCACATTTAGAAACTGGGTACCATACCGAATCACCGTTTCCTGCCCAGGAGCAAACGCTTCTACCGCAAAGCGCCCAAAGAAGAACAGCAGGATCGTAAAGAAAACGCCAATCACAACTGCGGAAATCCCTGTAAATTTCATGATTCCTTTCAGACGTTTTTGATCGCCGGAAGCATAGTTATAGCCAATCAGCGGCTGCACACCTTGACACAGACCAATTAAAATCAACACCGGGAACATATTTACCTTGAACACAACACCCAGCGCCGCGATGACATCATCGCCATATCCAGCAGCAAACCGGTTGAGGATAATATTGGAAGCACTGAATAGCATCTCATTCACCGAAGCCGGAAGACCAATGATAAATACATTCTTCAACATCATTTTGTTGATTTTCAGGTATTTGGGGGAAATAGTCAAGTTCTTACTCTTGCAGATAAAGTACCACATATAGTAAAGCACCGACAATAAGTTCGAAAATACCGTTGCAATTGCAGCACCAGTCACGCCCATATTACAAGCAAAAATCAGCAGAGGATCCAAGCCAATATTGACCACAGTACCGATCATCATGCCAATCATAGCTTCCTTGGACGCGCCTTCTGCGCGGATCACTTGACCCATAGAAAAGCTGAGCATAATTACTGGAGACCCCAGCAAAATCACGATCAAATAATCCCAGGCATACTGGTGGGTATCCGGGCTGGAGCCGCACAAAGTGAGCAGCGGGTTAATCAGCAACACGCCCGCTCCCACACAAACCAGGCCCAAGGCCAGACAGGCATAAAAGGCAAATGAAGAAGTCCGCTTGGCCATTTCAAAATCTTTATTGCCCAGCAAACGCGAAATGAAGGAGCTGCCGCCCACACCAAAAATATAGCCCAGGGATAACAGCATCATGAACACCGGCATGGTGATGGTAACGCCGGCAATCTGATAAGAATCTTTTAACTGCCCAACGAAAAAGGTATCCGCAAGATTGTATACAATGGTTACAATCATACCCAAAATCGTCGGAACCGCTAACTTTGAGACCGCCTTCGGAATGGGGTCTTTTTCAAAAACATCAACTTTCATGCTCTAACCTCCTCACATGATTGCATACAGAACATTTGAGCTATTTTACTATTTTATCATTATTTTATACAAATGTCAAAGCTATTTTTTGTTAAAATAAACAGTATTTCTTTGATTGTTTTTTGGCAAAATGCTTACCATTCTACGAAAAAGAAAAAGCAACGTGGAAATCCACGTTGCTACAAAGTGCCAGGCAACCTCGACACATTATCGTACTAAAGTTGAAATCAGCAGGAAGAACAGCGCCAGAATAATGCCAATTCCAAACAGCAAAAGGCTGTAGGCCAAGCTGTTGGAAATCCGTTTTGGCTTTCTTTCGATGTTATAGGTACCAAACTCATTATTGAGCGGAGCCACAAATTTTTCTGGACGGTTGTAGAACAGAATTCGTTTGCAACCGGTGATGACCACATCGGCCACCGAATAAGCGGCTCGCGCCGCAAACGCTCCCACAAATGGCAGGATACGCAGTAGGCCAGGACGATAAATCCACCGTTCAATATCCATCCATCTCGGCCACACGTCAATATATACCCGTTTGCCAATGGTAATATCCCGTTTCATCAGGCACATCCGTACAATCAGGAAGTAGACGATCACACCAATGGACAACGAAGCCACCGCGCCTTTTAGATTGGTCCAGGAGAAGTAAGCCACTGCGTGATCCAAACCATGGCCATGCATGAAACCCTCGCCAACCGCCGCAATATGATCCATCGTCAGGTGCGGAATGACACCCAGCACTGGAAGAATCACAGCGCCAACAATCAGGCAAATGGTAGTTGGCCAAGACATGTATTTTTTCTTGGCGTCCATACGGGCTTGTTCTTCTGGATCGGTATTTTTTTCTACGAAAACAGCAATAAATACCTTAAGCATATAAGCGCAAGTCAAACCGCCAGCGAACGTAAACAGAGCCTCAACAATCTTGAAGAACACAGCCATCCCAGTCATAGACGGGAACATTGCGATGTATTCCACAATGCTTTCGTGAATCAAGGTTTTACTGATATAGCCATTCCAAAGCGGCATACCGATAACGCCCAGGATCGCCATACCAAAAACACCCATCAAAACCGGCTTCTTCCGACCAAATCCACGGACGGTATTGAAGTCCAGGTTTTTAACATGCAGGAAAATAACGCCGATTCCCATGAACAGCACCAGTTTAATTAGCGAGTGGTTCATCAGGTGGAGCAAGGTTCCCTGGACGGCGATGGCGTTATGCTCGCCTAGAATCCCCTGCATACCAATGCCCACAATAATGAAACCGATCTGAGACATGGAGGAGCAGGCTAACGTCCTCTTGATATTGACGGAGAATACAGCCAGCATAGCACCAGTCAACATGGTCAGCACGCCCAGGCACAGCATAATCATACCCCAGGTGTAGTCATGGAGAAAAATGTTGCAGCTGATGACCAGCATCCCAAAGATACCAGCCTTGCTCAAAATTGCAGAAAGTAAGGCGGTTGCAGGAGCTGGGGCGAACCGATAAGACTGAGGCAGCCAGGTGTGCAATGGATACATACCTGCCTTGACGCCAAAGCCAAACAGAGTCAGCAAGCCAGCTACCAACAAGGTGCCGAAGCTGCCCTCTGGCAACGCAGCAGCTGCGGCGGCCAATTGATCGATCTCCAGTGTCCCCAGTATATTGTGGAGCATGAAGAGTCCAAATAACGTTACCAGGCCACCCAACACCGCAAAGCCAACATAGCTTCGGCCAGCATCATGAGCCTCTGGGGTTTCCTCATGGATAACCAGAACATAAGAGGTGAACGACATCACTTCAAAGAAGATGAAGGTGGTGTACAGATTTGCGGAGAGGAAGATGCCCATGGTTGCCCCCAATGTGAGCAGCATGAACAGATAATACCGATTGCGGTTGCGGAACTGGGCAAAGTAATCCCGCGACTGTATGGTCGTCATCAGCCAGATGAAGGAGGCTAATAACGCCATGATTAACCGGAAGCCATCTGCACGGAAGTGCAAGCCATATCCCACAAAGCCCTTCCAGAAGAAGTCCCCGCTTGTGAAACACAGGCCGATTGCCATACCGAACTCAACGGCAGTGACGGCAATCACAAAATAATCGCGAACCTTTTTGCTTTTCCGACCAATGATATAGCCGGCAAAAGCCGCTACAATCGGAAAGGCAACCAGGAGCAGTAACAAAACATTGGTTTCCAGAATAATCACCTCCTTCTGTTAAAATAGCCCATTTGCAATCGTTTCGAATACACTGATAAATGGAGTTGGATACACACCAATAATAATAGACACAGCAGTCAAGGCGATCATCGGAATAGTCATAAGCATATTGGGGTCCTTGACGTCCTTATTCAGCGTTTTCACATCCAAATCTTTGCCCGGGAAGTATGCTTTGATGACAATAATCATCAAATACAGGGTGGTCAGCAGGGCGGACACAATCAACGCCCCGATTCCAGCGTAAGAAAGCGGGTTTCCACTTTCTACCGCCGCGCTGGCAATGGTCCATTTGCTGGTAAAGCCCATGAGCGGCGGAAGGCCAATCAGCCCTAATGAGCAGATGGTAAAGCAGACCATGGTAATCGGCATGGAACGGCCAAATCCTTCAATTTCATCCACATATTCCCGGCCAGTTTTGTAGATGATCGCGCCTGCCACGAAGAACAAGGTGATTTTCAAAACCGAGTGGAACAACATGTGGGTCAAACCGCCGACCATGCCGGCCGGGGTCATCAGCGTCAGGCTGAACAACATATACGACAGGTTACTGACCGTAGAGTACGCCAGCCGTCGCTTGATGTGTTTGGTACGCAGCGCCATGGAGGAACCGAATACAATCGTGATAATCGTCGCCACCATAACGACGGTTTGGGCCCAAGAGCCGCGCAGGAAATCCGCGCCGAAGCTGTAGTAAATCACACGGGTGATCGCAAAGATACCAGCGTTTACCACCGCCACCGCATGGAGCAATGCCGATACCGGAGTCGGAGCAACGCCAGCACTTGGCAACCAGGAATAAAACGGGAAGATCGCCGCTTTGACGCCAAAACCGAAGAATGCCAGAATAAAAGCGGCCAGCATCAGATGCTCCATCCCGCCAACCTTGGCCATATCCAGGATACCGCCGTAAACAAAATCCAAGGAAACGCCGTAGTTCATCAGCAGCATGATGGCAACAAAGCCAAAGGACGCGCCGGTGATGGAATAGATCACATATTTCCTACCAGCGGAGCTTGCTTTTTGGTCCATGGAGTGCATAACCAAGGGCAATGTCGCCACGGTGAGCAGCTCATAGAACAGGTACATGGTAATCAGGTTTGCCGAGAAGGCAATTCCCATGACCACGCCCATAGACATAGTGAAGAAGCCGAAGAATTTATTTTCTTTTCCTTCATGCTTCATATACTCGAAGGAATAGAAGGTTGCAACAACCCACAGGATCGAAACAATCATTCCGAATATCGTGGACATTCCGTCTACTTTTAACGTAATACTGATGGTATCCGTAAACTGCACCAGAGTAAACTTCTGATCGGGCACGGTAAAAATAAAGATCAACGATAAAATCATATCGACGATAATAATACTCGCCACATAAATTTGCCGCTTGATGCGTTCTTTAAATTTTGCAATCAGCAGACCTAGACCACCGAGAATCGGAAGGATAATTGGGATACATAACAAAAAAGACATAGGAATGGTTTCCCCCCTCATTTCAGATGTTTCATACGGCTAAAGGATAGCGCCGCAAATATTGTTGATTGCCAAAACCAGGCCGTTTGGGAACATGCCCAAACCAATAACTGCGACGGATAAAATAATCAATGGAACCGTCATCAACGGGCTGGGTTCTTTTTTCTTCAGGCGAGGATAATCGAAATCCTTGCCGGGGAAGAACGCATCCTTGATGATCGGAAGCAGATAGCCTGCGGTCAGCAGCGCACTTACCATCAAGGTTGCCGCGCCCACATAACCAAGGGCTCCAAATTCCGGCGTAATGGCACCGGTAGCCAGGAACCACTTGCTGAAAAATCCGCTTGCGGGAGGAATACCAATGAGCGACAGGGATGCCAGGGTGAAACACCACATGACAATCGGCATTTGTTTGCCGATTCCCCGCAGCTCATCCACACGGGTCTTGTGTGTCATATAGATAATGGAGCCTGCACTAAGGAACAGGATGTTCTTGGCAACGGCGTGGAACACCACCTGGAGCAGAGCGCCCAAGAAGCCTTCCGGCGTCAGCAGGAACAAACCGAACAGCACATAGGACACCTGGCTGACTGACGAATAGGCCAGCCGCTTTTTGAGCAGCTTTTCTTTGAATGCCAGCATGGAACCGACAAATACGGTACACATGGCCAGGATCAGGAGCGTGTACTGCACCCAAGTGCCGCGGAGCATATCTGGGCCTACCATATAGTAGACCACCCGGATAATCGCCAGCACGCCGCCCTTGGTGATGATACCAGAGAGTACAGCGGAAGCTGGGGCCGGAGCGACTGGGTGAGCCGTGGGCAGCCAAGCCTGGAGAGGAAGCATACCCGCTTTACAGCCAAAGCCAATAACGGTAACGAAGGTTACTGCCAAAACAGCGCCTTCATTCCCAGCTACCTTGGCCATATCCAGGATACCGCCCGGCATAAAGGTAATGTCGGCCACACTGAAACTTTGCAGGAAGAAAAATCCAATCAGCGCCAAGCCCGCTCCGAATACGGAGAAGCCCAAATATTTGAGGCCGGCTGAAATGGCCTCTTTGGTGCGGGAATGAATGACCAGCGGTACGGTGATAAAGGTCATCAATTCGTAGAACATATAAAGGGTCGCCAAGTTTGCAGAATAGGAAAGCCCGATGAGCACGCCCATCGTCATGGTATAAATAGCCAAATACCGTTCTTCTGCGCCTTCGTGCTGGATATATTCAAACGCATAGAATGTAACCAGCGCCCAAACCGACGCAATCAAGCAGGAGAAAAACCTTGACAGTCCATCCTGCTGGAACTTCACCGCTAGGTTATCGGTTATCGTCCAGACGGTCAGGCTTGTATCCGGCAGAAACGCAAACCCATAGACAATGAGCGCGTTTATGACCACCATGATGGACACATAAATCCTCCGGATCTTTTTGTCATGGATCCAGAAAACCGGGATGCCCGCCAGCATGGGGAACAAAATCGGGATTAATAACAGGATACCCACCGTCAAATCACCTCACTATTTCTCATATTAATGGATCCCATCCTCACAGAACACTAACGCCCTGTTGGATGATGTTGATAATCGGTTCATAGAAAATGCCCAATGCGAAGTTACTAGCAATAAAGATGACCATCGAAACCACAAAACTTACGGTAATGCGTGGCTTCTCGTGGGTCTCTTCGTGCTCGTCTTCGTGTTCTTCCACAGCCGCAAGCTCATCAGCATGGCCGTGAGCATCGCCATGGGCGTCATGCGCATCTCCATGAGCGTCGCCATGAGAGGTTTCTTGACTTTTCTTTGGGGTCCACATGTTAATTACTGCTGGAAGATAATACAAGGCGTTCAAAACGGTACTGACCGCCAGAGCTGTGAGTACCACGCCCAGTTGGAACCAGTTCCCTTGAATAGCTCCTGTTGAGAAGTAAAGCTTCGGCGGGAAGCCGGCCAGCAGCGGAATGCCGATCATGGAAAGGGAACCAATGGTAAAGGCGATTCCTGCCAAGGGATTTTTTAGAGCCGTCCCCCGCAGCTTTTTAAATTCATACTGGTGCCCAGCAGCGTCCACTAGGCCGCCGGCAGAGCAGAACAGCATTGGCTTGGTAAAAGCATGGGCGAGAATATGGAAGCAGGAGGCTACAATTCCCACTGTGGAGCCAAGGCCGATTCCCATGAAAATATAGCCGATCTGAGCCACCGAGGAATACGCGATCATCCGCTTGATGTGACGTTCCTTCAGCGCCTTGACCGAACCCATAATCATGCCAGCAACACCGAATACCAGCAGAACATTGGTAATTTGCAGCTCAGCCAGGATTTCCGGCGTAAATACCCGGTATACCATTTTAATCAGAAGGATGATATATCCTTTCAGCACCAGGCCGGATAAGATCGCACTCGATGAGGTGGTCGCCGACCCGTGGGCCCCTGGCAGCCAGGAATGGAAAGGATATAGCGCGCTTTTGATGGCGATACCCAAAGAAACCAGACCAACCACCACAGTTAGTGGAATCGCATATTGACCGGAAGCAACCATCTCCTTGATGGAATCCTGCAGCGGCACCATCAGCAGATGCCCAGTGATGCCATAAAGCATGGAAAGACCCATCAGGAACAATCCCGAACCCAACAGGCTCATAATCAAGTAACGGATGGTGGCCACAATGGTCTCACCGGAATCCTTAGACATAACAATGGCGCAGGCCACCAAGGTATTGATTTCAATAAAGACGTAAGCGGTAAACATATCGTTGGTGTAGATCAAAGCCAGCAGCGAGCAAAGCAGCAGATTAATCATCAAGAAATACAGATTTTGTTTACCCGGACGGATATCATGGTAGATATCCTTGAGGCCGCCCAGAATAGACATCCCCATCACCAGACAGAAGCTGATGGCCATGATGGCTTCTAAGGGGCCGAATCGGATTTCGTTGCCGAACGGAGCCGGGAAGTGGCCCATCATATAAGTCACGCTTTCCCCACCGTTGGCCAGCAAGGTGCACAGCAGCGCCACATTCAGGCCGCCGACAATGGCGATGATCGCCATGTTAATTTTCTGCGCCAGCCAGCCATTTCGGACAAACGGCATGATCACACCGCCAACCATGGTCAGGATAATGCAGAAAAAGGGAAAGTTATAAACAAAAGGAATCTCGTGCATTATTTTTTAGCCTCCTTTTTTGCAAGGAGTAAAATTTCATCCAGGTTCAGGGTGTGATACTTTTTGTATAAACGCTGAATCAAGGCCAGGGAAAACGCAGTAACACTCACGGAAACAACGATACCGGTCAATACCAGACCTGCTGGAATAGGGTTAATGTAAACCCCAGATTCCGACACGGAGGTGCCAATGAGCAGCGGCGCTTCCCGCCCTTCAATAAAACCTCTGGATGCTAGGAACAGATAGATCGCCGTGTCCATAATGTTCAGTCCCACGACTTTCTTAATAAGGTTACTATGAAGGAGCAGGGTCATAAAACCAATGCCGAACAAAATGATCGCTGCAATTTCATAGTAGTGATTCATAATAAAATCCGCCATCGGTTAGATCTCTCCTTTCGAGAATAAGGAATAGAAGCCAAACATGGTGCAGGCAACGATCATTCCTACGCAAATGTTCAGCGGAAGGATCAAGCTGCCGCTGAGAATGGCACCTGGGGTTCCAGTGGGAATGATGCTTTCAATATGGTTAGCTCCCGTGTAGAACGAATACGTTTTCAATCCGGCATACACCAGAAGCGGCCCGCTGGTAAAAGCGGTAAAGACTTTAAAGTTAAAGAATTTCCGCAGTTTGCTGAAACCAAAAGCATTGGCATACAAAATCAGGCCCGCGCCCAAAATCGCGCCTCCTGAAAAGCCTCCTCCAGGCGAGATGTGGCCGTTGAGCACCACATAAATACCAAATAGGAAAATAAACGGAACCAACAGAAACCCTACCGTTTTCAGTACCACGTTAGGCCGCTCTTCCAGAATCCGGTGTTCTTCTAGAATCCGCAGATCCTCTTCGTCATTTACATGGTCCTTATCCTTGCGCAGAAGGATAATCACGCTCATAACTGCGGTAAACAGCACGGTGGATTCACCCAGGGTATCAAATGCGCGGTAATCCAGAATCATACTGGCCACAATGTTAACCGCACCAGTGTCTTTCACACCGTCAATGATGTACTTTTCCGCCACTTCGTTATTGGTGGGAACGTCCACTGCGCCAAAGGGAGGCATCTGACTGGTAGTAAACAGCATAAGGCCGATGAATGCGCAGCAAATTACAATGGACGCTGCAATATAGAACTTCCGAAACTTTCGGATATGGCTCAGGGGAGTGCCTTCAATCGTATTTTCTTCGCTGTGCACCGTTACTTTCCGCCCATCCGGAATCTCTTCCGGCTTCCGTGGACCATCCTCGAGAACTGTGTCACCGTTTACCCAGCAAATAAACTTTTCCCAAGGTTTTTGCGATTTTCGATTGGTGTTGTTTGAATTACTCATTGTCTCTCCTCTTTACGTTAATCGCATGCTCTTCCAGGATGTTGTTGTCACCCCAACGAAGCGCTCCGACTTTCTTTAAAGTAACGAAGAATAAAATGCTGGTAACGCCTGCGCCAACGGCGGCCTCGGTGCCGGCCAAGTCCGGTGACTCTAACAGAACCCAAATGATCGACATGACGACACTATAAGACATGAAGATCAGCACGGTAGTAATCAACCGTTTGGATACGGTGGCGGCAATCGCACAAACAATCAGAAATATTAATAAAACCCATTCCAAAATAATCATTTGTCCAAATCCTCCACTCCAAATTGCTCCATATCCTCCTCGGCATGGGCGGATAACTCCGACCTGGCGATGAGGTGGGCGGATAGCGGGCTGGCTGCCCAGAAAAACGCAATGACCAAAATTACCTTTAAGGTGGCAAAGGTGAATCCCGTCAGGATCATTACGCCAACCAAACACAGCAGAAGGCCCAAAGTATCACTCTGGGCGGCAATGTGCATTCGGTTGAGCACATAGCGGAACCGGAACACGCCGAAGGTCGCAATCGCAAAGATCAGCAAACCTGCTACGATGAACACGGCTGCAATAATAAAACGAACCATCATTGTTTAGGCACCTCCTCGTCCTTTCCTTCTACAGAACCTTCTTCGTGGCTGCGGTCGACAATTTTCAGCTTTTCCAATTTAATCTTTTCGATCTTCCGCTCTCGAGCAACCCGCTCCCGCAGCACAATAATCTTAGACAAGACCACCACCGCCAAGAAGCTGAGCATAGCGTAAATCAAAGCGACATCAATCAAAAAGCTTTCTTCCAGGAATACGGCCAAAATACACACAAAGACGATGCTTTTGGTGCCGATCATATTGGCCGCCATGACACGGTCTGTAAACCGTGGACCCAGAATTGCGCGGAGCAAGCAGAAAAAGATGATGACCGCCAAGCCGATCATACAGCAAACGAAAAAAATATGGGAATATGAAGTTTCTTGAAACATTATTTCTTCTCCTCCATTTTGCGAAGCTGATGAACAAAGGTCGATTCATCCAACCCCTCCGCCATATCCGCATTCATCGCATGAATACAAAACAGGTCGTCTTCGGTTGATACAATAATCGTGCCTGGCGTGATGGTGATGGAATTGGCCAGCACCGTTTTGCTCACAGAACCTTTGAGATCTGTGGTGAAGTAAGCCAGTTTGGGCTGCAATTTTGTCTTTGGATTAAGCACCAATTTGATTACGCCGATATTTGCCTTGATGATTTCCCAAAGCAAAATGACCAGGTATTTCAAAATCCGCCCGCTGTTCTTCAGGATTTTCAGGTCATAGCGCGGGGAATAGCCCATAACCTTCCAGACAAACAGGTAGAGCGCTGCGGAAATCACAATGCCAAACAGGGCAATTTCCAAGGTGAAGTTGCCGTTGAAAACAATCCAAATCAGAAAGAATAAAACAAAAAACATGCGATCACCTCTAACAGTTCAAAATTTATTAGGATTGATTATTTGGTTCCGTCCCGGAGGTATGTTGGCGTCCATTCCATGTGGAAACAGCCAAATAGCGCCTAGTGGGCTGTTTGAGAGGTAGACGTGCCTTCTCCGGATTCTGTCCCAATGGGAGCTGATACCAGGAATAAAATTCCCGCAATCGCAGCGAATGCCACCACAACACTTGCAATATTCAGAAAAATTCTCATACCATACCTCCATGCCGATGGATTAAAAAATCCAGCCATATTTTGTAAAATTTCCGCTTCCATATCTCTTTTATTTGGAAATATTCTGCCGAATTCCCCTCTATTCTTGTGGGAAATAACAACGTGGGTAATTTTGTATATTTTATTAAATTATGCGGTATCGTTCACAAAAAGTCAATAGCCATTTCGTTCTTTTATCCATTTTTCAATAATTCATGCATTTTTTTTTGAAAAAAACAACAGATTTGTGTATTTTTTAACAAACTATAACTCTCATCTTTTTCTTTCTGTCTTTTCCGGTCAAAAATCTTGAAAATAATTTACACTCATGCTATAATAATAAAATTAAAAAATTTTATCTTAATATTTGGAGTGATTTTTTCCTATTATGGACAGTACACCGTTAATTATCGTGCTCGTGATCCTGATTGCCATGTCCGCTTTTTTTTCCGCCACGGAAACCGCGTTTTCCAGTTGCAACCGCATCCGCCTCAAAAACATGGCCAACGGCGGCAAAAAAATGGCAAAGCTCGCTCTGAAGCTCTGCGAAAATTATGATACGGTGCTTTCCACCATTCTGGTGGGCAACAACATCGTAAACATCGCTTCGACCTCCATTGCCACGGTAGTTTTCACTAACCACCTGGGAGATATAGGCGTCACCATTTCAACTATCGTGATGACGGTAGTAGTGCTGATCTTCGGGGAGATCTCCCCGAAAAGTATCGCCAAGGAGAAGGCAGAAAGCTTCGCGATCCTGTCCGCCCCGGTCCTGCAAGTTTTTGTGTGGATCCTAACCCCAGTCAACTTCCTTTTTAAATGGTGGAAGATGCTTCTGACCAAGGTGTTCCATCTCCACCGCAACGACACTTTCACAGAAGAGGAGCTAATCACCATTGTGGATGAGGTTCAAAGCGACGGCGTATTCGATCAACACGAAGGCGCTCTGATCCGCTCCGCGATTGAATTCAACGACTTGGACGTGGAGGATATTCTGATTCCCCGGGTTGACGTTATCGCCGTGGAAAAGGACGCTTCGATGCAGGAAGTAACCGCTATGTTCCGGGAACATGGCTACTCCCGAATGCCGGTTTACGAGGAAGACATCGACCATATTATCGGCATTATCCACGAAAAGGATTTTAACCGCTCCCTCACCGATGGCGTTTCTGATCTTTCCAGCATTATCAAAACCGCAACCATCGTTACCAAAGGGATGAAAATCTCCAAACTGCTGCGCTTGCTGCAATACAACAAGACCCACTTAGCGGTTGTGGTAGATGAATTTGGCGGTACGGTGGGTATTGTAACCCTGGAGGATATTCTTGAGGAACTGGTTGGCGAAATCTGGGACGAATACGACGAAGTGGTGGAAGAATTTATCAAAAATCCAGATGGCTCTTATTCCATTAGCTGTAACGCGAACCTAGATAAAATGCTGGAATTGTTCCACATTGAGCAGGAATACGACAGCTCTACCGTCAACGGCTGGGTCATGGAAGAGTTGGGCAAGGTACCGGAAATCGGGGATACCTTTACCTACCGGAACTTGTCCGTGACGGTAACGAAAGCGGAATTCCGCCGGGCCATTGAGATTCAGATTGTGGTTCATGAGCCAGATCTCCCGGCGTCTTCCGAAACCAAAAATAAATCCTAAACGAATTCTTTTCGGCGCAATGGGGCTAGCCATTGCGCTTTTTTTGCGCCAAAAAACAAAAAAGCAAGCTTTTTTGCTTGCTTTTTCTTTGATTTTACTCACATCGAACTGCTGTACCGGAAACCGTGACCATCAGCATCCCGTTATTGCCGCCCAAAACCTCATAATCGACATCAATGCCTACTACTGCATTGGCGCCCATGTGGATTGCCCGCTGTTCCATTTCCTGCAAAGCGTTTTGCCGAGCGGAAATCAATTCTTCCTCATAAGTACCGGAACGTCCGCCAAAAAAGTTAGATAATCCAGCCGTAAAATCCTTGATGAAGTTAACGCCGCTAATCACTTCCCCAAACACAATGCCCTTATATTCGATAATCCGGCGTCCCTCAATGGCGGGCGTAGTGGTTAATATCATACAATCATACCCCTTCCTGGATCATATTCTCTTTCATTATACGAAAAATGATACAAAGAAAAAACCTCTAACAGAAAAAAATCCGGAACATTCCGGATTTTTATTTGCCATCAGCTTGGTAGCTCTAGCTGGTATTTTCCATGGAGATACGAAAATGGGTAGGGACTGGAGGCGCCAATTTCAAAATGCAGCATGGCGATCCCTAAGTCAATTCCTTGACGTGCTGGGTCCCTGACCGTTGCCGTTACGGTACCGTTTCCATACGTAAACAATACGGGTTGTTTGTTCAAGGCGGACGGCGCTTTCCGCACGGCCTCCATACCGCTGCGGAAGGACTCCGGCATCGGTCCCTCGCAGTGGCTCATCTCAGAAATCGATTTGGAAGATCGCTTGCTTATCTTATGCACGATCTTTTCTTTCAGTGACCTTTGGCTGATCACATTCCCTACCGCGATGATGCATACCAATGTTTCCTCTTCCTTCAGATGAAGCTGGCGGATACAAGCAGATTTTTGGTAAGTACCGCCAATCCAGCAGGTTCCCAGGCCTAGAAGCGTGGCTTCCAACACCAATCGTTCCCCATAGTATCCCACCTTTTCCCGCAGACATTCGTCCTGCTCCAGCCCAATCATGGCAAAATAATTTTGTACCCCGGAGAACATCCCGTAACCAGATAGAAAATGCTCAAACAAATGGGAATCGTTTTCCACCAGCCGAATACGCAGACCGCTTTCCTGATTATAGTGGAAAACGGATTCCCGCAGCCGTACCGAAATCCGATTCTCCAACGACTTGGGCAAATAGGCACGACGGGAACTACGCATCTGGATTGCTTTTTTATAGTCCAATTGGGAGGCCCCCTTTTCTTTCTCAAATGCCGTCTGGATTAGTCATCGATGCCAAATCGGTATTCCAGGTCATCTTTTGCACGGTCTAGCTGGTTATCCAATGCGTCCAACTGAAGCTCAAGGTTGCGATACTCCTCGTATGTCATTTTTCCGGTCTTATAATCCAGCTCCGCTCGATCATCGGTGGTATCAATCTGGTTTTCGACTTGCTGCATTTCCTGCTTCAACGCATAAAATTGATTCCGCCGCTGATTAAAATCATTGGGCGGCTGCGCATTGTTCATTTTGTTGACCATCTCGTTGGTAGCATTGGTCAGGCTGGTTAAATCATAGCTTGCGGCAGTACTTCCCTGGGCGTTATTTCCGGCTACCGGGGAGGACGGAGAAGCTGAGGAAGAAACCGATGGCATTGCGGTCGAGTTCTGGGCGCTGGTATTGGCGGGTGTGTTGCTCGAGGAGCCTCCTGCATTCCCAGTAGCGGAATTCAGTTTATTTTCCAAGTCAGCGATTTTCGACTCCAATTGCTGGGTGTTGTTATCGTTGGAACAGCCTGCGGCCAGCGCCAAGCAGGAACATCCCAGTAAAGCTGCTAGAATCCATTTTTTCATCAAAATAACCCCTTTCCATGTTCAGCCTAACGGCTGTTTTTGGCATTTTCTTTTTATTGTAAACATTTCCCAGAAAAAATTCAAGAGAAACCTGTCTTTTTTCCATCATTTTGCTTTTTTAGCTTTTCCGAAAAAAACCAATTCATGCTAAAAACTGTGCAA
Organism: Clostridiales bacterium; assembly: GCA_022801595.1. Taxonomy (GTDB): domain Bacteria; phylum Bacillota; class Clostridia; order Oscillospirales; family Acutalibacteraceae; genus UMGS1071. The sequence goes on along the minus strand of JAAWSO010000002.1, from coordinate 75,641 downwards.
GAAGCTACTATTTTTTCTCTCCTATTTATGGTAGAATAAAAAAGAATATAGGAAATTGAGTCAATTTCTACCAGATCGGAAACATGATTTTGGAAGAAACGGAAGAGGATAGAACGATGACACAAGAATTTGAACCAGAAAAAAACGGCTTTACTCTGCGCAATCCCGACACCGGAGAAACCGTTTCCCTGACCTATGCTGAATACGGCTGGAATCCAGACAAAGATGTGGAATATTACGCCTCCATCCCCTGCTTCTCCGCCTCAGAAATGAACCTCTTGATTGATATCGTCTTATACGGGGAGGACCGAGCCCCCTTGGCTTTTGTTCTTCTGGACTACCCCTTGGAAGATGACGCGCTTCTGCGCCGGATTGCCGACGTATATGGCAACAGCGCCAAACGGCTCACCGGCCAACGTCCGATTATTTATTTTATCACTGGCTTGCAGTGCAAGGCTGTTCACAGCCTTTTGGGAGAAGTACAGCCCGCGAAACGGATTTTAAAAAAAATCGATTTGGAGGAAACCGTGGCCAGTTATGCCATTCAGGAAGTGGTTACGTTCCAGCTCCTGCTCAATGATAAAGACGCCGCCAAGGGCTTTTTTGCCGGCGAAAGCAGGGTTCGGGAAAACATTCAGACAACCATTATGGACGCCCTTACCCGAGCCAGTAAAATGGGGTTCCGACATTATCTGCATCATTATGTGTATTCTTCCAAGGAGGATGGGAAAAAGCTGCCCAAACAGCTCCTGCTGTTGTCCGCCATGGGCGCCAAGGAATATCATAAGATGTGTCTGGACGATTCCATCGCCATTGCCAAATTTTTAGGTCCCAAAAGCTTTGCCTGGATTCAAAAAGCCAACCGAGAAGGAGATCTCAACGGCCGCCATTTGACTGATCTTTTTGAAAAGCGAAAGCTTGCCTGGGCATATGCCTACTATGGCTGGGATTTAAAGCGGGACATCCATCACAATGTGGAAATTCCCTGTTACTTAGAGCCCAACATGCGCCTGCTGGCAGATTATATCTTTTACACAGCGGACGGCAAGCCGCTGCTTTTGGTTCTGCGCGATACCCTGAACCTGAGCAAGGAGAAAGCCTTTATCGTATCAGAGTTCTATGCCCGCAGCGTAAAACAGGAAACCGGCTCCTGGCCGCTGGTTCTGTTTCAAAGCGGGACAGAAAACTGGCTAAAGGTAGCTGCCCTGACCGGGGGCTTTGAGCCGGTTCATGAAGTGATCCCAAAACCATTTCTAGAGGCCCAAGTGAGGCAGGTAGCGGTGACGGAATTCTTAGCTTGGTCCCAGCTTTTAAAAAAATCTTCGGTCTTAACTGCGATCTTGGATCCCCAGGAACGACAGGAAAAAATCCTTTTGATGGTCAAAAAAACATTGGAGCTAGCCAAAGATTCCCTCTCCAACCCCCGTTTTGTCCAGGAACAGTATGAGATTATCTCCACCCAAAAAGAAGTCCTAGAGGAAACCTTTTGGGAGCGTGTGGAAGGCTCCGATCAATACCGTCTCCAGCGCGCGGATGATTTAAGCCTATTGCGCACCGTAGTGGCAGACAAACGGATGCTCGCAAAATCTTCAAAATCATAAAAAGAGAGCCGTCTCTAGAGAAAAAGCGCACAGAGAATTCCTTTTCTCTGTGCGCTTTTCTTTTCTAGGAACGGTTTCAGTATAACCAAAAAAGACCCCATGGGAGTTTCCTGAAAAAATAGGATTCCGGCAAGAAGGTTATGAAATACCGGCAACCGGGAGATCGGTCCTATTTCCCCTACGCCCCTTGATCCCCCCTAGATAAAACATGGGGCAAATGACAAAAGCCGCTTACCAGCTAACGCTCGGAGTTAAAGTAACGGGCTGGGAAATCGTCTGGGAGTTGTTTTGGTTTGTCCTCGTCTGCGGCCGGAAGCGCTTCGGACTTCCCCACCAATTGACGAATTTCTTCCTCGCCCAGGGTATCCTTTTCCATCAGTTCCTTGGCGACTGCGTCGATCTTATCCCAATGCTCCCGGGTAAATTCCACAGTCTCCTGCCAAATCTGCTTAGAAATCACTTCGCATTGATCCATGACTTTCTTTTCTCCCGCTCTTCCAAAATCCGAATAATCCAACAAACCGTTTTGTTGGGAAAAAGCCGCTAGGCTCTGGATCATGGAAGTGGCCTGCCGAATATCGTCGGAAGCCCCAGTGGATACTTGACTCTCCTGCTCCCCGGCCAACCGATATTCTGCCGCCCGGCCTGCATACAGAACAATGGCTCGCCGACGCAGGTTTTCCAGGGTATGCAGATGCTTGTCCGCAGGAGGCGCACTCATGGTCACGCCCCCCGCTCCGGAGGTGGTGGGCAATACCGTCACACGGCGAAGCAAATGATCGGTTAACAACACAGTGGCCACCGTATGGCCAGCCTCGTGGTAACAAATTACCTTATGCTCCTCCCGGTTCCGGTTGCCGATATTGCGTTTGATATGGCCTTTCAGCTCCATTTGGATGCTGGCGGCCTCAATATGCTGACGGGTAATTTCCGCCGCTTTATGAATCAGAGCCTGCATGGCGGCCTCGTTGAGCAGGGCTTCTAATCCTGCCCCAGACATTCCCACGGTGTCCTTGGCCAGCTCCGCAAAATCTACATCGGAAGCAAAAGCCTTTCCCTTAGCGTGCAGCCGCAGAATCTGCTCCCGAGCGGCGCAGTCCGGCGGGGTTAAAACAAACTGTTTGTCAAACCGTCCAGGCCGCACCAAAGCAGGGTCCAAATCCTCAGCCCGGTTGGTCGCGCCGATTACCAGCACCCCATCAGACGCTTCAAAGCCATCAATCGCAGACAGCAGTGCATTGAGACACTGCGTGTATTCCCGGCCGGCTCCATCGGTGCTTCCATCCCGCTTGGAACCGATGGCATCCAACTCGTCAATAAACACCACAGAAGGCGCATTAGCCTTTGCCTCTTTAAATAGTTTCCGCACCCGACTAGCGCCTAATCCGGCATACATTTCAATAAATTCTGATGCATTGGCTGAGTAAAAATTGACGCCTGTCTCCCCCGCCAAAGCCCGGGCAAACAGAGTTTTTCCGTTTCCCGGGTCGCCTTCCAGCAACACGCCTTTGGTGATATGCGCGCCCAACTTTTGGCAAATGGACGGGTCTTTCAAGGTTTCCGCAATGACCATCATATCCTGCTTGATTTCATCTAAGCCTGCCACATCGTCAAAGGTAGTGTCCGGGCGTTCCGCAGCTTCCACAGCAAAACCTCTTCCTGGTATCATACGAAATACCAGGAAAAGAATCAGAGCGAAAGGCAGATAGGTCAGCAGCAAGGAAAAGAAGGTAGACCAGAAGGAGGACGGTATGATCTCCTCAAACTCCACCCCTGCCAGCAGCATCTTTTCTTTAAAACCCTCCACTTTCGGGTTATCGGTTTCATACTGCGCATCGCTTCCAGTTTTCTCAAACTTCATTTTCGGCGATCCCGATGTGTAGATCACTTTCTCTACTTCCTTCTTTTCTACCATTGCGCAGAAATCTGGATAAGAAACTTCCTCCGGCTCCTTTCCTGTAACAAACAACGGAATCAGAATGGCGCAGGCAATGGCCGCTACCGCTGCCGGAATCAAAACGGCAAGCAAAATTTTTTTCTTTTTACTCATGGGTTTTTTGGATGGCTCCATTCCCATTTTCAACCCCTTTCTATAGTTGAACAGGCCAAAGGTTTTCGCCTGCGGAAAGATCCAGTATTGGACCTCGGAAAACACCGATTTCGGAAAGAATTCAAAACATCCCGACAGATAGCCTCCCATTCCTCCGTTGTAACAGACCGTTGGCTTTTCAGATACTAGCGGTGGGCACGTTGCATACTCCGCTTTCTTTATGAAAAAAGCTTCTGGGCACGCACTGCTTTCTTTGTGTGATTATGATACCACAAAATCGGGGTAAGTTTACAGAAAAACACAAAAATTTTACAAATAAAAAGGCTTTTGGGGACTCTCTCCTCAAAAGCCTTGGTCTTTATTGAGCTTTTTATCCCAGTTTCTTCATTTTCTTTTTCTGGGAATGGCGGTGGAAGGCATGGACTGCAAGGAAAGCGACGCCAATAATTTTCACATAACGCCATACGTTTCGTTTTTCCGGCTCAGAATGGATGGTTTTCACTCGGATCATAAGGCTTTTCTCCTCTCTGTTTTTCATTAAATGGTGATCAGTTCGTACTCTTGGGTGCCAAGGCCCATTTTTTCCGCGTGCTCCACCGCGGAACGCCAGTTCGTAGTCGGACCGATGGCGGTGAAATGATCGTGGTGCTCGTGGCAGTGGTCCGCCAGCACGCTGTCCGCTAAAACCGGCTGGGCATTGACTGCATCGGCGCAGGCCACATCTAAAGCCACTGGGTCAAATGAAGCAAACATCCCAACATCCGGCACAATCGCAGTATCATTTTCGGCATGGCAATCGCAGTACGGCGACACATCAATGACCAAGCTGATATGGAAGTGAGGCCGGTCTCGCAGTACTGCCGCCGTGTATTCGGCCATTTTGTAATTCATAATATCGTTGGCTTCGTTCATCTCCGGTTCAATGGCGTCGGTGGGGCACACTCCGATACATCGTCCGCAGCCCACGCATTTCTTGTGATCAATCGAGGCTTTTTTGTTGGTAACGGTAATGGCGTCGTGAGCGCAGATCCGGGTGCATTTTCCACAGCCCACGCAAGGCTCTGGATTAACCTGAGGTTTACCTGCGCTGTGCATTTCCATTTTTCCCGCGCGGGAACCGCAGCCCATCCCGATATTTTTGATCGCGCCGCCAAAGCCAGCCATTTCATGGCCTTTGAAATGATTGAGCGAAATCAGAATATCCGCATCCATAATTGCCTGGCCGATTTTCGCCTCCTTTACGTATTCCCCACCCTCTACGGGAACCACAGCTTCGTCGGTCCCTTTAAGGCCGTCCCCGATAATCACGTGGCAGCCAGTGGTCAGAGGGGAAAACCCATTTCCATAAGCGGCGTCCAAATGATCCAAAGCATTTTTGCGGCTGCCCACATACAGGGTGTTGCAGTCAGTCAAAAATGGCTTTCCACCTAGTTCCCGCACCAAATCTACCACTACTTTGGCATAATTGGGCCGCAGAAACGCCAAATTTCCCGGCTCCCCAAAATGGATTTTGATCGCGGCGAACTTCCGGTTAAAATCAATGGCCTCAATTCCGGCCGCCTGGATCAGCCGGCGCAGCTTTTGCAGGAGGTTGTCCCCCATCGCCACGGTACGCATATTCGTAAAATACACCTTTGCCTTTTCCATTGCTGGATCCCTCCTGAATCTTGTGTGATATTTCTTTAAGCATACCACATTTTTCCTTCCAGGAAAACCCCATTTTATTCAACCCAGCCCATTCTTTCGCAAAACACCTGGAAAATTTAATCGATTATTGACGAGGAAGGCTTGATTGTGATATCCTATTAAAAAGTCGGATATCCCGATTTTTTCACAAAAATCAGCACCCTTTTTTTCCCTTTAGAAAAATGAAAAAATGTAATAGAAAGTAGGACATGGAATGAAGGAAAATCATCCGGTATTGACTCCCGCCCTGGTGCAGGAAATGGATGCCATTATGACCCATTACCAGCATGACGCCTCAAAATTATTGGAAATCCTGCTGGACATCCAGCGCGCAGTTCCACTGCAGTACATTCCAAAGGCAGCCGCCTATTATGTGGCGGAGAACATGAAACTCAAAATTACCCAGGTCTACGACGTGGTTTCGTTCTTCTCCGCTCTCCACGAATCTCCACGCGCCAAACATCCCATTCAGGTTTGCTCCAGTATCGTCTGTAAGGTCAACCAAAGCGATTTTGTGCTGGACAGCCTGCGGGATATCCTGGGGATCGGCCTCAATGAAGTGACCTACGACCATCGCTTTACCATTGAAGAAGTCCCTTGCTTCGGCGCCTGCGACCGTGCCCCCGCCATCCGGGTTCACGACGTGGTTTATGGACCGCTGACCAGCCGGGAACAAATCGCCGATATTATTGAGCATTTGGAATAGGAGGGAACGACAATGGGAAACACAGTATCCTTTATGACTCGGAACTTTGGAAAATACGACCGCAGCTCCATCGACTCCTATGAGAGTGTCGGCGGGTTTTCCGCACTAAAAAAAGCCATCGCCATGACCGGGGAAGAAATCGCCGACCGCCTCGCCGCCTGCGCCATTAAGGGCCGGGGCGGCGCTGGGTATGACATGGGCAAAAAATGGCGGCAGGCCAGGGAAGTAGACAAACCGGATAAGGTTGTGATCTGCAATGCCGACGAAGGCGAACCCTGTACGTTCAAAGACCGCACCCTAATCGAAAACGACCCCTTCCGCCTAATCGAAGCCATGATCATCGCCGGCTACAGCGTAGGCGCGCAAAATGGTTATATCTATATGCGGGAGGAATACGCCCACCTGCGTCCCCTGCTTCTCAACGCCATGGAGCAAGCGGAAAAAAAGGGGTATCTGGGCAAGAATATCCTAGGTAAAGAAGGCTTCTCCTACCAGCTTCATCTATACTCTGGAGCAGGCGCTTACGTTTGTGGAGAAGGCACCGCTCTGGTGGAATCCATGGAAGGCAAAAGCGGCCGCCCGCGGATGAAACCGCCGTTTATCAAGCAGTGCGGCCTGTTCCATCTCCCCACCTGCGTCAACAACGTGGAAAGCCTCTGCCTCGTTCCCAGCATTCTGCTGGACGACCAGAACGAATACCAAACCTATGGCACCCCTGGCTCTATGGGCACCAAAATGATCAGCGTGGCTGGCAATGTCAAGAAACCCGGCGCATTTGAGATCCCCTTCGGCGTGACCGTGCGGGAAATCATCTATGACCTGGCCGGCGGCGTAACCGATGACAATGAAATTCAATTGATCCAATTCGGCGGCGCATCCGGCAAAATTGCCTCCGCTGACATTTTAGACACCCCATACACTTATGAGGATTTGTCTGCGGCTGGCGTGGGCGTTGGCTCTGGGGCAATTCTGGTTGTCGATCAGCGTACCTCTGTGCTGAACTTCCTGCGCATCACCCAAGCCTTTTTTTCTCATGAAAGCTGCGGACAATGCACCCCGTGCCGGGAAGGCAACACCCAGATGAAACGGATGCTGGAAAAGATCGCAGACAAAACCCACACGGCACAAGATTTGGCAACGATGAAAAACATCTGCATGATTATGAAAAACGCTTCCCTGTGCGGCCTGGGAGAAACCGCTCAAAGCGCGTTCACCTGCGCCATGGAGCGGTTCCCAGAAATCTTTGCAGTGAGAACGGAGGGGAACTAAGATGGAAATGGTACATATCACGATCAATAATATGCCTCTGGAAGTGGAAAAAGGCACCCGGATCATCGACGCAGCCAAAAAGGTCAGCATCGACATCCCTCACCTCTGCTATTTCCCAGATCAAGCGGTCAAGGCCCATTGCCGGATGTGCGTGGTCGAAGTAGTCGGCAGCCGGAAGCTGCTGGCCGCCTGTTCTACCCTAGTGTGGGAGGGCATGGAAATTCATACCGATACCCAAAAGGTACGGGATACTCAAGTAGGTATCCTGCAAATGATCTTAGCCAATCACGATCAGGACTGCCTCGCCTGTCCCCGGAATCAAAACTGCGAGCTGCAAAGCCTGTGCAGCCGCTTTAATATCCTGAGCCCCAAGCTGCCCAATGTAGCGGCCAGGCATCCGATTCAGGACAGCAACCCCAGTCTGATCCGGGATCATGCCAAATGCATCCGCTGCGGCCGATGTGTGAAAGCCTGCACGGAAAGCCAAGGAATTTCCGCCCTGACCTACGCCAACCGTTCGGACCAGTTTATGGTTACGACCGCGTATCATATGCCCTTTGAGGAAACGGACTGCGTGCTTTGCGGCCAATGCAGCACCGTCTGTCCTGTAGGTTCCATTGTAGAGAAGGACGATACCCAAAAGGTGTGGGACGCGCTTCATAACCCAAAGAAACATGTGATTGTGCAGGTGGCCCCGTCAGTACGGGTTGCTTTGGGCGACGGTTTCGGCATGGCCAAGGCCAGCATTGTCACTGGGAAAATGGTCAGCGCGCTGCGCATCATCGGCTTTGATAAAGTCTTTGATACCAATTTCTCCGCCGACGTTACGATTATGGAAGAAGGCCATGAACTGCTGGATCGGATCAAAAATGGCGGCAAGCTGCCTATGATCACTTCTTGCAGCCCAGGCTGGATCACGTATATCGAAAAGCATCACAGTGACCTGTTGGACCACTTGTCCACCGCAAAATCCCCCCAGCAAATCTTCGGCGCGCTCTCCAAGTCCTATTACAGCCAGGCAGCCGGCATTGACCCAAAAGATATCGTAACGGTGTCGGTCATGCCCTGCGTGGCAAAAAAATACGAGGCTGCCCGCCCAGAGATGGAAGCCGATGGCGTCCGGGATGTGGATATTGTCATCACCACCCGGGAACTGACCAAAATGATCAAATACGTGGGGCTGGATTTCCCCAACCTGCCGGAAAGCAGCTTTGACAGCCCTCTGGGGCTTGGCAGCGGCGCAGGCGCTATTTTCGGCGCGACCGGCGGCGTCATGGAAGCCGCTCTGCGGACCGTAGCTGAGGCCTACACGGGACAGACTCTGGAAAAGCTGGAGTTTGAAGCGGTTCGGGGAAACGAAGGCGTAAAGGAAGCTACCATTGCTCTGGGGGATACGCCGGTAAAGGTCGCCATTGCCCACGGCCTAAAAAATGCAGAAACTGTCCTTCAGATGATCAAAGACGGCACTGCGGACTACACGTTTATTGAAGTGATGGCCTGTCCCGGCGGATGTATCGGCGGCGGCGGCCAACCAGTTAATACCACCTTTGACATTAAGAAAATGCGTCAGGATTCCTTATATGACATTGACGGCAGCATGGTTTACCGGAAGTCTCATGAGAATCCAGAAGTCATCACGCTATACCAGGATTATTTGGGCGCTCCTCTGAGTGAAAAAGCTCATCATCTGCTCCATACTCATTATCACAAGCAGAAAAAAACCACCTGGGAAAACGTCGAATAAACACAAACGGCTGGCAGGCTTTCTCCTGTTCCAGCCGTTTTTTATTTGCTGATTTTGGCTTTCAATAGCGATCCCTATCTTTCCCAAATATTTTTTGCTTTTTTGAAAAACAACCAATATGGTAGAAAGAAACGCGTGCTTGAACGCAAAAATCCCCCTACCGGACGATTCCCGGCGGAGGATTTGGTAAGCTTCCTATTTTTGTTGTGATCCCGAATGATTCGCCTACTGGCGGATTTGGATGCCCTGCTCTTCCAGGTAGTCGTCCATCTCTTCCCGCTCGTCCTCAACGGCCTGCTGCCGCAACGCTTCCTTTTCTTTCTCCGTCAATTGGTTTTGCATGGTTTTCTTTTCTTCCATCTGATTGACCACCTTTCTTCGCTTGCATCAAAATTGGCTCTTTGTATGATTATTGTACCACACCTGCGGTGAGCAAGCCGCGCACGTTCCCTTCGGTTGCCTGATTGGGCAGCCACCGGTGCACCCAAATACCCGCGCTTGCAACCTCACTGCGAATATTGTACCATATGTATGTTTTAAAATATAGTGCCAAAACAAACAAGATTCCAAACATTTTTTTATGCCTGGGCGACTGTTTCCCGTTTGATTTTCTGGAATAACAAAATAAACAGTATAACGAGTCCGGCTCCCAGCAAGATATGTCCCAATCCGGATACTCCGGAAATCGCCGCATCTGCTCCAGAAGACAAATCCGTACCCAGCACCTGAGTCACGCCGCGAGCCACCATACAGGACACAGAAACCACGATTCCGGCATTATAAATCCCAAAGAACACAGGGAACAGCTTGCTTTGCGTAATCTGAAACAGACGATCTAAAATTAGAACCACCAGGAAGAAAACCATTCCCAGCACCAGCAAATGCAAATGCACAAAGCTTAAGGTTGTCCGCCCATCAAAGCCCTGAAATTTAGTAAACTCCCGATAAAATACGCCCCCGGCTAGACCTGCCAACAGGTATCCAAAGGAAGTACCCAGCAATCTCCTCATCATATTCCATTCCTCCTCACAGTTCTTATTGAAAACCCTACCATATTTCACAGTAAATTACAAGAGAAATCCGCACAATTTGACTCTTTTCTCTTCTTCTTTTATAATGAAAGAAAAACCAGAGGGTGTAATCATGCTGGAATTCATTCACGATCAAAACATTTGGGACACTCTGCGGGACAGCGGCCTGCCTATTGTTATCTACGGTATGGGAAATGGAGCCGATCAGATTTTTTCTGTCCTGCAGGAATACGGAATCACGGTGTCCGCCATATTCGCTAGCGATGGCTTTGTCCGCGGCCACTCCTTCCGGGGATATCCGGTACAAACCTACCAGGCGGTCTGCGAAACCTACCCCGACTTCCTGACCGTGATGTCTTTTGCCGTCCACGACCGCCCAACCATGGAGCGTATCCGGGCTATGAACCAACAGCATCGGATCCTTTCCCCTACCATTCCGGTCGCGGGCAGCGGGCTGTTTACCCGGGAATTCATCCAGGAACACGAAGTGGAATTTGACCAAGCCTTTTCCCTGCTGGCGGACGAGCGTTCCCGCCAAATCTACCTGGATGTCCTGCGCTTTAAGGTCAGCGGAAACATCGAGTATCTGTTCCGCTGTGAAACGGAAAAGGAGGAGGTCTATTCCCACCTTCTTCGCCTTGGATCGCAGGAAACAATGGTAGACTTGGGAGCCTATGACGGGGATACGATCCGGGAATTCCTAACCGCCACCGGCGGGCAGTACCGCCGGCTTTACGCCTTTGAACCGGACAGCAAAAACTTTCAAAAACTGCTGCGCAACATGGAACACCTGGAACGCTTCCAGCCTTTTCACCTGGGCGCTTGGAGCCATCCAGACACCCTATCCTTTCAGCGTCAAGGGGGACGAAATTCCAGGTTTGGCAAAGGGGAAATCCCGGTGGAAGTCGACGCTGTTGACAACCGAATTCCCGGCCCGATCACCCTGCTGAAGATGGATATTGAAGGCAGCGAACGCCAGGCGTTGGAGGGAGCCAAACGAACCATCCTCCGGGATCGGCCTAAGCTCTATCTATGCGCATACCACCGCAACGAAGACATGTTCCAACTTCCTTTGCAAGTCCATTCCTATGTGCCGGAATACCGCTTTCATTTCCGCCACCACCCTTATATTCCGGCTTGGGAATCCAATTTTTATGCCAACCTGAGCAACTAAGAATCCGTGATAAAGTCACGGAACTTTCTTCCTCCTCTCTGCTATACTGGCTTTACAGTACTACAACAGGAGGAACTCCAATGGCAAAACGAAAAGCCCAAGTCAACCAAAAAGAATGCGTTTCTTGCGGATGCTGCGTCAAGGTCTGTCCCAAGGGCGCCATTACAATCCCCTTGGGGATTTATGCGATTGTGGCGGAAGATACCTGCATTGGATGTGGATTGTGCGCCAAGGCCTGCCCAGCCAGTGTGATTACGATCGTGGCAAGGGAGGCGGCGCAATCATGAAAAAGAAGAAAAAGTGGTATGATTACCTATGGATTTTGTCCAGCCTATATCTGGTTCTGGGCTTTGTTAATATCTTATTTGCCTGGCTGGGAATGATCTGCTTTTTGACTCCTCTGCTCATCTCCGTGATCCGGGGAAATAAAGCATACTGCAACCGGTTCTGCGGCAGGGGCCAGCTCTTCAGCTTGCTGGGCGAAAAACTCCATCTTTCCCGGAATCGCCCGATTCCAGCCTGGGTGCGTTCCAAATGGTTCCGTTATGGCTTTTTGACCTTCTTTATGATCATGTTTCTCAACATGCTGTATGTGACCTATTTGGTCTTTGCAGGCGCCAATGACCTCCGCGAAACCGTCACCTTGCTTTGGACCATCCGTCTGCCTTGGAGTTGGGCCAACCATACGGCGGTTTCCTCTCCATGGGTTGCTCAGTTTGCCTTTGGATTCTATGGGGTTATGCTGACCTCTACGGTTTTGGGCCTGATTACCATGCTGTTTTTCAAACCCCGCTCTTGGTGCGTATACTGCCCCATGGGTACCATGACTCAAATGATCTGCAAAGCCCGCCATCCCAAAGAAGCCAAAGCCGCTCAATCCTGCACGGTCTGTGGGGTTCCCTCTTCCGAGAAAAACCACACCTCTATGAAAAAATAGTCTCCCTTTTCGCGAAAGACGCCCGGCCGGAACCATTCTGGCAGGGCGTTTCCTCATATTTGTTCATATTTTTCCAAGGCTCTCTGAAAATCGCCCGCAATCAGTTTGGCCAGCTTTTCCATAATCGTTTCCGGACGTTCCTTCATGCCAGTCTGAATCCATTCCAGAAGCAGACCTACAAACGCCCATTTATAAAAATTGGCGATAAAGCGCTGATCCTCCTCTGAAACTGCTCGATCCTTTGCCAGCTCATGGATCACATCAATCAGCACATCATATACCATCTGATACAGATAGCGTTCCAGGTGATCACGTCCGGCGGAATTGTAAACATTCCGAATCATACTTTTCCGTTCTTCCACCCGGCGAAACGCCTGCAAAAATCCCTGCTGCCACGTTTCGTAAGTTTTGTTTTCCGCAATGGCGTCCTCGGCCTCCCGGGTAAATACCCAATCCAATAGATCGTAAATATCCTGAAAATGGTAATAAAAGGTTTGGCGGTTGACGCCGCAGTCCTCCACCAACTCCTTAACGGTAATTTTATCCAGTGGGGTTTTTTGCAATAAATTCCGCAGAGAGTTGGCCAAAGCTTGTTTGGTAATTTGTGACATAAAAATTCTCCTTATCCAGTTAAGCGGAAAATAAACATACTTCTGAAAACGCCGAAACATTCATACCATAGAAGTATCGTATCTTATAAAAACCTTGTGAAAAACATAAGAACACCGCTCTTTTTTCATGATTCCATGTTCTGAGAAATTCCCGGGGTCTTCGATTCCGTTAATATTTTCAGGTCATGATACTACGCCTACGGCGGGCATATCGTGTACTCCGCCTTTCCTTAAAAAAATATGGCTGCCCGCATGGATTCCTTTGTGTGTTATTGTATCATAAAAATGGTTTCTTGAAAAGAAATTTAATTTTTTTAAAATGATATTTTTTTCACATTTATTACTTGATATCATCTAGGAATTTAGGGTAAAATAAAAGAGTAAAGGAAAATTCTTTCGATGTTTTTGCAAGCCAGCCGGCAAAAATATCGTGAGTCTTTCAACTTTTCAGCTACAAAATATTTTTAGGAGGAATCATCCATGTTTGGTCTATTTCGACACAAATGCAAGTCCATTACCATGGACGAAGCCAAAGAACATTTGGCCGCCGACCCAACTATCAAACTGATCGACGTTCGCAATCCGCCGGAATATCGGGAAGGTCACATCCCAGGAAGCTTGAATTTCCCTGTTGACCGTGTATCCCATATCCAGAAGGTGATCCCTGACAAAGATACCAAGCTGTTTGTTTATTGCTTCAGCGGAAGCCGCAGCCGCAACGCCTGCGAAATCTTACACCAAATCGGCTACCATCATATCACGAATATCGGAGGAATCGCCTTCTGGAATGGGGAGTTAGAGCTTTCGGAAGACCCAGCGGTCTAACCTCATCCATCTGTAATAATTTCAGCCTGAAATGGCATACTGATAAGAACCAAAAGGAAAACAAAAAGTGAGGTTTTTATCATGTGCGACAATCAACATTTTTTCTTATGTAAACATTGCGGAAACTTGGCTGGTTTAATTCATAACAGTGGCGTTTCCATGTATTGCTGCGAGGAACCCATGACCAAACTGGAAGCCAATACACAGGACGCTTCCCAGGAGAAACATCTTCCTGTGGTATCCATATCGGGAAATTGTATTTCGGTCAACGTGGGTTCTGTAACCCATCCCATGACAGATGACCACTCCATTCCATGGATTTATTTGCAAACCAAACACGGGGGACAGCGGAAATGCTTGCTTCCAGGAGAGGAGCCAAAGGTTTCCTTCTGCTTGGAAAACGATCAGGCCGTTGCGGCATTTTCGTATTGCAACCAACACGGCTTATGGAAAACAACCATCTAACACAAACGAGCCGAACGCTTGCCCTTGCCGTGACAAATATCAAATTTCCATTCTGCAATTGATACACCAAAAAAGCGCCTAGAGCTAAAGAGTTTTGGGTTACAAGGAAGTATCTTCCGATTAGGCGGCATAGCCCCATTCAAGGGCTATGCCGTCTTTTCCTGTTTATTGGCTTCTTTTTGTTCTGTCTGCGGCTCGGCAGGCAAATGGATTTCTCCCACAAAGTTAAAGACAATATCCACTTTCTGAAAACGCTTGCCGTCTATCTTCTCTGGCGCATGGACAACGATTTTTTTGATAAACTCATTGACAATCGTAGGCGTTAATTCCGTTATTCCCACATACTTGCGGATAATGGCGGCGAAACTGTCAAAGTCCATTTTATTCTGCTCATAGGTATCAACTTCCTGTTGTTCTGTCGCTACATTTTCAGTCAGTTCCTTTTGTTCCGCTTCATACTCTGCGGACAGCTTCAAAAACCGTTCATGGCTGATTGTGCCGTTGATGTCGTCCTCATAAATCCGCTTGAAAATACGGTCAAGTTCTGTAATGCGTTTTCTTGCCTGTTCCAATTGTTTTTTCTGCCGCTGTATTTTCTTTTCTGCTTTCGCAAACTGGTGCTGATAGACCATTTCACGAAAATCCATGATATTCTCAATAAACCTTGCCGTTACATCAAATATCCTCTGCCGGACGATTGCTTTTAGCGTTTCTTCCCGGATAAAGTGTGCAGTACAGCTTCCTGTATTGCTCTTGTACTTTGCACAGCGGTAATGGTCTTGTTTGCCATTAAAGCTCTTGCAGGTGGCAAAATGCAGCTTGCTTCCGCAGTCGGCACAGTAGACTAAGCCGGAGAACAATCCTTGCCGTTCCGCTTTTGTGGGACGGCGTTTGTTTGCCCTTAATTCCTGTACCCGTTCAAAGACGGCTTCCTCAACGATTGCTTCATGAGTATTGCGGAAAATAGCCTGCTGTTCCTTTGTGGTGGAAATCCGCTTTTTCAGTTTATGAGATTTGGAGTAGCTTTTGAAATTTACAGTATGCCCGCAGTAGTCCATGCGCTCTAAGATACCTACAATACTGTTTTCGTTCCTGTTGTAGGGATTATCCGGCAGCAACTTGCCTTTCTGTTTTGCATAATAGGCTTTTGTTGTCAGTATCTTATCCGCTTTGAGGATTTTTGCTGTCTGCATAGGGCCTTTTCCGGCGATACACAAATCAAAAATCCGTTTTACCACAGCGGCAGCTTCTTCGTCTACAATCCATTTCTTTTTGTCGGCAGGGTCAACTTTGTAGCCGTAGGGCGGTTTTGTCAGATGTTCTCCTGCCATTCCCTGTGCTTTCTTTATGGCGCGGACTTTCTTGCTTGTGTCCTTTGCATAAAAATCGTTAGTCAACCTTGCATAAAGAATGATGTGTAATTGGCACCGGCGAAACGGTAGTGTCTGGTATGTATCCCCGGCAAAACCGGGGATTTTTCGTGTCAGCCCTCAATATAGCCCACAAAATTGTAATGGATTCTGATGTCTCGGAAAGTGCGCCCGTCCTCGACCTTCTTCTCTCCGACCTCAATCTTCTTAACAAGCCGCAAGAGGGTGGGACGGTCAAGCTGCTCCAATTTGGCGTATTCTCGGATGAGGTTCATCCACTGCTGAACATCATCCGTGTCCTGCTGGTACGTCTCCAACTCGCCCGACAAACGCCCCTTCTGCTCCAGCTTCTCGGCACGCTCGGCCTCGTACTGGTTCATAAGCTGGATACAGATGGCCTCCGGTACACGCCCCATCACCTTGTCCTCATAGATGGCCTGCACCAGCTTTCCCAACTCCGCAAGCCGTTTCTCAATGGCGGTCAGGAGAAGTCTGGTCTGTTTCACCTGCTCGGCGGTCGCTGCCCTGCGCTGGGTCTGGATTTGCCCAACAAGGCCAGACGGGTCATTTTGCGCCAACGCCGCCTTTGTACGGATGTCTGCCAGTACTACTTGCACCAATACCTTCTGGTTCATCGTATGGGCGGTACAAGTGCCTTTCCCGCTGGCGCAGTAGCGATTGCACAGGTAGCTTTCATAGGTGGACTTGACCGGGGTTCCGTCCTTGCATTTGTGGTAGTCCCCGTGGTGGCGCATGGTCGCGCCGCAGTCCATACAAAAGAGAACGCCCGAAAACAGATGCACCGTCCCATCTTTGGCCGTCCGGTTCCGCCGCTGCCCCTGTTCGATAGTGCGTACCAGGTCCCAGACCTCTTGCGAAATCAGCGGCTCATGCGTGTCCTCTACCCGTATCCATTCGGACTGAGGCTTGTCCACCTGCTTATGAACCTTGTAAGACACGTTACCTGTCTTGTTCTGCACCGTATGGCCGATATAGACCTCATTGCGAAGGATGGCCTTGACGGTCATATCGCTCCAGAACTGCGTCTCCCCTCTGGGGTTCGGATTACCCGCCTGCAAATAGTAATAATCACGGGGCGTGGGGATTTTCTCGCCGTTCAAGACAGCGGCGATTTTCCGATAGCCGAATCCTTGACACCGCAGGTCGTAGATACGCTTTACAATAGGGGCCGAGGCCGGGTCAGGAACAAGGACGTGTTTGTCATCCGGGCTTTTCAGGTAGCCGAATGGAGCGTAGGCCCCGATGTACTTCCCGGCCCGAAAAGAGGAACGTTTGACAGCTCGGATTTTGGAACTTGTATCGCGGGCATACAGATCGTTCATGACATTTTTCAGAATCATGACCATCTCGTCATTCTGCCGGGTCGTGTCCACTCCGTCATTGAGGGCGATGAAACGGCAGCCGAGGGAAGGGAACACGATGCTGGTATATTTCCCGGCCTCGATGTAGTCACGACCTAACCTGCTGAGGTCCTTACATAAGACGATATTGATCTTCCCGTCCCTGGCGTCCTGCACCAAGCGGTTGAACCCAGGCCGGTCGAAGGTTACTCCTGAAACGCCGTCATCAATGAAAAATACCGGATTCGTAAAGCCATTGTCAGCGGCATACTTTGATAAAACCGCTTTCTGATTGACAATGCTGTTGCTGTCGCCGTCAAGCGCGTCCTCTTGTGAAAGACGGGCGTATAATGCTGTTATCTGTTCGGGCTTATTAGTATATGCTGTCATGTGTTCATTCCTCCTGTAATGAACGCCCGACAAACAGGTTGCTGTCTTTATTATAGCGGACTTCACTTTTCTTGTCAGCAGGCGTTTTGCCGGATTCCTCTTTGATAAGGCGTTTCATTTTGTCATAGAGCAGTTCCGAGCCGCCGCAGGACGTAGACACTTCATAAAATGTGCCGCCGATTTCATAAGTAACCGTTTCGTGTTGAGGATTGCCGCGTTTTGGCAAAAATTCGTTGTCTTTATACTCTTGTTTCCGTTCCATTCCTTTCCCGTCCTTTCGTATTTGATGAAGTGAAAAACTTCTTAGCAAGCATAGGAAAGGGGTACCCTTTCCGTAAAATGCGTTGCCTTTTGATTGTTGGGAAGTTTCCCAAACCCTCTGTTTTTTCTTTCATTCCCTACTACACCGCACAGGGCGATTTTGCCGAAGATTTACGAAAAAAATTTTGATTTTCTTTCTTTACTCATTGATACGGGAAAGTTTTAGAAATGCCAAATCAGCGGATAGAGAGCTGTATTGACAGCAAAAAAAATTTGTGTTATTCTTTATACAGACCAACGGTCTGTAAGGAGGGGATAGAGTGGCAAGAAATAAATATCCAGAAGAAACTGTCCGATTGATTTTAGATATGGCTACCTGCTTATTCGCTGAAAAAGGTTATGACAGAACTTCTTTACAGGACATCATCAATGAAACCAAGCTTTCCAAAGGCGCTATCTATCATCATTTTTCTTCAAAGGAGGATATACTGGAAGCCATTTTCGACCGTATTGGAGAAGAAAATACCGCAGTATTGGCAAAAGTGAGAGATGATAAAGAAGTAAATGGTTTGGAAAAGCTTCGGAAGATTATCCGAACCGCAGTGTTCCATTCCAACCAAAGCCTTATGCTGACGATTACACCAAGTCTGTTAGACAATCCAAGATTTTTGGCTTTGCAAATCGGGCAGATTTATCAAATAGTGGCACCCAAATTTATTGAGCCGATTTTGAAACAGGGCATGGGGGACGGCTCTATTCAAATTGAACACCCCAAAGAGGTGGCAGAAGCGATTATGATTTTAGCAAATACATGGCTCAATCCGTTGGTAAATCAAACGGACGCACATGGTATGCGGGAAAGATGTAATACGTTCAATAATCTGATGAAAGGTATTGGCATTGATGTTCTGTTAGATGAAGCTTTGATTGAAGCATATATTGGCTTTTGCAAGCAGCAGTAATGTTGTTAAAATAATCTGTCCTTTGCAGGGCAGTTTATTTTAAACCAAATACAGACCGACGGTTGGTTTATAAAATATTGAGGAGGATTTACATGAAAGAAAAATCGACTCTTTTCAAACGTGATTTTACATTGGTTGTTATCGGGCAAATCATTTCGTTGTTTGGAAATGCAATTTTACGTTTTGCCCTGCCGCTTTATTTATTACGGGAAACAGGTTCATCTGCCCTGTTTGGAATAGTAACTGCCTGTTCTTTTGCGCCAATGGTAGTATTATCGATGATTGGCGGCGTATTAGCCGACAGAGTGAACAAGCGAAATATTATGGTCGGGCTGGACTTTTGTACAGCGGTATTGATACTGATTTTTTATCTTAGCTTAGGAAAGCTGCCAACGGTTCCGTTGTTCATTGCTGTGTTAATGCTTCTGTATGGAATTTCCGGTACCTATCAGCCGTCTGTGCAGGCGAGTATCCCGTTATTAGTATCATCAGAAAAACTAATGGCTGGAAATGCAGTTATCAATCAGGTAAATACTCTTTCCGGTTTGCTGGGACCTGTCATTGGTGGGATTATGTTTGGAATGTGGGAGATTTATCCCATTTTGGTTTTAAGTATCGTCTGCTTTACTTTTTCCGCAGTTATGGAAATTTTTATCCATATCCCACATGAAAAGCGTATCAGGGAAAGCGGAATTTTGACAGTTGTAGGAAATGACTTAAAGGAAAGTTACCAGTTCGTAAAGACAGAAAAACCGATTTTCTTTTCTGTCGTGTTTCTGATTTCTATTTTCAATCTGATATTAAGTTCGGTTATGATTGTCGGGACACCTATTTTGATTACACAGGTACTTAAAATGTCAGATACTATGTATGGCTTTACCCAAGGCGCACTTGCATTAGGCGGTTTGTGCGGCGGAATTTTAACAGCAGCGACAGCAGAAAAATTGAAGCTAAAAAACTCTTATATTTTGCTTCTGGTTTGTGCAGCTTCCGTAGCATTGATGGGGATTTCGTTGATGTTTCATATTCCTGCAATCCTGTCTTATTGGGTTATTACACTGATGAGCTTTACTGCAATGGGAGCTTCTACGCTGTTTGTTGTGCAGATTTACACAATGGTACAAGAGCAGACACCACCACAATTAGTTGGTAAAATCATGGCGGCGTTGATTTCCATAGCCATGTGTGGTCAACCCATAGGGCAGGCGATTTATGGTGTTTTGTTTGATATTTTTGAAAGCCGGACATGGATTGTACTGATTGTAGCAGCCGTTGCCGCTTTCTTGATTTCTCTTTACTCAAAGAAAATATTCAGACAATTAGAGGACAGTAACGAATGAGAACATTGACTTTTTAAGGTCATGACGATATAAAGGAGGTATCAATATGCCGTCCATCTTTTCTATATCTTTGATTCAATCATCAAAAAAAGCCTTTCTTTTATTATGGGATATTTTGGCTATGATGATGAACACACATATCATTTTGTATGCTTAAATAACTCATGTTACCGAACGCCTATGCAGTTTTATTACTGTATGGGCGTTTTCTGCAATAGCCCCTATCGGGAAGAAAGAGGGTGAAACAATGAACGATTCAGAGCAATACAAAGAACATATCGAATACACTTTTGCAGCCTTTTGTAAAGTTGTTCTCCGTAATGCTTCCATGTCCGCCTATCGGGATATTGGCAGACGGCAGAAACGGGAAATATCCCTTGATTATCTCATGGAAGAAAGGTATTACAATCCGTCTGCAACAGACAGCTATTTTGCGGAACAAACAAGTTCGACGGAATTGATTGTGTGCGGCGAGAGAATCGTAATAGAAAATGAACGATTGGCAAAAGTGTTTTCCGATTTACCCAAGCTACGGCAGGAAGTTTTGGTACTGTATTTTTTCTTTGGATATACGGATAAGAGAATCGGAGAAATGTATGGGAAAAGCCGCACGACAGTAAACTACTGGAAAATCGCAGCACTCAAACAGCTAAGAAAAGAAATGGAGAGATTGGAGCATGAGGAACAAGAAGCTGATACCTTTTGAAGTGGTTGAAAAAGCCGTTGCCGGAGAGCAGGAAGCTATAAACGCTGTCTTATACCATTACAGAGGATACATAAAATATCGCTCGGTATTTCAAGGGCGTTTTAACGCAGACATTCAAGACAGATTAGAAGCGCAGCTTATCAAAGCAATTTTGCAGTTCCATTTTGACAGATAGTGAATAGCAAAGCCAGAGAAAGCCGTCAAGGATAAAATACACGCTTCGCGTCCTTGACGGTTTTCTCTGTCCTTGCTGTGGAGCAGACAAGAGGGCGCAATCGGATAAACCGCTTGCGCTCTCTACAAATTATGGAATATGAGAGATAATATTCGCTTCCGTTCCGGCAGTTTAAGAGACGATAAGAAGAATTGACGGAAAGGAATGGAATAGATAATTGATTAAATCTGTAATTGATTCATCTTTACTTTATATATCTTTATTTAATTGCGTTGGATTTTCCGACGTCGGATTACCCGATGTCGGAAAATCCAATATCGGATAACCCAACACCGGAAGCTATTTTTGTACTCATATTTATTGTGTATATAATAGCCTTGCAGATTTGTTTTATTTTGAGATAGAAATGTTATGCAGTAGAGGGCAAAAAGCCCTTAATTTATGCGGCTTTCAGAGCGTGAAAATCCATTAGACGATATTTTATACTCGTACCCTCAAAAATGAGGTTCTACTGCGTAACAAAATACAGACAGAAAAACAGAGA
This sequence comes from Clostridiales bacterium, assembly GCA_022801595.1. Classification (GTDB taxonomy): domain Bacteria; phylum Bacillota; class Clostridia; order Oscillospirales; family Acutalibacteraceae; genus UMGS1071. The sequence continues at coordinate 54,433 of JAAWSO010000002.1, read as the reverse complement.
GCCAATCACTTTTAAAAGTGATGAACTCTCTGCTTTGTTGCACCTGTTTGTCAGCGTTGGTAATAAGTTGTTGTGAATACTTCCTTATCACTGTAAAACTAACGCTCTAGGCGCTTTTTTCATTTTCTTCTAAGAACAGTTCTCGTATGGAATCCATTGGCTCCCTACTAATCCCCTGGATAAATGGGAAATCTTTTTCTATTTCTGAGCAGGCAAATATTACTCCATTCTTACATCTATGTTCTCAATCACAACCGTAAGCTTGATATCTTTTCCAGTAGGATTTTGTATGGATACGCCTACTTGAAACCACGCACCTTTTTCTACTTCCATTTCAACCGGCATACCCGGCGTAAGATATGTGGGTTCATACGTGTTTTCTTCTGTGGCTTCTATGGTTTTAAGAACTACTTCTGTGTCTCCCAAACCTTCTCCTGAAGATATTATTATGGTATCTTTCGTTGGAGAAATTTCTTCCCTGGAATAAACAAATGTTTCTGTGCTACCAGCCGGAATGGTTATTCCAATTTCATAGGTGTGATTGCTGCCACAAGCAAACAATGTTACTATCATCATCAAAATTGAAGTGATAAAAACCATTTTTTTCACGTGAAATACCTCCTAAATTGCGATTTTTCAATATCTTTCTGGTAGCGTAGACTCTTTCGTTTGCCCATGAAATAAGATTGGTTCAGACAATTCGGAGTTGAAAACCTCATATTTTCAGGATTTACAAAATCCAACCAAACCTTTATCGGTTCAGCCTCTTAAAACGGCAGCTATTTGGAAAACAAATTTTTCCAAGCCTTGTCATAGGCGGATTTGGTCACTTCATCAAAGCAGACCAGGCTGACCTCCTGCACCGTATTCTGTCCCTGCAAAAAGGTATGAATGGTTTGCATGGCAATGGGAGCGGCCTTTTCTAGAGGAAAATGATAGACTCCAGTGCTGATCGATGGAAACGCCACAGTTTGGCAGTCGTATTCCGCCGCCAATTCCAGACAATTCCAATAACTGTTTCGGAGCAGTTGTTCCTCTCCCCGATTTCCCCCGTACCAAATGGGACCCGGCGTATGAAGGACATATTTAGCCGGCAATTGGTAGCCTCTGGTGATTTTGGCCTCGCCAGTTGCGCAGCCATGGAGCATTCGACATTCCTCCAGCAGTTCGGGACCTGCCGCCTGATGAATCGCTCCATCCACTCCGCCTCCACCCAGCAACGTCGTGTTGGCCGCATTGGCAATGGCGTCCGCTTCCACCTTGGTAATATCCCCGAGCATTACTTTGATTCGCTTCATAACATCTTCTCCTTTCCTCTGGAAAAACAGAGGTCAATCCCCGCCTTTCGGGCTTGGGAATGCTGCCATTTCCTCTGGATTCGATGAATGACATTTCCCTTGCGCAGCCGCGCCCCAGTTTGGCGGAAAGAAAAATCCACCTGTTTCTGCCTGCACTGCTCACGCAAATCCAGTACCCAGGCATAATCGCACACCCGTGCTTCCATCCCTGACTCCCCGCCTACGATCACCTCATCAATCCAACCACCCAGATAATCGAATAGATGAATCGATCCCAAAAGCGGTTCACAGATAATACTACGGTGCCGGATCGGCGCTTCCAGGAAAAATGGAAGCCGAAAATCGGCCTGTTCTTGGTTTTCTACGGTACAGCAAATCCGTACATTCTCATATCCATTTCCCCAATCCTTGGGCAAACATTGCTGGATTCGGTGAATCCGCTTGGTAATAAAAAGGAAATTTAAATCCCACCTCTCCCGCATCATAGACCAAGCTTCTTCCCGCCAAGCATCTGCCTCCTCCAGTAAAAAATCTGAGGTAAAACAGGTATATACCAATTCTCCAGAAGGGATTTTATAGCAACCAGTCCGGTCCTTGCGGACCGGCAGGTCAAAAACAGTGGTTTTTCTGATCTGGGAGGGATTTTTTCCATAAGAACCATCCATGCGGTACACATAACAATGGGTACAGCCATCGCTGATTTTGCGGCAGCCATGCCATAAATTCCAAGTGGCCGGCATCGTTTTTCCTCCTTACTCGTATTCTCTCGTAAACACATAATTGGCGTCATCGGAACGCAGCGGGGCAAACCGATAGCCCTGCCATGTGAATTCCTGCAGTTCCTCCGGCTGCTCCAAACGGTTTTGGATCAAATATCGGGCCATTTCTCCCCGGGCCATTTTGGAGTCCGTGGCGAGAGCTTTCCATTTTCCACCTCGGTTCACCAGGAATTGACAGGTAATCCAGCGGTCCTGGCTTTGTAAATAAGGGGAAATCACCTTGGAATACTCGGTGGAAGCCAAGTTAATCACCGGCTGTTTGCTGGCAAATAAATCCTGATACAGCCGGTCTCCCCAAAACCCATATAGGTTTTTCCCGTCCACCTTCAGCTTACACTGCATTTCCAGCCGATAAGGCAGGATTCCATCGCAAGCACGCAGCATCCCATAAAACCCACTCAAAATCCGCAAGTGATCGTTGGCGAAGGCCAATTCCTCCAAGGTAAAATCCTGGGCAGCCAAATGTTGGTAGGCCAGTCCGCGATAAGCCAGCGCCGCGGCGGTTCCCGGAGCTTCCAAGCGAAAATCTTGGAAATCCCAATACGCCTTCATGCCCAATTCTGGATTGATTTTCATCATGCTTTCCAATTCCCAGGCGTCATAGCCCCTCAAAATATCTGCCAACCGGCTGGTTTGTTCCAGATAGCGGGGACGGGAAAGAACCAGACCCTCTCGGATAACCGGCCTCATATTCTTTGCAGGAGATAAAATTGCAATCATGTATTTCCTCCAGATTCCGGGTATGTGTTCCCCTTCCAATACCACCATTTACACTTTTCCGGGTTCGGCTGCGGGGTTTCCGCAACATACACCGCGCACCGGTACACATACAGCAAACAAGGGTCCAGCTTCATCCCCTGCCGCTGACAATCCTTTTGGTACAATTCCTCCGGGTTCACTCCGCGCAGAGAGGCAACCGTCGGATAACCCAAATCGATAAGAAATTGAGCAATGGTTTTCCCCACGCCGGGAATCGAGGTTAAATCGCTTTTCATGCTTCTTCCCCATTTCTGTGAGATAAAAAAAGCCTGTTTTCCGCTCCAGGGACAAACAGGCTTTTTTTACGCTTTTATTCCTTGTTGCTGGCCACGCCAGCCGTACTGCTCACCTGAGATGAACTGGCGCCAGCATCGGTTGCCGCTGGGTCAATCAAAGTTTCCCCATTATAATCGCTGGCAGTTCCGTCCTTCATGTTAAAAACAACAATCTGGTTGTATTGCCCCTCTTCTCCCGATACATTTGGGTTGACAAAATACACCTTTAAATAACATTCCAAAGAATCCCCTAGGATTCGGAAGCCCTGAATTTCCGCCTTGTCTATGGTGCCAACACTGCTTTCCGGCCGATAGGCAGCCTGGAATTGCGTGAGCACATCGTCTTCCGTCAGGTTAAGCTTGGCCAATGCATCCGCCAAGGCGACCGTCTTTTGTTCTTTCACATCATAGTGATACGAAAATACATCCCCTTGGGTTCCATATGTTGGGAGTTCTAACTGTGTGACCACAGCCTGCACATAGTCCTCACTGGTAAATAGGTAAGATTTGATCTCTAGGTCGCGCACACTATCCTGGGAATCCTTCCATTCGCCATACACTTCTCCTTGATTCTTCTGAATCTCCGCATTAAGGGTATCCACAGCCGGATTGCTGCCTTCGGCTACAAATTTTGGGATCTGAACCACCGTGTCCCCTTCTTTGATATCCTCCGCCAACTCCAGACTAGGCGCTTTTGCCGCTGGAGTTACGCTGGAGCTGTCCGGCGTTGTGGCGCTGGATGTAGATGTAGAGATTTGGGAGACCTGACCGGAAGAAGCATTCTGTTCCCCACAGCCAACCGCCAGCGCTGCCAATGCCATGATCAACCCGGTCATAATGACTTTCTTTTTCATGGAAATTCCACCTTCTCAAAAAATTTATTCGCCAATGATTTTAATCAGCACACGTTTTTCCCGCTTTCCATCAAATTCAAAATAAAAAATCTGCTCCCAAGTTCCAAAATCCAGCTTGCCTTCCGTAACCGCAACCACGGTTTCCCGCCCCATGATCGTGCGTTTCAAATGAGCGTCCCCATTATCCTCATAACCATTGTGCCGGTACTGGTTGTAGGGCTTCTCTGGAGCCAGTTTTTCCAGCCATACCTCATAATCCTGATGCAGTCCGCTTTCGTCGTCATTGATAAACACACTGGCGGTAATATTCATGGCGTTGACCAGGACCAAGCCTTCCTGAATCCCGCTTTTCCGCAGCGCCTGTTCCACCTGATGCGTGATGTTCACCAATCCCCGGCGGCTTGGCAGGTGAAAATGGAGCACTTCCCGATATGATTTCATATGGTTCCCACTTTCTTAAAAGTTGTTTCCATTCCAGCCCCAATAACTGCATTCTTCATACTGGACATAAATCCGCTGGGCAGGAATCCCCAGTTCCTCCGAAATAATCTTGGTGACTGCCGCGGTCATTTCCTGATACACCGCCGCTCCAGCCGTTCCAAACAGCTTGACCTCCACAAAAGCCGCCGCCTCTTCCTGGCCTCCTTGGAAATACATCCGGCATTGGTCTCGGAAATCCAGCATCAACCAGCGCTCAGTTTTTCCTGGTAAAATAGTAATGGCCTGTCCCAATTTTTCTTTAAGAGCAATTTCTTTTTCCTTTGACAAAGAAATACTGACTTGAGTCCGAATATACGGCATGGGTATCCCCTCCTTCATTCATGTATCTTTTGTGAAATTATGACACCACAAGCCCTTGCGCCAGCAAGGATCGGCAAAGCCGCAAGAGCGCAGCTCTTTTTTCTGATTGCATGTTCTCAGAAATTCCCGCAATCTTTGATTCCGCTGACGTTTCCAGGATATGATCCCACACCTGCGGTGAGCAAATCGCCCCTGCTCCTCCGGTCGCCAAATTGCACAGGAATCCATGCGCCTAAAGTCCGCGCTACAGGCTCACTGCGGTTATTATACCACGCCTGCGGCGGGCAAGTCGCGCACGCTCTCTCCAGTCGCCAAATTACACAAGAACCCATGCGCCTAAAGTCCGCGCTGCAGGCTCACTGCGGTTATTATACCACGCCTGCGGCGGGCAAGTCGCGCACGCTCCCTCCAGTCGCCAAATTACACAAGAACCCATGCGCTCAAATGCCCGCGCTGCAGGTTCACTGCGGTTATTATACCACGCCTGCGGCGGGCAAGTCGCGCACGCTCCCTCCAGTCGCCAAATTACACAAGAACCCATGCGCCCAAATGCCCGCGCTGCAGGTTCACTGCGGTTATTATACCATACATTACACTGACTGGAAATAAAAAGAAGCCAGTAAGTTGAATTTTGTAAAAAAAATAAAATTAATAGGCTGGAAACTGTGCAATCTGAATGTTATTTTGCTCTTTCCTACTGATGTTCTATGATCTTGTCAGGAAGAAAATAAAAAAATGCAGCTCGTAAGCTGCTAGAAATCAATAAGAATGCAGCGACGGTACGCCGTCAAAGTATCCCAGACGCTCCAAAACGGCTAAGATATTCCGGCCTTCCCGAACGCCATCGATCATCCGGCGCGCCCGGGCGCTGTTGCCGATATTGATCACCTCTGTACCAGTTTCCCGAAATTTTTGGCATAAATCATGTAACAAAGGCGCATCCGATTGCATTCCTAAACAAATATAAGCGTAATCAAAAGCAATGGTTTCTTCTTTCCCACCCCGCTGAATATGGAAGGTATTGGCAGTCACTTTGGTCAAGGTGGAATTGGTAAACTGCTCCACCGAATATTTTTCCAGGTTATCCTTCAAATTGCAGCGGGTAATGGGATCCACGTCGTAGCCGATTTCGTGACACCGCTCCACAATCGAAACCTGAGCGCCCCGCTTGGCGAAAAACTCAATGGCGTCTACACCGGCAGCGCCGCCCCCAGCAATCGCCACCCGCTTTCCGGTCAAATCATCGGCATAGGCTTGCTTCTTATTGATCACCCCAGAAATGGTAAACACATTGGATTCTGGCTGACGCAGCGCTTCGGCCAATCCTTCCACCGGAGGCAGCAGCGGTTGAGAACCGGTAGCATTTACAATGATATCTGGATGAAATTGACCCACTTTTTCCAGCGTGGCCTCCGTCTTGGTCAGAGCAAATAAGTTTTTCAGCCGGCTGGCCCGATCCACCTGATAATCAATGAAATCGTTCACCCGAAATTTATCCGACACCTTGGAAAGAAACGCGGACAGGCCTCCCAGCTTTTCGCCCCGTTCCAACAGCACAGAAGCACATCCTACCTCCGCCGCGGTGCAGGCCGCCTCCAAACCTGCCACACCGCCGCCAATCACCACCACGTTGCAGGGTCTTGTCACCTTGCGCTTGTAATAATCCTCACCTTGGTCCACGGCTGGATTGACGGTGCAGCGAATGGGCTGATTAAATCCAATCCGGTTTCCTGCGCAGCCGGTGTTGCAGGAAATGCAGTTGCGCAGCTGGCAAATCTGACCTTTGCGCACTTTATTGACCCACTCCGGCTCCGCAATTAAGCCTCGGCCAAGTCCAATCAAATCGGCGTCTCCGCGTTCCAGAATTTCTTCCGCTACCTTTGGGGAGCGAATATTCCCCATGGTGATGGCAGGCTTCCCAAACCGCTCCTTCACCGCTTTGGCCATGTAGGAACGCCAGCCATCCGGTAGACTTCCCACATCAATTTGAAACTGAAGGGACGTATTCAGTCCGGCAGAAACGGAGAAGAGATCTGCCTCGCCGCAAAAATGCTCCATCAGCTCCAAAGAATCCTCCACCGTATTGCCGCCTTCGGCAAATTCGTCCAGGCTTAAGCGCACAAGGATCGGAAACTGAGGCCCTACCGCTTTTCGGATTTCCTCCACCGCCATTTTGGGAAAACGAGCGCGATTTTCTGGACAGCCTCCAAATTCATCGGTGCGGTCGTTCATTGTGGGGGAAAGAAATTGGCTCGCTAAGTAGGAATGTCCGGCATGGAATTCCACTGCGTCAAACCCAGCAATTTTTGCCCGGCGGGCAGCTTCTCCGAATTTTCTGGCGATTCCAGCAATTTCTTCTTTTTTCAGGGGACGGGGAATTTCCCCTCCTGGCTTAGAGGGAAGGTCGGAGGCGGAAACCGGCCGCATCCCAATGCGGGAACTCATGGCGGAAGCGCCGGCATGATTGATCTGCACCGCCACACAGGAACCGTGCTTATGAACCGCCTCACAGAGCCGGGCAAGCCCGGGAATATAACGGTCATGATCCATGCGCAGCTGGGTGGTTCCGTTAGAACCCAGAGGAAAATCCACGCAAACATTTTCCACCACAAGCAGGCCGGTGCCTCCTCTGGCTCTTTGTTCATAATAATGGATATGAGCCTCGTTGATTCCTCCGTTTTCCTGGGCGAAATTGGTTCCCATGGGCATCATCACCACACGGTTGGGCAACGTCATCGTTTTTACCGTAAGCGGCGCAAATAGGTTGGAATATTCTGTCATGGTTTCCCTCTCTCCTTTTAGAGCGTTATTGAAAATACTTCTCGTACACTTCTTTTACCGGCATTTCCTTCCCGGTAAACAACCGGAACGCTTCCGCTCCTTGCCAAAGCAACATCCCTAGGCCGCCAATCACCTTGCATCCCTTGGTCTTGGCTTCCCTGAGCATTTTGGTTGCTTCGGGGTGGTATACAGCGTCTGTGACGACCAATCCCGAATGGAACCATTCCGCATTCGGTACCAGGGATTCCTGTTCCAGAGGAGCCATGCCAACCTTGGTGGCATTGGCCAAAATATGGCTTTCCGCTAGAGAACGGGCCAACTGTTCGGTTTCAGTCAGGTCAAATCGTTCTACCCGGCAAGATGGAACGTGCTCCTGAATGGTCTGAACCGTACGCTGCGCCTGAGACAGAAAAGAATCCTCCCGGCAAAAAATTGTGATCTGCTCCGCTCCGTCCAAGGCGCACTGGATTTGTATGGCAGTGGCCGCTCCACCGGAACCAAAGACCGTTATCCGTTTTCCAGCAACCTCCACCCCTTCCGCCCGCAGGCTGTTGACATAGCCTACGCCGTCGGTAATGTGGCCGATCAGCTTACCATTTCGGTTCACTACAGTATTGACCGCCCCAACTAACCTGGCCGCCGGGGACAACTCATCTAGATAGGGCAGAATCGCCGTTTTGCATGGCATGGTCACATTACAGCCGTGGATCGGAAGGGTTCGCATGGCGGAAACCGCGTCGGCGATTTGTTCCTTGCCAATGTCAAACGCCAAATAACGGCAATCCATACCTAGATGTTCAAAGCTGAAATTGTGCATCGCCGGAGAACCGGAATGAGCAACCGGCGAACCAATCAGGCAAAATAATTTTGTTGTTCCTGAAATTTCCATCTGTCATTTCCTTTCCCAGAACCAGGCTTTAGATTTTTATGGCGATTTCCCACGCTTCCCGCGTAGCGTCCAGCGCCCGCCGGGGAGAAACCGCGTCTCCCAGTACATAACATTCCTTACCCAAAGCCTGCACTTCCTCTTCCAAGGGGCAGAACCGTTTCGCCCCCAGAGCCAGCACAATGGTATCAAAGCCCCGAAGCTCTTGAAAACCTCCATCAGCTAAACGATACGCCGCTCCGTCCGCAAAGACTTTGGTCACGGACGCGCCGCATACGCTACGGACGCCATACTGTTCAAAATCCCGCATGACAAACGTGCGATGCTCCTCAATCATATCCTGGGCAAGCCGATCTTGCCGGTCAATTACCGTGACTTGATGTTGCCGCTCTCCAAGAAAATCCGCAGTTTCACAGCCTACCATTCCGCCTCCCAAAATCAACGCCTTTTTTCCGCACGACACTTTTCCATCCAAAACATCCGCCGCAAACACAAATCCAGCGCTTTCCAATCCGGGAATCTCTGGGACAGACGGTTTTGCTCCCGTGGCTAATACAACTACATCCGGCTGTTTTTCCCGAATCCATGCAGCAGTAACCGAAACGCCTGTATAAATCTCTACCCCGGCCTTTTGACACGCCACCAGATAAGAGCGGAGCATTCCCATCAGCTCCCCTTTTCCAGGCGGAACAGCGGCAAGCCGCATCTGACCGCCCACCGATTCCTGGGCTTCGTATAGGCTCACCCGATGTCCCCGTTGGGCACACACACGGGCAACCAATAAGCCGCCAACGCCTCCGCCTACCACCAAAACAGTTTTTGGGATATCCGCTGGGGTACATTCGGATTCCCTGCCTACGGTTGGATTCACTAGACAGGTGACGGGCTTCCCGCCATACATATTGCACACGCATCCCTGCAAGCAAGCAATGCAAGGGAAAATTTCTTCCAACCGGCCTTCTCTGCACTTGTTCGGCACAGATGGATCGGCAATGCTTTGCCGGCCAAAGGCCACCAAATCCGCTCGTCCTTCCTCCACCAATAGCTCGGCATAATACGGATCGGTAAATCGGCCTACTGTAATCACGGGAATCGTGACGGACCGCTTAATTTCTGTGACTGCGTCGGCGCTGAAGCCAGCATGTACCGCAGTGGGCGCCCACATAAATTCATCCCGTAAATGAATCGCCCGGGAAACATGCAGGCCATCCACCCCAATTTCCTGCAAATACCGGGCAATGGCAGCGCTGTCCGCAACGCTCAATCCGCCCAATACATCGTCGCAGGCATTGATCCGGCAGAGAACCGCCAAACTGGAGCCAGCTTTCTTTCGGATGTTCTCCACAATCAACCGCACAATCCGCATCCGGTTTTCCAAGCAGCCGCCAAATTCGTCCAGCCGCTTGTTTGTTCGGGAGGAAAGGAAGCTATGAATCAAGTAACCATGGGCGCAGTGAATCTCCACCGCGTCCATGCCCGCCTCAGCCGCCCGTTGCGCCGCGTCTCCATATCGCTCAATCAGCCGATATACTTCCCCGGTGGATAGAGGCTTGGGAATCTCACGTCCGCAAGCTGCCGGAACAGCCGAAGCTGCCCGCAGCGGCGCGCCGGCCACGGCGGAATTCCCTTCCGGTCCAGCATGCTGGAGCTGAACCGATATCTTCGCGCCATGAGCATGGCAGGCATCCGCTACCTTCCGAAAACTTTCCACCACATGGTCCGCAAACAAACAGGGCTTATGCGGTCCCGCCTTAGCATCTGGGTCCACTACTGTGGCCTCAATGGTAATCAGCCCAAATCCTCCCTTTGCCCGCGCCTCGTAATACGCCAAGGAACGGGAACTTAACGTTCCGTCCGTATTGGCAAAGTTATTGCCCATGGGAGGAACCACAAACCGGTTGGGCACTGTCATCGGCCCAATTTTAACAGGGGAAAACATAGCGTTAAATTTCATGATCCGCTGCCCCTTTCCCGGAGCCTGGCCATACAGCTTCCAAAACTTCCGTCATACAAGCATAAACATAGCGGGCGGCTTCCTCCACCCCTTTGGCCAAAATCGCGTCGCTAATGACCTCCACCCCAACGGTTTTCGGCTCAATCCCTTTCTCCTGGATCATCCGCAAAAAACCAATGGTATCTCCAAATCCGGTTCCCGGAGCCAGACGGTCATGCATAGATTCATCCCGCAGGACTGAAGCGGCGTAGGGACGGTCGTGAACGTCATTCACCTGAATGGAAACGATCTTTTCCGCAGGAATTCCTTCCAAAACAGAAACGTCGTTGGGCTGTCCCGCCCGCACCCAATGCCAAGTATCCAGGATCAAGGCGGCGTTTTCCGCACCGGAAGCCTTTACCACGGCCCAACCTTTTTTTACATCTGGAATTCCGCTGTAAGGCATTGGCTCCAAACCAATGGTCAAGCTGCCAGCCCGGACGCACAGCTCCCGCAGCTTTTGGGCAGTGTGTTCCACAGAATAATGCTCCATCAAGCCGCAGTTGATGTGCCCTACGCCAAACAGCTCGCACATATGAAAGCACATCTGCTCTTTATATTTCTGTTCATAAGACCGATGCGGCTCGGCCCACTGGACGATATATTCCACCTCGGTGACTTGCATCTCATAGCGATTCAGGATTTCCAACAGCTCCCCATCGGTCAACCCTTCATTGCGGGCGTCCACATACGTTTCCGCACGCAGCCCGATCCCCTGAAACCCAGCTTTTTTGGCAGCCGCTACCCGTTCCTCAAAGGTGCACTGATCCCCCAGGGTCCAAGAACTAATGGTCAATGGAATTTGCTTGGACATGTTCATTCCTCTCCTTTGGCCTCTACCAGTGTTTTCTCTACAATTCCCATCATCGCCTCTACCTTTTTCATTAGGTGGTCAAACTGTTCCGGTGTCAGGGATTGCTGTCCGTCACATTTAGCGCAGGCCGGGTTATTATGTACCTCAATCATCAGGCCGTCCGCTCCGGCCGCCGCCGCGGCCATTGCCAGCGGCTCCACCAGCCAGCTATGGCCGCTGGCATGGGACGGGTCTACCACCACAGGAAGGTGGGTCATCCGCTTCAAGGCCGGCACAGCGGAAACGTCCATGGTATTCCGAGTGTAGGTTTCCATAGTACGGATGCCGCGCTCGCAGAGAATGACATTCTCATTTCCCTCAGACATAATGTACTCGGCGGACATAATCCATTCTTCATAGGTATTGGCAAGCCCCCGCTTCAGCAAAATTGGCTTGGACAGCTTGCCAACTTCCTTGAGCAAATCAAAATTTTGCATGTTGCGGGCTCCAATCTGCACCACATCCACACATTCCTCAAAAAGCTCGCAGTAGCGGGGACTCATGATCTCTGTCACAATGGGAAGCCCAGTAGCTTGCTTCGCCTCTACCAACAGCTTAAGGCCGTCCACCCCCATGCCCTGGAAGGAGTAGGGGGAGGTGCGCGGTTTAAACGCGCCGCCCCGCAGCATCGATGCGCCCGAAGCCTTCACCGCCTGGGCGACCTGGGTGATCTGCGCCACGCTCTCCACGGAGCAAGGCCCAGCAATCACGCCAAATTTGCCGCTGCCCAGCTTAGCATTGCCGACCTGGATGACAGTATCTTGCGGATGGAAATGACGGTTCGCTTTTTTATAGGGCTCATGGACGCGCATCACCTGGACCACCTGAGGATGCAGCAGAAGTTTCTCCTCATCCACACAGGCAGTATCCCCGATCAACCCTAGAATCTTATGGCCCACTCCACTGGTAATCCCGATTTCCAATCCAGCTTCCTGTAAAGACTCCATCAGAGACTGCATTTGCTCGTTAGTTGTTTCCTCTTTCATGATGATAATCATAACGACCCGACCCCTTTCTGACAAAGAACTGACACGGCAAAGCCACCGAACAGGCTTCGGATTTGCCTTCCCGGAACATCTATCCAAATTTAGCATTGAATAATGCGAATATGCATAAATATATTCTAATTGTTTCCGTCAGGTTTGTAAAATCGTTTGTAGATATTAATTCTCTATTAATCCATAACTTATATCAATTAATCCAATTTTTAATTTTTGGTTAATTATAAAGAAGCACAACGGGAATCCAATGATCCGGTTTACAAAAAATCCTGGTTTCTTTTCTCAAATTTCTCGCAAGAATGTAAACTTTTTGATTTCACATTGCTATTCCCTCCATTTTCCGATAAAATAGAAGCATAGCAAACCAATTTTACGGAAATTCTAAAAGACATCATCGTCTTTTCTGGTTTCCCACTCGTTACATTTCGGTTTTTTCGCAGCCAAATCCGAAATGTTCTCCATCTGACTGCGCCCATATCAAAAAAACAATATAAAGGAGGAACTGGATGATGTTATCCGAAATGAGCAACGATTTGAAAAAAGTCATCCTGGCCGGCATTGGCGCCGTAGCCGCTACTGTAGAAAAATCTGAGGATATGGTCAAAGACCTGGTGAACAAAGGAGAGCTGACCATTGAGCAAGGCAAAGCCCTGAATAAAGAACTCAAGCATAAATTTAAGGAATCCAGACAGCAAGCGGAAGACAAAAAAGAGGCTGAGGAAACCATCATGAAAGTGGATCAATTGAGCCAGGAGGAGCGCGCCGCGCTGAAACGCCGCCTGGAAGAACTGGAAGCCAATGAAAAACAAGACGGCTGAGAAAGATCTGAGCCAACGACATTCAGGACGACTCCGGGAAATCATCGCGATTTTAGCGAAAAACCAGATCCACAAGGGAATTAGCCCCCAAAAAGTCCGAGCCATCCTGGAAGATTTGGGCCCTACCTTTGTGAAACTAGGGCAGATTATGTCCATGCGGATGGATACGTTTCCTCCCGCCTATTGTGAGGAACTGACCAAGCTTCGGGTAGATGTACGCCCCATGGATTTTTCGGAAGTGAAACAGGTCATCGAATCCGAATACCGGCAGTCTCTCAGCAGCGTGTTCGATTCCTTTGAGGAAAAACCCATCGGCTCCGCCTCCATCGCGCAGGTTCACTCCGCTGTGTTAAAAAACGGCCAACGGGTAGCGGTCAAAATCCAGCGTCCCGGCATCCGGGAAACCATGGCGCGGGATATCGCGCTTTTGCACCGGGTGGCCCGTTTATTTAAAATCACCAAGTTCACCAACGTGATCGACCTCCATATGGTGCTGGATGAAATGTGGCAGGTTGCCCAGCAGGAAATGGATTTTCTTCTGGAAGCCCAAAATGCGGAGGAATTCCGGGAAAATAACCAAGGTATTTCGTTTGTGGACAGTCCAGCCATTGAACATCAGCTGACCACCTCCAAGATACTGGTCATGGAGTTTATTGAAGGCTATCCCATCGACGACACGGAGGGGCTCTTGGAAGAAGGCTATATTCTCAGTGAAATCGGCGCCAAACTGGCGGACAACTATGTCTATCAGATTATTGATTCTGGATTCTTCCAGGCAGACCCCCACCCTGGTAATCTGCGGGTTCGAGACGGCAAGATTATCTGGATTGATCTGGGTATGATGGGCCGTATCACTCCGCGGGATAAGGCCCTGCTACGGGAGGGCGTGGGCGCCATTGTGAAAGGCGACGTGGAGGAAATCAAAACTGTGATCCTGACGATGGGCGTGTGCCGCAAGCCCATTAATCACGACAAGCTTTATATGGATATTGACGCCCTGTTCCGAAAGTATGGAAGCATGGAGATGTCCAACATCAACCTGGGAAAAATGCTGGAAGAAGTAATGAGGGTCGCAAAAAATCACCATATTTCCATGCCCAAGGGAGTCTCTATGCTGGGGCGCGGCCTACTGACCATTGAGGGCGTGTTAGCTGTGCTCAGCCCTGACATTAATATCATTCAGATCATGTCGAACCGGATGTTCTCGGAAATGATTCACGATTTTAACTGGCAGAAAGAATTGATGTCCAGCCTGCGCCGCCTGTACGAATCCGGACGCAAAGCCATTGATATTCCTTCCCAGTTTTCCGATTTATTGCGTCTGGCTCTAAAAGGCCAGGCAAAGGTAAATGTCAAATTCCTTGGGTCGGAGCATTTAGCCTCGGCTACCGTCAATAAAATGATTAAGTGCATCTTTTCTTCCGCTTTGTTGATTGGCTCCTGCCTGCTTTGTACCACAGAAATGCAGCCGAAAATCCTTCAGATTCCCCTATTGGGCCTGATGGGGTTTGCTGCCGCTTTAGTCCTGGGAATCTGGACCCTGGTGGATATTCGTCGAAATAAGTAGCTGTGCTTTGATCTTCTCCTGAACAAAACAAAAAGCCCTGAAATCACAAGTTAGCAAGGCTTTGTAAGGATGGTAGTAAAAAAACCAGTAAAATCAAGGCATTACGGACAGTAACAGACAAGGTTTAGGCTTAACAATCAAATATTAAACAGAAAAAAAGGGATATTGTTTTATAGCAGTATCCCTTTTCTGTTACTATCGCAGCCCTTTTATAGGTTCTTGGAATTATGCCATAGGTGAAAAATCCCTATGATTTTTTTCATGCCCAAAATCAGAAAGGATCGGAACCATGAACCTAACCCAAAACGAAAAGCGGGCGACTTATCGTAAACAAATTAAACGACCTTTACGAAATGGATATGTGAGCATATAAACTTACGCAAATTCCTGTGACAGAGGAAATGGAACGGGCTATCGGGTTCCATCCAATAGAAGCATGGATAGGGCGGGATTTGGTTTGTGTGATGAAAGAAGAAAATGAAGTTTTTCAAGCCGTACCTAATGAAGAACAGTTAAAAAATATAGACGGGCTTTTGCTTCAACTTACAGCAAAAGGCTCAGACTATGATTGTGTTACCTGCAGTTTTGCACTAAAACTGAACGTATCAGAAGACCCTGTATGCGGTTCCGGGCATTGTCATGTTATTCCCTGTGTGGGCGGAAAAAACAGATAAAAAGGAATTGACCGCATACCAAGCGTCAAAAAGAAGCGGGGTACTTTACTGCCGTATGGAAAATGACAGGGTAATACTGGCTGGCAAAGCGGCATTATATTCAAAAGCTGAAATTTACGTGCCGGAAGAAAGTTAAGGAAAGTTGTTCTGCTACTTTAACATATATTTGTAATCACATTTCTGGCATTGTAACAAAGTGTTTTCATTATCCTCTTTGTGGTATGCACCAGACCATTTACAGATCGTTTGAAGTATCGGCACGACAGATTGCCCTTTTTCTGTTAGGCAATATTCAACGCGTGGAGGAATTTCATTAAATTGTTGCCGTTTTACAATATCATCAGCAATCAATTCTTTGAGGGTGGACGCTAACACAGCGTCTGTAATATTTGTCATTTCTTTACGGAGTGAACTGTATCGTAATGTGCCTTTTTCCGCTAAAACACAGATTATCCTTGACTTCCATTTGCCGCCAAAGACAGTTAAGCCATATTCCAAAGGACAACGAATATCTTTTTCTAATTTTGCCTGATACAATGTTACCACCTCCTTCTACGCCTCTATTATACCAAGTAAGTTTTTAGTTTTCCAGTTGCTATTAAATTTATTAGTAACTTATAAATTTGCTTATATCTTCTCATTCAGGAGTCCAGAGGATATAATTAAGGCAAGCTCAAAGAAAGAGCAAAAAATCAAAAATGGAGGAAAACAAAATGAAGGTAAAAGCGTATTTGGAAATCACTATGAAAATTGATGAGGCGAACCGCCCGGCAGCTGCAAAGGTTTACAACGACTACCGCCAGCCGTTCCTTGACACAATTAAAGGGGCTTTGACAAAAGATTTGCTTGTGCGCGATGAAGACGTACAAGTACTTCACGGATTTGACAGCGCAGAACATGCACAGGCATATCTTTCCAGTGCCATGTTTGAGAATGATGTGTTTGTAGGGCTGAAACTGCTTTGGAGTGCAGAGCCCGAAGTAAAAATTTATACGGTTGCATAACAGAAAATACATACCATTTTGACGAATCGCGAAGCCAGCCGGGCCAGTTAACAGCAAGTCAACGAGCTTTCGCTCGCCGTTGACAGCCCCGTCAAGCCTTGATTATGAGAACGAAAATTGAATAAATCCGAGTAACAAGCCGCAGAGAGCTTTTGAAAATCCTGCGGTTTTTTTGCGTCCTGTTTGGCATTTTCGGATTTTCATGTGTTGTAGGGAATGAGAGGAAAAACGCGAAAGCCACGGCAGGGGGAGTGCGTGGTAGCTTAGAGCAAGTTTCGACCAGCAGTACCAAAATTCGCTTGTTCGCTCCTTTTGCCCCTGCAGAAACTTGTTGGGGGGTGCCTTCCCCAAACCCTGCTTATGCGGCAGAAGACGCAAAAAAATCTTTTCCACCGCTGTCAATGATGAACTGCTTGCCTCCCTTTCCAAACTGACCGCCGAGTATGGACGGATCTGCGGCAATCTCAATCAGATTGCAAGGTATCTCAATGGTTACGGCGCACCATATAACGCCCTATCCGGCCAAGTCCGAGCCGCCATATCAGAGCTTGCTGCCTTGACATTTGAGGTATTACAGAAAGTAGGTGATGTAGTTGGCAACACTCAAACATTTGATCTCTAAAAACGCAAACTACGGAGCCGCCGAGCAATACCTGACCTTTGAGCATGACGAGTTTACCATGAAGCCTACACTGGACGAGAACGGGCGGTTTGTGCCCAGAGAAGATTACCGGATTGCAACGCTGGGCTGCGGCAAAAACCAAAAGCGGAAAGATGTCAAAATTCACCACTACATTATCAGCTTTGACGCACGGGACGGGACAGACAACGGTCTGACCGTTGACCTGGCGCAGAAATTGGTTATAAAGCTTTGCGCCGAGCAATTCCCCGGATACCAAGCTATTGTCTGCACCCACCCGGACGGACACAACCACATCGGAAACATTCATGTGCATATCGTTATCAATTCCTTGCGGATTGAGAGCGTTCCGCTTCTGCCCTATATGGACAGACCGAAAGACACGAAAGTGGGCTGCAAGCACCGCTGCACAGACGCAGCTATGGAGCATTTCAAAGCGGAGGGCGGGGAGCGGCAGCGGGGGCATATTCGTCTATAGGTAGCCTGCGAAAACACAAAAGCCCCCGGATAACGCAAGGCCACCCGGGGGCTGGGAACCGCATTATGAGCCGACAGGAACCGACTATTTTCGCAAGCGTGGGTAAGGCTTTTTTTGATAGGTTAGGTAGGGGGATAAAAAAGAAAGGCACTGCGTTAACCTCCTAACGGTTGCCGTGCCTTTCAATGAAAAAAGCCGATAACCGCATTTCTGATCTGCGTGTTATCGGCTACAAGTATGAAAGATATGTAGGACATAAAGAACCCTAGAGTTGATAACTTTAGGGTCCTTTATGTCCTACATTCTTAATTGAGCGATCATTGACACGGAAGACATGGAACTACGAATGCGCCTTCTTCCGCAAATCTCGCAGCAGCTTTTTTCGCAGGATCTGAAGGCGGAACCGGTTATACCGCTGAATCACCTTACAGGGCACATGGACAGAAAGAAGTCCTAAGCTGAACAACCAGCTAATCTGAATTGGATTGGCCAAGAGCAAAAACCCAATCATCCACAGGCTGGTGGAATGATACCATTCCCCCCGGCAGGTTTCCATAATGAATTTATCCACATAATCCACCGTTGGATTTTGCTCCAGATGTTCTTTGGAAAACCCGCCTTTGGGGACAAACTGAGGGATCTTTTCCTTCCACAAATGGATTTTCCAACGCTCCTTATACACCTTGCCGCCTCTCTCCCAGGTTTTTGCCTGATAGCGTCGGCGGCTGGGGTCATATGCCTTCGTGGAGCGTTTCAGGCAAACCACCAGCAACGTAATATGGAACACGGTCCCAACCGCAATATTCCAAATCAGCATTTCCATCACATCGGCCCAATTCACAGTGCGGAAAATCATGTTATCTTCCCCCTCCTTTTCTTACCATAGTATCGACAAAAAGAAGAAAATATAACCGAATTTTGTAGAGATGATTGTGGCGATATCAAAATTCTGAAGAGGAATGGATCACTCGACTTCCTAATTGGAACATTGCAAAAAGAAAACAAGAAAATTCTCCTGGATTTTCCATGTAGAAATATGGTATAATATCCGCAGTGAGCCTGCAGCGCAGGCATTTCGGCGCATCGGTTCCCGTCCAATTTAGCGGCCGGAGGGAGCGTGCGCGACTTGCCCACCACAGGCGGCGGAATGGCCTCAACATACAAAATCAAAAAAGCAGGCCAGATGGCCCGCTTTGGTTTAGTTTTGATGATTTCTTTCAAAAGCGCCAATCGCTTTACACAGTGGACAAACATCCATGGGAGCGTCGGACTGGTAACCGCAGAACATACAGCGGTATGCCTTTGGCTGAGGGAGCACCTCATCTTCTAGCTGTTCTTCCACTTCCTCGGCCTGTTGCTGCTGAACAGCCGCACGGTCTTGAATGGCAAGCTCAGCATAAGTTTCCAAGAATTTGCGTTCGTGCGCTTTTTCCACAGCGCCCACCATATCAAAGATTTTTGCTAACTCTTCTAGCCCCTCTTCCCGGGCTTGCCTGGCAAAATCGGGATACATAGAGATGGACTCATAACTTTCCCCATTGGCAGCTTCCAAAAGATTGGACGCAGAGTCACCGAGACCGCCATGCAACAACTTAAACCAAATCTTGGCATGCGCCAGCTCATTTTGCGCCATTTTTTCAAACAGCTCCGCAATCTCTTCCCGTCCCTCACTGCGAGCCTGTTCTGCAAAATATGTATATTTTGCCCGCGCCTGACTCTCTCCTGCAAACGCTTTTTTAATGTTTTCTTCGGATTTTGTGCCTTTCAATGATTGTTCCATGAAAATTTCCTCCTGTTTTCTTGTGTTTTGGTTTATAAGTTAATTTTATTCTTTTTTCCAATATTTGTCAAGATTTTCTTGTATATAATAAATAAATAAATAATAATGATTCCTATTTATAGAAGCTATTTAACGCCCGGCAGGTAGGGAGTCCCATTGTCTGCTTTGGAAAGGAAAATAAGGTTATGAAACGTTTGATTCCCCTGTTTGCTGCAACGATTTTATTGTTGAGTTTTTATTTCCCTAGTCCAGCGTCTGCTGCGGAAATACCTTCCCTGCATGTCACCTCCCCAACCCAAGCCCTGCGAGACGAAACCTGGGAAGTGACTCTTTCTGTGCGCGGAGACCCGGACCAAAAGTTGGCAGCTTTTCGTTTATTGGTCCACTACGATTCCTCCTATCTAACCTTAAAACGGATGGTAACCCATGAATCCATTCCTAGCGGAGATTTTCGTTATTCCGTAAAAACCGATTCCGCAACTGGAATTTATGCTTCTGCCAAACAGGGAATCTCTTGGAATGGAGAGTGCGTTACCTTGGTCTTTTCTGTCAATGAGGATGCTCCGCCTGGTTCGACCAAAGTCACCATATCCATGGATCAGATGGTGGGGGAAAATTCCAACTCCATTCCTGGCACACAGCAATCTGTTCAATCTGTGGCAATCGCCTCCCTACAAAATCCACAAGCAGCTCTCAGCCGATTGCTCCCCTCATCGGGAACCTTAGAACCAGCATTTTCCCCCGATCAGCTAGACTACTCCATCACCGTTCCTTACGAAGTAACCTCCATGACCTTTGATATGGACGCCAGCGACCAGGGAACGGCCCGAGTAAACCGTAAAAATCTCAACAAAGCTGGCATTCCCACGGTCTTTCTGATTACCGCCACCTCAGCGGACGGCAACCAAAAGACACAATATACGGTAACAGTCTACCGTCAGGAGAAAATTTCCACTCCAGGTGGCACAACTTCCGCCACTTCTTCCCATAGCCAGGGTATAGACGCTTCCTCCCCTTCCAAAACAAGCTCCTCAAAAACGAGTTCCTCCAAAGCCAGCTCTTCCAAAACCAGTTCCATAAAATCCTCCTCAACAAAAAATAGTTCGTCCCTCTCCAAAACCAGCGGAAAAGAAACCGCCCTGGATCAAACCGGAACGGTTGAGAACGCAAATCCAAATATAGAAGCTACTCCTGTAATGTACGGGGATCGATATTTGTATCAAAACAGCAACCAGATGCCAGCCTTTGTCATCGGTATTTTATGCGCTTGTATCTGCGGCTTGCTTTGTATCATCCTCTTCCTTTTATGGAATCGAAAAAAAGAAGAAAAAAATCCAGATAACTCACAGGAAAATTCTCCTGATGAAAAAAATAAAATAGACCCTCCATCCAAATCCAGATAAGTAGAAAAAAAGTAAGAAAATCAGAAAAAATTTCAGAAATCTATTGACTTTCCCTAGAAACTATTATATAATTCTATTTGTGCCCAAGAGATAGCGCATAAATAGAATATCGCGGGGTGGAGCAGTTCGGTAGCTCGTCGGGCTCATAACCCGAAGGTCGTAGGTTCAAATCCTGCCCCCGCAACCAATTTCACATAGGACGGACTTTAATGTACTAGTTATATTGAAGTCCGTCTTATTTTTTATGTCTATCCGCTCAATTAGCAAATGAATTGCTTTGTGATCTGGATTATTCTTTAGAGCCTCAAGCCATGCTTTTATCTGTTCCACGGTGAAATCTTCCGGCGGCTTGGTTTCTTTCAGAAATTCGATTTCCTGCTTGATCTCCTGCATTTGCTTGCCAATGTCGGAAACCACTTCCGCCGGCAGCGCCCCGCTGGAGAGGTTCGCCATAAAGGAATCGTATTGTTTTTGCTTCTCGCTGATCTTGCGGTTCAGCATAGTATAAAAATCTTTTATCCGGTCATTTTCTCCGGCCTGATATTGGCGCAGTGCATCGGCAATTTTATTCTGGTTCTCCGTGGATAACAAATCCCGTAGATATTTGATAGCTGCCTCGTCTACCTTCTCCATATGGATAACCGGAGCACCGCACCTCTTGGAACAATAGAAGTATTGGTATTCGTGGCCTTTTCTCTTTGATGTAATGCCGTGCATTTTTGCCCCACATTCACAGTATACCAACCCGCTGCATAGATACCCGACTTTCTTTCCCGTTTGCTTTCTCTCTGTCATAATTCGTTGCACCTCCATAAATTGCGCCTTGTCGATAATCACCGGCAGGGCATTTTCTATTCGAATAGCGTTCGGCTTGCTTCGCCTGCCCGCTCGTTTCTCTTCCTCTTGTGGACTATAGACATACACCCCGGTATATTTTTCATTTCGGAGCATTTCATAAATCTGTGTGTAGCGGATCGGCTTTCCCCTCTTGCCTCTGATGCCCCGTTCATCCATTTCCTTTATGATCTGGGTAAAGCCTTCACGGTTGGCCGCCGCACTAAATATCTTCTTAACATAGCCCGCTTCCAGGTCGTTTACGACGTAAGATTGATTTACTACATCATAGCCAAAAGGCGCGTACCCGCCAGCGTGAAGCCCTTTTAGAGCGGTTTCCTTGAGACCTTTCTTTGTTTCCGCGGCCAGGTTGTCAAGGTAGTATTCCGACAAAGACCACATAAGAGAGCGCATGATCTTCGCTTCGTTGGAGTTTCCGAAGTCTTGGGAAACTGCTACCAAGGTTACTTTTTTATCGCTCAAACGCTTCTCCAAGTTGACGTGCTCCCCCAGGTTGCGGGCGATCCGGTCATACTTGTGGATTAAGATAGTATCAAATAACCCTTTGTCACAATCCCGTAGCATTTTCTGATACTTCGCCCGGCTGGCCGTCTTGGCTCCCTTACCGCTCACTGCTTCATCTGCGTAGATATCAATGATTTTCATTCGCTTGGCTGCCGCATACTCCCTGCAAGCCCTCACCTGGGCCTCTATGCTATCTTCTGTCTGCTTGTCAGAAGAATATCGAGCGTAAACAACTGCATTTACCATAAGACAACTCCTTTCTATAAAAGCCAGGCAATGCGCCTGGCTTCTTTCATTCTGTTTCGCCTGAAAAACGGACGAAGTAAATTTACCTTACGCCCTAGATTTGATTTAGGGTGCCTTTTTGATTGGACACCCTTTTAACTCGATAGCGTTTTTCCTACAAGTGGGCTTTGTATGGCTATAAAATGCAGCCATTTTTGGACACATTTAATTTCCTCCCCACTTGTGGGGAAAAAACTAGCGGAAGAATTGGTCTTGCAAAAACCGTGAAACCAATATCTATAACGTTCGGCTCAATTTTGAGCCGATCTTACTTTGAGCGAGTGAGGGTACTCACTAGATGAGCACCCCGGGAAACTTGATAACAAAACGCTGTCCGAAATTCGGACGGCGTTATTTTCCCACAATGGGCTTCGCCCGAAAAACGGACGGTTGGTCAGTTATCGTGTTTCCAAGGGTTGGATTTCAAATCCCCCCCTTTTTTAGGGGCTCCGAAATCTCCGATTACTTTTGATGACTTATCGCAACGTGTGGGCGAGAGCCACACGTTTAGAAGATGATGAGGTGTGCCAAACACCCCTCACCGATTCTTTAGGCCGCAAGCAATCTACTACCATCATCAACGAATCCGACCTGTACAACGTAATTTTGCGTAGTGACAAACCAGAAGCAAAACCATTCCGCAAGTGGGTGACTTCTGAAGTATTACCATCTATCCGAAAAACCGGTACATATTCCACACGCAGTGGGGATAGCATTTTGCTACTCTTTTTTTTGGATTGATTGATTTTATTTTCGTTCCACATATCGAGGTATTTCAGTGAGTTCCTTTATACGCTCTAAAGCAGTTCCTCTACCTAATGCATTAAGTTTCCAATACATGTTTACTAGTGCTTGTTCATCGTCTGATATCTGATATCCGTATTCCAAAATTTTTTGTGCTATTTCATCGCTGCCATATTCCTTTCCACTTTCCCATGATTCAATCAGAAAATCCGGCAGT
The DNA here is from genome assembly GCA_022801595.1 of Clostridiales bacterium. Classification (GTDB taxonomy): domain Bacteria; phylum Bacillota; class Clostridia; order Oscillospirales; family Acutalibacteraceae; genus UMGS1071. The sequence continues at coordinate 31,184 of JAAWSO010000002.1, read as the reverse complement.
AACAAAATCGGGCTAATATGAAGTTCTTGAGCAATTCTTTGTAATTGGGAGATGGAAGGTTCGATTTCACCGGTTTCATATTTTGACAAAGTAGCACGATTTATTCCTAATGCATCGGCAAGCTGCTCTTGTGTAAAATGAGCCGCTTTTCGAGCTTCTTTTATTTTATAAAAATTCATATATTCCTCCTTTCTTTTATTATAAAGTAACTTATAGGCACGATTTTGTCAAGTATCCTCATTAAAGTGCTTGACAATTACATTTATATCCATTACAATGTGCCTATAAATTACTTTTTAGGAGGAGAACACCATGACAATCAACGCAACAAAAATTGAAACCCTACTAGCGGAACAAGGCATGACCAAAGCAGCCCTTGCAAGCGCTTGTGGGATTTCCAGGCAAAACATTAGCACGATTATCCAACGCGGCACCTGCGAGCCGAAAACAGCCGGGAAATTAGCAATGGGGCTAAATGTTCCAGTATCTGAAATTATTAAGGAGGACTAAGCATGAAAAATGACATGATCAGCGTTCCCGTATCTGCTACATATCGGGTTGTGGATGGGCAAGTAATTTGCCTCCATGCCGAATATGCAGAAATCAGCGCGGATATGTTTGCCCGGTTCCTGATTCAGAAATTCGGGAAAACTCCGTACTTGAAAGAAGGTGACGAAGAATGAACAATAAAAATTTTCTTCGAAATGAGGTGTTAAATTGACTTTACAAGAGTTTCTCCCCCATTTGGAGGGTGTAAAGGCAGCGGCTAGGAAGCTTCCGGGAAGTCCTGCAAGCGACCTGATAAAACCTGATTCCAGCAAAGAAGGTGAAATATTGAATTTGCAAGACTTCCTTTCCCGCTTAGACGGCGTGAAAGGCCATAATAACCAGTATTCCGCAAAATGTCCAGCGCATGACGATCATAACGCCTCTCTTTCTGTTTCCACGGGAAAAGACGAGAAAATCATTATGAAATGCCATGCCGGCTGCGAAGTGAAAGACATTCTGGAAGCATTAGGACTGCGGGAAAGCGATCTATTTCAAGAACCGATGGAACGTAAGGCAAAGCCGGGCAACAAACGGGAACTAATCGCCCACTACAATTATACCGATGAAAAAGGCGGGTTCCTCTTCCAGAAAACACGCTGGAAAACATCCACCGGTAAAACCTTCACTTGGAGCCACCAAGACCCAAGCGGGCACTGGCAGAGAGGTAGAGGCAATCATAAGCCTGTGCTTTATAACCTAGCCGAAATCGCCGGAGCGGATACCGTTTATTTAGTCGAGGGAGAAAAGGACGTGGAAACACTAAAAGCCTTACAGCTTCCCGCCACTTCTCCCCCAGACGGTGCTGCCAGCGATTGGCAACCCCAGTACACACAAGCCCTTACTGGGAAAATCGTCTATATCATCCAGGACAACGACACCCCCGGAAAAACATTTGCCAGAAAGGCCGCTACGGCCTTGTATGGAGCCGCAAAACAAATTAAGATAATTGACCTTACCGAAGATTGGGACACGCTCCCAGAGCACGGAGATGCAACAGATGCGTATGAATTAACGCCAGACGATTTCAGGAGCAAACTAGAAGCGTTAACCATTCTCACACTGGACTTTAAGCCGGGAGCAGAGCTGGAAATAGAGGATATTATAGAGCTTGTTTGTTTAGATGATATACAAGAAAAAAATGCGGATTGGTTAATACCGGGATACATTCCAAAATGTCAAATTGTCACGATAGGAGCGGATGGAGGCACAGGAAAATCGTTTGTCTGGTGTTCTCTGGTTGCATCAATCAGCAACGGTACTATGCCATTCCTCTTGAATGAAAATGATTATTCAAAATTTGGTGGTTATCATTTAGAGCCTCAAAAAGTAGTGTTCTTTTCTGCGGAAGATGATGCTTCCACCGTATTAAAAAAGAGAATTCGCAATCACGGCGGCAATATGAAAAATATTTTCCTTATGGGAATTGATGACGAAAAAATGAAAGATTTTTCTTTCGATTCTCCACTACTAGAAAAAATCATTCAAAAATACCGTCCTGCCCTTGTTGTTTTTGATCCCGTTCAAGCTTTTGTTGGAAAAACAAATATGGTTGCACGAAATGAAATGCGCCTTATTATGGAACCTTTGATTCGTTTGGGCGCAAAATATAATTGCACCTTTCTTATTATTTGCCACACCAATAAAAAACAAGGCGTGTTCGGACGGCAGCGGATTGCAGATAGTTCCGATTTATGGGATATTAGCCGAAGTGTTTTTTTGGTTGGAAAAACCGGACAAGAAAATATCAATTACATTTCTCATGAAAAAAGCAATTATGGAAAAAATGGTGAAACTGTGCTTTTTTCGATTGAAAATGGAGTGATTATAAACAAAGGTTTTACTAGCAACGATGATCGGTTTTATCAAAATGGATATTTTTTGAATAAAAAAACCTATCAAATCGGAGCTAAACAAGATGCGGAAGATTTTATTCTGGATTTTTTGAAGGACAAGGAACAATGCAGCGCAAAAGATTTAAACGAAGCTGCGAAAGCTATGAATTTTTCCCAAACCACCTTGAGAAACGCGAAAAAAAGTTTACGAGATGCAGGGTTGTTGGTTTTTAAAGTGGAAGGACTTGGAAAAGGAAAAGGTACAAACTATCTGTATTTTCTACAAGACGGCGAAGAAACGGACGTGGAAATAGAAGAACCTCCCTAATGAGGGTTAAAATCTTGATATTTGAAAGAAAAACCTAGGTTTTAAGCCATATTTTTCAATTATCAAATGATGATAATTGAAACAGTTTACTAGATTTCAAAATTTCAAATATCAAGATTTGATAATTGAAAAAAACCGCATAGACAAGCCGTTTTCTTTCAATTGTTTCAGTTTCTCTCACCCACTAGGGAGAACGGTTAATTTGATACCTGTATATTTTTGTTTCCACGGTCACAAGCCTAAGAAATTTATAATAAGGAGAGAAAGCAACCATGAAACAACCCCAAGTTACAAACTGTCGAAAAGCTTTGCTGTCTATGTTAAAACGCATGGACAAGCCGGAGGATTTAAAGAGAGTGTACCGTCTGGCCGCCTATCTTTACATCTACAAAACAACCGAAAAGAAGGGATAGACATGAATCAGAGCATAAAAAAAGAGCCTGGAACGGCGGCAACCGAACCAAGCAACAAAGATAACATGATCTATCAATCACAATCAAATGATAGCACTTGCCAGCAAAAAAGTAAAGAGGAGAATAACATGGAAGGAATTTTTAATACAAATTCGAAAAAAGAGAACAAGAAGAACGGATTCAGCAAGCATATCCCATGATTTCCGACATCTTTTTTAATTATTTAAGCCATAGTTCGAAGTATGCTAATTCAGTATCTGTATCTTGTGCGGATAAATTTTCACAATTTACAAGAGAAGATATTGAAAATATCATCGGAAAAGAAAAGTATTTTGAAATTGAATTTCTCTTGAATGAAGATCAGCTTTTAAGGGAGCAAATCGGATTTATCAACGGTTTTGTTTACGCTTCCTGTTTGCTCCAGGAAATCCAACGGACATAAAAAAGGAGATCACAATGAACTGGAAAGCAGAAACGGAAAACGTTTTGAACGTCCTTTCAAGGGACGCACAAAATAACTTTAGCTCAAAATTGAGCCAAACAAAAAACCGTTGGGTTTTCTGGGTTTTCGATAAAACCATTAGGTCTTTTGGTATAATAGAAAGAGAAAACCGCTCTTTTTCAGCAGAAAGAAAGCGGCTCCCTTTGAAAGATAAGAATTGTATGTCATTTTTATTTTATCAGAAAAAGGGGAGCAAGTCAATGCAGCAGGAAACGACAGAAAATCTTGTTATGAAAATACAAAACGGGGATACTTCTTTATTTCCCGTCCTCTGGGAGCGGCTAGAGCGGCTTTTCTTTCTGATTGTGAAAAACGACCATGGAAAAGAGAAAGAAGCCTGTATGGATTGAGCAAGAGGACATTATGCAATCTTGCTTTCTGGCCTTATCCAGAGCGGTTGACCAGTACCAGCCGGAAAAAGGGTATCAATTTACCTCCTATCTAACAAATCATGTGCTTACCGTGATTCATGAGCAATTCGGAACCCGAAACGGCAAGAAACAGATTCTCGCCATTTCTGGAGATATTCCCATCAGTGAGGACAACGAAAGCACCATCTTAGAACAAATCCCCGATGGCGGCGCCGCTCTTGCTTTTGAAAGTGCGGAAGATACTTGCTTTCAAGAGCAATTACACAATGCTTTAGAAGAATGTTTGAAAACGCTGCCAGATGATCAGGAAAAAGCAATCCGGGAGCGGTACTATCAAGGCCACACAGTTGAAGAAATCGCCCAGCGGATGGACACCGATAGAAAAGCAGTTCGAAATACGATTGCAAGGGGACTTTTGGGACTGAGAAAGCCAATCAACCGGAAAAGGCTGCGCCCCTTCCTGGATGAAATCCGGTTCCCATACCATGTAGGCGTTGCAACGTTTCAAAGTGTCGGAGGAAGCCAGCCGGAGCGGTACGCAGAAGCAATGCAGCGGCTGCATGCCATATCATAAACAAAAGCGAGCGGATCAGCATCTAGCCTTTTCCGCTCGCTTCTTATTTGCTTGGATTGAGGGGAACAACCGCCAATGTTTTCCCAAGAGGAGCAAGCACTTTTAAAATCGTGTCGATTTGTGGGCTTGTAATCCCTCGTTCCATGCGGGCAATGATTGGTTGCTTTACTCCACTTAATTCTTCTAGCTTCTTTTGGCTGATCCCCTTTTCTTGTCTGGCTTTAATCAGCTCCCCAATCAAAGCAACTCTAAGGTTGCTGGCGGCTATTTCTTCGGGGGTGAACAACTCTTTTTGCAGTTCGTCCCATGTTCCGCCCAATGCGTTATTATTCATTCTCAACGCCCCTTTCAATCAAGTCTGCAAGCTCACGCTTTGCTTTTTCTATCTCCCTTGCAGGTGTTTTCTCTGTTTTCTTCATAAATTGGTGGAGTAGTACAAAACTCCCTTTATGCCATGCTACAAAAAGTATCCGATCTCTAAGGGGTCTAAGCTCCCAGATTTCGCCGTCTAAGTGCTTTATATACGGCTCTTTAAGCTGTAAACCATATTCACTTAAAGCGTTGATATAATCCTGTATTTTGCTTAGTTTTATGCGGCTGTCTTTATCGAATTTACTTTTTAACTCTCTGATATAATCGGCTACGGGTTTGCTTCCGTCTTTCGCTCTGTAAAAGTATATCTTGTGCAAATAGCTTTCCCCCTCTTTCCTATTATTATACTTTAAAGTTATTGTTGTGTCAAATACTTTTAAATAGTTGATTCCGGTTAATTCCAGGAACAACCGCCCAAATTTTCATTTTACAGATTTTTTGCGTATGAAGTATGCCCCGTGGTCGAGCGCCATTTTCATTTTTCGGTTTAGCCACCCCCGGGGGGTCTGCAACTGGACTTTCACCAGCGTGTACAATCCCGTAGGCAATTGCGTATACAATGGAGTAGTAAAAGCATAAGCACCCCCACCTTTGCAAGATTCTAAAAACTTGGCGCATGACCACAAAGCCTTATTCGCATGAAAAATTCTGTCATCAGGTTTTCAAAAGAAAAAAGGAGTTGCAACAACTCCCTGTTTTTAATTCCAAGTCATGTGTAATTGCTTTTTGTGCTCCGCGCAATCGGCAAGGTATAGATTAATCAATGTTTGATACGGTACACCGGTGCTCTCCGCTAGGGTTTTGAAATAATCTATGGTGTCGCTGTCAATATTAATTGTAATTTGTTTCTTTAGCTTTTTGGCGTAAGGGTTTTTTCTTGCGTTGGAAAAATTGTATTCTGCTCTCATTTTATTCACCTCATTCCTGGTATTGCTTTGCTTCGCTTTTCGTCGCTTTTCGGGCAGATATCAGCCGAATTGTAGTATCAGAAGCCCGATAACAATGACAGACCACGAGCAAATTCGCCTTTTTGCTAAGGCCGAGAATGATAAACCGTTCTTCCTCCTCCGAGTGTTCGGGATCGTCAATTACTAATGCTTCTTCATCATAAAATACTGTCTTAGCTTCCTCAAAAGAAATTCCATGCTTCTTTTGGTTGATATCGTTTTTCTTTTCGTCCCATTCAAAATATATTGTATCCATAATTATATTATAATTATTCAATCATTATTTGTCAATAAAATCTCCTGCTTTTTAGAGAAAAATAGCCCCATCCGCTCGCCTTATTTATTGTCATGTCACTCGTTCTATGGTAGAATAAAAAAGGATACTATGTATATCTTTGCTTGTTCCGCTCCTGTATCTCGGTTTACTGGGAGCGGATTCTTTTTTTATCTGCTGCAAAGGAGTGGTTTTCTTGCCATTTACCCAACGAATCCAAGCTTTATTTGATCAAAATGATATGCAAATTACAGTCTTTTACGACAACGGAACCAGCCGCGTTCTGACCGCTTCTGAATTTGCTTTAGAAATGCTGCTGCCGGGCACCTGTGGCCAACGGATAACAGATATTCAAATTCCCGACACTGCCACAGACAACGACCGCTTTGTCTTGCTGGATTTTTTACAGTTTTGGACGAGAAACGCATAAAAGAAATCTCGCTTTCTTATTGCAATATTTTGACCCTTTGGATTCGTCAACGGAAGAAGATCAGTAATTCTCCTCCTTGGGGCTTCGCACAAAATAGCGAAACAATATTTCAGGTAAGATATGTTGCGCACCCCCGCAACCATCTGATTAGGAGTTAACTTTATGAACAGTTTTGTTAGACTGTTGTGGGTTGACTCCTATTTTTATTTGATAAAGAGACGATGATTGCACAAAGCAGAAAACTCATCTATGTCAGCCGGGTAATTTTTAGCTCCTATGATACGGTGATGAAAACCATGCTGGAACGCACCATCCCCTCTCAACAAGCATTTATTCGCCTTTATCATGGCGAAGTGCATCATATACAGCAAAACGTCATAGAAAAAGACGCATTGATTCTCACCTATGGAAACCTCTCCAAAGAAGAAAAAATCTTTTTCGATGTTTTCTCCAATTCAATTCCCATAATATGATGTTCCATTCTCATCGAGTTTCCTTTGTGCCAGAGGCAGAACTGGCAGCTTCTATTCAACAGGAGGGAGCAACATGGGAAATTTGATGATCGTCAATGGCAGCCCCCGGGCTCCCCGTTCCAATTCTAAACAGTATGCTGAAATTTTTAAACGCTTTTGGAAAGGCAACTACTCCGAATATATGGTCACAGAAAAACAGCATGCAAATATCTGTGAGGCACTGGGGAATTATACCGATCTACTCTTGGTGTTCCCGCTATATGCCGACGGGCTTCCAGTGCCCCTCATGCATTTTCTCAAGGAAGTCCGAACAAATACTAGCCCCACAAAACCTACCGTTCATGTCCTGATCAGCTGTGGATTTCTCAAACCGGAACAAAATCCAGGAGCTTGTGATATAGTAAAACTTTTTTGTAAGCAACATGGTTTCCCCTTTGGCTTTGTCCTGCAGATTGGAGGAGGCGAAGGGATTTTGACCACTCCGTTTGCTTTTTTGGCGAAGCGAAAGATGAAACAATTAGCCAATGCCATCACCAAACAAACACCGGAAAAATTCCGGATTACTCTACCTCTCTCCAAACGATCGTATCTGAAAGCTTCCACCAAATATTGGATTCGATATGGGGAGAAATATGGGGTGAGCAAAACAACAAATGGAAACTATGGACATTGAATAGCCCAAATTAGAAAGTCGGAATGCCGCTGGTATTTCGACTTTTTCGTTTCACTATGAAATCAATATCACTTTCGAGCTGTTCTGCCCCAAACTGGAATTCTTATCGGATATTCCGGTTATTTCATGCCAGAAAACAAGAGGGATATGGATCGATAAACATGTATCTCATTTGCTTCAATAGGTTGAAAATCCCATTTTATTTCGACAAAAGTCTTGCTTCATTTTCATGGAATTTTATGGTACAATAATCACACACAAGTAGGCATGCAATGCCGCCAAACTTTTAGGAAAAAAATGGAGACGGGCGCAACTTGCTCACCGCAGGTATGGTACAATAATCATATATAAAGGAAGCAAGCTATGTAATTGTGCTTGTTCCAAAAAATGTTAGGCTGCTGCAACACGCCCACACTAGGCTGGGTGTCATAAATAAAGAATCATTTCCATGTTAGTTTGGGAGGAGAACCATATGAACGAAAAAGAAATTGCTGAAATCCGCCGCCGTTTTCGGCCAGACAAAAGTAACATCACCCACATCCGCGGGTGTTATGTCAATGATAAACGAGAAATTGTTTCCGAAATCCATCAATCCCTAGCATTCACGCAAGAGGAAGAAACCGAAAAAATCTTGACCATTCTGAAAAAAACCTTGTCCGGTACTTTGGGGAAAAACCTGATCGACATCACCTTCTCCACCCAACAGGTCGTAGACAGCGAGGAGCACAAACTTTTGATGGCGCTCAAAGATTCCGCTCTGAAAGACGAGGAAAGCGTCCAGACCTTTTTCCAACGGGTCATTGAAACCTTACATTTGGAAGGCCATTATTTGATCCTGTTAGCTTATGATACCTATGACGTCCCCTTCCGCGGTAAGGATGGAGAATCCATGGAAGACGCATCCTCCGAGATGTATTCCTACATTTTATGCAGCATCTGTCCCATTAAGATGACCAAACCAGTTTTGGGATACTACATGACAGACAATGTTTTCCGCAATCTAAAAACCGATTGGGTGGTATCCCCTCCAGAACTTGGCTTCCTGTTTCCTGCCTTTGATGATCGTAGTACCAACCTGTACAATGCCCTCTATTATTCCAGGAATATTGCCGAAAGCCACCAAGAATTTGTGGATACGGTTTTTCATACGGAAATCCCCATGCCGGCTGCCGAGCAGCAGGAAACCTTCCAATCTATGTTAGGGGGTACGCTGGCTGAAGATTGCAGCTATGATGTGGTACAAGCCGTTCATGAACAGCTCTGCATCATGATCGAAGATCACAAAGAACGGAAAGATCCAGAACCGCTGATGATCACAAAAAATACCGTCAAGCATGTTCTGGAGTCCTGTGGGGTATCTGAATCCCATGTGACCGCTTTTGACGAAAAATACGACACCGAATTCGGTTCGGAAACCCAAATCACTCCGAAAAACTTAATTGATAGCAAACAGTTCCGCATCCGCACCCCAGATGTAACCATCCAGGTCAACCCCGAGCGCAGGGATCTGATCGAGACCAGGATCATCAATGGCACTAAGTACATTTTGATCCGCGCGGACGAAGGGGTGGAAGTCAATGGGATTCCAATTCATATTGCAGAAGAGGAAAAATAGTACTCCATTCTTCCATCAAAGCAAAAACCGTTGCTTCAAATTAGAAGCAACGGTTTTTGCTGTTTTAGTTATAACTCTCAATTTTTATTTATGAAATTTGTCCTCTCACATAGGTACGGCTATAACTACTAGTAACTGGTGTAAACCTAAGGTATACCTTGGAAATAGTAGAAAGCCCAGTCAGCTTCATGGTTTTTGTTTGGCCTGGTGATATGGTCATGGAATTAATTGGATCATTGGGCTTGGAAGAACTTGCGTTAAAGCCATAGCAAGTAACTGCTGAGGCAGATTTACTGTCACAGGTCACTGTCACAGTATAGCTATACTGACCAGTAACCAAATAATTGGTATATAAGTTCCCTCTTAACGCACATTCCCCATTAAAGGAATACGCTCCGCGGTATGGAACTTCCCATACATCTCCTGGCTGTTTATCTCCATAAAAAGAAATTCCAGAATCAGAAATCAGATAAGAAGGCTTCTCGGTCAAAGTGTGAACAATGGCTTCATCGTCTCGTATGGGGGTTACATTTGTCAAATCAACATGCAATCCCTCTTCCGTGGATTGTTCCAATGCAATTTCCTCTTCTGCTAAATAGGACGGATGTGTGGTTAGCTCATGAATTTCATTGTCTTTCGCAAATGCCGTCATCGAACAGGCAGAAGCCATTACCAACGCAGAAAAAATCATGGCCAGTACTCTTGTTTTTTTCAGGTTTGCTTTCATTTTAGTCAGTTCTCCTTTCAATATAAACAAATAAAGCAATATATTTTGTTAACATATTACTTTATATAATATTATTATATCTTTAATTTTAACTTGTCAATACTATAAACTTCTACAAAACAAATAAATTTTTTATTTTCCTATATTGATTTCAATTATTTTATATTGTAATATATTTTTAATGAATATAATGAAAGAAGGTTATCAGATGATAGAAATACTTGAGATACTCCAGAGTATTGCGCAAAATAGTGTTTGGTCAATTCTGTTGGGTGGATTATTCTGGATTATTATGCAGGTAGTCCTCATCATTCAGAAAAATCGCCCTTTCGTCTCCCTTCATCAGCTCGGCAGCTTCGTATTTGTTTTCTTTCTTATCATCACGTTCGAGATTACCGGAATCCCTTTGATTTCAGAGATAACACTAAGGCCCGAAATCAACCTGATCCCGTTTCTGGATATTCTCTCTGACTATAAACAATACTTGGCTAATGTGCTCCTTTTCGTTCCCTTAGGATTCTTCTTCTCTCTGTCTTGGAAAGAAAACAAATCCTTATTGCGCACAATTTTGTTTGGCTTCTTGCTTTCCTTAACAATTGAATGTCTACAGATTTTTTCCTTATCAGGTATTACGGATATTAATGACGTTATGACCAATACACTGGGAACCCTCATTGGATACGGGATTTTCCGAATTTTAAATCATTTTGCGCCTAATTTCGTCCAACTATTTCATCTCAAAACTGAATCACAAAGCGTTCTTATTCGACAGGAATCTCTGATTTCGTCTGCGTTCAGCCTAATTGCTTCCATTGTTATTTAACAAATGTCTTAGCAGATTTCACCCATTTTTATTTCTTCTATCTTTTTCTTCTCATAACGTGGTGCCAACCAGCTTTCCAACAACCAAAAGCAAAACATGCAAAAATCCTGGCATTAGAAACAACGCCGGGATTTTTTCAATTCGAGGCATCTTTCCATACACGAAAAAAACTCCTGGGAAACCTGGAAAATTTCTCTCTAATTAAAGGTAAGGAAAATTTTGTTCTTTCTCATGTCCATCCATTTCTTTTCTTAATTCGTTTAAAATTCCCCTGCGATATTGGATAAAATAATTGGGATTCTTCTGCTTTTTTACTCACATGTGATAATTCTTTGGAATCTATTTCGAATTCCTCATAATCTTGGGATTTCTCTGTTCAAATTCCCATTTAACCATTGACTTTTCAGGTACAAATTAATATAATGAATTCGTAAGCAGTTTAGAGTTCTGTAGTGGTAGGGAAGCTATGGGCTCTTTTTTGGTTATTGCTATTGTGATATTTTTGAGGGAGTGAATGTGGTTCTTTCAAACTGATTGATACGGACGAGGTGAGATTTCATACATGAGCAATATTCCGGAACTATTTGGCTGTCTGGTGTTCAATGACGATATCATGCGCGCCAGACTGCCAAAAGAGATTTATAAAGCTTTTCGTAAAACGCGAGAAGACGGCAAACCATTAGATCAGACCGTTGCGAATTCTGTGGCTAACGCCATGAAAAATTGGGCAGTGGAGCATGGGGCTACCCATTTTACCCACTGGTTCCAGCCGATGACTGGCATTACCGCGGGAAAGCACGATAGCTTTATCACCGCGGTGGATAACTGCAAAGTCATCATGGAATTTTCCGGCAAAGAGTTGATCAAAGGAGAGCCGGATGCTTCCAGCTTTCCTTCCGGCGGCCTGCGTGCCACCTTTGAAGCCCGGGGCTACACAGCCTGGGACCCGACCTCCAACGCTTTTTTGAAGGACGGCTCCTTGTGCATCCCCACCACCTTCTGTTCCTTTGGCGGAGAAGCATTGGACAAAAAAACCCCTTTGCTCCGCTCCATGGATTTGATCGACCGGCAGGCAGTGCGGATCCTCCGCCTGTTTGGCGATACGGAAACCACCCACGTCACCACGACGGTGGGCGCGGAGCAGGAATATTTTCTCATTGACAAAGCGCTGTATGAACAACGCAAGGATTTGCTCTACACCGGCCGCACCTTATTCGGCGCCAAGCCTCCCAAGGGCCAGGAGCTGGAAGACCACTATTTCGGTGTGATCAAGCCCCGGGTTTCCGCTTATATGAAGGACTTGGACGAAGAGCTTTGGAAGCTTGGAATCCTCTCCAAGACCAAGCACAATGAAGCTGCACCGGCCCAACATGAACTCGCTCCGATTTTTACCACAAGCAATATCGCAACGGATCACAACCAACTAACCATGGAAGTGATGAAACAAGTTGCCTCACGCCACGGCTTAACCTGCCTGCTCCATGAGAAGCCTTTCGCGGGCGTTAACGGCAGCGGCAAGCACAATAACTGGTCCATGTCCACAAACAATGGCGTGAACCTGTTGGAGCCAGGAGAATCTCCCCGTGAGAACGCACAATTCCTGCTCTTCCTTACCGCGATTATCAAGGCGGTAGACGTCCATCAGGATCTGCTTCGGATGACTGTGGCGACTGCCGGCAACGATCACCGGCTGGGCGCCAGCGAGGCCCCTCCGGCCATTGTTTCCATCTTTTTAGGCGACGAACTGACCGATATCCTCCAATCTATGGTGGATGGCAGTGTTTATGAAACGCCGGATAAGGAATATATGGAGATCGGTGTGGATTATCTGCCGCGGTTTGCCAAAGATACGACAGACCGCAACCGCACCTCCCCTTTCGCCTTTACCGGCAATAAATTTGAGTTCCGGATGGTAGGCTCCGCCGCCTCCATCGCCTGTCCCAACTACATGCTCAACACCGCCATCGCGGATGTTTTGTGTGAATTTGCCGACGAGCTGGAGCAAGCGGAAGAATTCCGGCCGGCTTTGCGCAACCTGTTGCGCAGGACGATCAAAGAGCACAAGCGCATTATCTTTAATGGCAACAACTATTCTGCTGAGTGGGTGGAGGAGGCCGAAAAACGCGGCTTGCTCAACCTGCAATCCGCAGCGGATGCGGTTCCTTACTACATTAGTGAGAAAAACATCCATCTGCTGACCAAACATGGCGTTCTATCTGAATGCGAGGTATATTCTCGTTATGAAATCACCCTCGAGAATTATACCAAGCAGCTTAATATTGAAGCCTTGACTATGGTTGACATGGTCAAGAAAGACATCCTCCCTGCTGTTTGTGCATACATGAAGGATTTAAGCCAGACTGCATGCAACAAAAAGCAGTTATCGGAAACGATACCCTGCCATTTGGAGGAAACCTTGCTGACCCGCCTGTCTCACCTGTCTTCCGAGCTGTATATGCAAAACGAGAAACTGGAGCAGATTGTGGCGAAAGCGGCAAATGTCGAAGGTATTAAGGAGTTAGGACGCTATTACCGCGATGTGGTGTTCGCGCAAATGGAAGCAACCCGCGTCATTGCGGATGAAATTGAATCCTTGGTGGGCGAAAGCTATTGGCCATATCCCACCTATGGAAAACTTCTTTTCAGTGTGAAATAACTTTTCATATGGGTGTTTTACGCAAATTCTTTTGAAAAAGAAGATTTTTAAAACATTACTTACTTTGATAAGGGGGTAACATCTATGGGTTTCGATTTGACTTTAACTTTATGGGTCTTGATCGGCGGCGCTATGATTTTGTTCATGCACGGTGGCTTCTGTATGCTGGAAGCTGGTTTCATTCGGACCAAAACAACTGGCACGGTTATCATGAATAACCTGACTGACTTTGCGATCTGCGGCATTGTATTCTGGGCATTCGGAATGGGCTTTGCCTTCAACGGCACTTCCGGCGGATTTGGCGGCTGGGATTTCGTCTCTCAGGCGGACTACTCCGCTATTCTGGGCGATCAGCTTCCTAGCGTCGCTTGGGTTCTGATCCACACGATTTTCGCTTCCACCGTTGCTGCTATCGTAGGCGGCGCGCTGCTGGAAAGAGCAAAATTCCCAGCAACCCTGATCGCTTCCACGCTGATGAGCGGTATCGTATACCCAATCGCTTGCAGCTGGGTTTGGAATCCATCCGGCTGGCTGGCACAAATGGGCATCCACGATTTCGCCGGCGGCTTGGTTCTCCACGCATTCGGCGGCATCATCGCCCTGATTGGCGCAATCTTTGTTGGTCCTCGTATCGGCAAATACACCAATGGAAAATCCAATCCAATGCCTGCGTCCTCCTTGCCTCTGGCCGCACTGGGTACCTTCATGCTGTACTTCGGCTGGTACTTCTTTAACAGCGCCATTCTGCCTGCAGGCGACACAGATCTGGCCTCTGAGGTCGCTTCCCGCGTCTTCATGAACAACACCCTGGCAGCTTCCACAGCAACCATGGGCGTTCTGTTCCTGCAATGGATCGTGGAAGGCAAGCCGACTGTGGCTATGGGCATCAACGCCCCTCTGGCCGGCTTGGTTGCCGTTACATCCTGCTGTGACGCAGTTCCGCTGTGGGGCGGCGCCATCATCGGTTTGGCGGCTGGTCTGGGCATGTACGGCGCGCTCCGTCTGGTAGACGAAGTGTTCCACATTGACGACGCAGTTGGCGCATTTGCGGTTCACTGCATTTCCGGTACCATCGGTATGCTGGGCTGCGGATTCTTCGCCGACGGCCTGAACAGTGAAGTTGGCGTATTCTTCGGCGGCGGCGGACATCTCTTGGGCGTGCAAGCTCTGGGCTGCGCAGCAGTTCTGGCTTTTGGCGCAGCAGCAATGGCATTGGTTTATGCCGTTCTCAAGTTCACTATTGGTGTTCGCGCAAAGAGAGAAGAAGAGATCGCTGGCACCGATGTTGCTTACTTTGGCCTGAAGGAAACTTCCTACCCAGAATTCTTGCAGATCGAAATTGATCCTGCTGAGGGCATGGAAGCTCCTGTGGTTAAGTTTGAGGATGTAGCCAAAAAACAAGTAACTAAATAATTTTTCCGCGTGTTTTGGATATGGCTTCCGCTAGGGTGACGGACTTCATTTCAAAACAAAAAAGGCGGGCTGTCTGGTTTCAGATAGCCCGCCTTTGTTATTTCTGATGTTCCGGCGACCGGTTCACTTCTGGGGTATCCGTGCGGCCAAGGAGGTAATCAACCGAGCAACCCAAATAATCTGCTAACGGAATCAGATATTCAGATACTGGCTCCCTTTCTCTTGATGCCCATTCATAAATAATACTTTTCGGTATCTTTGTATCTTTTGCAATTTTATATGGGGAAAGTCCTTTGCATTGTAGTAATATACCAAATCTATCCTGAAACATTAATGCAAAACCTCCAAGTATTCCGAAATATCAGAATAAACCATCGAATATTCCAGCTTTTCGGAATGTAATAAAATATACTCTTATGGTAGCACCATCTCACCCCCAGCAGAAAAAACTGCTCCACGAGAGGATAACTCTTTCAAATAAACACCGGCGTCTCACTTGTTGTTCCTCTATGCCATGAAAACAGACATCGAAGGGGGCCCCCTCACTACCAATTATATAGAAAGGTGATTATATGGCAATCAAGCATGTTTCCATCCGCATTGACGAGCAGCCCCTCCAACGTCTGCAGGCCGTGGCCGCTTATCAGGGACGATCCGTCAACAGCCAGATCAACTGGCTCATCCGAAAATCCATAGAATCATGTCGGCACGTGATCCAAGAAGAAACGCTAAGGTCGGACTCCCATCGCAAGAAGGAGTGATCACCTTGTGAAAAAAACCATTCAGGTCGCGGCAACAACGGAAACCGTAGCGCTGCCCGATGGTTTCCGTCCCACCTCAATGCGGGCGGCAATCCGCGCCTTTAATTCGCTGACATGGGAAATGATTCCGATGGTTCGCCCCATCTTCTGAATTTGTGCCAATGCTTTCATAGCGGTATCCAGGGTTTCCTGATCCAGGGAACCGAATCCCTCATCAATAAAAATGGAATCCAGCCGCACGCTGCCGGAATAACTCTGCACCACATCGGACAAACCAAACGCTAAGGACAAAGAAGCCAGAAACTGCTCGCCGCCCGACAATGTTTCAATGGATCGGGTCCCACCCATATTCGCATCCAAAACCTCCAAATCCAAGCCGCCGAAGGAATTTCCTCCCGTGCTTCCTACGATCCTGCGCAAACTGTAGCGCCCTTGGCTCAGCATGGAAAAGAACCGATTGGCACAGGAAAGAATATCATCCAACATAATCCCCAGGACAAATTGCTGCAAGGGAATTTTCAATGGGTTTTTCCCCAGCAAGAGCTGGGAAAGCCGGCTGATTTGGGAAAATTTTTCTTCCGCCTCTGTGCTGTTCTTTGCCAGCGACTCCAACTGTTCCAAGGACTGCCTACCCATTTCCAACTGCTGCAAAAGCCCGCCCAAATGCTGCGCCATAGCCTGGCTTTGCTCTTGGAGTTCGGCCTGCTTTTCCTCTAGGCTCTTGACGTCCGGCAACTCTTTTCCTTCCAGCTCCGCTTCATAGGCTCGATATTGTTCTCCAACCGCGTGCCGCTCCTGCTCATAGCGGGTAATTTGCTGTTCCAAAGCTCCCAGCTCTTCTTCGTTCCGTTGGAACGACTGGAAATCCATGGCAGGATCCAGCCCAACCCTAGCGACGCTGCGCTCCATAGCTTCTTTGGCCTGATGAATTTTATCTTCGGCCTCTTGGAAAGCAAGCTTGGCGGAGGAGGCTTCGGTCTGCGCAACCGCAAATGCGGTTTTTGCCAACGCCAGACGCTTTTCTGCATCGTCGGCCTTCTGGTTCCACTGCTGTTCCTGATGTTTCAGCTTGGCCTGCTTGGCTTTGATCTCGTCCATCGATCCGGCCGCCCCAACCTGCCGCAGAATTTCTTCTTGGGAGGTTTGAAGAATCGCCGCCTCTTTTTCCAGTTGTCCTAGCATTTGCACGGCTTCCTCTTTTGCCTTTTGAGCTTGCTCTTGTTCTCTCTGGATTTGTTCCATGGCTTTCCGGTATTTTTCCAACCGGCTGGCAGCCTGCTGCGCGCTTATCAACGACTCTTGGGCAGCCTTTCGCCGTGTTTCCAGTTCTTCCTCGGAGATGGGAATTTCCTGACACAAGGCCTGCTGAGCCTGATAGTCCGATGCGCACTGCTCCATTTTTACTTTTGCAAGGTTGGCGGTTTGTTCCCACTTCCGCAAAGCCTGTTCCTGCTCCTGCACCGAACCACGCAGCAGTTCCAACTGCTGGGCATCGTAGGAGCCTTTGGCTTTCGCGGGGAATGGGTGATGCTGGGAGCCGCAAACGGGGCAGGCCTCCCCCTCCCGCAGAGCGCTGGCCAAGGAATAAGCCTGGTCCTGGCGCAAACGTGCTTCCTCCTGCTCCAGTTTACTGCGCTGAGCGTCTACCTGAACGGCATATTTTTGGCGGGAGCGTTCCGCTTCCTGAAAAGCGGCTTCCGCCTTTTTCCATGCCGCTTCCTTCTCCCTGCGCCCCTGGAACAGTTCCTGGTATTTCTCCCATTTCTGGGACTCCTGGGTCCAGTGAGGCAATTTCTGCATGTCATCCTGAGCCTGAGTCACATGCTTTTCCCCGTTTTTCAGTCGGGTTTGGGTGGTTTGGTATTGGGCTTCCGCCTGTTCCTTTTGCTTTTTTTGCTGGGCAATGGCTGCCTGCTTCTCACGAAGCTGACGAGAAACCTCATTCAGCCGCATCGCATTTTGGTAGGATTCTTGAAGCTGCACCCATTGCTGTTTGCATGCGGCGGCCTGTTCCCGCCAAACGGGAATTTCCTCGGCAGCTTTTCCTGCATTTAAGCATGCAGTCTCCGCTTCCTTCCGATTGGTTTCCGCTTGCATTTGAACCCGTACTTTTGCGGCGGCTTCCTGTTCCGCCGCCTTCCAGGCCTGAACATATGGAAACACCTGCTGAATCTTGCGCCCCAGAACGGCTGCCTCCCGGTTTTGCTCCATCGTTTCCTGCTGGCTGCAAAGCTGCTTCCAACGCTGCTCCAGGGTCGTTTTCTTTTGGAATTTCTGTTCCAGCTCCTTGGCATTGACCAGCAGAATCCGTTCTTTTTCCAGCTCCGCTTGCAGAACGCTTGCTTGCCTTTGCATCTCTTTCAGGGAATGTTTCGCCTGTTGGTTCTTGTCCGCCAAAGCCTCTTGGGTTTCCACCCCTTCCCGCTCCAAAATGGACAGGCGAGCGGCACGACATTCCCCAGCCTTTTGGGAAAATTCCTCCGCCATCGTCTTACAGCGTTTGGCCACGTCCGCCCACAGCTTGGTGGCAAACAAGGTTTGCAGAATCTCCGCTTTATTGACGGAATTGGCCCGCAGCAATTTCAGAAAATCACCCTGGGGAAGCACAATGACCTGGGAAAACTGCTCACAAGTTAAGCCCAACAGAAGCTGGGCCCGCTCCCGGATTTTCGTTTCACTTCCGCTGAGCAGAAGTTGCCACTCCCCCTGTTCTTTTTTGTAACAAAGATGCTCTTCCCGGATTTCCCTGCGCCCGCTTCCACGGACGATATGTACGGCCTGGGAACGGCAAAACCGATATTCCGCCCCACCAAGGGAAAAAGCGAAATCCACCAAAGTCGCCCGGTCGTCCGGCGCCGACGTGCTTCGCATACTTCCCCAGCTTCGCCGCCCACCGGTCGCCCTGCAATAGAGAGCGAAACACATGGCATCCAAAATCGTGGTTTTCCCGCCGCCCGTGGAACCGGTGATGAGAAAAATCGGGTGATTCCCCAACCGAGAAAAATCCACAGTTGTAGTGTCCAGATATGGCCCAAACGCCTGCATGGTTAAAGAAATCGGTTTCATCCGGCCTGCCCCCCTTCTTCCGTTTCGTTTTCCGCCTGCACCATTTGAAAGACCTCCGCAAACAGCGCTTCTTCCTCTGGGGAAGGCTCCGTACCACAAATTTGGCGCAGAAATTGCTCCAAAACCATCCGCTGATCGATCTTCCGGCCAATCAGTTGTTCCCGCAAATTTTCTTCCCGTGCCTCTTCCTCCAGATTCCGCTGCAACCAATCGCAGTGCACTGCAAGTAAGTTGGGATAATAGGGACGAAGCTGCTCTGCCGGCATATAAACCGGGGTTTGGTTGGTAATCCGCACAAAGAGATAGTCGGTTTGGGGCGACTTGCTTCCCAGAGCCAGTAACTCCTCCAAGGTCCCGCTGATGGTGCGCATATCCCGCAGGGGAACGATGGGAAGCAGCTCCAAGGAAAGTTCCCCCTTCTCAACCGTTAGCAGTGTCATGGATTTTTTATGAGATTCTTCATCAAAGGAATATTTCAGCGGAGAACCGGAATAACGGCCGTGATCTCCCGCCCGCTGGGGACCGTGCAGATGCCCCAGCGCCACATAATCGAACCCCGCAAAGGCAGAGAGGCTCACTTCCCCACTGCCGCCGACGTAAATGGCGCTTTCCGAATCGCAAGTCTGGCTTCCAGCCACAAAACAATGGGCCGCTAAAATTTGGCAAGCGGACGGGTCCAGATTGGGGCGGATGGTATCCAACAAGGCCTGATAGGAAGCCTGAAAGCCTTGCAGATCATCCCGCCCCAAAAATTGCCGGATCATCGCCGGATCACAGTAGGGCAACAGATATAAATCCACCCGTTCCCCGTCCTTTTCCAACCGCAGAGGACGGGCCAAATCCTCCAGATGGGTGGCCAAATAAACCCCACTCTGCCGCAGCATAGCCGCCCCAATGGCAATGCGGTCCGCTCCGTCGTGGTTGCCGGAAATTACTGCCAACGAAATCTCCCTCTCGTGGATTCGGCTAAGCACGGAATCAAACAGCCGGATCGCTTCTACCGGCGCAACCTGCCGGTCAAAGATATCGCCAGCTAAAATGACGCAGTCCGGCCGATACCGCTCCAAAGCCGGAAAAAACACGTGGTCAATAAAATATGCCTGATCCTCTAAGAGAGAACGGCCATAAATCATTTTCCCCAAGTGCCAATCCGAGGTATGCAAAATTTTCATGGTTGTCCTCCTGTGCTACCGGCCCCAAAATAAGCCTCCACGTTTTTCCTTTCGTCTGGGACGGGAGTCCTCCCGCTTCTCTTTTCCTTTTGGAATTTTTTTGGTGGGAATATCAATGGGGATTACATTGTAAAATAAAGCGATGTGTTTTTCCGTCACTGCCCGGTCAATGTGCTCCGCGCCATAAAACCACCGGTCATATTTGACCTCCCGTACAATTTCTTCAAAAAAGGCTTCTAACTGGGTTTTTGTTCGGTCAATGCTGTACGTCACTCGAGTTTTGGGCGCTGGGTCGTGGGTAAGAATGTAGTCTACCTTTAGATCAACTTGATATAACCGGCGCACCCCGTTTTCCATTTCCTGGATCGTTGGCATTTCCCGAGGCCACCATTTTTCCGCCTCTATATAAAACTGCTTTTCCTCGCTCTCACCGCCCCCAAAGGCAAAGATGGTCTTTCCCTCAATGGTAAAAATGTGCCCCCGCATCAGGTGATATACGTTAGCGGCCAATTGATGGGTGGAGCCTCCCGCATATTCCACCACCGGATACTGCTCCAGCAGATCAAAATTTTCGTGGGAGCCATCTACAAACAAAATCGTATATGGCTTTTCCTCCAGGGATTTTAAAGCTTCTTTCTCCTCCTCGGTTCCTTCCCAGAGGAACCCAAAATCCCCGCACACAATCAGGGTATCCCCTTCTTTCAGTTTTTGGTAAGCCGGCCCTTCAAACACCGCGCGTTCTCCATGAATATTTCCTGTAACGTAAATCAAAGTAATCTCCTTTCTTCCTAGCTGCTGCCATTCTTTTTCATTTTTGAATCTTCTTTGAATCTTCCTGCAATCCTCTTTCCTTTTCGTCCGATAGCTGTTATACTAAGGGTATTATAAATATTTTTTGTTTTGATCCCAGTTCTTGTCGAAACCGAGGTCTGCTTTCCCTTTGAAAACAGGCCTTCCCCTGTGAGTCAACCATCTAAAATTTATCTTTATCATATCACATTGGAGGCAAAAGTTCCATGAAAAAAAAGCTTCTTCCCCTGCTTTCTTTCTTTTTTATTTTATGCGTGCTGTGTCCAACTCTAACGGTCAACGCCGCTACCTATAACATTGATTTTGAAACCAAATCCAAGGGTATCCAATTGATTAACCTGAATACGGATACCGTTGTGTATGAAAAAAATGCGGACATGAAGCTGGAACCCGCCTCCTGCACTAAAATCATGACCTTTATTATCGCTGTGGAAAATATTGACGACTTAAATGGGACCAATATTACCGCCAAAAAAGAAATCTTAAATCTTCTTGAAGGCACGCAAAGCTCCACTGCCGGCGTGATGGAAGGGGAAACCTTAACCGCCATGCAACTTTTGTACTGCCTGATGGTGCCTTCGGGAAATGACGCGTCAGTGGTTCTGGCAGACTATGTGGGCGGCGGCGACCAGCAAAAATTTGTGGATATGATGAACGCGAAAGTCCAGGAATTGGGCCTTAAAAATACGCACTTTATGAACCCTCATGGCCTTCACGACGACAACCACTACACCACTGCCGCAGATCTTGCTGTCATCACCAAATACGCTATGAATCTGCCTTACTTCACAGAGATTAGCTCCTCCGTTTCTTACACACTTCCAGCCACCAATGTATACCCCAAGGAACGCCGTATCCGAACCACCAATAGCATGATCAATAGCAACTCAGAGGGCGGCTATTATTATCAATACGCCAAGGGCATCAAGACTGGCGCCCACGATCAAGCGGGCTACTGCCTGGTTTCCACCGCCATTCGAAATAGATACAGCTATCTTTGCGTGGCGCTGGGCGCGCCGTCGGTGGATGAAAACGGAAACCCGATCAAAGAACACGAAGAGATGCGGGATTCCAAAAAGCTGTATCAATGGGCCTTCAGCGAACTGGAGCTAAAAGCCATCATTTCCTCGGATGAAACGGTCACGGATGTCCCTTTGTCCTATGCCTGGGATCAGGACTCCCTGCTTCTAACAGCGGAAAAAAGCTTCTCCACCATCCTGCCTGCAAATGTTTCCGTGAACAGCATCCTGGTGGAATATAACCTGCCGGAAAAGGTAGAAGCTCCCATCAAAAAAGGGGACTTAATCGGAACCGCCACCTACACCTACGCCAATCAGGAGCTAACTACGGTGAACCTAGTGGCTTCTGAATCTGTGGAACGCAGCGAACTGCTCCACTCTCTGGATGTGGTGAAAAATATTGTAACCTCCGTGTGGTTTATCGTTATCTTTAGTATTATTATTGTCCTGTTGATCGTATACTTAATCTTGGCGATTGTATACAATAAAAAGAAAAAGAAAACGCGCAAAGTAAAAAAATATCGGGATATGTAACCCCGCTGCTGTATACGATCCATTCAGAAAAAAGCGCTCGTTAATCATGGTGCGCGGCTATCCATCAGGCCCGTTCGGAACATGTTCCCAATGGTATGAGACCAATAATTGATGGAACACACCTTTACCCATGAAATCCAATCGCCGAAGAAGATTCTGCGAAAGTGAAAATTTCCTTTTCCATAGCCTTGACAGGCCACAAAAAATCCGATAAAATAGGCAGTGCGAGCAGACTGAGCAGCTGCGGGTACCTGGCGAAAGCCTGTGCCTGAGGAAAGTCCGAGCTCCACAGGGCAAGAATAACGGCTAACGGCCGCCGGGGGC
This sequence comes from Clostridiales bacterium, assembly GCA_022801595.1. Taxonomy (GTDB): domain Bacteria; phylum Bacillota; class Clostridia; order Oscillospirales; family Acutalibacteraceae; genus UMGS1071. The sequence goes on along the minus strand of JAAWSO010000002.1, from coordinate 8,526 downwards.
GACCCTAGGGATAGTGCAACAGAGAGATACCGCCTCAGGGATTTCTGGGGTAAGGATGGAAAGGCGAGGTAAGAGCTCACCAGCGTGCGGGAGACCGCACGGCTATGTAAACCCTATTCGGAGCAACACCGCAGAGAAACATCATGTGTCGGCCCGGCACGTTTCGAGAAGGTGGCAGGAACCGGCATGGCAACATCCGGTCAAGATAGATGGCTGTTCACGACAGAACTCGGCTTATAGGTCTGGTCGCACTTGATAAACCACAAAACCGCTGGTTGGGAAACCTTTCCCTTCCAGCGGTTTTTTTATAACAGGCCTCCTATTTGCAAAAGGCTACAAATACACACTATAACATTCTGCGAGGACGTTCTGGGAAATATATGTATGTTGGCGATGAACTTTTCTTGGATGAGTTCATTTCTTTCAACACCGATTTCACTGGGCTTTTGGATGCCTTTCTCCAATTTAATACGGATCTATACTGGGACTGGGTCAACTATGGAGAAATGAAGAAATACGACTTTAGCAAGAAGGAAAACCTGGCACCTTCTAACCAGGAAGCTTCTGGTTCTAGCAACGAACAAACCGTACTATTTCCTCCGCCTTTGGCGTTATTCAATTATATTAATGTAGTAAAACAGCCGCTGCCGAAGCATTGTGCCCTCACAGCGGCTGTTTTATCACTGGCCGCCATTTTCCTGAAAATCGGCGGAGCTTTTGTCATATTTTCCCGGAGCTGTCCGTCTAATGTCATGAGGAGGGATTCTAAAAGCATGCTATTTTTCTTCCAATCCATACCGGACGCGTCATTTGGCCGGGAACCGGATATTGACCGGCTGATCGACTGTTACAGCCAATCCTTAACCCGGCTTTGTTACTTATACCTCAAAGATGAACAACTGGCGCAGGAAGCCGTACAGGACGCCCTGTATCGGGCATATCAGAAATACCATACCTTCCAGGGAAAAAGCAGCGAAAAAACCTGGATGACTTCCATCGCCATCAATATTTGTAAAGATTATATGAGAAAGCCGTCTTACCGGGAAGTCCCCAGCGATCAAGTGGCCACGCTGTCTTCCCAGCAAGAACATCATTCCTACACCGACCCAGATTCTGTGGAATTGCTGAACATGGTCTATCAGCTTCCTCAAGAATACCGGGAAGTGATCCTGATGCGGTATTATCAGGATCTGCCGGTGAAGGAAATCGCCAGCATCCTGAAGCAGCGTCCCAACACCGTTTCTGTGCGGCTGAAACGGGCACGGGAAATGTTAAAACTGGAACTAGAGGGGGATACCCTATGAGAAAAATCAAACATTTTAAAGAAATTGTAGACCATAACCTAGAACAGATAGACTTGACCCCAGAGCAAAAACAACAGGTGCGAGAGCAAGTAAAGTCCTCTCCTCAGCCGTCCCCAGCAAAGAAAAAACACTGGTGGGCGACGGTAGCATTCCCAGCCATTGCGGCGGCCTTGGTCTGCGCAGTGGCGATTCCCATCGCCTACCAGCAGCCTAATTCTTCCAATCTTCTGGTCATGGACAATCTGATGGAAAACATTACCCCCAACCCTCCCCGGGCACAACCCGATTCCACGGAAAACCCAGTCAATCTTCCAGACAGCTCTCCACAAGGGCAAGAAAACCGTAGGGGAACTCAAGCTGTCAGAGGGGAAGAAAGCCAACCTGCTATGGCTTCCAACGAACTGGATACCTCTTCTTCCGTCCCCCCTCCGTTTGTCGTGGCAACGGCTGATTTTTCTTTGGAGCTGTTCCGTCAGAGCCGGGATTCTTCCCAGAATTTCCTGCTCTCTCCAGCTTCGGCCGCCCTTGCTTTGGGTATGACCTCCAACGGCAGCGGCGGCAGCACTCAACAGCAATTTTTAACCCTTTTGGGTGATGGCTTGACCCAACAAGCCCTGAATCAATCCTATTATCAATGGATCAACCGCCTATCTACTGACCAGGAAGGTGCGATTCTTAACTTGGCTGGCTCCATCTGGTTTCGCAAGGACGGCTTTACGGTCAACCGGGATTTCCTGCAAACCAATGCCGATTATTTCGGCGCGGACGCTTATCAACTAGATTTTAACCAACCATCCACCATAGACAAGATCAACCAATGGGTGCAGGACAACACCAATGGAAAAATTGAGGAAATGGTGGAGGAAATTTCTCCCGATACCATGATGTATCTGATCAATACCTTGTATTTTGAAATGAACTGGCAAACCCCTTTTCCTTCCTACGCAACCCATAAAAAGGAGTTCCACACAGCAGACAGCCAAACGGTTTCCACGGACTTTATGTATGAGGAACACAGCCCCTATTTTGCCGATGACAAGGCGGAGGGCATCAAAAAACAGTATGCCGACAGCAAATACAGCTTTGTGGCGATTCGGCCAAAAAATGGTGTCTCCTTGGATGATTACCTGGATTCCCTAACCGGGGAGCAGTTTCTTTCTCTCATTCAGCAGGAATCCACAGAATCGGCTTCCTTCTGGCTTCCAAAATTCCGCTACGATTCCTCAGTCCTGCTCAAGGAACCATTAAAAAATATGGGGCTATCCGACGCCTTTTCCCTAAAAACGGCTGATTTCAGTAAAATTTCCAGTACGCCGCTCTATCTTTCCCAAGTGCTGCAAAAAACCTTCATCGAAGTAGACGAAGTTGGTACGAAAGCTGGCGCGGCCACCTTAGTGGAAATAAAAACAGAATCCGCGTTTTTTATTGATCATGAATTGATCTTTGATTCCCCTTTCCTCTTTGCAATCATCGAAAACGAAACCGGCCTCCCCCTCTTCCTGGGCACAGTCATGAACCCGCAAGCATAACCCGATTTCCAGACAATACCATAATCAGGTTCCATTCGGTTCTAAGTATTTGTTGAAAGGGGTATTTCTATGAAAAAAAGGCTTCTGGTTTTTCCAAAAATAATCGTATGCCTGTCTATACCTGCACTGCTAACCAGTTCCGCCCTATTCGATGCAGAATACGAGGATCTTATGGTGGATATCGTCGCTCAAGAGCCTGCGGACAAAAACTATAAGAAGCGGAGGAATCGGCCTTTGTCAGCGCTACCGCGGATTTCATGCATTCTTATGAAGACTACCTGGAATCCGACCAGGCCCAGGGTACCTCTGCCTATTCCCGGAATTTAAGCGATTATAACTATGATTTTCACCCCGGACATTATCGAGTCGTATATACGGACATTGACCGATGTCCCACTGGAATTGCTGGTGACCGCTGAACCTCGGTAGAATTTGACTTTGTTTTAGGAGGGGAAAGAACATGAAAAAAATTTTCGCGCTGCTTCTCTGCGGACTGCTGAGCGGTACGGTTCTGTTTGGCTGCCAGGCAGAGCCAAATGCGCAGCTCCAATCTTCCTCTATCGAACCAATAGATGATCGTCTAATCCAAAGCAACCGCTCTTCTTCTGACCAGCTTAAGAGTGTGACGGTTCAAACCCAATTCGAAAAATATCCGGTGGAGGACATCAAGGAAATCCGGTTTTCCATCGAAGAACAAAACCAGGATGGGTGGATGTATTCGGAAATCATTCACTTGGAAATTGAGCAAAATGGAGCCTGGTATCAGATTCCACCGAATCAAGGTGCTTCTGGAAAACTGCGGGATTCCTTGAACCCTTCCATTGACTTTATCCAGTGGTCCAAATTTGATTTCCCAACCGGCCATTACCGGGTTGTCTGGACCCCAAATAAGGACGAAAAATGGGCGGCCGGAGAATTTTGGCTGGTTCCCAAGGAGGAAGCAGTTGGAATCAGCAATGACGATACGGTAAAAATCCACCGGAATCCAGATAACTGGATCGGAAATTTTTCTTTAGACTTAGAAAAAGACGCCTATCCAGCAGGAATCCGATTGATCCCCATGCTGGTTTCCAATAACACCTCGGAGCAAAGCTCCTTTGCGGACAACACCCTGGAGCTAGATGTACGCAAAGAAGACGGTTGGTATAACATTCCCCGGGACCTTTTAGCGGAATACGCTGGGATTTTCTCTGCCGGCAAGCAGCACCGTCATCTCCTCTCCCTGGAAAACTGGTACCCGGAATCCCTCTATCCTGGTCGCTATCGAGTCGTTCACCAGGAAAGGGGGAAATGGACCTCGGCAGAGTTTGATTTGGTTCCCGATCCTTCCCCCACTTGGAAACTAGCAGATCAGTCCCAGCAAAGTCGGATGCTTTACATCGGAATCTTTCAAAGCGGAAACGACGCTATGTCCTTGACACTTTTGGATGAACGAGGAAGTCCGTTTCTGACTGCCATTGACCAAGTGGATTTACAAATCCAAGTAGGAAAAACTTGGAAATCCGTACCCGGTGACGTATCCGTTTCACGCTCCCTATTTGACCTGCCCCAGCTCCCCTATGAGGGAAACACCTATGTTCTGTCCTTTGTTAGTGGAGACCCGGAAAGAGGCAATCTCCATCTGGGTTTTCAGCCAGATTTCTGGCCAGGCTCTCCTCTAGAACCTGGACACTACCGTCTTATTTTTGCCTCTGGGAAAACCTGGGTAGGCGCAGAGTTCTTCGTGGAAGAATAAATCTTGTTTTTGTGTGTATTGTTTTCATAAAAAAAGAACCTGCTGGAACTTGTCCAGCAGGTTCTTTTTTATGAAAATCAGTTGGAAACAATCCAAACTTATTTTACTTCAACTTCTGCGCCAGCCTCGGTCAGCTTAGCCTTGATCGCCTCTGCGTCATCCTTGGAAACGCCCTCTTTCAGAGCCTTTGGTGCGCCGTCAACCACTTCTTTTGCCTCTTTCAAGCCCAAGCCGGTCACTTCACGAACAACCTTGATTACGTTGATCTTGTTTGCACCAGCGGATTTGAGGATAACGTCGAACTCAGTCTTCTCCTCAGCAGCAGCGCCGCCTGCAGCAGCAGGAGCAGCAGCAGCCACAGCAACTGGAGCAGCAGCGGATACGCCGAACTCCTCTTCCAGAGCCTTAACCAGCTCGGACAGCTCAAGAACGGTAAGAGCTTTTACTTCTTCAATCAGGTTTGTTACTTTCTCAGACATGATAGTACCTCCAAATAATTTGTAATAATTTTATAAAAGTGTGGGGCAATTCTTATGCACCCTTTTGTTCTGCGATTGCGTTCAATGCAACAACAAGGCCTTTGATGGTGCCGTTCAGCACGGTCACGAAGCCGGAGATTGGAGCGTTCAAGCCGCCCAATGCTTTGGCAACCAGCACTTCCTTGGAAGGCAGGTTTGCCAGTTCTTTCACGCCGGCTGCATCCAGTGCGCCGCCGTCTACAAAGCCAGCCTTCACTTCGAAGGTCTTGCTTTTCTCTGCGTATGCAGACAGGATTTTCGCAGCGGAAACATAATCGTCGTTGCTGTAAGCGATAGCGGTAGTGCCTTCCAGTACGGAATCCAAACCGTCAATCTCAGCGTCTTTCAAAGCACGGCCCAACAGGGTGTTCTTGACCACCACATAGGTATTGCCAGCCTCACGCAGCTCCTTACGAAGCTTTGTGTCATCGGCTACGGTGATACCGCTGTAGTTTACGATTACGCCAACACAAGCCTCTTTCAGGTTTGCGCTCAGCTCAGCAACCGCTTGCTTTTTTTGTTCCAGAATTTTCTCGCTTGGCAAAATTGATTCACCTCCATAACATGAGTATGGTGCGCATGAAAAGGAGAAGAGCCTTCCCCTACACACCGTAGGAAAAGGCTCTTATATAAAAATACAGAACATAACATTCCAGTTTTTTATACAGTCGCTTCTCCTCGGCAGGCGGACAGGAAATAAATCCCTGCCCATTATGCAAATGCGCCTGCTGTCTTTGGATCAAGTACAGCTATTTTTTATTTTACAACAATCAAAATCGGTTGTCAAGAGGCTTGGGAAATTATTCCTGACCGCCCACTTTGTTTGGGTTCATGCGAACACCAGGACCCATGGTAGTAGCAACTACGCAGGACTTGATGTATTGACCCTTGGCAGCGGCTGGCTTTGCCTTGATGATGGCGCCCAAGAGCGCGTCAAAATTCACTTGGAGCTTCTCAGCGCCGAAGGAAGCCTTGCCGATTGCGCAGTGGATAATGTTGGTCTTATCGAGACGGTACTCGATCTTACCAGCCTTTGCATCGGTAATCGCTTTGCCGATATCCATGGCAACGGTGCCGGCTTTGGGGTTTGGCATGAGGCCGCGGGGACCAAGTACCTTACCCAGACGGCCAACCAGACCCATCATATCTGGGGTGGTGATGAGCACGTCGAAATCTACCCAGCCTTCGGATTGGATCTTTTGAACCAATTCCTCTGCGCCAACATGATCTGCGCCGGCTGCTTCCGCCGCCTTTACGTTGTCGCCCTTACAGATGGCAACCACGCGGACGGTTTTACCGGTACCGTTTGGCAGTACGATTGCGCCGCGAACCTGTTGATCCGCATGACGGCTGTCAACACCCAGCTTTACGTGAACCTCTACGGTTTCGTCAAACTTTGCGGTGCTGGTTTTTACGCAGAGCGCCAAAGCCTCATCTGCGTCATAAAGTTTTGTACGGTCGATCAGCTTTGCGCTGTCAACGTATTTTTTACCGTGTTTCATTGGTATTTCCTCCCTATTGAGTGGTAAAATCGGATTTGGTGTTCCTCCCACCCGGGTGATTATTCTTCTACTGTAACACCCATGCTGCGTGCAGTGCCGGCCACCATGCTCATGGCGGCTTCCAGGGTTGCTGCGTTCAGGTCAGGCATTTTTGTCTCGGCAATCTTCTTCACCTGCTCCTTGGTCAGCTTGGCCACCTTATTCTTATTCGGTTCGCCGGAAGCCTTGTCCAAGTTGCAAGCCTTCTTAATCAGAACGGCTGCAGGCGGAGTCTTTGTGACAAAAGTAAAGGAACGGTCTGCGTAAACAGTAATGATAACCGGAATAATCAGACCTGCGTCATTCTTTGTGCGCTCGTTGAATTCCTTGGTAAAGGACATGATATTAACGCCGTGCTGACCCAGAGCAGGACCAACCGGTGGCGCCGGCGTTGCTTTACCGGCAGGGATTTGGAGCTTAATTAAGCCCGTAACCTTTTGAGCCATTTGTGTGCACCTCCAAAATTTGTGGTTGATGGCGGAGCCGGCTTCATTTTTGGCTCCTCCCACAGGGGGCTTGCGCGCCCCTCAATAATTGAGCGGGAATCCCGCTAATTACCAACGTGATTCATTTGATTAAAGCACCGATTCGGCTTGATCGAGTTCAAGCTCCACCGGGGTTTCGCGTCCAAACATGGAAACCATGACCCGGACGCGGTTTTTCTCCGCATCGACTTCCTCAACGGTGCCGACAAAGCCCTCCAGAGGGCCGTCGATGATGTTGACGGAGTCGCCGACGCCGTAGGAAACCTCAATTTCCTTTTTCTCCACACCAAGCTTGGCAATCTCTTCATCGGTCAGCGGAATGGGCTTGGATGAAGGGCCTACAAAGCCGGTACAGCCGCGGATGTTGCGGACAACATACCAGGATTCGTCGGTCAAAACCATTTTGATCAGCACATATCCTGGAAAAATCTTGCGTTCCACTTCTTTGCGCTTGTTATCCTTAATTTCGGTGACAAGCTCAGTGGGCACCCGGATCTCCTGGATCAAGTCCTGGAGCTGGCGATTTTCCACGGTTTTTTCAAGATTTGAGGCCACCTTGTTTTCATACCCGGAATAGGTATGAACCACATACCACCTTGCTTCTTCAGGCATAGTCATTCCTCCGCCTTGCCTAATGGGCAATATTCATGAATAATCCAAGCAAATTCATCAGTCCTGTGTCGAGGCCAAAAACAAAGGCTCCGATGATGACGATGGTTGCGAGAACAACGCCCATGTTTTTGAACACGGCTTTCGGCTTTGGCCAGACGATTTTTTTAATTTCGATCTTGCCTTCGCGGAAAAACTGAGCGATTCGTTTGCCCGCCCTGACGAAAAAATTGGGTTTTTTGTCAGTCATTTTTTCAGCCATTTGTCTTCCTCCGACCTTATTTGGTCTCTTTGTGAAGGGTGTGTTTCTTGCAGAATCTACAGTACTTGTTCATTTCAAGCCTGTCTGGATCATTCTTCTTGTTTTTCATTGTGTTGTAGTTGCGTTGTTTGCACTCTGTGCAAGCTAAAGTAATTTTCACTCTCATGACGGCACCTCCCGTATCCCGGAAAAATATTAGGCTGATTTGGCAGCCTTCGGCCTCCCTCGTAAAGAAAAGGGCACAAAAAAATAACCCCTTAAATCGAGGTAGGCTTATTCTACCACAAATCTCCCCGCAGGTCAAGCCTTATTTAAAATGGAACGTTTCCGCGCTTTGCCTGGTGAATTTTTTTCACTCGATGCGGCGCTCCATCACCTTTCTCTGCTCCCGACGATGGAAGAAAGCAAACGCAAAAGTTTCGTCCACCTTTTCAAAGGTGGTGGGGTGTTGGGGCGAAGCCCTGACTCGTTCGTCGCAACGAACGAAACCCCTAGCCTAAGAAGCGTATTTTTGAAAGTCTGAAAACTTTTTACAAGAAAAAA